>CAMCRZ010000004.1 GCA_945877425.1 uncultured Treponema sp.
TTTTGGTCATTTCAGCCTGTCACGGAGTGGCGATTTTCTACTGGCACTAACAAAAGACGGAATTATGCCAGCAGAAAATCAATGGGTGCTAGTATATGATGGTAGCTATACAGTATGTAATTATCATTCTTATGCGCCTATCAAATGGCTTGATAATTATGAGAATGAAGTGTATGAGGGCGCCATTATCGCTTGGTGTGAGATACCGAAATATATGGAGGAGTAACTATGTTCGAGAAAGAAGCAGAGAAATATGCAGATTGGTTTTGGGGAGACAATGAAAAATGATAGTAACGATTATCTGTTTTATTTTCCTGGGGTTATTTGTGGTAACCGCTATACGGTTAGTCTTATTTTTCCTTCTAGCAATAGTTGTAGAAATGTTGGAGCAAGCGAATTAAGAGGTATTGTATGAAAATCGAGCAAAATACTGAACTTATGAAAATGGCTTACAAGTATCAGCAGCTTACAGACAAATTAAAAAAGGCTTGCGGCCTTCATACCCTAGAAGTAGATATTGATACCGAAGGAGTGAAACGCGCTTTATTGGAAATTGAAAACGCCATACCTGGTGATATTTGCGCGGTTATTCAACTTGAAAGAGGTATTAAATAAAAAAATGGGAGGCGGAGAATGTGAAGACAAACAACGACAAGGCGGTAATATGCTTGTGTTGGAAAACAAAGAAGAAGTGTTTTACCAACTACAAGAATTGCCTAAAGTTTGCCCGGCGGGTGGAAAAGAACAACACCTTGCGGAGCAAGCGTTACGGCAGTGATTGCGGACGGAATCTACCGAAGACCGCGCAAAGAGAAATGTCGTTATACAAGAGGTGCAAGGCGATTTATGTTTGCAAGTATTGCGGTTTTTACCACTTTTCAAGCATAAACCTTAAAAACAAATGACACCTTGAAAATACGGCAATTACAGAGTAAAATTAAAGTAAGAAGAAAACCTTTATTATTTACAGTTCTTAGAGTTAGGATTCTTAATCTTAACATCATTTCTGAACAATGATGTAGTTATGGGTGGGGAAAATGAAACGCCAATATGACTATATCCTTGAGTATCTTAAAAACAAAACTGAATCAAAGTTTACAGGTGCAATCCGTATCAGTTACGAAAAAGGAAAAGTTGTCTTGCTGAATGAAGCAAGTTCTTTTGAAATTGAGACTGACGAGATGAACGAAAGCAATCTTGAAAAAATCTTTCGCGAAACTCTTTCAGATTCTTTTTTTGGCTATATAGTCATAGAGTTTAAGGACGGCGTAAAGTCGCGCTATGGATTCTCGCGCTCTTATCGCGGAGACGACCTAAAAAAAATTTTGGGGCAGATGTAAATGCAGAAGTGCCAAAATTGCGGGGCGGAAGTAAAATACATTGCCGGCGGATTCCAAAAGGTGTATATATGCGACCCTACGCGCGTAAGCGCGGTAACGGACAACGGACACCTTTTTCAAGGTTACATACTTCATGTATGCAAGGATAACAAAGATTCTGATTCAGAAGAGAGTGGAATAAATGAACAGTCAAAACAATGTTGATAATGAAGTTATTGCGGAAGAAGAAAACAATACAAAGAAAACTACTCAAAGAAAATCTACAAAACGAACAGAAAAGAAATTACTTGCCACCCTTTATGAAGTAAATCCAAAAACAAAAAGAAAAGTTGAAGTTGATATAAATGACGGCTCTATTGATTGGAAAAATGTAAAAGAAGACCGCGCAAGGCTTTATTGTTTCTACTACACTCTTGCCGGCGCACCTTCTTATCATAATTCCGCTGAATCATACAGAATGACAGGAACTAAATGTAAGGATTCACAGGTTCTTGCGGTTGCAGCTTTTAAGTTTAGGCAGAAACACCCGGAAATAACTCAATTCATATCAGATTTTGAAGAAAATATTATAAAAGTTAATTTAAAAGAGGCACGCAACGCCGTTTTACAGATGAAAATGAAACAGGCGTTTATGAATCCTAAACAATTCTTACAGACAAAGACTATAAACACTAAAGACGGTTTGAGTTTTCAAGTTCTCGACATTAAAAACATTGAGGATATTTCTGACGAAGACGCAATTACATATTTGAGTGGATTCCAGGCAGTAGGAAGAGAAGGACGCATTGTATACTTGCCTATTGATAAGCAGAAAGTTCAAAGTGAGATTCTTGCGCTTACTAAACCGGAAGGAGACGATAAGGACGGCATGGAAATAGAAACTACCGCCGAAATCATTAAGGGTAATTTACAAGTAAAAACAAAGGTTATAAAAAACAATTCAGACATTGCGGAACTTTCGGACTTGCGGACTGAAAACACGGCAGAACGCGCAGAGGAAGACTAAACAATGGACTTATGGACACCGGAAGAAAAACTCAATTATGTTTACGCCTTTATGAAATACAATAATCAAGATGTTATTCTTGATTTTTGGCAAGACGATTTTATTATGAATCGTTCGCGTTTTATTTCCTTGCTTAAATCTCGACAGACAGGCTTTTCTTTTGTCGTAGCAATAAAAGGACTTGTAAAGGCTTTAGACCCGGCTAGAACGAAATACACAAAGCAGTTTGTTTCATACAATGAAGATGACGCGCAAGAAAAAATAAGATACGCGCGCGAGTTCTATGAATCTATTCCGGACAGATACAAAAAGAAGCTGATTCACTCAACGGCTACAATGTTAGAGTTTGAGGACATCGGCGGTAAAACAACAAGCCGTTTAATCAGTTTGCCATGCAGACCGCCACGCGGTAAAAACGGCGATGTGTGTTTAGACGAGTTTGCAATTTATTTACCGCGCCTTTCAAATGAGATTTATACCGCAGCGTCATTCTGTACATTGCGCCGTGGTTGTATTGAAGTCGGCTCTACTCCACTTGGTACAATCGGCAAGTTTTATGAGATATGCACGGATAAAGAAAAATACCCTAACTTTGACCGCTATTTTGTTCCCTGGTGGTATGCAAAAGTAATGTGTAAGGACGTAAAAACCGCCGTACAGATTGCGAAGGATATGCAGACAGAAGAGCGCGTTATGACATTCGGAACAGACCGCCTTATTGATATTTACAGAAACTCAACTCTTGAAGACTTTCAACAGGAATGTGAGTGCAGCTTTATTGATTCAGCAAGCAGTTATATTTCACTTGAATTGATTTTCAGTAATACACCTGGCAAGCGTGAGTGTGATGTTCCGGCAGATTCTGTAAGCGATGAAGAATATTTTTCAGAGGAAAGCAATACAGGAATAAGCATTAAAGCGTATAAAGATGTAGACGACCTTATAGCAAATTATAAGCCGGAAGTTCACGGCTCACCTTTATTTTTGGGTTACGATGTCGGCAGAACGCATGACGCGACCGCTTTTTATATTATCGGTATGACGAAGGACGGCAAGAAACGAAGTGTTTTAAGATGTGAAATGAGAAACACGGAGTTTGAAACTCAAAAAGGCGCGTTTTGTAAACTTTATGATAATTTGCCTATTTATCGCGGCGCAATGGATAAAACAGGAATGGGCGCGAGTATTTACGAAGCTCTACAAAAACGATACGGCGACCGTATAGAAGGCGTTACCTTTACGGCGCAGTCAAAAGAGCAACTTGCAATGAGCGTAAAGTTTGGACTTGAAAAACAAGAGTTTTTGCTTGAAAACGACCGTGATTTTCATTCACAGATTCACAGTATCAAGAGAACGGCAACGGTAGGCGGATTCAGATATGACGCTGAACGCAACGAAAAAGGACACGCCGATAGTTTTTGGGCGTGGGCGTTGGCTAATTATGCGGCCGAAGGAAAAAACAGAGTTATAAACTTTTACGACCAATGGGCAAAAAACAAAAGGCAGAGTTCTGAAATTATTCTCACCCAGGAACACGAAGGCAGCAGAGCAAGGCGCGGTAAGAGTTTACAAAGCGTCTTAAATCATTACAACAGAAGGCGGTAACAGTCGGTTTTGCGATTTTAAGGCAAGATTATTCTTAATCTTGAAAGAATGGCAAAGGTATAATAATATATAGGCAAGAAGAAAAATCTCTTTTAATCTGTTTTTCTATTCTGAACCATAGAAAAGCAAGTACGCAATTTATGTACAAAGGGGTTTTTCTATGTTTTTTCCACAGATAGATTCAAATGTAAAACCGGTAAACTTAAAGCGCGAAATACAGAAACTTGAAAACAATCACAAGAGATTTCAGAATAATTCTACATACTTCCATGAGACAAAGACAGGTTTTCAGAGCGCATATTTTGACCCATATCTAAACGTACAAAATCAGTATGGCAACTTGCGAACGGCTGACAGAATGTTAAATCGCGAAGTAGACCCTTGGACGCTCCGCCGTGTTGCAAAAAAAGCCTGGATAATCAATATCTGTATCAAAAATGTACAGGATAGAATCAGACCATTCTTAAAGCCTTCCACAAACCGCAATTTTCGCGGTTTTGTAATTCATAAGGTTGGAGAAGATGTTATCAGTGCGGCCGGTAAAACTTCAAAAGAGAGAACGGCTATTGAAAAGTTCTTGATGAATTGCGGAACTGACAAGGATTCAGACAGAGACGATTTTCAGAGTTACTGTATTAAACTTATCCGCGATGTTCTTGAAATTGACGAAGGCGCAACAGAAATTGCATATACAAAAGGCGGTAAACCTTACGCTTTTTTTGCGGTGGACGGAGCAACAATCGAAAAAGTATTGCCCGGACAAAACAATCCTTACAACATCAAGTATGTGCAGTTAATCAATAACATTCCACAGGCATTTTTTCCGGAAGGAACGATGATTTTTGATTGTCTCAACCCTCGCTCCGATGTCCGATTCTCATTTTACGGATATTCACCGGTAGAACAGGCAATAGACCTTATCACCGCGTCAATAAACACTTTGATTTATAATGCCGGATTCTTTACGGAAAATAAACTTCCTCGCGGTATGCTCTTACTTGACGGCAACGCTAGTCAAGAGACAGTTGAGGAAATGGAAGATTATCTTACAGATATTATGAGCGGTTCGCCTTCAAATCAGTGGCGCGTACCTATCGTACCCGCCGGAAGTGGTAACGGTGAAAACAACTCTATCAAATGGGTGCAGCTTGGCGGAACAAACAAGGAAATGGAATATCAGAATTGGCTTGATTTCCTTATGTCCTCTATTGTTGCCCTTTTCGGCTCTTCCATTGATGAACTTGGATTGCACTCGCAGAAGTCTCAACCGGTATTTGAGCATAATAGCGCGCCGGAAATTGAAGCGTCAAAATCTTTGGTTTTAGGAAACATTCTCGGCTATTTGCAGAAACATATAAACAAGATTCTTGAAATTGTTTACCCAGGCTATGAGTTTGAGTTTGTCGGATATGAAAGAGACGACCCTAAGCAAATGGTAGACCTTGCAAAGGCTGAACTTGAATCTTACAAGACGCTGAATGAAGTCCGCAAGGAAAAGGGATTGAAACCTCTTGAAGGAAAATGGGCGGACGAATGTCCGGCAAATCCACAGTTTACACAGATGTACCAGGCCGCAAGCGCACAGGAAGGCGGCGGAATGGAAGATATGGGAGACATGGACGGCGGAGCAAGTTTTGAAGGTGAAAGCGAAACCGAAATCGGAGCGGACGACAACGCAGAATCAAATGTTGATGAAAACGCATGGAATGAAATAGACAACGGCGGAGAAAAGCAAGAAGAAAACACCGTAGAAGGTAACGAAGAAAAGCCGGTTGAAAAATCGCTTGTAAACGCAATTACAATCAATCTTTAAGTAGATTTTTAGGACACAAACGGTATGGATATTCAAATAAACTTGACTGACATCACAGAAAACAATGCCGAAGAAAAATATAACGCGCTTGAAAAGGCGTTATGCGGTGAAAAGATTGTTTCTGTAAACAAGTCAATGCAGAACATTAAAGAAATGAACTACTCTTCTTTAAGTCTTAATATCCGTGGAATGACACCATTAAACCGTATTACCAAAATAAACAAGGCTTTACGGAGCGCGAGTTTATCTTTGGGTGTTCCTACAAAATCGGCTAAAGGCGAAGGATTCTCTTTTAAGGCACAAGAAGAACTTACCGACAAATGGGCAAAGTTTTTCTCAAACCTTGTAAATAATACATATAATTTTGTCATTGATTATTTTAATCTTCCAAAAATAACCGTGATGTCAAAAGCGGTAAATCTTACCTGGAAGGGCAAAGTTTTATACTCACCGGAAAGCGGAGAGCCTATCACTCAAAAAGAATGGGATTTTTTCGTAAAGAATCTTGAAAAGTTCCTAAACCGCAATGTCTCAAATGCAGCTGAAAAAATTGTTTTAGACAGTAAAGCACTAGGACATATTCTTGACCGTATGCTTAAAACAAACACTCTTGAAAACATTAAAAAACAGAATCTTGAATCGCTTAAATACAACGGAAAATCTTTTGATTGGATTGCTGATTCTGTAAAGAACATGAAAAACGCTTTTGGAGAAAGTCTTACACGACCGGAACAGGCGCGTATTACAGTTATTCAGCAGTCCGCAGCTGAAAAGATTACGCGGATTTCTGATTCAATGAAAAGCGAAGTAAAGCAGATTCTTATTGACGGCGTTATAGACCATAAGAGCAAGTCGCAAGTCTCACAGGCACTTTTTGACAAAATGGTGAACTATAACCGCGATTTTCAAAGAGTTGCAGACACAGAAATACAAAAAACATTCAACAATTCTTTTATCCGTGAAGAAGTCCATAACGCAGCAGAAGGCGAAAAAGTCTATTTTGAGCGCGTTGAAGTCATAGACGGCAACACTTGCCCTTACTGTAAAAAGATAAACGGCAAGATTGCAGTATGGAGCAATACGCCACTTGCAAGCGGAGTGGTAAAAGACGAATACGCAGACCTGGCTATATGGGAAGGTAAAGAATGGAACGGCAAGAAACTTGAAAAAATATCAGACGCGCCGGTATCTGTTTGCCACCCTTGGTGTCGCGGAACTTGGATAAGGTGTTATCCGGAACTTGACGGAAAAAAGCGTAAAGAGTAACGGAAAATATAAATTAAGAAATAAACAGTTGGAGGTTTATTTATGGCAAAGTTTATTCTTAGATTCAGCAAGAAAGTATCTGTTGATGATTGGAATACCATAGAAAAAGCATTGTCGCATAAATACCTTAAAAAGATTGCGACAGGCAATCCAAAAAGACCCTGGTATTACATCTACAATGAAACTTTCTTAAAGCCTTTTACGGCGTTGAAAGACTTGTTCGGACTTTCGGAGAAACGTATTTCTACCGATTACGAACAGAACAACATCAAGAAAGACTATGGCGTAGACAAGAAAACTTTTGCGGCTCATGTTTTGGAGTTCTTTACGAACAAAGACAAGTGGAATACCTTATTCAAAAATAAGGCTGACCGCGACAAGAACAAAAAGCCGGTTACACAAAAGAAGGTTGAACAGGCGTTCAAAGAAAGAGCGTCTAAAAACGGCGAAAAGGTAAAAGAGCCTAAACGCATTATCAACCGCTCTCTTATGCGTAAAGTTTGGGAAATATATTCACCGGAAGCAAAGCAGATTCTACAGGCTGAAAAGGACGCTCCAAAAGTAGCAGAGAGAGAAAGCGAAATTGAAGCTCACGAAAACCGCAGTAATGCTATGCTTGGAAACGATAACGCTAAAAAAAATGGGGGAATAGAAAATGGCGCAGACAATTCAAATGAAACTGAGCAAGGAAGAATTTCCGAACGTGATACAGGCTTACGGAACGGCGGCCGGACAGATAGCGGCGGAAATGGCTCACAAAATGGGGATTCAGAATCCAACGGAAGTGGATTTGAACTCGATTCTAATCAATTTGGAGAGCGACTTGGCGGAACAGAATCTTCTGACGGGATTGGAGAATCCGGAGCAGTTGGAACAGGAAAACGACTGACAAAAGGCGAAATCCTTAAAATCCGCGAAGAAGTAAAGAAACTTCTTGCAACAAAGAAAGATGAAGACTTTACAGAATCAGACAAGGCACTTTTAAGGCAGTATGAAGGCGCGGGCGGAACAGGTGAAGAAGGCGCAAGTAATAGCGGTGTTCTTTACGAGTATTACACTCCGCAGAATGTCATAAATAAAGTTTGGCAGCTTGTAGACAAATACAACCCTCGACAGGATAAGACGGTTATTGAGCCGTCAAGCGGTATTGGACGCTTTGCAGAAGGCAGAAAAGAGACTTTCACAATGTTTGAACTTGAAGAGGAATCCGCAAGAATCAATCATATTTTGCACCCGGACGCAACGATAAAACAAGGCGCGTTCCAGGAAAACTTTATGAACGGCGGAATGTTTGCCGGAAAGAACTTTGAAAAGTTTGATGTTGCCGTAGGAAATCCGCCTTATGGACGATATAGCGGACGATATAAGGGCAAAGGCGAAGGAAAAGAACACTCGCGCTATGAAGAGTATTTTATTGACCGCACTTTAGACACTTTGAAGGACGGCGGTATTTTGGCTATGGTTGTTCCTTCCTCATTCTTGCGTAGCGGAAATACAAAGATTAAAGAGAAACTCGAAGGCAAAGGACAGTTACTTGAAGCATGGCGACTTCCTAATGGTACATTCGGAACTACCGGCGTAGGAACTGACATTATTGTTATGCGCAAAGGAAAGGGAGAGCCTGGAAGTCTTTCAAGCGATAAGTATTTTGAATCTCACCCGGATTGTATTATCGGAACTGAAACAGAAAGAACAGGACGGTTCGGCAATACTGAAAAATATGTGTCTATTGACGGCATGACTATTGAAGAGGCGTTAGATAAGATTAAGGTTGATTCTATACCGGTTGATAAGAGCGATATTCCTACTGTAAAGGCTGAAATTACAGAAAAGCCGGAATGGGTAGGAAAAACAATGACTGTAAACTTTAAGACCGGAAGAGTTACGCAGACCGACAAAGACGGTAATGTAAAGGTTTTAAGTGAAGGCAAGAAATCGGCAGCCGAAGAACATAAAAACCGTTCTGACGCTATGAAGGGAAACAAGAACGCGGAAGGCAAACACGAGATTACATACACAGGTAAACTCATAAGCGCGGAAGAGTTCTCAAAGACTTACGGTGTAGGCGCGTCAAGTGAAGAAATGGAAGTTTGGAAACACACCGATTACAACGGTGATATTGATATGACTAAACTTTCGGAAGAAGACAAGAAATACATCGAAAATAGCGGCCGTTATATCAAAAAAAGCAACGGAAACTATGAGAATGTCGTTACTTATGCAAGCGGTAACATTCAAGAGAAACTTGAAGCTCTTGAAGATGATTACAGAGACGACAAGGAAAATCCGGACTATCTGAAAGCAAAGACAATTCTTGAAGGCGCGTTGCCGGCAAAAAAGAACATCGGAGACTTTACACTCTCACCTATCGACCATTGGGTAAAAGAATATGATACAGGCGATGAAAAAGAATATTCTTTCAGAGGTGAAACAGTAAAAGGACTTATTGCAGATTTCTTCCGTTGGGCAAGAGACCCGGAAAACGAATACAGATACGGCAAAAGTCCAATTTCTAAGTATGAAATTCCGGAAGATATTCATTGGAGCGATGTACAAGACTATATTCTCGGCAAGAAACTTAATGTTTCCGGACAGAGAAATATGGACGAGTTTGTTAAAAAGAATCTCAACATGAGACGCAAAAACTTGCGAAAAATTACCGCTGAAAAACTTTTCAACAGATTCTTGAAAGAAGGACTTGATAAGGAATTACAGGATAAACTCGCAAGCGACTATAACAGACAGTACAATGCGACTGTAAATCCGGACTATTCAAAAATGCCGGTATTTGTAGACGGTATGTGCGACCATAAGGGAAGTAAAAAGTTTAAACTCTTAAAGCAGCAAATTAAGGGTATTTCCTTCCTTGCAAGCAAAGGTAGCGGCCTTCTTGCATACGATGTCGGCGTAGGAAAAACCGCGACAGGTATTGTATCAACTGTAAATCAGTTGCAGACCGGAAAGGCAAAACGACCGCTTATTTGTGTACCGTCCGCAGTCTATGAAAATTGGATTCAGTCTATACATGAATTATTCCCAGGACAGGAAGTTGTAGGACTTTCCAATTTACGCGGTAAGGCTTTGGAAGAAGCGAAAAAAGGACTTAAAGACGGCGTTTTGTATGTTTGTACTTACGAAGCTCTTGAAAAAATCGGATTCAAGCCAGAGACAGAAGACGAACTTTATGAAGATGTAGAGTTTGCAACTGACAATCCGTTTAAGAAGGAATCTAAACGCGACAAGGCACAGGATAACGAGGACAAAGACTTTACCGTAGGACAAATGACAAAGACCGAAGGCGATAGCGTAAACCTTGAAGACCTCGGAATAGACCATATCACGGTAGATGAAATACATAACTTCAATCATGTATTCTCTACTCCACGCATGATTTACGGCAGTAAGGAAGAAGAGGACGCAAACAAAGGCGGTGCGAATGAGTTCCAGGGAATGGGCGGAAGTATTTCAGCACAGGCTCAAAAGATGTTTGCTATTACACAGTACATTCAGCGTCATAACAATAACCGCAATGTATTCGGACTTTCGGCAACTCCATTTACAAATAAACCGGCGGAAGTTTACTCTATTCTTTCGCTTATTGCCCGCAAGCGTTTACAGGAACTTGGCATTTATAACCTTCATCACTTCCTTGAAAAGTTTGCTGATGTGCAGCTTGATTATGTCGTAGACAGTCATAACAACGTAAAACAAGAAAATGTTATGAAGTCATATAATAATCTTGACGCATTACAGGCGCTTATTGAGGAATATATCGACAAGGTTGACGGTGAGGAAGCCGGCGTTATCAGACCGCAGAGAGTAACTAAAACTCCATACTTGCAACAGAACGACTTGCAGAAAGTTATTATCGGTTGTGAACTTGACCGTATGGCAAACGCAAGCAAGGACGACAAGGGCGGTGTTTTGGTTGCCATGAATAACATGAGACAGGCTATTTTAAGTCCTTCTTTTGTTGCCCCGGAAAATATCGGACGCTATCAAGAATGGGCAGAAAAGAAAGGCATGAAGTTTGATGTTGAGCAGCTTAAACCGGAAAATTGTGTAGAGAACTCACCAAAGTTGAAGTTTGTTTGCGATTCTATTATTGAACAGTGGAAACGCAATAAGACAGTCGGACAGGTTATGTATGTTCCTCGCGGTGTTGAAAACTTTAAGTACATTAAGGAATACCTGGTAAAACACGGTTATCCGGAAGACGCAATAGGATTCATGGGTAAAGAAACAGGTAGTCCGGACAAGAGACTTAAAGAGCGTGAAACTCTCAAAAACGACTTTAACAATGTAGACGGTAAATGCAAGTTGATTATTGGCACTGAATCCATTAAGGAAGGCGTATCTTTGAACGGCAACGCAAGCACTATTTACAACTGTATGCTTGGTTGGAATCCGACAGAGGCAACACAGGTTGAAGGTCGTATTTGGAGACAGGGAAATAAACAGGGCGTAACTGACATTGTTTATCCGCTTATGTATGACACCTTGGACGCTCGACTTTATGAACTTTATGAGCAGAAAAAAGGACGCATTGACGCTATTTTCTCTTACAAAGGCAATAAGTTGAATGTTGATGATGTGGACGCAAACGAAATGAAGTTCTCGCTTATTAAAGACCCTAAAGTAAGAGCCGGAATGGAAATCGACAGAAGAGCCGAAGAACTTAAAACAGAAATGCGAATCAACGACACTCAAAGAGACATTTTGCATGACAATAGCAACATCTTTGACCCTATCGAAGAAAATGACGAATACAAGTTCATTGAACGCAACATCAAGGCTGAAACCGAAGAAGTAGACAAAGAAACTGTACAGGTAAGAGTTGGCAAAGACGCTATTAAGACGCTCAAAAATAAAAAAGCAACTCCGGAGCAGAAAGCAAAAGCTGCCGAAGAGTGGCTAAAAGTATCAGAGCGCGGCGGTTTTGGTTGGGGTGTAAACACTGACGAAGATAAGGCAAAGAACATTGAAAATCTTTTGAAGTGGACTGAAAGCAATCTTGCGGACACAAAAGCAAAATTGAGCAAGAACAAGAAATCTCTTGCAAAGATTAAGTATCAGCGTCAAAAGCAGATTGAAGGCTTTGAGCAACAGGGAATCCACAACAAAGAGCAGATTGAAGAGCGTATTCAGCAGCTTACACAAAGAAAAATGGAAATGAGCAACGAATACGACCACCTCAAAGACCATAGAGAAGAACTTGAAAAGAAATACACTGAACTGAACGAAAAGGAAAAACAGAATATTCCTTCTCATGAAGAACAGGTTAAGGCTATGGTTGATTCAATTATGAGTACCGCTCGACCTATGGACGAAGTGAAACAGTGGATAATTGAAGGCAGAGAAGCCGGAAAAACTAACGCGGAGATTAAGGACGACATAGACCGCAAAATCGGATTGAAGAAGTCTATATCTTTTGCAAAGGATTCTAAAGGCAATTTGCGACTTTATATCCGTAAAAGCACTTTATTAAAAGCAGAAATGTAGTATAATATCGGCAAGCACAATATTAAAACGGTGTTTGCCGTTAAGCAAAGCCGGTTATTCCTAGCATTGAACCTCTAGGGATAGCCGGCTTTCTTTTTTTTTCAAGGAAAATGCTATGGACGAGAAATTAGAGTATTTCAAGAAAAAGATTCTTGCACATCTTGACGACCTGGAGCAGAAGGAAAACGCAGAGAAGAAAGAACTTAAAAAATCTTTACTTGCGTTTGAAATGACAAGCATTGAAAAAGCCGGCTATCCGGTTGGAACTATCCGCGAATGGAAGGGCAAAAAGTACATTAAGGTTGCACCGGGAAAGTGGAAACCGAAGTATGACAGTCATTCACGCGGCGCAAAAATGGCTATTGCGGCCTTAAAGAAAAAAATTGACGCTTGCACGGATTCAGAAGAACTTATGCAGATTATTCTTGAAAACCGCGACAGATTCAGCGATGAAAACGGCAGACCTTTACCTTTCGTAAAAGAACTTTCTGATTATATTTCCGGAAGAAATGACACAATCGAATCAGAAAAGAACGAAAAGAAAGCGACTGATGAAAAAATCAAAAATCACTTTGAAGAACAGGCGAAGAAATACGGCGTTGATGTAAATGTCGAAAATGGCATTGTTTCAATTTCCAAAGACGGCAAAAAGTTTTCTCATGCGTTCAGATATGAGGAAGGCAAAAAAGACGGACACGGCGAAGATTGGAATGACGGAGCGTTCGGAAACCTTATTATTTACGCAAGACAGGAAGGTTTGAAAACTCCAAAAAAAGAAGAGCCTAAAAACATTGGATTTACTCTTGATGATATACGCCATATCGGAGACGGCAAGGAAACAAAGAAAGTAAACGATATGGAAACGGCAAAAAATGTCATAAAGCAGATTGCCGAAAAATACGGCGCGACAGAAAAAGGACGCAAGGAACTTTCTGATTTTATCGCGCTGAATATCGGCGGCAGCAATCCGCTTTATGACAAAATCTATGAAGAGTTCAATATCTCTTATGAAGACCTGGATATGGATTCAGACGCTTGCCATGACTTAATGCTCAATCAGTCTCTAGGAAAAGACACCAAAGAGCAGAGAGAACAGATTTCAGATTCTAAAAGCGAGTTTGAAGACAATTACAGGCAAATGCTTGAAAATGAAGACGACCGTTACAAAGAAGATGAAAAAATTAAGCGCGGAAAGGAAATTGACGCTCTTGTGGATAGCAAAGCGAAAGAATACGCAGAAGATTCTTACACAAAACACGCAGCACAGGATTCTATCAAGCGTCTTGGAGAAAAGAAACTTACACAATACGCTAATTTGAATGTAAAGGACGATAAAGAGTTTTTAAGCGAATTGAAAAAGAAAATCGCTGAAACGGAAGAGGAAAACGGCGAGCCGGTAAGTGAATACACAATCGGAACGGCAGTTTGGAATCATTATCACAAAAAATACGCTAAAGAGTTTGCCCAGGAAAAATTAAAGACAATATATCAAAACGAACAGGACAAGGGCGAAGACATTCCGGTAGATGAAAAAGACATGAGCGAAGCTGAAAATATCATCGGAGCAGATGTAAAGCGCATTTTGGAAGGCAGAGACACTTTCGGATATGCAAAACAGGGTCTTGTAGACAAAATAAAGCGTAGAATCCGTAACAATCCGGGTGTAGCAAGAGCAATGCTTGTTTACATTCAGAAGGAACAGGAAAAAACCGGAAAAAAGGTTTTCACTGACAAACATAGTATTTGGGAAGAACTTCCTAAGTTGAACGAAAACGCAAGAAATGCAAAGGCAAACGGCGAAAGTGAAACAAAGACCGGTGTAAGCGGCAATCTTTACGAAGGTGAAGACGGAACAACCGTTGTTGAAAACAAGGATTGGGGGCGTTATCAGATTTCCTTCCCTGGAAAGCCGGACGGCGAAACTATCTCAATGCTGAAAAGAAACGGTTTTAAGTGGTCGCCTTCTACAAAAACCTGGGTATGTTTTAATACCGCAAATGGTGAATACTCTTTGAAACGCGTTGCTGAAAAACTCGGACTGAAAAAGAATGATGAGGTTAAAAAGTCGCTTTTTGATTCTCTTGAAGATTCATTCCCATACGATGATGAAATGGATTCAGAGGACGAAATAAAAAAAGCCGTAGCAGATGTATTAGATGAACTTGCACAGGGGGATAAATAAAATGATTGTTGTAAACAAATCACTGTATGACAAAATGGCGGAGCAGTATAACCTTGAAAAGGCTTTGGGGCATAAGTATATAAAGCGAGTGCCAAAAAAGTCCGGCAAAGGCTATATCTACTACTATTCAGACGGACACGGCGGACTTGTAGCGGGAAAACCGCCAAAGAACGAAACACCGAAAAAAGGCGGAGAAAATACCGCCGATTTTGGCGTGAAAGTCGGCGACAAAGTGTCTTTTGAATCAAAAGGCAAAATGCTTGAAGGAATTGTGCGCGGTGGCAACAAGGATTCTATCATTATTGACGGAATCGGAGAAGGAAAAGGAGTACGCTATACCGTTCCTGGAAATCAAGTCAAAGAAAAAACAGGTAATGCAGACGGTACTATTCCGGCTAAAGTATTCAGCGCAGCCGATTACAAGAAACAGTTTACAGACCCTCTCGCAACAAATGACGAAAACGGCATTAAACACATTCTTGATTCTTTCGGAGCGGAAGGAAGAGAAATTGCCGAAAAAGCAGCTGAGACAGAAAAGAGAGTTAAAGAAAGCAAGCAGACTATTGACCAATACAGGCTTGAAGGCGAAGGCGTATTTGCAAAATACACGCCGGAAAGAGAAAGACTTCACAATCAGATTATTGCGTCATTCTTTGAGCCGGATAAGATTCACTCGTCAAAACCGCCAAAAGGCGAAAAACCTACATTCGTTATGTTCGGCGGACGCGGCGGTAGCGGTAAATCTTGGTTTACAGACAAAGAACGCGCAAAAGCTGCCGGAGTTGATGTTATGTTTGATTCTGATAAATATATCATCATTGACGCTGACGCAATCAAAGAAAAACTTAAACCGCCTTATGAAGGTTGGAACGCCGGAGTTGTTCATGAGGAATCAAGCGACATCTCAAAAATGGTTATCGACATGGCTAAAAAACTCGGCTTGAACATTATTCTTGACGGCACAATGAGCAATCCGAAAAAAGCCGTAAAGCAAATGCAAGACTTCAAAAACCTGGGTTACCGCACGGAAGCTCATTATATGTTCTTGCCGGTACAGGAATCCACAAAAAGAGCAATCGGACGCTTTAAGACAAAGAATAACGATTATAGCGGCCGTTTTGTTCCTCTAAAGAATCTTGTAGGAATGACCGACAATGAACTTGCTTTTGATGAAGTCAAAAACATTGTTGATGATTGGAGTTTCAGAAGCAACTACAATGTTGAGCGCGGAAAACCGCCGATTCTTGTTTCCAAAAAGGAATAGTCGTGTTATACTGTAAGCGAGGTAAGAGTTATGGAAATGACAATGGAACAGAGCGTAAACGATGTTTACATGACAGAAAAGGAACTGAATAGCAAGTTCGCAGACTTGCCCGAAAATAATCAGAAACTTTTGCGGCAGATTGCAAAGAATTATGATAAAAAATACCCTGGAAACCTTTCTGACAAGCAGAAGAAGGAAACAGGCTTGAATTAAGCGCACCGCTACACTTTCTTGTGTAGTCATAGGCTAGGCTCAGTCCTAGCCTTTTTTATTTTAGGGAAATTAGAGGAAAATAGCGGAAATTTCCCTTAATTTTACTTTCCGTCTTAAAACGAAAATAGAGCCGATTATTATTTTACTTTTTATGCCGATAATCTTTTAGAGGTAAGAAGAACATGAGCGAAGAGACAGATGAAATAAAAAAAGTTGCTCCGATTATTCTTTCGGCGATTGTCGAGAAGGAAATTGCAGCTTTTAATGAGTTAAAGAAGGGCGAGTATGAAAACACCACATGGGCGGAAAATATCTCATACCGCATTTATACAAACGGCTTTGACGCTGACGATTATGTTATACGCGATAGCGGTTATTCTGAGTTTTATAAAAATGTTCAGACCGCTATTGAGAATCTCAACTTTTTTGACGGCGTAACTATTCAGAAATATAAAGAAATCCTGGAAGAAGAAAACGGCGGTTGTTCAGTAGATGTCATAGACGATATTTTCTGTAAAATCGTAACGCCTATTTACCCTTCCTTGCCGGACGAAAAGAAAAACAGTTTTTAATCATCAACTTGCCGTCAACTTGCCGGCAGCTCAATCAGCAAGTTACAGTCAAATAAAAATCAGTTTTAAGAATTACATTAAAAATAAATCTTATTCCCGACACTTACTCTAAAATATGCCCTAAAACCGCCCTAGGATTGCCGTAGGCGCGTTTATTTTGCAAAATCGACAAATTACACGACCGATATAAAACAACCTCATTTTAAGCCGTTTTTGAATTGTTCGGAAATTCCGAACAGTTGAAAAGCAAGTTACAGTCAAGTAAGACAATCAGATAATCGGCTGATTCGTTTCATTGTCTATAAAGCGAATTTCTAAATGCGCGTCCAACGCTCCGGCAATCTTTTCAAGTTCTGAAATCTTAAAGGAATCATTCTTAAACTTACGGTGTAAGACTTGCGGTAATTGCTCCGTTTTTCTCGCAAGTTCAGCATGAGACATCTTGTTTCTTTTGACTAAGCACAAGTCAATGTATTCAGAAATATTCATAGCGTAAATTATAAGCATAAATGCGTAGTAAATCAATAAAAAAGATAAAAAAATAATCATTTATAATTACGATTTTGTTGACAATATAAGCAAAAAGGCTTATATTATAAGCGTAGGGATACTTCCCGAAGGAGAAGAAAGACTATGCGCGAAAGAAGTTACAGGTTGGCAGCCGGCGGAGTTTGGAAGGAAAACATTCCGGTAAAATTAGAACGCGGGGCAAGGGTTTACGCTGAATGGGGGTATGGATTTTCAGAAAGCGGAACTTTTGCAATCATCAGACAACGCGACAACGGCAATTTGGATATGGTTGAAATCGGCGGGCAAATGAGGCTTGTTTCAAATCATGAGCCGATTTACGAAGGTTACTCACAGAGGTTCGGAATTGGAACTTACTTTGACGATAAAGAGCCGGATTTCAGATATTCAGAAAAGGAAATTGCGGACGCTATCGCGCTTGCGGAAGAAGAGGCAATCAGACTTGAAAATGAACGTCTTGAAAATGAACGGAAGGACAAGGAAACAAAGGAAAAACTCTTGAAAGAGTATGACTTCCTGGAACGCGCAGAGCCTTATGATTACGGAAAAATTGCGGCAAAGAACTTACGCACTCTCTTGAAAAAGAAGTTCCCGAAACAGAAGTTCAGCGTAGCGAAGTCCGGCGGAGCGTATTACGTTAAGTGGACGGACGGCGTAGCAATGACAGAAGTTGAAAAGGTTACAAAGATGTTTTCGGGCGGATATTTTGACGGCATGACGGATATGTGGCAAGACGTTAAAAACCTTTTTGGAGAACTTTTCGGAACGATTGATTATTGCTTTGAAGAACGCGAAATATCGGACGAATTGAGAGACAGGGTTTTTAAGGAATACACCACAGAAAACAACTTTAACCTGGAAGACAAAACAACACTTGAATGTGTATGGCGCGATGTCCGCAAGAGAATCAACGAGACATCTTACTAAAGCGAAAAAAAAGCCGGCAAAAGTCCGGCTTTAAGGGGGCATGACATGAGCGAACTTTGGAAAGCGGTACAAGCGGCGTGGAATCCGGAAACGGCTTGCAAGACAAGAAGCGATAGTCTTATTTACATCGGCGATTGTGTAACGGTTGCAAGAGGGCGTAAATTGCCGATTGGAACTACCGGCAAGGTTTTGAGAATGTTTGAGAATCCTTACGACCCTATCACTTATGACAACGCAAAAGGCGCGCTTGTGTTGCAGACCGCCGGATATGATTGTGAAGCGATTCAGTACACAAATGCAAAAGTGCAGCTCGAACTTGAAGACGGAAATAAGGTTTATACATACCTTAGAAATCTTGAAAAGAGAGGGGTGTGATATGTTTAAGGCAGAACTTGACGGAAAAGAAATTGAAGTAATGCAGCTTGAAGATTGGAAAACAAGCATTGAAAATGATTTTAAGCCGGGAGATTATTTTGACGAGGGTATATCATGGGATTTAATAAATTGCGTTCCGCCGTTAAACTTTTCTAACGGTTACTTCCAATGCGGAGAGCCACACAGTTATGTAAACGGAAAGCAGACTTATCTTACACTTGAAAGAGTGTGCAGAGAGCCGGAAATATGGAAGTTCCTGGGATATTGCCACGCCGGGAAGTATGAAGAGCCACAAGAAGGAGTTACAAAATGAGTTCTAAGATTCAAGAAGCTATAATCTTTGCGACACTTGCGCATGAAGGACAGAAAAGAAAAGGAACAAACATTCCTTACATTGTTCACCCTATGGAAGTTATGCAGATTCTTACAGAATGTCATTGCAACGATGATGTCATTATTGCCGGAATACTTCACGACACTTTAGAAGATACAAAAACAAGTCCGGCAGATATTGAAAACAAGTTCGGTTTGGCGGTGCTGAAACTCGTACAGAGTGAAAGCGAGGATAAATCAAAGACCTGGAAAGAACGCAAACAGGCTACAATAGACCAATTAAAGACGACAAGCGCGGAAACAAGAATTATCTGTTTTGCGGACAAACTTTCTAATCTCCGCTCCATGAAAAGAGACCTGGAAGCTATAGGAGTAGAACTTTGGGATAGATTCAACGCCGGAGTAAGTTCAATAAAGTGGTACTACTCTACTCTTGGAGAGATTTTTAAGAAGATTGAAATAGACGGTTTGTGCGATTGGAGACAGTCTTATGACCTTTACAATGAATATGAGACGCTTTTAGATTCAGTATTTATGAATACTTGACAGATAATATTTTAGATTTTAGAATGTAGAAAATAAGAACTTTTTGAATTATAATTCTTACATACGATGTACCTAGATAAAGGTAGTCAAAAAAAGGTTTTTACGCAAGAAATGCGTAGATGTCAATTTTTTTGGCTGCCTTTTTTATTGCCTTTTTAGGCTTTAGGGGTGCAATCCGTGAACGGCGAAGAAAAGTTAAACGACATTTATCTCAACTTACGCTTTAGGAAATCTAGCGAGCAATCATCATCAGAAATCGGAAAAACAGACGAATACGGCAACTATATTTTTGAAGTTGAGGCAAGCAATGAAAATCTTGACTTGCAGAATCAAATTGTATTACAGAACGCCTTGCTTGAAAGTAAGGACAATTTTATAAAGTATGGCGTTATTTCTCACGACCACCAACACCACAAGAAAGACAAGAACGGAAATCAGATAACAGATACAAAGAATATTATCGGCGAGCCTATTGATGTAAGGACTGACGGACGCACGACTTATGTTATCGGAAAACTTTACAAAGATAACGATGTCGCAAAAGACTACATCAAAATGCTTAAAGACGGCTCTACAAGAGTTCGCGCAAGTATCGGTGGTATTTTTCCGGAAGTTGTCGCAGACGAAGTAACAGGTGCTGAAAAAGTAATTCATGTTCTTTGGAATGACCTTGCGCTTACCGCGACACCGGTAAATAACACCGTAGGACACGCAACTTTTGTGCGTTCTATGGATTCAGCGGAGTTTGTAAAGGCTTTATCCGCCGGAATTGGAACAGACCATAGCAATTTTGAAGGCGGCCGTTCTTTTATTCCGGAAAGTGTCGGCGGAAATACATTAAATACCCTGGAAGAAACTACATCTCTCATTGATAAAAACAAAATTAAGCAGTTAATGACGCAGCTTACAACCGGAAGAATTGGCACAAAAGAAGAGGCGGAAGCCTATCTTTTAGGACAGGGATTCAATAGCGAACAATCACGGCTTATTGTCCGTGAAATTATAGAACAAGGGGGGCTACTAATGAAAAGTTCATTTAGTGACCAAATCAAGAAATTGATGAAGTCTTTAAGTGGCGATTCAGAAGATGAAACAAAGAAGGCAGAAGATAAAGAACCTCTTTTTGCCAACGATGATTCAAATGATGAAGACGACACAATCAACCTCGATAACGAGGAAGATGAAAACGAAGACGATTCAACTTCTGATGACGAAGACGCGGACAATGAAGATACTGAAAAATCAGTAAAGAAATGCAATAAATCTATGTCCGCCGAAGGCGAAGAGGAAGTTGTTGACGCGACAGTGTTGCTTAAATCGCTCAATGACGAACTCGAAAACTTGCGTAAGTCTCAGATTGACATCGGCAATGCCGTTGTTGCCCTTGGCAAAATGGTAGCCAAAGTAAGCGGGGAAAAACTTCCGCCGAAAGCCGTTAATTTTGCCAAATCTTTGGGAACAAATGCAAGCGGAAAAGTAAACGTTCCAAATGAAGTTCCTACACAGGCAGATTTTGAACGTGTCCAGGACGTTCTTATGAAGAGCGTTCAGTCCGGTGAAATTTCTTTGCAGAAATCTTCAATGATTTCATCAGAATTTCAGCGAGCAATGAGAGGAAGCCGTTTAAGTCCGGAGACTTATAACTTCCTCCTTACAAAAATAAACGGAGGAAAGTAAAATGGCTTTTTTCGACAATTCTAACGCACAGAATTATTCAGCCGCCGATGTTGAAGCTCTCAACAAGGCATTGTCCGCCGGCACAGGAACTGATTCTAGTCAGTTCACAGGCGGACGCGCTCTCATTCCGGAAGATTGTGAACAGGAAACTTTGAATATCCTTGCACAGTCAAAGGAAGACTGTAAGGTTATGTCTTCTATCAAGACAACAAAGGTTGGCTCAACTGTTCATGAGATGAATCTCCGCGATGATGAAGGTGATTACAAACACCTTTCTGTTGTCGAAGGCGATGATTCACCGATTGAAACAAATCAGTCAATCAAGCGCAAGACTTTTGACATGAAGTTCTTGCAGACAAAACGCGGAATCACTCAGCAGATGATTGCCGCTGAAACTTTCGAGGGCGCACTTGCAAGCGAAAAAATCAGCGGTATCAACACAATCATGAAGGCTTGTGAATACCTTTGTTTCCACGGCGATTCAGCAGTTGTACCTACTGAATTTGACGGTTTTGAAGCACAGATTCGTAAAGCTGCAAAAGCAGACCAGAACATCATCGACCTTCGCGGTGTTTCTATCGGCACATACGGTGAAAAACTGTTTGACGAAATTTCCGGAAACATCTTTGAAAAGGGCGGTTTTGTAGACAAGACTTTGTTCCCGGCAGTTCTTGCAAAAGACATCAAGGAACTCTTTGCCGACAGAATCCGCTTTGATGTTGCAGACCGCTTTGGCGCATTGCAGCAGTTGCCGGCTTATCCTACCGCTACAGGTTCAACAATCAAGTTTGTTGGCGAAGGTGCGGGTACTGATAAGTTCTACCATGTCAAAGGTAAGGTAGCAGCCGAAGGTAACGCTACATTCCGTCCGGCAGCTCCGACAAGCGTAACCGCCTCAGCGACTACACAGACAGGCTCTAAGTTCCTTACGGCTGACGCGGGCGACTACAAGTACACTGTACACGCTATCAACGCAGCCGGTATTTCAGCCGGAACTGCCGTTGCCGCAGCCGTAACAGTTGCAGCCGGAGAAGGCGTAACTCTTACAATTACACCTGGTTCGGGCGTAAAGGCAACAGGTTACATCATTTGTCGTTCAAAGAAAGACGGCGATGAAGTAATGGAAATGGTTCGCGTTGCTGACAGTGGAGAGGCTACTACAACATTCAAGGACATCAACGAAGAACTCCCTGGAACTGCCTCAATGCTCTTCTTGACTGAAAACAAGATTCAGTCAATCTACAAGTTCGGACAGTTAATGCCTGTAAGCACTATCCCTCTCGGAAAGCGCGCAGCTATTGACGAGTTCCTTGTTGCAACTTACGGCGCACTTGAATTGTACGCTCCTAAGTATTGCGGACTTGTTAAGGGTATCTCTTACAAGGGCGGCCTTTACTGATAAGGCAGATGTCGCATAAGACATAAACCGAAAAGCACGGTGCGGATATGTTTTACCGTGCCGTGCTTTTTTCTTTTTTTTTACAATTTGACAGGAGAAAATGAAAATGGCAAACGCTAAGACTACTAAAAAAACTTCACCAAAAACAGAAACAGAAAAGGCAGTTGTCAAAGAAAACTTGACTACTGAAAAGGCGGAAGATTCAGTTGATAAGAAAGACTTAACAACTGAAAACAAAGTGGAATCCGCTCCGCAGACTGAAACCGTTATTGAAAACAACGGACTTGAACAGACTGTAACAGAAACTCCGCCAAAAACAGAAACAGAAAATAAAGGCGTTGATTTTGACGCTAAATCATACATTATTACAAATCCGGCAAAAGCAAACAAGAAAGTCCTCGGTTCACGCGGACAGTTGATTGAGTTCGATTCAAACGGCTCGGCAAAAGTTGATGTAATTGAAGCTCAACGTTATCAGAAAATACCGGGTTATACAGTAAAGGAATCATAAAATGACAGTAACCGCAGCGAGTGTAAAAGGTAAAATCGTTATTACAATCTCTAATGCCGGAAATTATCGGCTTGAAAGAAAACAGTTTGATTCTGATGATTGGCTTGTTTACACCGCTAGCGGTTTTGCCGTTGAATCGGAAGAAAATCCGGCTATTGCCATAACTACTTGCGATGTCCTGGACGTAAGCAACCTTGTAGAAGGTAAACTTTATCAATACAGGATTGTTGATTTTGATAAAGAAAATCCGGAAGAATCAGACTATACAACTTCAAGTTTGATTAAATGCGGAGAAACTACGCCTATCGGCTATTCTTTTGAAAACTATCACGCTCCGGAAGGACAGTGGGGCGAATTGGTAACGCCGGACGACATAAGGTTTACATACCTTTGGGGAACAGATTTTAAGGCTACCAACGGCGCAAGTTATACGGACGCTCAGATAAGATTCTTTATTAACGCGGCCGTAGAAGAAATTGCGCGTATGCTTGATATAACAATCGTAAAACGAAAAATCCGCTATAACGCCGTAGACAGGAATCTAAAAAAAGGAACTGATTACGATGTGGACGAAGCGGTTTACGACTTTAAGTTTTCAAAGATTTCACGCTATGGCGTTATTAAAACGCGCCAAAGACCTATTCTTAAACTCCACAAATTAAACCTTTTGAGCCGTTACGCGAATGTAAAGGACTTAAAAGAAACAACTATCGTGGATAAGACAAAGGGTATCTTAAAACTCATGGAAAGACCGATAAGACCGTCCGACAGAACGTCCGGAATCAGCACGGCTATCGGTATTTACGGCAATCAGACAATAAACGCTCATTTATTCTATGCGATTGATTATGATGTCGGTTTTGAGACTTCTGACGATGTTCCGGCAGACTTACGGCAGACTATCGCAAAATACGCGAGCGTACAACTTTTGAACATAATCGGAGACGGCTTGATGTCGGGATTCTCTTCAAGTTCTTTGAGCATGGACGGACTTTCTGAATCGTTCAGTTCTACACAGTCGGCTACATCGGCTTATTTTGGAGCGCGTATCAAGGAATATAAAGACGACATAGACAAATACATCAAGGAAAACAAACACAAGTTCGGCTCTATGAATATTGGCTCACTATAAAAAACTTAAATAAATATCCATAAAGGGGGTAAATGTTATGGAAAAGATTAAGGCGTTCTTTCAGAACAAAATCACTAAGATTGTTGCTTGGCTTGTCCTGGCTCTTGATATTGTAGTTCTCTTTTTGGGAAACGTTACAGAATCAGAGATTGTTGACGGCGTAAAAATGGTTTTTGTCATTATCGCCGGCGTTGCTATGTTCATCGCGTTTATCTCGGAAAGAGTATCAAAGAAAAAGTAAATTATAGGCGGAAGTGCGCTCAACTCCATTGAAAGGTTTTCCGAGTTTTTCCCTTTCAATCCTCAAGGGCGCATTTCCGCCTTTCCTTAATATTGATTATGAAAACAAAAGTTTGTAAGGACTGTAAATACCTTGCAGTTCTTTATAGAAATAAAGGCGGAATGGAATTGTATTGCAATAAGAATGAGCGTTCCATGAATCCGCGACACCTGGAAGGGTGCATAAATTACGAGAGTAAAAGGAATAAGCGTTATGAAACCTTGGGAACTTTACGAATATCAAAAGAATCTTGATTACAAGACAAATACTCTTGATTACGATTGGAGAGTTAAGGTTGAAAATGAAGAGAAGACTATTTATGTTTTTTCGCAGTTCTCAACTTCAACTTTTGATTGGATTGTAAACTTTCTTTTCTTCTTTATTCCGCAAATACGGCGTTGGTATGTCTACTTTGCTTGTCTTGGTTGGCAGACCGCCTTTAATTCATGCAAAGGTTTGATGATGAATGAAGTCATGTCGGCTATGAATCTTTTTCCAGGTTACAAAGTTGTTTGTTGCGGACATTCATACGGCGGCGCGGGTTCTGTCTTGGTTGGAATTGAAATATTCTTCCAAACAGGCATAAGACCGGATTTAATCACTTTCGGCGCGCCTAAACCGCTTGTTTTCTTATTCACAAAACTTATTACACGGCTTTTCTTTAATAAAGTCGTTCAGTATGCGCATAAAGCGGACATTGTTACATATATGCCACCTCTACCCGGCTATTGGAATGTAAAGGTTAATAGAATCGGAAAGTTCAGTTTCAAGGCTTTGTTTGACGGCAATACTCACCAATGCTACGGCGACAAGAGCCTTTATGAGGAAGTGGAATCATGATTTGGTCTTTCGCTTTGTTCGTTCCAATTTGCGCTTGTTACTGTTTAATTTATTTTCCTAATGTTTGGGCAGAAACTGAAAAAACGCCTGGACAAGTTAGGGCGAGTTACGGACGCAAAAAGACGAGTTAGGACAAGATAGAGAGGTAAGTTATGGGAACAACAGGACTTGGTAAAAACTCACCTGTTATTTTAACACTTGGCAAAGAAAATTACGAAGCTCTCATAGACAGACACGGACAGTGGGTGCGTTGGCGAGTTGCAACGAAGTGTCCTTGCGCAACTAAAGGAAGTCCGGACATTCATTGCCGTATTTGCGGCGGCCGTGGTTACACATATTCATTTCAAAAAAATAAAATTGTTACTCAAACTGTTATGTGCGTAGATTCAAGCGGTGTTATTGAACTAGATTCAGAATATGAATCATGCAGCTTGAAGAGGGTTTATGACAGTAACGGAAACGAATATCCAAACGCCGAAAAACAAGGCTTGTATCTCTTGCTGAATAGTTCAGAATTGCCTATAAAAGGCTCTTATGTTACGGCGGTTATGACTGACGCTATTCTACATACGGTTGAATCGGCTGATTGTGAAAAAATTGGCGCGGGATATTACCGCGTAAAGGGATTGAGAAGCGTAAAAACGAACATTGAAGGCTTGTATCACTCAGTTCCGGGCGACATTGAAAGCATAGAAAAGATTATTGACGCTAACGGCGTTGAATATACGGCGAAGGAATTAAGACAGGACACTTTCTACATTGAGCCTACTCTTGATGAAGACGAGGAAGAAGTAGAAATTGCAGAGCCTTTGACGGTTCAGAATGTGAGTTATTTACCGCCTTTTCTGTTTGTTATTTTGTCGCAGAATCTGAAAGAAGCTGACGAAAACTTAGTGCAGAAATTGAACGGAGACGCGGTTTTAACATTTCCTTGGAATTGCGATGTTTCTAATGACGATGTTATTACCGTTTTAAGCGGAACATACACGCAGAAAGATGTAGTTAAGAAAAAGGACGCTGATTACGATGTAATTGAGGCCTATTTTGTCGATGAAATTGTTTCTTGCGTTGGAACTGAAAGAGAGTATGTTCCTGGAACTGACTTCATTCTTTGCGGGGCAAACTACATTAAATGGCTTTGCGATGATTGTCCGGAAGACGGCGAAAACTATTCAATTACTTACAGGGTATTCCCTACTTACAAGGTTGTTCAGAATATACCGCAGATTCGTACAAGCGAAAATCAGCGTATGCCGAAAAAAGCGGTTATTAAGTTATTAAGCACATACGGCGAAAAAACAGGAATTAACAGACAATGAAAGATTTAGAATACTTCAAAAAGGAACTTATTAAGATTCTCGATAAAAAAGAACGCGAAGAAAAGGCAGAAATCAAAAAGTCTTTAGCGTTTACTATGGATATGCTCATTGAAAAATCAAGTAGCGGTTATCCTGTTGGCACGATTAGAGAATGGAAAGGTAAGAAATATCAGAAAATCGCGCCGGGTAAATGGCGTAGAAAGTATTCAAGCGAAGAAAAAGGAATCCGCATGAGCATTGCGGCCTTAAAAAAGGCTATCGATAAATGCTCTACTTCACAGGAACTTCTCAACCTGGTGTTGCAGAATCGTGATAGATTTGCAGACGATAACGGCAGACCGTTGCCGATTGTTAAGGAATTGTCGGAATATGCAAGTGCAAAGAATGATAAACTCGAAAAACCGAAACTCACATCTAATATGGAAAAAGTCAAAGATGAGGTAAAACATGACGGTGAGTATGTTCTTACAAAAAATGGAAGTAAAGACTTCGGAGAAATTACGCCCGAAATTGCGAAAAAGATAGGTAGACAGGCGGGTAAAATAAGATTAAGAATCGGCGAACAAAACGGAACTAAAAACGATTATGGAGAATTACATCTCGAAAGAGACGCTAGATTAAAAGACTTGAATAGTGCGGGTTTTACAAGTGCGAGAGATTTTGCAGAGTTTGTATGTTCTGATTATGACGCTATTTATCCAAACGGAATGGGTTTAATATTATATAAAAAAGGGAAGAAACACAATCAATTATATATACAATTAACACCTGTAAACGGAAGTAATGATTTTTACGATGTCAAAACCGGTGTTGCAAGTAACAGGGAACAAATGAAAAATAAAACACCGCTTTGGGTTAATCCAAAAAGCGGTGTTCTAACATCGGAAAAGGAAAGTGCGCATGACAATCAATCCAAAAATGGATTCCCCTTGCGCGATTTAGCGGGCAATCCCGACAACTCAAATATAGCGCAGAATAACTCAACTGTCAACAAAAAAATGACTTTTGCGACAGATTTTTGCAAGAGCATTGAAGACCTTACAAACTACGCAAAAGAGAACTACGGCATTACAATTAAAAATGAGGATAAAAAAGGCGGTAATACTGAAAAGATTCTCAAATGCTTTGACATTACAGAGCGTTTCATTAAAAAAGTTCCTGGACTTGAAAAGTATGTAAAGACCATTATTTACGGAAAAATCGACCATAAAACAATGGGTTATTATAATCAAAACGACCGCTTACTGAAAGTCGGTGAATTTGGAGAAGATGTTACCGAAGAACAGGTAAGAACAGGCTATTACGGAGAAATGAAACATACCGTAAGGCATGAAATGACACACGCTATTCAGAACATGATTGTAAATGAGTATTTGTCGGATAAAAAGAAAGAACAGTACGAACAGGCTTTCAAAGAGAGTTTTAGAAACGCTTATTATACCGGCAAGCCTAAAGATATGGCTAAAATAGCAAACTTCTTTTTACATCGTGTTATCGGCGGACAAGATTTCTTAGCTGCGGCCTTTGATTTGTTCAAAGAGTACAAGGACGGAGATTATTACAGAAGTATGTATTCTCAATTTGCTAGAAACCTTGTAAGCGAAAAGATTGTTGATACCGCATTAAGCAACCTTGGAATTGATAAAAAACGCCGTCATTTTTCCCTTAAAACGGCAGTTGGGAAGAATGTTGAAGAGTTGAAGGGAGCAACAAAAGAAGTCGCAAGAATTTCAAAATATGCCCTTTCTGAGGACGCTGAATGTATGGCAGACGCTATCGCGGACGCTTTGGGAAGTGGAGAAAATGCAGCTCCATTGTCAAAAGAGATTTTGAAGGTTGTAGAAAACATTGTAGGAAGTAAAGGTATTGAAATGTTGAAATCTATTTATGCAAAGAAAAAGCCTTTGTTTGTGGTTAAAAAGTCTTTTGCTGATAACTTTATGAACAAACGCTCTATTCCTACCTTGCAGAAATCTATTTTTGTTCGCGGAGATTTTGACGCATACAGAATATCTGACGCAGAACTTAAGGAACATAGTATTTTTGCGAGAACGGAAGACGGCTGCGAATATGACTTGCAGAATCCGACAGAAAACTTTTACTACACTCTTAAAAAGAATCTTGAAAAATCTCTTACATGGAGCGGACACAAGTTACAGGATAGAACTTCCTGGAACGGCTTAAAAATATCCATTGAGAACAAAAAAGGCTCGGTGCGCCGTGGAGTTGATAAAGACGGACATCAGTGGGCGACAAAAATGCACTTTGATTATGGATATATTCGCGGTTCAGAAGGAACAGACGGCGACCATGTAGATTGTTACCTTGGCGACAACATGGACGCAAAGAAGGTTTATATTGTTCATCAGAACGACCCGGTAACGCATAAATACGATGAAGATAAGTGTATGCTCGGTTTTGATACTCTAGAAGACGCTAAAAAGGCTTATTTAATGCAGTATGACAGACCGGGATTTTTAGGCAAAATTGACACAATGGATTTTGACGAGTTCAAAGAGTTTATCTTGCTGAAAAGGAATCACGGAAAAAAGATTATCAAGTCTTATACCGATTTTGTAAAATCTATCGGAGAAAACTTTGATTTTGAAACTATGCGGAAGGTTTGCATTATATGATAAAGGCTCAAATTACTTTGGAAAACGATACCATAGATTATATCCGCGCAGCTTTGGAGTATTTTTCCGGAAACAACGGCAAAAGCATTGCTCCAAACACCGCAAAGGCGTTTAATCAAGCGACAAGAAGCGTTCAAAGAGCCTGGCAGAATTGGGCGCGTGGCGGTAGTTTGGACGGAGCTGCCGACATAAAAAGCGCGTCTCCAAAGTTGGCAAGTTCTATTAAAGTAAATCAAATGAGCGATTTTAGCGCGGAAGTTTATACAGAATCTCCGTATATGTCGCAGATACAGGAAGGACGAAAAGCACAGGATATGAAATTGACATATCCTTTTGGCAGAAAAAGCCGTGTATCTAAAAAGCGTATTCCATATTTGATTATTCCTTTTAGGTGGGGAACACCTACAAAAAGCGGAATAAACCGCGCTCACATGGGAAACGCATTGACCCAGGAAGCATATAACATTGTAAGAGCGTTCGCAAAGTCAAAAAGAACAGGCGGAACTCATCTTGAAGAAAACGCAATGGGAATAGGAATTGAGCGTTCTGAATACGAATGGGGCGACCGTTTTGAATCTGACGACAACATGAACGGCTTGGTAAGTATGTATGAGGAAACAAATCACGGCGGCGGAAACATCGGCAGTACATACTTTACTTTCCGTGTTATCAGCATGAACAGTAAGCCGGAATCGTGGTGGAAGAAAGCGATTCCGCCAAATGATGTTGTCGGAGCGTTGGCTAGAGCGACAGAAAAAGAGGTTAATGACCTCTTGCAAGCCGGACTTGAAGCCGACCTTGATATTTAGCGCATAATTGACAGTAAGGGGTTTTGCCTTTATTATGTTAGAAAGACAATATAATTAGGCGTGTGTCTTATCAAAGGCAGCGTAGACAAGTTTATAACGGTTTTGAGCCGTTGTAGATTAGTTTACGCTGCCTTTTTTTGTTTTAAGGAGTGTTTGGTAATGTATGTTTACCTTAACAGAGGTTTAATACTTGAACAGGCTATTTGTTCTCTTTTACATGATTACATCGACACCCTCAATTTATCAAATCTTTACAAAAACTATCATATAGATGTAACAACCGAACACCCTTTTGCGGAACTTTTTGAGCATGAGGGTAAAAACGCGGCCGACACTTTTCCTTCTATCGTGGTTACGACACAGGAAGACCGAAAAACGCCGGAATTAAGCGAAATGCAGATACAGACAGTCGAAGCGGTAGGAATTGACGCAGAAGACCTTGAAGAAATAACAAAGACAAAAGAAACCTATGTAAATAAAAAAGGCGTTAAGAAAACAAGAGATATTCCCGGACTTTGCACTGTTGTAGATTCTGAAAAGTTGGCGGCGGTTCAATCCGTAATTCAGAGCAAGGGAATGTGTTACGGTTGGAGTTTTAGAACTCGCCGGACTGATTCTATCGGAATTGAGATATGGACGACAAACAATCAGTTGAAAAATGAACTTTATGAACAAGTGCGCCTTTTTGTTTTAGGGTATCTTCCTACACTTCTTTCAGCAAGATATAAAAGTTTTGACCCTTCCATTTTCGACAAGAGCATTGTAGGACATCGGAGCAACAACTACAACTTTCAATTTGATGTGGCATTGAGCGGTTCACATATAGAGTTTGATGTAAATTATTGCATTGAGCAACTTGTGTTGAATACGGAACTTGAAACTCTCAATACAAATATTATCACGGAGGCAGAAAACTATGTCAAAGACAACGACTGACACAGTGGAAACAACCGAAGACACTTCAACTTCTTCTTCAAGTTCTTCTACAACTACGAAGAAGGAAAAGAAGTATACGGTTTACAGGTATTTGCAGTTAAGACCGCAGCCGACAGGTTACGGAACTTTGCTGAAAAATCATCATGGCACGGAATTGCACACCCTTGATGAGTGGGACGCTCTCTTGGAAGTAATTCTCAATCGAAAGGTTAAAAATTAAAAAGGGGGCGAACATATGGGTGTTTCACCGGCAAATTTTACTAGTGCGGGCGCAACTTCTCAGCATTTAATTCCTGGTGTTTATTCACGCAGAAACAATGTCGGAGCGGGTTCGGGCGTTTCCACCGGTAACCTTGTCATTATTGGCGCGTCAATGGGCGGCAAACCGCTTAGTCTTTTGAAGTTTTCCGATGTTGCGGACGCTAAAGAAGGACTTGTAAGCGGAGACTTGCTTGAAGCCGTTGCTCATGCTTTTAATGGCTCAACACAGTATGTACCACAGTATGTTTATGCAATGCGCGTAAACAATGGTACAAAGGCAAGTAGAACGCTGAAAAGCGGTGCTACAGAAGTTTTGACAATTTCTTCCGCTGATTGGGGCGTGCATACAAATCAGATTAAAATGTGGTTGCAAGCCGGAACAACAGGAAAGAAAGTAACTGTTTCTTACAAGGGCGAATCTGAAACCGTAGACAACATTTTGAAGAAGTCATTCTCGATTGTTTACGCCGGCGAAGGAAAAAGCGCAACTTGTACAATCGGTTCAACAGGACTTACTCTCGCGGCTTTTGACGAACAGAGCGCGCCTATTGCGGACGAAGCTCTTTCCGTTTCATGGGAAGATTGCGAAACTGTAAGCGAACTTGTTTCAAGAATCAATGATACAGGGTTCTATCTTGCTACATTGATTGATACGACTGAAAATGTCGCAACATCGAAACTTGACCATGTTTCAAATGTTGCTCTCGGCGATACTGCCGTTACTTTCAATTCTGATGTACAGGCTCTTATTGACGCACTTTCGGGAATGAACTACATCGGCGATGTTTCACTTGCCGGAACAAGCCGCGTTATGCCGGACGAAGATGTCGGATATGTGTATTTCACAGGCGGAACTCACGGAACTTATAATGTTGCTGATTATTCAGCAGCTCTCGAAGTTCTTGAAACAGAAGACATTCAGATTATTTCTACACCTTCCGTAGACGCTGACGTTCATTCTTTGATTTCAGACCATTGTACACAGATGTCTACCGTTTCAAAGAAAATGGAGCGTACATTCATTGTCGGCATGGCAAGCAGTACGACTATTGCACAGGGCGTTGCGGAAGCAAAAAGCCTTAATACCGAACTTGGTTCGGTTGTTATTACAGGCGCAAACGCAAACAGTCCTCTTACAGGCAGTGCCGAAGATATTTCTCCGGCTATGCTCGCTTGTAAGGTTGCCGGCGTTGAAAGCAATCTGAATATGAGCGTACCGCTTACAAATAAGGTTCTCAAAGTAAACTCATTCAGTAAGAAATACAAGTCTTCTGAATTGGAAGAAATGATTGCCGGCGGTGTAATGCCTTTTGGAGAGAATGAAGAAGGAAATCTTGTTTGTATTCGCGGCATTACAACATATCAGGGCGACAACCTCATCATGAACGAGCGTTCTATGATTCGTTCTGTTCTTTACATGGACAGAGACTTGCGTAAGGCTTTCCACGCCCGCACAGGCACAAATACCGCTCCTTCTGAAAGCGGTGTTATCCAGGTGCTTTTGAACAAGGCGCAGAGTTGGCTTACAAACGACCTTATCACACAGGACGACAACGGCAACAATGTGTTTGATGTTTCTGTAAGGTTTGACGCAGACAAGACATATCTGACATTCAGTCGTTATGTCCGCGCTCCAAACAACTTTACATTTATTACCGGTACGAACAAAGTTTACAGTTCTACCGTTGAAATCTAACGGAAGGGGGTGTAGACAATGGCTAGTTACAATGTACAGGGCGATGTTCTTTTACAGGGAACAAATAACTGGATTCGCGTTGACATGGAAGATGAAAACGGTTCAAATCCGGTAAAAATCGGTTTTGTTCAGAATTGGAATATCCGTAAAGACTTGCAGACAAATGAAGCTCGAGTTATCGGTGAACTTGTTCCGGTTTCTATTGATGTTACCGGTATTAGCGTTGCCGTAAACTTTACCGGCTTTATTCCGACAAAAGAAGTCGCAAGCAAAGGTATCAATGTACGCGGCGGCGGAAATTATTCTGTCAAAGCGTTCAATCCGAAGTGCGACAACCTTCTTGGAACAAAAGTTGTTACAAAGATTCCTTACCTGGAAATCTACGATGAAAAGCACGGCAGTGTAATCACTTCCGTACAGTGGCTTACTCCGTCAAGTTATAGCGATTCCGGCAACGGTTCGGACTATGTTAAGACTGACGCAAGTTTCAAGGCTATCATCAGCGACAACGGCGCGGACTACGAATCACAGATTTAACAGAATCCGTAAAAAAATTACGGCGGAAGGAATTAAAACGCTTTCCGCCGTAACTTTAATTTATTTTAGGAGTAAATCGAAATGGAAATTACAGACGAAATCAAAAACGAAGAATATTCAGAAGAAAAACAGAACGACATCTTTTACACTCTTTTGAGCGGAAAGACATACAAAGAAACAGTTGAAACAAGCCGCGGTAACTTTGTTTTGAAGTTCCCTAAACAGAAAGATTTAATGCAGATTGACAGGCGCGTAGCCTTAATGCGCGGCGGTGTTCCGGCTGAAAGTTTTGACGCAATCGCAAACTTTAACTTGCAGAAGGTTGCGACACTTGATGTCATGGTTGAGAGCGGCCCGAAGTGGTATGACAACTTGAAGTCAAAGAATCCTAATTTCTCATGGGGGGATATGCCGGACGGTAACTTTATTGACGAAGTTTACTCGAAAGCCTACACCTTTCGTGCGGAAGTTCAGAGAAAACTTGGCGGAGATGAAGAAAAAACCGCTGACAAAGTATCTGACGGAGAGAGCGTTCCGGCTGATGTGGACAATGGTTTATTTTCGGGAGTTGCCGGAAAGTCTAAACGAGTATAGCGAGGACGCATTAGACTTCTTCTTTGAGTTCGCAAATACTTATACGGAAGACAGTATTTTGCACGGATTCTTGAAACAGAAGAAGGCAGAAAGTGAGAAAGCGGACGAAGAACTTTTGCACGAATTAGGTTATTCGGACAAAGACACTTTGAACATGAACTTGTAGTTTACAGTCCGTTTCAGTCCTTTATTATTTTCCGGACTGATTCGGACTTTTTTATTATACGGAAATTGTGAGGTTTTATTATGGCAAGAACAAGCCTTGAACTTAACGCAACAGTAACAGGCGTACAGTCGATTCAGCAGTTAAGCAGCGCATTAAATGAAAGCAAAGAGCGCATGAAAGAGTTTGCCAATATGAGCGAATATGACAAACTGACACAGGAAGCGGCTAATTTCAGAAACCTTCAAAATGAAATCGCAAAATACAATCAGACTATGGCTCAGTCGGCGCAAGGCGGAAGCTATACCGCCAATGCGTTTAATGCTTATAGAAATAGCGGTTATGGCGGACAGAATCCTCTTTATGCAAACGCAACGACCGCCAATGCATCAAAAAGCCTGGAACAGAGGATTTCTGACTTAAACAAGACCATTGACGACCTTACAGATGAACTTGACGACATCATTGAAAAGAAAGATTATCGCGGAGCAAACAATGTAAGCGCAACAATAAATCAACTTGAATCTGAAAAGAAACGGCTTGAAATTGAAAAGCAGAGACAGGATTCAGAAGGCAAAGACAGTTCTAAAAATCTCGGTAGATATTTTGGAGTGAGAGAATTTTCACAGATTCTTGGAGAACTCGGAAACATTGCGCAAGCTGGATTCACTTACAGACAGGACATTGCAAACGGTAATTACCTTGGAGCGGAGACAAGACAGGCGACATCGGTTGCAAGTAGTGTCTCAAGCATGGTAACCGGAGCGGGCGCGATGATTGCGCTTGCAAATCCTCTTATCGGCGGTATTATTGCCGGACTTGGAGCTGCCGGAAATGCGGCGGCAAATTATTTCAAGGGATTGAGCGAGACGGAAATTGCAGAAGGCAACGCTTATATGCAGCCTTTTGCTCAAAAATACGGCGCGTTCAGAATGTTCAACAACCCTGGAGCAAGTTACCATCTTAACCGTGAAGACGCTAACAGTTTTTATAGAAGAGCCTACGAAGCGTCAAAAGGAACAGGACTTGATACTGACGAAATGCTTGCGCAAATGCAGAACGCGGCTATTTACGGCTTGGGAGAAAAAGCAAGCCTTAATCTTGTAGCAAATAGCGCGAAGTGGGTTCAAGAGACCGGCGCGGACATGAACGCCTTGATGAAATTGCAAGGAACGGCAAGCCGTTATGGTTTAGGCGATAATGTCATTCAAAACGCCTTTGGCGGACTTATTGCGAGCGGTATGGGAAGAGGACAGTTTAACGAGTTCTTACAGGGATTGCAGAGCGTTATTGAGGACGGCATTTCAAACGGTTATATCACTTCTACCGAAGATGTAACAAGAAACCTCACTATGTATGCACGACTTTCTGACAACAATCCTTTATGGCAAGGACAGAACGGCGCGAGAATGTTTACACAGATGAACAATAACCTTGCACAGGCTACAAGTTTGAGCGACACAAACTCGGCTCTTGTGTTCAGCGCATTGAACAAAGGCGGTTCTTATGTTGACACAATGGAAGCCATAGAAAAAGGCTTGAACGACAAAGACGCTTTTGGAAAGATTTTCAGCACTTTCATGCAGTCGGAAGGCGGAAACTATGAAGGCGTTATTGAGCGTTTGCGCGCTACCTACGGCTTGAACTATACCCAGGCAAAACAGGTGTTTGCAATGGGTAATAAACTTGGTTCAGCCGGATATAAACAGGCAGACTTTGAAAGAGACATTAAGGCAAACGGCATTACTCCGAATGCAGAAACTGAACAGACTATTTGGAAAGACGTAGAAAACGACCTTAAAAACTCTATGCAGCTTATCGGCATGGGAAGGTGGGAGCAGAATCTTGAAGAACTGAAAAACCTTGCAGCCGAAGAACGAGGGCGCGGACTTGAAACGGCAAAAGAAACAGGTAATACTAACGCGCTTACTGACGCTATGAAAGCAAACGGTTCAGCAAATCGTAGTGCAAGAGAAGAACTAAAAAAATCTATAACTTACAGTTCAATGCTTAAAGAACTTGAAGATAAAAACTCTGTTTATGCTGATGTTTTGTATACAGAACTTGGTGCGGCGGCCTTCTCTTCAAAATATGGAGACAAAGACCCTAATATGGCTGGACATTCTGAATATAGTGACATCTTAAAGAAGATGATTGATACAGGTGCTATGCCGGGAATTGCAGAGACAAATAAAGATGTATTAGCGGAAACTTTCCAAAAGGCACTAGAACAGGCGTTCGAAAATGGTACAGTTGTGTTTACGACATCAACATATTAAAGCAAGTAGTTATAATACAATTCAAATTATAAACTGACCTTCTGATTGTTCAACTTTGTCATATCTGTCATAGATGTAAGTGATAAAATCGCTCCAACTTGATAAATATGTCGATTCATCTTTTGCAGAAAAAACATATCTGTCTAATTCTGAATCATTCAAAACAAGTTGAACAGTCAAATTGTGCCAGGTTGTTATATAGCCTTGTGAATTCTTCACAAATCCATGTTTCAGAAAGTTTTCGTTGGAACATGGCTCTTTCTGATTGTAGACATCGACAATAAAATCAATGAGCGGTTCTTTTTTCGGCTTGGCGAAAGTAGAAACGGCAACGAATAAAATTAAGATTACGGCAAAAATTTTCTTTTTCATATTTCACCTATCTGTCTAAATAATAACACGAAAAGTATAAAAATGTAAACATTTTGCTTATAATTTAATATGTTTACAGATTCCGGTAAAGGCTATGTATAATTGACAGTTAAGGGTTTTGGTTTTATTATTAGAATAGACTTTACGAAATAACAGGCGGTGTGTCTTATCAAGGGCAGCCGAAAGATTTTAAGTTACGCTGAAATTATGCGTTTCTTGAAGTTTTTCGGCTGCCTTTTTTTTGTTTAAGGGGGTTGTCATAAAAAATGAATGTAAATCAGACAGTTATACAATCTCCAAATCCTAAAGTAATCATTAAAAGGCTTAAAATTACAAACGCCGGCAAAACAAAGACAGACTATGACGAAATAACAAAAATAGCCATTGAACTTATAAATTCCGGCATTACAGGGCCTGACGCACGGCGCGCCTGGCTTGCGGTAAGACACCCTACTGTAAGTTATGAAACTGTTAGGGCGAAAATCAACAGTGTCGACGGAAAAGTTGAATTGTTTGAAAAAACGGAAGTTCCCGAAGAGCCTATTTATGGCACTGACGAAGATACAAAACTGACCTTTTCCCTTGACAAGCAAACTCAATTACAGTCTTATCAGTTTTCTCTTTCAAAAAGCGATGTAAACGGCTCTTTTTCCCTCACTTTTTTTCCGGATAAAATCGGAGAGCAGACGCTTTTTGACAAGATTCAGATTCTCGACATTGTGGAGATTTACGAAAACCGCATTGAAAACGGTTCAAGCCTTTTAAGCGCGTTCAATCCTAGCAGAAGAAAAAACAATCCGGTTTTTATCGGCATTGTAAAAAGCAAGAAATATGTCGCACAGGTTACGGACGGCGGCATTGTAAGAAGATTGCAAGTTAGCGGTATTTCAGCAGCCGGACTTATCTCACAGTTTTATTTAAATCTTGATTCTACCGCAATGATTCTTACAAAACAGATAAAAGAAACTACAAACTTACGAACTAAACTCACCGCCGAAATAGCCGGAGAAAACAAGCCTATTAAAGATGTAATAACAAAGGCTTGGGATTTCTTTTGCAATCTTGCGGAAACAAACGGCACGGTCGCGATAAAAAGTCTTATTGATAGCACAAATATAGGCGGTGTTTTTGATTGCGACACCTCTAAGATTTATTACCCTTTTGCAAACCTTGCTTTAGGCGAACAGACACAGGATTTTTACAGTCTTATAGGCGGACTTACGCCCGAGCCGATTTATGAAAGATTCGCGACTATGGACTATGACAGTGGCAAAATGAAAATCGTTATCCGTCAAGTTCCGTTCCGTGATGAAGGAGCTGCGGACGTTTACCAAAATAGCAAGGGTAAATCTGTAAATTGGAACGGCGTGTTTAACCGTGATTTACGGAGCAATGAAGTAAAGGCTATAGACTTGACTGTTTCTGACAAGGAAGTTTACACGGTATTTTTCTCATATCTGAACGGCTATCCGATTGAAAACGACAAACTTATGAAGCTGATTGCCCTTGAAGACGAAAAGGGAAATCCAATGCTGACTTTTGACGACAAGAAATATCAGACTTACGGATATAGACCGCTGATTGCGACATTCAACGGTTACGACAAATCAAAAAAGGCTAACGACAAGAACACAGAAGATAACCTTGCAAAAATAAATAAAAATATGCGCGAATGGTTCGGAAACCTTGACCGCATGATGAACGGTTCAATCACTCTTGCCATGACTTATAACGATGATAGACCGATTATGCCGGGAGAAGTTATCGGCTTTTTGGGCGGACAGTTTTATGTAGAAGGCATAAGTCATTCCTGGAACTACGGACAAAGCGGAGACATCAACCTTTCTGTTTCTCGCGGCGGTGATTATGACAAGGGCGGAAAGTTCCACCCATTCAACGGCATAAGCGAGAAAATAAATCTTTTGGAGAATAAAAAGGAGAAGGCTTAATGGGCGGCATAAACATCTTTATGAATAAAAAACAAAGCGCACCTCAAAGAACGCCGTTCAGAACTTCCACGCCTTTTGACCATAGAAACGGCTTTTTTGGAGCGGTTACCGAAGTTCACCCGGAAACAAATACTGTTCATGTTGTTACGGACACAGGTATTGAACTTATGAATGTCGAAGTGGCAAGTCAACAGTGGGTTACATACAAAAAGGACGGAAAACCGCAGCTTACAGGAGAAAGAAACCTTCCACCGGTGGGAACTTATGTTTATTGCGTCATGCCAAACGGCACTTATGACGATTGTTTTGTTTTGTGTTCAATGTTCTCAACCGCGTCAATACATAAAGATTACATGGCGGACGATGAAGACACGGCGAATACAAGACTTTGCCAGGAAAATGGCGGTTGGCTGAAAACAACAGACATTCGCACCGGAACGAAGGTTATTAAGAACAAACCGGAAAACGAGACAATCAAGATTGAAATTGACCAGGAATCGGAAGGCGAAGAAAAAGCGACTATAACGATTCACGGCAATGTCGTAACCGTTTCTAAGGACGGCATAGAAATTAAAACAGACGGAAAAGTAAGTTTTACGGCTGACAAAGACCTTGAACTTAATGTAAGCGGAAACGCGACAATTAAATGCGATAAAGACGCAAGCATTGAAGCTCAGAATGTAACCGTAAAATCATCGGTAAAAACGGAGATTAAGGGCGGACAAGTTAAACTTGCCGGCACTGTTGCGCCGACAGGTTCGGGGGCGTTATGCGGCCTTCCTTCCTGTCTTTTCACCGGCGCGCCTCATGTAGGCGACACTTCATTGAACGCATAAAGGATATTGATTATGGCGATGAATGGAACGGCATTAGGCGACAGAATAGCGGCAATTATTACCGCCTCTGACGCGCCGGCAGAAGCTAAACAACAGATAAAAACTCTTTGGGAAAAGATAGGAGCGGAAATTGTAAAGGAAGTAAAGAACGCTGAAATTACCATACCGTCCGGAAGTGTAATCATAAGCGTTGCCGGACAAGCGACAGGAACGCCGAATCCTTCTCCTATTTCTAATGATATTTCATAGGGGATTTTGAATTATGGGAATACCAAATTTAAAATATTTCAAAAAGTCTTATATGCTCGAATTTCTGAAAGGAGAAAAAGTTGAAAATGTATTCACTTTTTCAATTCCGCCGGAAGGAGAAGATTACGATTTTTCACAGAGACTTACCGAAACAAAAACTTTCGGCGGTTCTGTATTTGATAGATATGGAAATGACACAATCAAAATCAATTTGAGCGGAACTACAGGAAACGAAGATAAAAAAATCATTTACCGTGGATTTATTAAACCGCCTTTGTATCTCAACGGCGAAAAAGAGATATGGGAACTCCAAAAGGTTATTGAGGAATGGCACGATTTAAGTTCTGACACAGACGGAACTGAAAAGACAATTTATCTTTATGACCTTTCTAAAACAAACATCGTTGATTTTGTGAAGATAAGCAGCGGCAAAACTCCGGCGACAAGGAATTATTGGCAAGTTTTCATTAAGGACTTGAAAATCAAGCGTTCAAGTTCAAAGCCTAATTATTACAACTATTCTCTTGAAATGTTCGGACTTGTAAAAGAAAAGACAAAACAAGGCACATGGTTTTCTTCTATTTCTGACGCAGCAAGCGCATTTACACAGGCAATGAATATCGTAGAAGGTGTAATGAGTTATACAGAAATGGCTATAGCGGCGGTTCAATCATGCACTAATGCAGTCGCAAGGGTAAAAAAAGCCTATGAAGCGTTTCAAAACATGAGTGATAGCGGAAAACTTCTTTCTGTTATGGGAATGACTGATAGCGCGACAAGAATATTAACAGGCAATTCAAGCAACACTTTTTACAACGCTACAAAAGACTGTTTAGCGATTGCAGACCAATGCAAGGGTATTTTCCGCGCTGATTATCAAGACAATTCTCAACACTCAAAGTCTCAAGATACAAGTTATTTTACTGTTTCTTTTGAAACTAACGGCGGAAGCCATATAAACTCACAGAAAATAGAATACTCAAAGACGGCGAAAACTCCGGAAGAGCCTACGAAAAACAAATACTCTTTTGCCGGTTGGTATTCTGACGCGCAGCTTACAACCGTATTTGATTTTAACACTCCAATAACCGAAGACACTACGCTTTATGCAAAATGGGTTCAGACAGTCGCAACGGTTACTTTCAACTCAAAGAACGGCTCACGAGTGGCAAGCCAGGAAGTAACAATCGGAGAAAAAGCGACAGTTCCTACCGCTCCGACAAGAAACGGTTACATCTTCAAAGAGTGGTGTACAGATTATGCGGCCACACAGTCTTATGACTTTGAAACTCCGGTAACAGGCGACATGACACTCTATGCGGCCTGGACTACCGTAGCAGTGGTTACATTCAATGCAAACGGCGGAAGCGCGGTTGAATCGCAGACTGTTCAAATTAACGGAAAAGCGGTTTATCCGATAACGCCTACACGCGAGAATTACACCTTCTCTTGTTGGTGTTCTGATTCAAGCCTTGCAACCGTATTTGATTTTAACACTCCAATAACCGAAGACACTACGCTTTATGCAAAATGGGTGCAGATTTCCAATACCGTTACATTCAGAAGTAACGGCGGTTCAAGCGTTTCAAGTCAAGATGTAATGATTGGTTCATACGCGACAGAGCCGGAAGCTCCGACAAAAGAAGGTTTTGACTTTGTTTATTGGTGTGATGATGTGGAATGTACAAATGAGTTCCATTTCAATATAACGCCGGTAACAGGAGCATTGACGCTTTATGCAAAATGGAGCGCAAAGGAAATAACGGTAACATTCGACAGTAACGGCGGTAGTTCGGTTGAATCACAGGTTATCGGTTATGGCGACAGAGCGGTATTCCCGGAGATTCCGGTTAAAGAAAACGCCGTGTTTGTCATGTGGGAAAAGGCGGAAGAAGTAGATTCCGGAGAGAAGGACGAAAACAATCAGCCTATTATGACTACGGTTTACAGTGAGTTTGATTTTGCTGATGAACTTACCGAAGACATAACTCTCTATGCTAAATGGTTTGGAGCGTAAATAAAATGACTGAAAACGATAAATACGACATTCTGACCGACAACATTTCTCTTATGATTGACAATGCTTGCAAAATGGTTGCGAAAGCAAAGGAAAAGCAAGGCAATGTGAAGACAGTTGTTTATGTAGACAATGAAGGCAATGACGCGGTGGCTTATGTATATGATTTTTCAGTTTATACCTGGAAAAGCACTGATACTTTTGACAAGTTGGCGCGTGATTATCTTGGAGACGCGAGCCTTGGAACAATCATTGCCTATTTTAATGAAATTGCGGTGGAAAGCGCGGTTGAAAGCGGAACTAAAATCAAGATTCCGATTCTGACTGAAACTCCGGCTAATCAGAACAACATGATTTATGCCGTACCGGAACTACAGGACAATTACGGCGTAGACATAGCGATAAATGACGAAGGGGATTTTGATATTGCCGGCGGTGATTTTGGAACTGTAAGCGGAACAGACAACCTTGCACAGGCTATCGGCTTACGGCTTTCAACAGACAGAAAGAACAGAATCCGGCTGAACGCATACGGAATTAAAAACACAATCGGCGACCCTATGGCGGTGAAATCTTACCTTACTTCTTCTATCGAACAAACGATTGAAGTAGACCCGCGCATTAAGGAAGTTGAAGAAATATCATACGAGACAAAAAACGGCGGCGATGATATTCAGATTGATGTTACATACATGGATATAAACGGCAAGACCGGAAGCTATAAAGGAGAATTGTAAAATGGCACAGATACGGCGATACGATGAAATTATGGAGAGCGCAAAGGCTAACATGATAGCCAAACAGGATAAACTTACGGACTTTAACGAAGGTTCGATTATCCACACTATCCTTGATACGGTAGCGCGGCTTGTAGAACGCGCTTATGTCGCTATCAGACAGGGGTACAATGAACTTTTGGCACTCCTTCCATATTCACTCTTTGGTTTTGAGCGAAAGGAAGGTCTTTACGCAAGCGGAACAGTTGTTTTTTCGCGTAATTCAGCAATCGGCACTAATACCGTTATTCCGAAAGGAACTATTGTAAGCGGTGGCGGTTACACTTTTGTAACAACAGTTGCCGGACAGATTGCAGCTGATGAGGTTAATTCGGACGAAATAAGCGTTACGGCAAGTGAGGTTGGAAGCGGTTCTAACATTGCGGCCGGCATTATTGATTCTATTGATTCAGTCGTTCCGGCTGATGTCGTGAAGGTAACAAACAACGATGTTTTTACAGGCGGTACAGATGTAGAAACGGACGCAGATTATGAAGAAAGATTCAAAATAATGATTAACGGACTTTCCGGCACAAACTCTTACGCTATCCGTAGCGCAGCTTTGAGCGTGAATGCCGTGCGTTCAGTTTCTTATCAGAATCATAAACCGCCGTTGAACGACATTTATAATGCGAGTATTTATGTTGATGACGGCAGCGGAAACGCAAGCGCGGACACTTTGGACGCAGTAAGAAAAGCCATTGAGGGAGACGGAACGGAAGAAAATCCCGGACACCTTGCACCTGGAATAAATATCCGCGTACTTGCTCCGACAAGCGTTCCGGTCGATGTTTCAATGAATGTTCTTGTTTCAAATGCTGACATTGAAGACGCTCAGACAGAAATTACAAGAGTTATTACAGAATACATCAACGGCAAGTGTATCGGAGAGAGCGTTGTTTTGTCGGAACTTATAACAAAGGTTATGGCTTTGAATTATGTTGCTGACTGTACAATTATCAGTCCGGTGTCAAATGTAGAGCCTTCTATCAATCAGATTTGCCGTGTAGGTGAAATTACATTGAATATTACAGAGGAAGAATAATAGTTATGGCAGTAAACACAGTCGGTGATTTTATAAAAAGCGTTTTTCCTACTCTTATAAACAAAAAAAAGAGCGTTTTTTCAGCCTTGTTTGCGAACGATTCAAAAACAGGAACGATAGAAACGATTTTCAATGAACTTGAAGAGACCAGGAAAGTATGGGAAATAGATAGCGCGAACATCTACAATCAGACTGGAGAGCAGCTTGAAAAAACACTCGCCTTGTTTTCTGTTTTGGAGCGCGTCAATTCAGACACAGACCATACGATTTTAGCGCGTCTTAGACTTCTTTTTTACCGCAACGGCGATAAAGTATGGGGCGACAAGTGGAACATTCTCAATCTGTTTAAGACATTCTTCAATAGTGAGAATGTTTGGCTTATAAACAATACGGACGATGAAAACTTGCTTATAAACGGCGACTTTGAGAATCAAGACGCATGGGTTCTTACAGACGGCGCAAGTTATGAGCGCGAAGCGAGGTTTGAAGGAACGACAGGTATTCTTTTCAATTCTTCCGGAACTTTGGAACAGACTGTAAATGTAAACGCAAAAACCGTTTATTTTTTACACTTCTTTTTGAAGGGGAATGTAAGGGTAAAAATAACGGACAATAACGGTCGCTATTGGATTCCGGAAGGCTATACCGGAGCATGGGGCAACACGGAGCATTGGACTTCTTTTGCAAGTAATGATTGGTGCAACCGTTCCATGTTCTTTATAAACGACAGTCGCGTTTCAAGCGTTACGGTTACTTTTGGATATGAGACAGGGCATTTCGGTTTTGTTGATTATGTACGCTTGAACAAGAAAACAAAAGCGTCAACTTTCAGTCTTATTGCAGTTTTTGAGGGAACTACAACAGATGATACGGCTAATCTTGCACCTGGAACAAACGACCCTATTGTGGCGCATGATTATGACCACATGATGTATGGCTCACCGGGCAACGCAGACGCAACACAGGACGCACAGGGGGTAAGTTATCTTGATGATGAAAATACGGCGGCGATAACGGAAGATGTGTCGCCTACGGTTCACGGCGGAAACAGTGATGTCGAGCCTATGGAAGGTTACGACAATATGACTTATTTGGACGAACAGAAGGCTCTTGCGCCGGATAGTCCGGTAGGTTATGACGGACACAAAACCGTGGACTACGAGAAAATGTCGTACTTTGACAACGCTTTTCTTTTTGGCAGAGGCGGATTGAAAGAGTTGTATCAAGGAATAATGGATATAGTTCAACCGGCGGGAGTTACTTCCTTCATTGAATTATTAACTAGGGAAACTGATGTTCAGTAAATCATTTTATTAAGGAGATAAAAGTAATGGCTAACTTTAAGACCGCTATTGCAGCGGAAAATGAAATCTTAAAAGCAACAGATGTTACTTTTGGCTACGATTCGGCAATAGATAATATTGCCGTAGCGATGTTGGCGGTGTTGTCCGGAGCGGATAACAATTTTGTTATTGGCGGCAAGGTAACGCCTTATGGTAATGGCGGCTTGAATGTTTCTATCGCGCCTATTTTCTCTTTGAATGTGGCAAAAGAAAGCGTTGTCGCAGAAACAGAGATTACAGAGCCGGTAAGTTTTGAGGAAGCTGATTCTTCTCTTGACCGCATTGATATTGTGGAGGTGCGCGCGAAAGAAACTACCTACGATGTACAGACACGCGCTATCAATGACCCTACAAGCGGTACAAAATCATACCAGGAAATGGCAACTAAAAAGAAAATTACTCTTGAAGTTGTCGTAAAGAAGGGTTCAAACGGTTCAGCAAGCGCGCCGGCGACAGATAGCGGATTCGTAAAGATTGCGGAAGTTATCATTCCGGCGGGAACTACAAACATTACCGAAGAATTGATTAAGAACATCACCGCAAGAAAAAGCGGTGTTGAAAATGAAGATTGGACGGCTGACAAGGATAAGACATTCAACCCTGGTTATCTTTCCGAAATCTTCTACAATTTCCTTGTTGCTCACAATGAGGACGGAAGCCATAAAAACAAGGTTATTAAATCAAATAACATTGACTTTGGAACAGGTTCGGCACAGGTTAAGGGTTCTGATATTCCTTCCGCAAGCAGTCTTACAATTCACGGCACGGACTACGATTCACAGACAAGTCTTACCGCTCTTGTAAGCGCGCTTGTAGCCAATGTAAACGCGCTTTACGGCTATTCAAACGACATTCTTTCAAGATTCTCATTTATTGAAGATTTGCCGGTGGCTTGTTCAACCGAAAATATTGATGTGGTTACAGGCGGCCCGGCTACTATTGACGGCATTGTGGTATCAGAAGGACAGTTGGTTTTCTTGAAAAATCAGACCAACGCAAAGGAAAACGGACTTTGGGAAGTTCAGTCCGGAGCATGGAACAGATATACAGGTTATACCGCTGACAACTCCATGACACACAAGTTTATTGTCATTACCGCCGGAACTACAAATAAGGGCAAGATTTTCTACCTTAACGGTGATTCTTACACCTTGGGAACAAGCGAACTCAATTTTGTTGAAAGCAAACTTTCCTACAACCTTTTGCCTTTTACATTTATGGTTCGCGACAAGTTTGGACGCGCTAAAGTCGCAGCTCCAAAAGACGAAGACGACATCGCGCGTTATTATGAAGTTCACCGCGAACTTGCAAGAAATAGCGGAACAAATGGCGTTGGTTTTCCATTCGGTAAAGAGCGTTTCTTGACTTTTGATTTTGCGGACAGTGCGCATAAGTCATTGAAAATCAAAAAAGACACTCATCTCCGACTTGACATCATTGCAGACGGCGTAACAGAAAAGCGTTGGTTCGATGTAGACGCAGATACAGTATTCGATGTATCAACAGATATGCAGACCGCGGCTGACGCAAGTTCTACAAGAACAGGACAGTTAAACGGACGCGATTACTTTGTTTACCTTGTGCCGGAAGGAACAGGCGTTAAACTTGTTGTTTCTTGCAATTCAACATATCCTAACGATATTGACGCAAATTACAATGCAAACAACACACGCAAAATCGGACAGTTCTCTACATTGTGCGTAGACGCGGGCGATTCTTTACAGGGAAAAATTGCAGCAGCTCCGGGAACAGAGACCGTCGGCGGAAAGTATTTGCTCAAACAGTATGACGCTGACGATGAAGACGGATTCTACGACTTCTATAACAAAAACATTGTTTCCGTTACAACAGGAACTTACTACGATGTTCTTGTCGTAGAACACCCGCTTGCCGGTTTCAAAGCCGGAGACATCTTGCCTGAATCTGTATGGTGTTTGTCTTTTAGACCTCATTCAGACGGCGCGGGAATGGTTTATGATGTAGACACTGACATTGCAGCCGACATTTACTTGCAGAGCGGTAAAGGAAAGTTGACATCAAGCGTTTACGGCGGAACAATCACCGATAAAAGACCTCAGCAGAATCACCAGGACGACATGAGACAGGTAAGAAAGCGTCTTTTGTTTGATAACGAGTTTGCAAGCATTGCAAGCGGTTCTAACGAAGGCACTAACATCTACGGTTCAGCAGACCCTGGAACTACCGGCGGACACAAAGATACCGCTAAAAGACGCATGATTTCCTTTATCGGTTGTGAAGACTGTTGCGGCGCTATGTGGCAGTGGGCAGAAGATTGCGGCCCGGCGGGCGGAAGTGGAGCTTCTGTATATGACGGACAGGGCAACTTCGGTAAGATGTATGGAACTTGCTATGGCTTGCTTTTCGGCGGTGCTTGGAATTTTGCGGCGGGTTGCGGTTCTCGCAGTTGCGATGCGGTTAGTGCGCGGTCGGGTGCGGATGACAATCTCGGCGGACGCGGTGCGAGCCGAGTTGTCCGCAGAGCGTAAACCGTCAATCGTTACTCGGACGCAAAATTGGAGACAGAATCCTAAGTGTGTTTGAGTAGCGGTTTTGTAGTGGAAATATCCTTATTGCGGAGCGACAGTTCCGCAATAAGGTTAATATTTTAGGTTAAGGGTTGAATTATTGGCTTGCTTTTCGGCGGTAATTGGAATAATGCGGCGAATTGCGGTTCTCGCAGTCGCAATGCGAATAATGCGCGGTCGAATACGAATGACAATATCGGCGGACGCGGTGCGATACGGAATATGTCAATGTAAACTCCTATACAGGTGCGACAACTCCGGCTGAATCCTTGACCTTGGCGGAACGCCAAAACACAAAAAGGAGTGGTAGGACAGTTAGTAGCCTGAAACGGCAAATATTGCCCTATCAATATTTTTTTTTAGGAATTGAAAAAATGAAGTCTTACGGTGGAAATTTATTTGAATCCATAGTAGAAAAAGACAATTTTATAGTCGCGCAAAAGTTATCGAGACAGGGAAAATCGAACAGAAAAGAAATTAAGATTTTTGAAGCGAATCTTGATAAAAACCTGGAAGAAGTTCGGCAGCTTGTTATAGACAAAAAGTTTCATACGGCAAAATACAGAAGCAAGAAGATATTTGAGCCAAAAGAAAGAATCATTTACATCTTGCCATACGCTCCGGATAGGATTGTGCAACACGCAATTATGAATATCTTAGTTCCTTACATGGAAAGGATGTTTATTGCTGACAGTTACGCTTGCATTACAGGGAGAGGACAAACTAGAGCAAGTTTAAGAACTATGCAAGCGGTAAGAAGAAATAAGTATTGCTTAAAATGCGATATTCACCACTTTTACCCTTCTATCAATCAGAATATTTTATCACAGATGTATCATAAAAAGTTTAGAGACAAGGACTTTTTATATCTAATGGACGACATTATTTTTAGTTTTCCCGGCGGTTATAACTGTCCTATTGGCAATTATACAAGCCAATGGAACGGCAATTTTTACCTCACTCCGCTTGACGAATTTTGCAAGCATGAATTGAAAATAAAAGATTATATACGTTATTGCGATGATTTCTTATTATTTGGAGATGATAAGTCTTATTTGCATGAGTGCAGAAAGCGCATTGAGGATTTTATTGGAAAATATGAATTGACGTATTCAAAGGCTGACGTATTCAGTGTAAAGCAAGGTATTGATTTTTGCGGTTACCGGCATTTTGACAATTATATTTTATTGCGAAAATCTACCGCGAAAAAAGAAATAAAACGCTTAAAAGAACTTCCTGGAGAGTTTGAAAGCGGTTTAATTACAAAGGATAAAATGCGCTCTACAATCGACAGTATGATAGGTTGGCAGAAACACGCCAATACTCATAACTTACAGATTGCAACGGACATAGATTTTATAAGGAGAAAATATTGTGCTTAAATTCAGCGAGTTTGTAGAAGATGATGAAAAACCTATTGAAGGTGAGAAAGTCTCAATTACCAACATTTTGAACAAGGAAATTGTCATAACAAAATACAAAGTCCGAAATTCAAAATATAAAGACCGTTGCGACAAATGCGCCACGGTTCAGTTTTACGAAGAATCTGACGAAAGAAAACGTATTTTCTTTACAGGTAGCGCGGTTATTATTGAGCAGCTTGAAAAATATGGCGAAAAAATACCGTTTATGACTACCGTAACGAAGATTGATAAATATTTTACTTTAACATAATTAAAGGGAGTAAATAATTATGAGAGGTTTTCCAACAGTATTTGCGACAAAACAGGATTACATAAACTGTATGTCTATGTACCCGGAAGAAACAAAAAGAGCATTAAGACGGTTGCTTGCAGACCGTTTTAATTGGGAAAAGGTAAAGGAACTTTCCTCAAAAAGCAAGGGCAAGGAAGATTCTACCCATGCAATAATCGCACAGGAAAGGACTGACGAAAAAACAGGCGAAAAAATTGAATATTTCGTGCAGCTTGAAAAGAAAGAGGATTCAAATGCACGTCTTTTTCAACTTGGTTTTACCGTAAAGGAAGTGGAAGGACTTATAAAATAAGGTTTATTTACACGGCAAAAGGGATAGTGTATAATAAAATTATAAAATACAAGGTGTTAAATATCAATTTAAGCCGGTGTGAAGGTTGTTTGACTTTCCGCCGGCTTTTTTTATGCGCGCCGGAAGGAATACAAAATGACAGATTTTATCACTAATTCAAGTCCTATAAATCTTATTATCGTAGGCGTTTTTTTGTTACTTATAATTTTCACTGTCGTCAAGGCTATAAAAGAATTGACACTTAAAGTCGGAAGTAACACACTCTCTTTTTCAAGCAAGAAAACACAGAACGACATCGTAAAGGTTGTCACTGATTATGCTGATTTCAAATACAAGATTAAAGACGAACAGGCGGAAGGAATCAACGATTTGCACGAACAGGCAAAACGAGTTGTCGCAGTTCAGTTAGACCAATATATCCGCCGTCTAACAAGTGATTATATTTCCATGCTTAGAGATACAAATAATGACACAAATATTACAGTCAATGTTTTCTCTCTCATGGTGCAGTTACTTTACAACAAAATGTATAAGTTTTGCATGGATATTTATGAAAAAAATCATCTAAAAGATAAGACTGATATTGAACTAAAAGAACTTGCAGACATGGACTATATACGGCTTTCTGACATTTTCCGTGAGTTTATGCGGGTAAATTGGTTTGATGAACTTGGAGACTATGAGCCGTTGCATAAAGTATGTGTAGGTGAAGAGCAGTTTGTCAAAAGTCTTGTCTTGCAGATTCTTACATCATTCCGCGATTTGAGCCGGCAAAAGTATGACCTTATTAACACTATAAATGACATTGATTGTAAAGTTAGAGAAAAGGTTCAATCTACCGGCAGCTTGCCAATAAACGCAATTTCAATTCTTTCAGATTTATACATTCCAGGAACAGGCTTAAACATGAACAGTGTAGAAAATTGGCTGAATATAACTAAATAAACAAGGGAGAAAAACGCTATGGACGGAGAATCAACTACAAAATCTTACGAAGAATACGCAGAAGAAGAAAAGAAAGTTACTGAAAGCGCAGAAACTTCAAAAAAAACTGTCTCAACAAAAAAGAAGACAGGAAAGGCAAAAATCACATCTTTAATCGCACAGGCTTTAGCGGCAGTATGGATTGGACTTTGGAACTCTTTACAGTTTGCAAATATGCTTAAAACCGGCACTCACATTGAAGTAACGGACATTATTTTTTCCGGACTTTCGATTGCAGCTTGTTTCAGTCCGGTTTATTTCTCAATGATTATGGATAAAATCAAAAACATTCGTTTTGGCGACAAAAACGAAAATATAGAAATGGAACAGTAATTTTATAGGGAGAAATTATGCTGAGTAAACAGTTGATTGCAAAGAGAATCGGCGCAAGTGGTTGTTACTTCTTGTCTATCGTGTATCTTTGCGAAAAAAGAACAGGGAAACAGATTGATGTTATCGCTCTTTACGACAAGGCTCTTTCTAGCGGTTGGATTGAATCAGATTGTTACATGGCAAAACCGGCTGATATGATTGCCTATCTTTTGGGAATTGACGCAAAAAGAGTTGATGTCCGCCATGAGACATTGAACTACAAGCCAAAGTCAAACGAAATGGAGATTACACGCTACGAAAATCGCGCAACAGGAACTACTTACGCTCATTTTGTTTGTACAAAAGACGGCGCGGTAATTTACGACCCTTACGGAGCAAGTTCTACCGTTACGAACGGAAAACCGGTTTCAAAAAGAATCATCACGATAAAATAACGAGGGAAGGTGTATGAAATGGCAACTTTCAAAAAAATACTTTTGTGGATTTGTATTGTTCTGTTTGTTCTTATTGCCGGTTTTTTCGGCGGTTGGAAATATGAAGAATACAGAATCAGAAGAAACGGTGAACAGTCAGCAGCCGAACTTAAAACTAAACTTGAACTTGCAGAATCTAAACTTGCAGAGCTTCAATCCGAACATGACGCTATTTTGCAGCTTGCCGGAAAACAACGAGAGCAGCTTGATTCAATCCGCGACATCATCAACGAATCTAAGTCAATCACTTCAAAGCATGAAGACGAACTTAGAGATATTGACGCAACAATTACAGATATTGAAAGGACAGTCCAAAGAATCACAGAAGACTTCACAAAGATACAAAGAATTGTGGAATCAAGCGGAACAAAAGGTAAATGAACTTACCGAAACAAATAATTCTTTGATTGCGGCCTTGGAATCAAATAAGGAAGATACATCGGTTATAGAACAACTTTTTGGGGAACTGTATTCAGATTATCAAAATCTTGTTCTTGCAAAAGAGAGCCTGGAACTAAGGGTAAAGGCTCAAAAGAAAGTAAAACAAACCGCTTATATCACTTCCGGGGCGGTTACCGTTACCGGTTTAGGGTTGTGGTTTTGCGGAGACGCAATAGACAATCAAGCGATGAAGGATATAGGTATAGGACTTACTTTCGGCGGCGGTATTCCGCTTTTATCTATTTCAATAACGGATTTAATCAGTCGTTTCCGTTGATATAGCGTTATAAACCGCTTCAATAATCTTTTTTTTATTTTCGGGCAGTTTTGCGATTTTATACGCAAGACTGTCTTTTTTTGTGTCTATTCCTTCATAAGTTCCAAAGATTAGATATTCTGTAGTAACATCAAGACATTTTGCAATTTTTACGGCAATGTCGGCTCTAGGAATTGTGCCGGTTGCCTTCCAGGTGCTTATACCGTTGGCGGAAAATCCTATACGTTCGGCAAGTTCAGCCTTTTGCATTTTCTTTTCATTCAGAAGTCTTTCAAGTCTATCGGCAAAAGTTTCATAATCAGTTAAATAGTTTTCTTTTTCTTTCATAGTGGACGCTCACTCTACATTGTATCAGAAATAAAACAAAATGTCTTAATTTTGATAAGGCTTATTGATTAAATCGGATATACGATATATATTATATAAAGGTTCTTATCTAAGAATTGATAAGGGTTTTTCTTCTTACTTTATCCGCCTTGCAATGGGTCAGACTTTGCGGGGCGGATTCTTTTTTTATGAAGCGTGTTCGTGAATCTCCTTGTACATATAATCATAGATTATGTTTTCAAGAACTTGTGGAGCAGTTGCAGAAAGTTCATGCAGACCGCTCATTACTTCCACCTGGTAATTCTTGCCTTTATACAGATACCATAAACCGCGTTCATTGATACATAACTCACCAACAATGCCGTACCGTTCAATTCCTACAACCTTTAATTTCAAACCTTTGAAACTAATGCAGCCGTTTTTAAGGATTGTTCTTTTTTCCTTTACGCAAAGGATATTGTCGAGATTCATTTCTTCCGGAATGGCACGGAAAACAGGAATATTACTTACCGGAGTTTTTGCAAAATGGAAATTGTAATAGTTTATAAACTCATTCTGTATGTATCTGTTTGCGCCTTCTATTGTCTTTATTCCTCGCTTTTTAAGTTCGTTTACTAAACGCCCTTGAACTGTCTCCCACGCCCTCTCAATCTTGCCTTTTGCTTGCGGTGATTGCGCAAGGTGTAATTTTACATTCAATTCGCTATTCATCACTTCCCATAAAGGCTTTTTCTTTTCTGTTCCGGCAAGTTGTTCTTCTATCGTTAATGTTGTTTGCTCTTTGTAATTATTGTGAAAAACAGGTGATTTATCGGAATAATCTTCAAGTTCTATGCCGTAATTTTTAAGCACTTGCCGGCGACATTCAATATAACCGTACCTACATTCAAACTCAGTCATATACATTCCGACAAAGGTTGAGGTTGAATCATCAAGCGCGCCGTGAAGTGAGTAATACCTGGTGTCGCCCGCCCATAAAAACCACTGAAAAGGCGTTGCGTCCCATTGTATAAGTTCTCCAAAGTGTTTTCGGCGAAAACGGATTCTTTTTACAGGCTTTCTATCAACTTTATGCTTTTCCGGTGATTCTATGCCGGCGGCCGTCAAAATATCATATACGGTTCTGTACGAAAGTTTAATGTCGTAGATTTCTTCTAATTCGTCTCTCCAATAAGCGAAGTTTATAGGATTTGTCTCATAATCATTTTCTTTCAAGTATTGCTCAACTACAAAACGGCGCGTCTCGTCCGAAACGGCGTTATAGGCTTTTTTTCCGCAGTGTCCGTGAATAAAAAGTTTGTCGCCTTCTTTTTCGTATCTTTTGCGGAGTATAGAGAATCTTTCCGGAGTGTAATTACAGGCTTTTGCGGCTATGACATTTTGCAGCTTGCCTTCTTTTACCAACTTGTAATTTTTTTTAAACTCTTCTACACTACATTTCATTGGACGCACCTTCTATTTTCATTGTCGGTAAGAAATAAGCGGACATTAAGAAAATATTTCCGTACAAATGTACTACGAAACTTAGCAAGATAAAAAATTATTTGCATTTATTTTTTAGAAAAGTATTGACACTTGAAAATCAGTTGTAGTCTTTTAAATATAACTGGGGATTTTCAGGCTTGCCATTATTTTTTATTTCAAAGTGAAGGTGAGGACCTGTTGTAAGACCTGTAAGGCCTACTTCTCCAATTTTTTGTCCGCCGCTTACAACTTGATTTTTTTCAACCGTTATTTTTCCAAGATGAGCGTAAAGGCTTGTCATTCCGTTGCTGTGGGAAATAACAACGCATTTTCCGTAAATTTCATCATTCTGCAAAATAGATTTAACCGTACCGCTTTTACAGGCAAAAACAGCAGAACCTAAAGGAGAAGCCATGTCTATTCCGTTGTGGAATTTCCATTTTCCGCTTATAGGGCTTACTCTCATTCCAAATGCTGAAGTTAAGACGCTTTTTTCCAAAGGCAGTTTCATTCCGTTTACAAGAAAGTAAGTTCTGTCTGCAGGTGAAAATTTTGCGCCGCTGAAAAAAGCAAAGTCTTTCCCGTTTACATTGTAAATTTCAGCATTGTCTTTTAAAGCTTCGGAATATTCGCTGTAAAGTAAAAAATCAATTGAAGTTTCAGGTTCAAGGCTTACAAAAAGTCCTGATGCAGTTGGAAGGAATAATTTTTTTCCGTTTAAGTTCTGGCTGTTTTCCTGTATGGAATTGACTGTTGCAATTGTGTCGTAGGGAATGCAGCATCTAGCCGCTACTGTCTGAAGTGTATCTTTTTCGGTGCAGGTGTAAGTGTAAAAGTAAGGAACAACTTTTTTCCCTGAAGAAAATGTTTTGTTGCTTGACTCAACATCCTGAATGTACTGCTGGAAGAGAGGATTTTTATAGGAAAGTTCCCTGATTTCAGGATATTCTTTGCAAAAAACTTTAGAGTTAAAAAGGAAAATAAAAAGTAAAAATTGTAATTTAAAAACAGTTGATTTTAAGTGCATAAAAAAAACAGACTTCAGCGGAAAACTAAAGTCTGTAGTAAAAGTTAATCTTACTCTTCAGAAATAGCAGAAACAGGGCAAACTGAAGCACAAGCACCGCAACTTACGCAAGTGTCAGCTGCAATTTCTCTTCTGCCGTCTTTTTCACTGATAGCACTTGAAGGACATTCTCCTTCGCATGCTCCGCAGTTAATACATTCTGATGAAATTGTGTATGCCATAATATTCCTCTTAATAAAAAGTATTACGGAAAGTTTATCATAGAAAATGTTTAATATCAAGGAAAAAGTTAAATCTGAAACGGAAATTCAGCATGACAGGCTTTTGTGTGAATAATCCATGAATTTTACCGTTTGCCTTTTTTCCAGTTTGCTGTGTCAAAAATATTGTCTTTTACAGTGTACCATTCATTTTCTTTAATTGAAAAAGTATTTAAACCGTGCTGATCCGGCGACCAGGTGGAATTTGTCGTTACTACAGCACCTTTTTCTTTTTTTATGGAATCTGTCATAAGGTTTCCCGTATAAGGGTTTACCGGGTTTTCCACAAGATCTTGCAGCAGGAGCAGGGGAACGTCCGCATTGGTCATAAAGGTGGTGTCGGTTTTTATCTCTCCTTGCGCATCAAAATCCTTGACCAAAAGCATGGGGTTCAGGTGATCCATACAGAAACCGTCGCTGAGTTTTCCGTTGTACAGTTTTTTTACAACCTCGTCTTTACCTATTCCGTGGTCTGCTGCGATTATGATTCTGGTGTTGTCATAGACGCCCTGTTCCTTGAGAAGGTTTATCCATTTGCCAATCAGCTTAAAGGCAGCCACATTTGCACTGTAGCCGGAAAACTTTGCAAATTCTCCTGTTCCTTTGCCTGTAATCTTTGTTGCCGGTTCGTAATCCGGCGGATTAAGTTCAAAGCCTGAATGAGTGCTGTCGTTCGTTATGTTCAAAAATGAAGGTTTGTCGCTGGTAAAATCCGTAAGCTGAGTCAAAAAGTAAAGGGCGGAGTAGTAGTCGATAAAGCCCTGAATGTCGCCGCTTTCTTCGTCAGTGTTCCACCATTTTGAATCGTCATATATTGCATCTCTAAAAAGAGCCGGGCTTATTCTGAAAAAACTAACCCATAGCATATTCCTTTTTATGGAAGAACTTACCAAGTTTTCCTTTACCTTGTCCCTGTTCAAATCCATCCAAAGTCCTGTGTAGGTGTGTTCCAGAGAAAGGGGAGTTACGTTTTTCATTCCATCAAAGATACTCATGTCTGGAATCCACTGGTAGTTTGCCCATGAGGTGTCGGTAATAGTTACATTATAGTCCAGCTGTTCACCAAAAATTTTAGGCAGAACTTTCAGTGCTTCGTTGTTTTTTGTAAGTTTAGAAACATCTTTTCGTTTGTTAAACTCTTCAGGAGTATATTCGTATCCTCCAAAAAGCGGCGGTGCTCCAATAATTGTGTGTCCTCCGTAGGAAATGGTATTCGGATAGTAAGTGAAACCTGTGTATATGTCTTTTAAAGTTGGATCTTCTTCCAAAATCGAATTAAAAAAAGCACTTTCGCTTCGGTCCAGCATAAACAGAACCACGTTTTTCTGGTTTTTTGAAAGATGAAGTACAGGGCTTAACTCTTGTGCAGATTTAGGATTGTAAGTGAGCGAAATTTCATTGTAAGATTTTTTTATGCTGTTTGAATAAAGAATTCCTGCTACCAATAGTGAAATACAGGAAATTCCTGAAATCCACTGTAATATTTTAGCACATTTGAACTTTATAACTAACAAAGAAACTGCAACTAGAAGAATTAAAACTGCAAGATTTAAAACCATCATAAACGGTGGAACCCTTCCGGCTATGTTTTCAGAAAAAGTCAGCATCCTTGTTAAAGTTCCGTAGCGTCCAACAAAAACAAAGGTGTTTACCAGGGCACCTAAAAAAAGTGCAAATGAAAGGGCAGAAAAGACTGTCTGAATTCTTTTGTTGAAGAGAAAGTACAGAAAAGCAGGCCACACAAGAAAAAGACCGCAGGACTGCATTAAAGTGGTGGTTATAAAACAGAGAGGAGAGCCTAACCCGTCGATGTCAAAAAACTCTATTACGGAAGAACTTATTATGCTTGAGGGAATAAAAAGCCCCGTAAGAAGGAACAGTCCTGCCGCAGAAGAAAAAAAGAGCAGTCCTCTTGATTTTGAATTGTTAAGAAGAGGCAGCATCAGTCCGTCAATCAGTCGGGAAACTACTCGAACAAAAAGAGGAGTCAGCAGGATAAAGGAGATGACCACTGTCATCAAAAGCCTTCGCTTAAAGCTTCCTGGATGCAGGAACAGAAGGTAAAAGTCGCAGAACAGGATGGCAGCACAGATACAGGCAAAAAATACCTTCAGCGGATTTTTTAGTTTCATAAAGATGTTTTTTGTAAGGGAGAATACCTGATTCAGTGTCCAGTAAAGCACAAGTCCGCTAGGTGAATCGTAAAGCACTACCAGAAAAACCGCCGCCATTATGTAAACTTGAAGTTTTTCTCTCAGAGAGTGTCCTTTCGTGTAAACAAAGCCGGAAGCACAGTTTATAAGCGTCATCAGAATAGGAAGCACGTTTATCGTAAAAGGGCCTACTGTAAAAAGTCCATCGTTTTTTCCTAAATCAGAAAGTATAAAAAAAGATTTTCCCTGTAAAAGTGAAAGATGGCTTAAGTAAGAATAGGCTGCCAGAAAAAAAGGAATCTGAATCAAAAGGCTAAAACTTGACCTAAGTGCCATAAGTGGATGATAGTGATTCTGACGGTAAAAAGTTGTAAGAATCATATATTGCTCATCGCCTTTGAAAAACTTTTTAATTCGCTTTACACCAGGTTCCATTTGCTTTTGAATATCACGTTCTAAATCTGTCCATTTTTCTGCAACAATATAAAGAGGAAGGCACATTATAGTAACGGCAAGACTTACACCTAAAATTGCTGCTCCAGGATTTTTAAACACGTGGAAAAAAAGTGAAAAAGAAAATTCTATAATCTGCTTTAGAGGATAAATGAGAAAGTTAAATAATAAATCTAAAATCACAAAATTGCTCCTATTGTTCCATAGTTTTTATCATAAAGTCGGCAGTTCGTTTTCCGGCTTCTCCAATGTACATCCATGCTTCTTCTCTTGCTTTTTTGCGGGCTGCTGCCAGTTCTGGGGAATCACTTGCATTTTGGATTACATTTTTTATGTTGGCAAAGTCTTTTTCTTCTATTTTTATGCCGATTTTTCTGACAGTTTCAAACTGCCATATTTCGTGATTCATATCGTAGGCATCGTAGGGGCCTAATTCCATTTCAGCATTTGCGTACATTACAGGTTTGTCGCACAGGAAAGTGTAGTCCCAGATTATGCCGGAAAAGTCCGTAATCATGATATCTGCTTTTTTGAGTGAATAAAAGTTGTCCCGGTTTGAATCCCATTCAACGTTTGGAACATCTTTGTATGCTTCTTCCAGTTCCTGCAACATCTGCGCTTCCGAGATTTTTGACTGGGGATGAGGACGGATGATGATTTTCCAGCCGGTTTTTGCCAGCGGATCCAGGAGTTTTTTTCCGTAAAGAGAGAGAAGAGCGGACTTTCCCCATGAAGGAGAAACAAGAACCGTAAACTGATGGTTTTCTTCAGATGGAATTTCTTCCATTTTTTTTCTGAATACATCAAGGTAGGTACAGCCAACTGTAACCAGCTGTTTTTCAGGAAGTTTTCTCTGCCTTTCCATTTCTCTTATGTCCGTAAACTGATAGTCGCCGGTACACAAAATCGAGTCGAAGTAGTCTATGCCGAAAAGACGGTACATTGTAGGGTCGCCGGGAGAGTGAAAGATGTGAGAATAGTGCTTTACGTTCTTGCTTCTCTTAAGCTGATATACCTGAAGCCCCGGAGTGGTCATAAGAACAAAGCCTGCCGAAAGCATGTTGAGTTTTGCATAGGCCTTGTTTCCTTCGCCGATAACTTCCGGCTTTACGAACTGGTATTTTTCTTCAAAAACAGGATCCTTTTCGTTTGCAGCATAATAGGTGATTTCAATTCCCCGCCTTTCAAATTCATCCAGAACAGGCTTGAATACATTCCAGTAACGCTTGTCCTCTGAATAGATTACGTATTTTTTGTAGGCTTTGTCTAACTTCTGACCTTTGCCACCTGTTAAAAAGAGTTTGAGTTTAAGCCAGAATGCCTTTGCCAGGAAAAAAAGCGTTGCACAGGCACCAATCAAAATTGAAAAAAGCATGGATCCTGTGCCTGGGTCAATGTAAAGCGGTAAAAATGTCATAACGTAACTTGTAAACTGCCTTCTAAAACTTTAGCCGACTGTTATCTCCTTAAAAAAAAATTACAGCCCCAAATATTGTAAATTTGGAACTGCATAGAAAAATCAGTTTAAATAGTCTTATTCTGCACAGAACTTTTTTATAAGCTCCAGAACTTTGTTCATGTCCTCTTTTGGTGCAATTGTAATGCGCATGGAAAGGTGTCCTCCTTCTGTCCAGAGCCTTACCAGATATCCGTTTTCTGCCAAATTGTCCTTTAAAGCCTGCACATCGATGGAATCGTCAAAGTGAATGAAGATGAAATTTGCAGCAGAATCAAAGGCTTTTATTCCCTTTATCTTGTTGATTTCGGAAATAAAATCGTCTTTAAGGTTGATTATTTCTTTCGTAAGGTTTGAATAATATTTTTTGTCCTTTAGGGCTGCAATACAAACTTTGCGTCCAATGTTCGAAGTTCTGAAAGGGTTTAAGTCCAGCTTGAAAACCTGTTTTGCCATAGGAGTACATAGACCGTAACCAAGGCGGATTCCTGCAAGACCGTAGAGTTTTGAGAAAGTACGGCAGAATACCACATTGTTGTAGGCATTTAAAAGGTATTTTGCATCGTAGGTTAATGTTGAAAATCCCAGATATGCTTCGTCTACAATTACAAGGGAAGAAGGATTTTCTTTTATGATTTTTTCCAAATCAGAGCGGCTTATAACTGCTCCAGTAGGATTGTGCGGTGTGGTTATTACGATGATTCTTGGTTTTACCTTTTTTGCAGTCTGAAGAAGCCCATTTGTGTCAAACTCGTAGGAGTCGGTTCCTGGCACTACGTTGTAGTAAGCGGCCTTTGCATGACGAAGTTCGCAGACAGATTTGTAGTAGTTCCAGGCAGGAGCAGAAATCAGTACAGTGTCGTCTTTGTTTAGTACGATTGTCATAATTGTCTTTATTACATCGGAAGAACCAGAATGAATGAAAATTGAGTCGGTTGAAAGTTCTGTAAGTTTTGAAATTTCTACCGCCAAATCGTCTTCTCTGGTTAAATCGTAAAGATACAAATCTTCCATGGAAGCGTTCTGAAGGGTTTTTAGACATTCCGGGCTTGGACCGAAAAGATTTTCGTTTACGTGCATGCGGCCTTTAAGCTGTTCTGTTGCAACGACGGAGTACTGCTTTATGTCGGAATAGTTTGAAAGGTAGCTGATTCTCTGGGTTGAATTTATCAGTTCGTCTTCCTGAAAAAACTGGTCGATGAAGTCCTTGAAGTTAGGGTAGAACTGAAGGATATCCTCTGTGGTGTCGAATTCCTTACATTCAGCATCGTCATAGCGCTTTATCTTCATTAAGAGTTCTGTAATGTGCTTTATCTGAAAGTCGTCCCAGAGCATGTATTTCATTTCCGGGTCGTAGTATTCCTTTACCATAAGGTCTACGAATTTTTTAGAGAAACTTTTTGAAAAGAAAGCTTCGCCAATTGTGTACCAGGCTTTTTCTCCGCCTTTTTTTACTTCCGTCATGTAGCCCCGGTTGTCTAGAGATTTTACGCAGTATTCGTTGCAGAATTCGTCGGAATAAAGACAGGCATAATAGGAGTCGTATACATAGTCCCTGAATACGTTATGGGCAAACCAGTTGTCCGAGCAACACACGTAGGAAGATTTTATGTAGTCCTTTGCTGCGTAGAGAGATGACATATTGTTTTTTTCTTCCCACTCGTTATTGTCGATTACAATCAGTTCCGGGTATTTTTTTGCCATTTCGTAATAGCGTTCCTTGAGGTAACCGACTACAAGAACAATTTCCTTTATGCCGGCATCGTGGAGCTGCTTTATCTGCCGTTCAACCATGGTGTCGCCTTTTATTTCAAAAAGACCCTTTGGAAGATAGTTTGAAAGAGGCATGCAACGTCTTGAACGACCGGCAGCCATGATGATTGCGTTGTCTACCTTGTACGGAGAAAGGGCTTCCATACCTTCGTCTGTAACTTTTCCGTTTTTTACCCAGCCCGCTTTTTCACAGGCAAGAACCGTATCTTTGCTGAAGGCTGCCGTATCTTCTTTGCGTCGGGTTGCCATAAGATAGTCAAATTCAACTTCAGTCATCTTAATCTCCTAAAAAAAGCCTGCTGTACAGACCTTTAAAAATTGTTTTGCAAAATAATATTTTCTATGCTAAATTTTTGCTTCACTATAATGTAAATGTTTTTAACTTGCAATAGATACAACTCTATGGGTATTAACTGATAGCAGACCAAAGCATGCGATTGTCTTTTACTTCAAAACTAACAAGACTGCGTTTTTCCATATTGCTTAAGTATGAGCGTAAAGTTGTTCCAATTAAAATATACTGGCCGGTTTTCATTTTAATTCCCGAATAGTCAGCAATTTCCTTTAAAAGTTCTTCGCTGGTCATAGGCTTTTTCCGCAGAAGCTTTAAAATCAAAAATTCAGTTTCAAGGGTAACAATTAAATTCATTTCGGCAATAGCGTGAATGTTTGAAGGAAGGTAAACGTCGCCGTGTCCGGGAATGTAAAAGTCACTGTAAGTATTTTCTATTTCAGTAACAGATTTCCTGAACAATTCCTGATCATACATAAAAGGAATCCAGAACTTTTTTAGAAGAGTCATGCCGAAAAATCCGTCGCCTAAGAAAAATGTCTTTTTTCCGTCGTCTTTATCAGTTACAAGAATTCCTGTCTGATCAAAAAAATGTCCCGGCAGCGGAATGAATTCAAACTTTATATTTGAAAATTCAACAGGCTTTTCGCCAATGTATCTGTCAGGGAAAACGCTTTCCAGATTTACAAAAGTATCATTTTTAATTTCTTCAATAGGATTTCCGCCCCAATACATGTAGGCTACTGCAGCTGGATTTTGCAGGAAAGAAGATTCAGTTTTAGTACACCAGATCTGAGCATCAAGATTATTTTTAAGGTAAGAGTTTCCGCCGCTGTGATCAGCATGAGAATGAGTGTTTATAACTGCAATTATTTTCTTTGAAGGACAGATTTTTTCTGCACAGTCGGCAATCATTTTTCCGTCCTGAGCATTTACTCCTGAGTCTATGATAAAAAGACCCTTATCCGTTTCAACAAAACCGATGTTTGTAGTGTGCCTGATTATTCCCACAGAAGTTGAAAGCTTTTTAAAATTGTCTATTGTAATCATAGTAAAATCTTATTCAAAAAGTGTGGTTTTTTCAACTAAAACAAAAGCCCTGCAAGCAGCGTTTTCTGTTTACAGGGCATTATTTACAAAACTGACTTTATGAAATCAGAACTTTGCAGCAACAATAGATTTTACAGTGTAATCGTTTGGTCTGCCGTTAATTTCAAATTTCTTAGTTTCTCCAACTTTAATGTCAAGAAGATTGTCGCCTAAAGCTGAAAGGTAAGAAATAATTCCTTCGTCAGGGTTTGATTCCCAAGGACCAAGAATAGTCTTAACTTCTTCCTGATTTGTAATGTTGTTGAAAAGCGTAACTGTTGTTCCGAATGAAACGTAAGAAGTAGAAACTGTAGTAGGATCGAAAACAACTGCCTTTGAAATTTCTTCCTTAAGTTTTCCAAGAATACTGTTCATGCGTGCCTGAGCTTCTTTTGCAGAAGTATATTCAGCATTTTCCCTAAGGTCGCCTTTTGCCTTTGCTTCAGCAACTTCTTTTGCAATTTTTGGAAGTTCAACTTTTTCAAGATTTTCAGCTTCCTGTCGCTTAATGTCAAACATTTTTGCCGTAACGAGAAGGCCTTTTGGTGCTTCCTGCTTAAGTTCAGCTTCCTGGAATTTGTAATCAGGATACTTTTTGATAATGCCGTTTCTAAGTAAAGTCTTGTACTTTGATTCAAGTTCCTTAAGGTCGTTAATCATAGTGTACATTCTTGTAATCATTTCCATGCTGTTGGAAAGCATAAAGTTAAGTACAGGAATTTCTGCTTCTGAATTTGCTGTTTTTGAGCCGAAGAGAAGGGCAGTTGCATCTTTTACAGTTTTCTTGTTGTCTACAGTGTTTACTGAATTTTTGATTTCACGGTAACAGAGCGACATAATGTTTACGAGAGTAACAAACTGCTTTTCATCTGAAATGCCGGCGTTTTTAAACCATTCTTCGTTTCTGCATTCCTTTACAAAGAAAGTAATTGTGTCGCGGTAGTTGCGGTAATCATTAAATGCATTCTGAACAAAACGGATAACTTTTTCTGTCTTGCCGCTGTTGTTAAGTTCATCAATCATTTCCTTTTTGCGTGCAACCGGGAAAATGGCAAGATACTGTTCGTCCCAGTCAGGAAGTTTTCTGATGTAAGTTTCAACAAATTCTTTTTTAAGGTTTGTAGATTTTCCGTCTTTAAGGTTTACGTAAATTTCCTTAGGATTTTTAATTGCCCTGTACATTTCTTCAAATGAATACTTGATTGGGTTTTCAAGAGTAGAAATTTCATTTGTAAACTTTGTAACGAGCATATAAGCTGCAACTGTCTGTTCTGTTGCAGTAGAAGACTTAACGTAATTTGTAAAGAATTTGTACATATCAAGGAACTGTTCGCTTGAAGGATCAAATTCGTCAAGGTTTTTGTAGCGCATGAGGATTTCAAGTTTAGGGAAGAATTCTTTTTCTGCACCGAATTCCTTTGCAAGACGATCTGTTATTTTAAGTTCCTTGTCATTTACAACGTAAATCTTAATGTCTTTCGGGTTAACGGAGAATTTTGAATCAGGACTTTTTAAGATAGCCTGAGCCTTTGCGTGCCAGTTTGTCCATTCACCTTGAGTAAGGATAGAAGGAACAAGTTCAGCCTTAATTCTCTTGTCATCACAAGTGTTTTCAAAACTGCGGATGATTTTTTCCAGAGTCCACTGAACATCAGCCTTAACTTTTTTAGCAAGGTCTTCTTTTTTCATTGTAGCTTTAAGAACCCAGATGTGATCCCTGCTGAGGGGCTGAAGTGCACTTACAGCCATGGAAATTTTCATTACTTTATTACCGTTTTTCTTTCCAAAGTTGATTGTAAGTTCGTCGCCCTGAACTTTTGTAATTATACCTACGCCCCATGTTCTGTGGAAAACGAAATTTTTTACGTCAAAAGCAATGTGTTTTTCAAAATCATTGATTGCTTCAAAAACGTCACGGAAACTTGTATCAAGATTAGAGCGGGAAATATATTCTTCAAGGCGAGGACGGTCTGCATACTTCTGAGAGTAACATTCAATAAGTTCTTTTCTTGCAGCAGAATCTGTCTTATCTATAGAAAGAATAAGCTTAAGGATTGAAATTGCTGTGTCCCATTTTCCCAGGTTTTTGTAGCACTGGTAAAGTTCATTCATAAGGACAGCCGAACGGTCTTCGCTTATAGTTTTTGCAATAGTCTGCTGAACGTTAAGGAAGTAATCAAGATCATCATAACAGCGGGAAACAAGCTTGCCCCAGATTTCGTTTATGAGAGTAGGGTTTTTTGCAGCAATGTATCTTGAAAGAGCTTTTTTATAGTAAGAAATAGCTGTATTGTCGTTGTTTTCTTCTTCAAAATGTTCGGCAAGAATTTTCGGAACTTCTGCATTGTCAAGATCTACGTTAACAATCTGCTGGTAAATGTTCCAGATTTCGTTGCTGTTAATGCTTTTGTAATACTCGGCAAGTTTTTTCAGTACGAATTTGTTTGTAGGATAATCCTGATAAAGGTTATCAACAAGAAGATATTCAATGAGAGCTTCCTTATGATTCTTTTCAAAAATATCAAAAAGTGTAGAAAGAGGTCCAATGTCAAGATCGCCTCTGTGAATTGCAATCATTCCTGAAAGATAAAGGGAAATAATGCTGTCTTTTGTGTGAATAAGCTGTTCATCACAAATTTCCTTGATCTGTTTTTCACAATCTTCACTCTTTGCCTTTTCAAAAATTTCAGCAAGTTCAAGAAGGTTGTTTTTAGTAAAGTTACTGATTCCAGATCTTGTCCATGATTCTTTCTTAAGCATTTCCCTTACGGAATTCTCAAGCTCTTCAGACATAAATGTACTCCTAATAAAATAAATTATAGATAATTAAAAAATCTAATCTTCGTTAATCCCTTACAAGCATTGAATAAATGTTTTCATCAAGAATTTTAATCTTTAGAAGAATTTCATTTATTTTGCTTATACTCTCTTTTTTAAGGACCTGGTAATCAATAAGCCAGAGGTAAAGATTTAAAAGCTGAGGCGTAAGCACAGAAGTGTTGCTGTAAGGCAGCTTTAATTCACTTTCCTTAGCATATATTTCCTGCCGTAAATGAAGCACTTCTTGTGAATGCAAATCTCTTTTTATTGAAAATGCCCCAAGAACTGCACCGTAAACAGGAATCCATTCCTTAAGAATCTCTCCGGAATATCCTTTTTCTTTTACCTTTTCCACCAGAATTTTTATAAACGGTGAATCAAGAAAATCTAAATCAACCTTTGAGGCGTTAATAAAAAAAGCTTCCCTGAATAAAGCCTTTGACTGCCTTGTTTCTCCGCATAAAGCATAACAGTCAGCAATTTCAGCCAGAACAGGCGCCTGGTTTGGAGCAGTTGCATTTGCCTCTTTAAGCCAGTTAAGCGCTGTTTCGTAAGAACCAAGTTTTTTGTAGCACAGCCCTTTTTTCCGGCAGATTTCAGCGGTAAATTCAACGTCTTTTTCATTCCCAGCACGATTGTATCTATCAAGAGCAAGTGAAAAAACTCCTTTTTTAAACGAATAAACAGTATGTTCCAGCGGTGCCGTTTCCCGTTCAATTATGGTAGTAAACTGCTTCCACTGAGTAATAAGAGTTTCACCTTGTTCGAAATATTCTAACTGAGGCAACGTTTCAAAGATTTTCTGCCAGAATCCGCAACACTGAATGGCGAAAACAAGATTTTGTTCGCCTAATTCATTCCTTAACGCTTCATTTAAGATTTTTGCTGCTTTATCTGTGCTGCAGGTTTCTATCAGTTTGTAAGCTTTTTTAAGGTCGTCTTCTGACTGAATATTCATAAATTCTATTATACTGAATTGCAATTTTTAGTCAATTATGATTTAGCGAAAAAGGATATAGTTTATAATGGTTTTTATTCAGTTTGTCAATAATTTTTGTACATCATTTTTTAAAAAGAATTTTTAATCTTATCTTTTGCATTTTTTGCTTTACGGAAAGCTTTGCGGTTTTTTTTCAGCCGGAATTTCTATAATTGTAAATTGTACGGAATTATATTATCATTTCACATTATGAAAAAAAATGTATTGCTTTCACCATCACTTCTTTCTGCAGATTTTGGAAATTTAGGTGATGCCCTTAAAATGATTGAAAATGGTTCAGGTTCTTTAGTGCATATTGACGTTATGGACGGACATTTTGTTCCTCAGGTTTCTTACGGTCAGCCTGTAATTCAGTCTGTAAGAGGCAGGTCTTCTCTTCCTTTTGACGTTCACTTAATGATAGAAAAGCCTGAACTTTCCATTCCTTCGTACATAGAAGCAGGTGCAGATTACGTTACTTTTCATATAGAAGCAACTTCCCATGCAGATCTTTGCATTCAGCTTATTCATAATGCAGGTAAAAAAGCTGGTATAGCACTTTGTCCCGGAACGCCTTTGTCTGCTGTAGAAGAGCTTTTGCCTTTTGTGGATTTAGTTCTTGTCATGACGGTTAATCCTGGCTGGGGCGGACAGAAACTTATTCCTTATACAGTGGAGAAAGTAAGGAAACTTGCCGATATTCAGAAGGAAAAGGGCTTTGATTTTAAGATTTCCGTTGACGGCGGAGTAAATTCGCAGACGCTTTCTTCTGTACTTGAAGCAGGAACTGACATATTTGTTTCCGGTTCAGCCTTTTTTAAGGGGACGTTAAATTGGTCAAAGTAAACAGATTATTTTTGCAGATAATTTTTTGTTTCGCACTTGTATTTTTTTCAGGAAAGGCTAAGGCTGATGAAATTCAGTCTATGGCACTTATTCAGGGGCTTGAAGCTTACAGAAACGGCGACTGGGAAAGTGCATCATTGTTTTTGAGAAAAGCCGTTGCTGACAGTGAAAATTCTACGGCAGAATGCTGGTACATTCTTGTTTTAAGCCAGATGTATTCGGAAAATTATGCTCAGGCAGTAAACGATGCAAATACTTTTATAAGGGATTTTTCCGACAGCGAACTTTTGCCTTACGTTGAATATCAGAAAGGAAGGGCTCTTCATTATCTTGGACAAAACGATTCCGCTGCACTTATTTTAAGCGACTTCTGCCATCAGAATCCGGAAGATGCAATGTATCCTTCAGGGTTGTACTGGCTGGCTGAATGTTTTTACGACGACTACAATTTTGAAACAGCCCGCTCTCTTTACGAAAAGATTACTGCTGATTTTCCCGGAAGCGTAAAGGCTCAGGATGCACAGTTTAAGCTTGATTTAATTGCCCAGCGTGAAAGGGAACAGAAGCTTCTTTACCTTCTTAAAATGACCGGCGAAGAATATTTAAATTCACGGGAACACTACGAAAAGCAGCTTAGGGAATATCAGGCAGGAGATTTAGTTTCACTTAGAAAACAGCTGAATGCAGCAAATGCGCGTATTGCCGAACTTGAAAAGGAAAACGAAGGAAATATTGCTGAATTAAATTCAATTATAAAGGAACAGCAGGCTCAACTTATGGAACAGAAGTCAATCAATCAGGCTTACGAAAGTGCCCGCAGTGAAGTTCCGCAGAATGTTCAGGTTGAAGTGCATAAGAAAAACAGTTCTATAGACGAAGAACTGGCTACTTTAAAAACAAAGGCAGCACAGATCCAGAATCTTCTTGATGAAAAGAATAACGGAAAGTAGGAAAAGGGAGTTTGTATGAATAAAGCTAAAGTAATTTTTTCAGTTGCAGTGCTGTTTACGGCTGCATCATTATTTTCCTGTGCAAGTTCAAAAAAAACAGATGACCCTAAGTCTAATGCAGAAGAAAAAGCTCCTGCTAAAAAAAAGCTCACTAAAGAAGAAAAGGCAGCTTTAAAGGAACGTGAAAGGCAGAAGAAAGATTCCTACACCGGCTGGGTTTACATTCCTGAAAAAGATTTTGCCATAACAAAAGATGATATAAAAATCGTAATGAACGGAAAAACAGGAGCCTTTGGCCTTTACGCAATTCCTGAAAAAGGAAATCCCGTTCCGCTTATTTCAAATTTTGATGATTACTCTTCAACTTTCTTTTCCGTAATGGTTGGAAAAAAAGAATACCGTTTAAACAGGGAAAACGGCGTAAAAAGTGAAGCAAGACGAACTCCTTACGGTGCCCAGATGGCTTACACAATATCAAATCAGGCTCAGATAGTAGTAGATTTCAGCTTCTTGCCTTCCATTGCAACTTCTACACGTGTTGATATGCTTCGTGTTACTGTCTACACAATCAATCTTGGAAAAAAAACTGAATCTTTTGCATTGAAAGCTGTTTTTGATACGGTTTTAGGCGAAAATACAACTACTCACTTTTCTACTGCAGCCCACAGCAGGATAAATTCAGAAATGCAGTTTCTTTCCATGGACGATGAACTGTGGATACGCTCTTCAAATGAATTTGCTGCAATTCAGTTTCTGTTTAACGGAAAAGGCATAACTTCTCCAAATTACGTAACTTTAGCAAACAAAGACACTCTTGCCTTGCCAAACTGGATTCCTTATGCACAGGAAAACAAAAGCTTCAGTTCAGTTATTTCATATAACAATTCAGCTTTAGGCGTTAACTGGAAAAGCGTTTACCTTGACCCTATGAAAACTGACGTAACTACTTTCTACATTTCAGTTGCAATTGATTCAAATGAACCTGCAGGCAGAAAGTTTATACAGGCTCTTGCTGAAGGAAAAACAGCCCTTTCACCACGATTGCCTGAACAGAAAGTTACTACAACAGTTCCTCCTGAACCTTCTCAAGTTGATCCTTCTTCCCTTGATACGCCTTACCGCACAAATATGCCTGTAGTTCCTGAAGAAAGTGATGTGCCTCAGTCTTCTTATGTTCCAGAAAAAATTCCTTCTCAAATAGAAACACCTGTTCCTGTAACGCCAGAGCAGCTTGACATGAAGTACATTCAGCGTCTTCTTGACCATATTGCCGAACTTGAAAATAATGAAGACAATGTAAATCGGGAAGAAGTCAGGGCTTTAAATGCTGAACTTGATTCAATCCTTATGATTTTAAGCACAATGGAATAAAAAATGGCGCGTTCTGTCCTTGAACAGGGAAAGTATCTCCTTAGTAAAAGAAAATTTTCTCTTGCAATAAAAGTTTTAGAGTCTAAGCCTGAACTTTACGAAGGAGTTTTTGACTGGTACCTTACTTTAGGAACAGCCTGCCTTTATGTTGGTGATTTTGGCGGTGCTGCAACTCATTTCCAGAAAGCCAGAACTATTCAGATAAACAACACAAACCTTCTTCTTGGTCAGGCAGCAATTTTTCTCAGAAGAGGCGACACGGACAGGGCAATTCAGTATTACCTTGACATTCTTGACCTTGAGCCTAACAATCCTCAGGCAAAAAGTGCACTTTCCTTTATACGTGAAAAAGGTGATTACGAAACTATCTGCAAATGGGTTGATAACGGAAAAATAGAGCGTTTTTATCCGCCTTTAGGTGTAAATCCTGCAATCGTAAGAAACTGTGTCTTTGCAGGAATTTTTCTTGGATTACTCATAGCTGTCTTTACTGCATTAGTTCCGGAAAAAATCCAGACTGTAAACGGAAAGCGTGGAAATCTTGAACAGATAGCTCTTTCCCAGGAAGAAAAGAAAATGCCGGAAGCTTCAGATTTGTCTGACTCAACTGTCCGCTACATTCTTGACTCCAAAGCCATAAACCGTAGTTTTGAACAGGCCATGTACTGCTTCCAGAATTACAGGGACAATCATGCCCTAATTGAATTGAACCGCATCTTAAACAGCAATGCAAGGGTTTCCATCAGGCAGAAAGCGTTTGTCTTTATTGATATGCTTAATAAAAATCCTACCTTTAATTCCATTGATGATTCTGATGACAATGTTTCTTATGCAGAAGTTATTAAGGAACCTGAACTTTACATAGGCTGTTTTGCTGCATGGAGCGGAAGAATTGCCAATATTCAGAACTTTGAAGGCGGTGCATGGCAGTGCGATCTTCTTGTAGGATATGAAGATAACAAAAGCGTTGAAGGAAAAGTTACCGTTACTTTTGAAAAGCCCGTTTATCCGAAAGTTGAAGGGGACAAGCCTGTGCGTTTTCTTGGAAAAGTTGATCTGGCAGACGGAAACGTTGTATTAAGGGGAATTTCAATTTACCAGCCGCTGAAAGGAACTTTCTGATTTACCGTTATAATGTTGTCTATTGTCCTGAAATTCTGTACAATACAAAAAAATTGTAATTTATTTACGGAAAAAGTTGTAAAAATAAAATAATTGTCACAAACTTGGTGATTTTTAAAAATCATTTCGTATTTAAATATAGAGTATTTTATTCTGGGAGGAATTAAATTGGCAAAAGCGGCAGAAAAAGAAATGCCTTCAGATGTTTCTGAAAAATTAAAGGCCCTTGAAGCATCGAGACTTCAAATTGAAAAGCAGTTCGGTACAGGTTCTCTTATGAAGCTTGGTACTAAAACAGATGCAACTGCAATAGACGTTGTTCCTTCAGGTTCAATTCTTCTTGATGAAGCGCTGGGAATAGGCGGTTATCCTAGAGGCCGTATTATTGAAATGTACGGTCCGGAAAGTTCCGGTAAGACAACACTTGCCCTTCATGCAGTTGCCGAAGCACAGAAACTTGGTGGAATTGCAGCATTTATTGATGCAGAACACGCACTTGATCCTGTTTACGCTAAAAATCTTGGCGTCAACATTGATGAACTTTGGGTTTCCCAGCCAGATACAGGAGAACAGGCTCTTGAAATTTGCGATAATCTTGTTCGTTCAGGAGCAATTGACATTATTGTAATTGACTCTGTTGCAGCCCTTACTCCTCAAAAGGAAATTGAAGGAGAAATGGGTGATTCAGTAATGGGCGTTCAGGCTCGTCTTATGAGTCAGGCTTTGCGCAAACTTACTGCTATTGTAGGAAAAAGCAAGTGCATCGTTATTTTCATAAACCAGATTCGTATGAAAATCGGCGTTATGTTCGGCAATCCTGAAACTACAACTGGCGGAAATGCTCTTAAGTTTTATTCTTCCATTCGTCTTGAAATCCGCAGAATTGAATCAATTGACGGAAAGGGCGAAGAAGATGCCATTGGAAACCGTGTAAGAGTTAAAATTGTAAAGAATAAAGTTGCTCCTCCGTTCCGCAAAGTTGAACTTGACATTTATTTTGGAAAAGGCGTTTCGGCTGCAGCTTCAATTCTTGATTCAGCAGTCAAGCACGGACTTATAGACAAAAGAGGCGCCTGGTATACACGTGGTGAAGAAAAAGTAGGTCAGGGTAAGGAAAATGCAGTTAACTATATAGAAAATAATCCTGATTACAGAATCGAACTTGAACATACTCTTCGTGAAAAAATATTCCCTGGTCAGGTTTTGCGCACTAAAGAAGGAGAAGTTGTTACTGAAGAACAGATCCGCAGCTACGAAAAAGAAATGCGTGCAAAAGGCGTAGGCGTAGGCGGAACAGGTTCTGCTGAAACAGAAGAGCCGGACTCTGCTGCAGAAAGTACGGAAATTCCTGCTGAAGCTGAAGCCAAAAAAACTTCCTCTAAAGCTTCATCTTTGGCAAAAGCTGCTGCAGAAAAACTCAGTGCAGAAGGTTTGTATTAAAAATGGAAGCAGTTGTATTAGGCTTAGGTTCAAATAAAAGTTTTAACGGAAAAACTCCTTTAGAAAATTTGGCGCTTGCCTGTACAACGCTTTCCGGCTTTATAGGAAATCTTACTGTTTCTTCCGTTTACGTAACCGGTGCAATGTATTATGAAAACCAGGATGATTTTTATAATGCAGTTGCAGCCGGCTGGTACGAAGGTTCGCCTTTATCTCTTCTTGAAAAAATTCACTTAGCAGAATCTCAGCTTGGAAGAGACAGAAGCAATGAATTCCGCAACGGTCCGCGTTCAATCGATATTGATATAGAAGTTTTTGGAAGGGAAAACATAAATTTACCTGAACTCATTGTGCCCCATGAAAGACTTTTAGAAAGAGCCTTTGTTTTGGTACCTTTTCTTGAAGTTTTAAAATTAAATGCCGATGTTAAATATAAGGGATATTCTTTTCTTGAAAGAATGCCTTTTACTGCAGATTTTTTACAGAAAAAGCTTCAGTTGTCTGGAAATCAGAAAATTGAAAGGCTTTCAGCACCATTGAATTTTTGTAAACTGTAATTTTATACATTGAGGCTATTTTTATGGAAGAAACAGACGTTAAGGAAAAAACTGATTTCAGCAAAGTCAGGCGTATGTTTACGGCAGGCACTTTTGAAGGACCGCTGGACTTGCTGTGGACATTGATTCGTGAACAGAAAATCAACATTTACGACATTCCCATTGCTCAGATTACGGAACAGTTTCTTGATTACCTTGATTATGCTGTAGAACTTAACCTTCAGGATTTAAGCGATTTTTATTCAATGGCAGCAAAACTTGTCCACATAAAAAGCCTTACCCTTCTTCCAGTAGAAATCAAGTACGAAGATGACGAAAGCATGGAAGACCCTCGTGAAGAACTTGTAGAGCAGCTTATTGAATATCAGCGTTTTAAAAAGTTAAGCGTTCTTATGGAAGAACAGGAAGAACAAAGCGAATGGTGTTTCGAGCGCAAGAAAATTGAACGGCTCCTTCCATTTGAAAACGAAGATTCCATGTGGGAAAAAGTTGATTCCTGGTCACTTTTGCAGTCAATGCAGCAGGTCTTTAAAAACATTACGGATGTAACTCAGGACGAACGCATTATAAATATGAGCGAGCCTATTTCTCCAAACGAAAAAATTGCCCTTCTTCACGAACTTCTTGATAAAAAAGGAGAGTGTATGTTTACAGAATTGATTACACGGAAAGGCAATGAACTTGACGTAGTTTGTGCATTTATGGCAATCTTAGAAGCCGTAAAAGACAAGCTTGCGGATATTTTTCAGAATAAAATGTTTGGAGATATAAAAATATGCAGGAAGAAGCAGGTAGCGTAGTAAATGCTCAAATTGAAAATGCTGAATCTGAAGATTTAAAAATTCAAAATCAAAATCAAATTAACGAAGAAAACGAACTTGAACTGGAGCAGCAGGAAGAAGATTTGTCTTTCCGCCGTGCAAACATGAACTTCGACGACGAAGCTGCTCTTCTGGAAACAGTACTTTTTCTTGAAAGCGAACCGCAGCCGGTTGAAACACTTTCCAAAATAACGCAGATGTCTGCAGATGTTGTTCTTGAATGTATAGAACATCTTAAGGACAAATATTCAGCCAGTGACAGCGGAATTGAACTTTCCCAGATTATAGGCGGATGGCAGCTTACTCCTAAAAAAGAATGTTTCGATTTTGTAAAGGAACGTTACGGAAAAAAGAATGAAGGAAGGTTAAGCAAATCGGCAGTAGAAACTCTGGCAATAATTGCCTACAGCCAGCCTATTACAAGAGCGGAAATTTTCAGCCTCCGTCACGTAAGCCCTGACAATATGATCCGTATGCTTTTAGACAGAAAATTCATAAAGGAAGTTGGAAAAAAAGACATTCCTGGAAAGCCTGTAATGTATGGAACAACAAAGGAATTCCTTGAATTCTTCCACTTGCAGAGCCTTGCAGATTTACCGAAACTGGAGCAGAAAGATGCAGAAAAGTTCGAACTTTCAAGATAAAGTTGCAGGTAGTACAGATATGGAAACAAAACAGTCAGACTCTCTTATGCGCCTTCAGCTTTTTATGGCACGTTCTGGAGTTGCAAGCCGCAGGGGAAGTGAAGCAATTATTCTGGCAGGAAGAGTCAGCGTAAACGGAAAAGTCGTAACGGAATTAGGCACAAAAGTTTCTCCGCACGATGAAATTTTAGTTGACGGAAAGAAAATCAGTCTTGAAGAAGAAAAGCGTTACGTTCTTTTAAATAAGCCGGCAGGTTACGTGTGTTCCCTTGCAGATGAAAAAGACAGGCCTGTTGCAGCAGATTTATTGAAAGAAGCTTATGCTGAACGTCTTTACAATGTGGGTCGCCTTGATATGTTTTCCAGCGGACTTATTATTTTTACTAATGACGGTGAATTTGCAGCAAAACTTTCTCATCCTTCAGCAGAACTTGAAAAAGAATATATTGTTGATACAAGTACGGCTATGCCTTTAAATCTTGCAAAAGATTTTATGGACGGCGTAAGGGTTGACGGCGTTTTCTACAGATGCAGGGAAGCAGTGGAACTTAATTCCCACAGAATGCGCATTGTCCTAATTGAAGGCAAAAACCGTGAAATACGCCGTGTGTTTGAATCCCGTGAAGTAGGAATAAAGCGCCTTATGCGTGTAAGAATAGGCTGTATAGGTGTAGGAAACCTTCAGTACGGACAGTTCCGCAATCTTACTCAGGAAGAAGTAAAGTCACTTTTAAAGCTTTGCAAAAATAATGAATATTGAATTGTACAAACGGAGGCATAATATATGGTTGTAGCAATTGATGGTCCTGCAGGAACTGGAAAAAGTACAGTAGCACATAAAGTTGCAGAAGATTTAGGGCTTGTGTTTTTAAATAGCGGAAGTTTTTACAGGGCACTTACTCTGGCACTTCTTGAAAACAACATCAGCCTTGATGACGAAAAAGCTGTAGTTGAATTTGCAAAAAAGCAGAAACTTGATTACGTAAATTCCCGCCTTATTTTAAACGGCAAAGACGTAGACTCTCTTCTTCATCAGGATAAAGTTGATGCCAGCGTTTCCAGAGTTTCAGCTGTAGTTGAATTGCGCCATTTTGTAAACGCAAGAATGAGGGAAATCGTAAAAAGCCTCAGCATTATCTGCGAAGGAAGGGATATGACTACAGTTGTATTTCCTAATGCTGAATTTAAGTTTTACCTTGATGCCAGCGTTGACGTTCAGGCTCAAAGGCGGTTTGATCAGGGCGTAAGCAATCTGTCTCTGGAAGAAATAAAAAAGGCAATTATTGAACGTGATGAAATGGACAAAAACAAGTCAGAAGGTGCATTAAAACGTGCAGAAGATGCAGTGTATATTGATACTTCAGACTTGACCATAAATGATGTTTGTGCAATAATCGAAAATAAAATAAATTTAAAAGGGAATACTATGGCACAGAAGGAAGTGGATCAGAGTGTTAGTCGTGGTTCCGATGACATTCACACACAATTAGAAGCATCTTTAAACAGCATGGAACCAGTTGAAAACGGTAAAAATGTAAAGGGAACAGTTGTTCAGGTTACAGATGATACAGTTTTTGTTGATGTAAACTGCAAGTCAGAAGGAAAGATTTCCGTAAGCGAATTTGCAGGAGAATTACCAAAAGTTGGTGATGAAATTGAAGTTTTTCTTGTTGACCAGTTCGGAAAAAACGGTCCTTTAGTATCTAAAGCAAAAGCAGACGAAAGACGCCTTTGGGAAGTTATCAAAGCAGCTTGTGATGCAAAAACACCAGTTGATGGAACAGTTTCAAGCGTAACAAAGGGCGGATACATGGTTAACCTTGGCGGCGGAATTTCAGCATTCCTTCCAATCAGCCAGGCAGACAGCCAGAAAATCGAAGATAATAAACAGAATGAACTTGTAGGTCTTAAGGCTAAGTTCTACGTTGAGCGTCTTTTCAGCAACGGAAAGCGCAACGTTGTAGTAAATCGCCGTAAGTATCTTGAAGAACAGATAAATTCTGCACGGGACAAGTTCTTTGAAGAAAAAAATGTTGGTGATGTTGTAAAGGGAACAGTTAAATCATTTACAAGTTTCGGTGCATTCATTGATCTTGGCGGATTTGACGGACTTCTTCACATCAACGATATGTCTTGGGGACACGTTACTCGTCCAAAAGATTTCGTAAAGAAAGGTCAGGAAATTGAACTTAAGATTATTAAGCTTGATCCTGCTGAAAAAAGAATTAACCTTTCCCTCAAGCACTTTACAGAAGATCCATGGAACAACTTTGACAAAAAGTACCAGGTAGATCAGATTGTTGAAGGAAAAGTTACAAAGCTTACGGAATTCGGTGCATTCATTGAAATTGAAGAAGGCATTGAAGGTCTTGCTCACGTTTCTGAATTCAGCTGGACAAAGAAAATCAACAAACCTTCTGACATGGTAAAGGAAGGCGATGTTGTTAAGTGCATGATTCTTGGATACGATGTTCAGGCTGGACGTGTTTCTCTCGGTCTTAAGCAGGTTACAGAAAATCCTTGGGACAAAATCAATGAAAACTATCCTGTTGGAACAGTTGTTCACGGGAAAGTTGTAAAGCTTACAAACAGCGGTGCATTCATTCAGCTTGAAGAAGGCATTGACGCTTTCCTTTCTGGTGAAGATCTTTCATGGACAAAGAAAGTTAAGCATCCTGGCAGCGAAATTAAACTTGAACAGGAACTTGACGTTAAAGTTATTGAATGTGACGCTGAACAGCACAGAATTAAAGTTGGCGTAAAGCAGCTTACAGACAATCCTTGGATTGCATTTGCTGAAAATCACCAGGTTGGAACAACTCTTGAAGGAGAAGTTTCTTCTATCGTTGACTTTGGTATTTTCGTAAAAACAGAAGAAGGTATTGAAGGTCTTGTAAACAAGATGAATCTTAGCACAGACAGAGATACTCCTTTTGAAGAAGCAGTTAAAAAGTACAACGTTGGTGACAAAATCAATGTTTACATTAGTTCTGTAGACGTTAAAAACGAAAAAGTTGGTTTCTCTGTAAAAGAATATAAGAGAGCACAGGATCGTGCAGAAATTTCACAGTATATGTCAAGCAGCAACGACGATTCAGCTTATACTATTGGTGACAGCTTAAAAAGTCACGAAGAGAACTAAGATTTTATTTCAATGAGTGAAACAGCTTCTTCTATTAGTTTAGAAAAATTTAAAGAGCTCATTGAAATAAGTACTCGTATTAATTCAAATTACGGTAACAGAGACACATTGTTGCGTTCCATTGTAGAATCAATGATGTGTCTTGTTCAATGTGAATCAGGTTCAATTTTACTTACAAATCCAAAAGACGATAACCTTCAGTTTATGTGCGTTGTAGGGCCGAAACGCTCTGAAGTTAAGAAAATAATTGTAGGGCAGAACAGCATTGCCGGTTGGGTTGCTGCTAATAGAAAGCCCCAGATTATAAACGACGCAAACAATGACTTTCGCTTTAATCCTAAAGTTCAGGAAATAACAAAATACAAAACAAGAAATATGATTGCTTTTCCTATGGTTGTAGGAAATGAATGTTTCGGCGTTATTGAATTGCTGAATAAGGCAGGCAATCAGGATTTTACTCAGGAAGATTTAAAGCTTCTCGTAATTCTTGGAAATCAGGCTGCAATCGCTTATAAAAATTCAGAAAAATATGCAGAAACTCAGGAACAGGTAGGACTCCTTCAGAATGCCGTAAATCAGGGTAAGGAATATCATTCTTTTATTGCCAAAAGTCAGGTTGTACTTGATTTGCTTAAAGTAATAAAAAATGTTGCCAAAACTAATTCTTCCGTTCTGATTATCGGGGAAAGCGGTGTGGGCAAGGAACTTTTTGCTGAACAGCTTCATCTTAACAGTGAACGCCGTAATTTTCCTTTTGTAAGGGTTAGCTGTGCTGCTCTTTCGCCTTCTTTGCTGGAAAGTGAACTGTTCGGCCACGTAAAGGGTGCTTTTACAGATGCAGTTTCTGAGCAGAAGGGTCGTTTTGAAATGGCAGATAAAGGCACAATCTTCCTTGATGAAATTGGTGAACTGCCTTTAAATCTTCAGTCAAAGCTTCTCCGCGTAATTCAGGAACGTAAGTTTGAGCGTGTAGGTTCCAGCAAGACAATTTCCGTTGACGTAAGGATTATTGCTGCTACAAACCGTAATCTTGAAGAAATGGTAAGCAACGGCAGTTTTCGTGATGATTTGTACTTCAGGCTTAACGTTGTGCCTATAAACATTCCTCCTTTGAGAGAGCGCACTGAAGACATAGAACCTTTGTGTCAGTTTTTCCTTGAAAAATTCAGTCAGGATATGAAAAAGAATTTTGCAGGCTTTTCCAGGGAAGCTCTTAAGGCAATTTATTCATACTATTGGCCGGGAAATATCCGTGAACTTGAAAATACTGTTGAAAGAGCCTGTATTCTTGGTGTGCCGCCTTTAATTCAGGTAAGTGACCTGCATTTGCCTTCTGTAGTTTCAGAAAATAACGATGACAGTACTGTAAAAAAAATTGTTGTAGAAGCTGCAGAAAAAAAAGACAAGACTTTAAAAACTGCATTAAATGAATTCAAAAAAGAATATATCAGTCAGATTTTAAGCGAAGTAAACTGGAATCAAACTGAAGCAGCTAAAATTTTGGGCATACAGCGCACTTATGTTTCCAGACTGCTAAACGAACTTGATATAAAACGGTAATGAAATAATAAGGTTTTGACAAAATCATATTATTTATATATAGTAAAAAAAATATTTGGAGAAAAAAATGTCGGATAATGTAATTTCACTTAAGAAAGAAAAAGAAGCTGGTGTTTCACAGAAAATGGAAAAATTTCTTTCAAAAAATCGTGTAGCAATTCTTTGTGTATTTATTGTACTTGTTCTTGGAGTTGCAGGTTTTTGTGTCTATTCAATTATAAAAGACAGCACTTTAAAAAAAGAATTAAATGCAATTTATCTTATTGAAAAAGAATACGTTGCAAATTCAGAAGATTTATCAGAAGAAGATACTGTAAAAAAACAGGGAGCTGCTCTTGAAGCACTTCTTCCGTACGTTTCTAAAAAAGGAATTGTAGGAGCAAGATCAAATCTTCTTGCTGGTGACATTGCACTTGCCAAACAGGATTTTGCAAACGCACTTACATATTATGTTCAGGCAGCAGATGCAGACAAAAAGTCTTACATTGCACCTTTATGCTATTACAATGCAGGCGTTGTAAGCGAAGAACTTGGCAAAAACGAAGAAGCTGCAGGTTATTATCAGGCAGCAGCAGATTATGCTGATTTTGTAAACGCTACCCACGCTTTATTTAATATTGCAAGAATTAAAGAAATTTCAGGTGACACTGCAGGTGCTAAGGAAGTTTACCAGAAAATTGTTGATTCTTATTCAGAAATAAATGATGAATGGGTTAAACTTTCCAACACAAAGCTTATTACGTTAGAGTAGTCTTTTACGGTTTATTAATTTATAACGGTTAAAATTAGTATGAAAAAAGCAGCATTGATAAAGTCTTTACGTTTCGTTTTTGTTTCTTTGTCGTGCTGTTTTTTTTTGTTAGGCAGCTGCGGTCTGGAAAGCTATTATTTTCTTGAGCCGCCTTATGAAGGAAACAATGTGCCTGACGGTAACAATTCAGATAAACCTCTCATGTACTTTTCTTTTGTAACTCAGGAATCTGAAAATGCAGAATACATTAACGGTTCAGAGTTTAAGTTTAAAGGTACGGAAATTTACTACAAAATATTCAACAATTACAACGAAATGGTAAACTGGCAGAACGCTGTAGACAATCTTAATTCAGGTACAAATTATACTGCTGCCTTTGAAAAGCTTACTTCATCTTCCTACAACTATCAGAAATTAAATTTAAGCTGCGACGTAGTTCTTGACCCTCTTATTGCTGCAACAGGTGACAACCGCTATGTGTACATAAGGCTTAACGATTACGGTACTGAAGAAAGCTTTAGAAACGGAATATGCATTGGCAATGATTCCCTTTCCGAATATGACGAAGCTTCTGCTATGAAAGTTAAGGGTGAAATTGTCTATCCAAGAAGAACTGACGGTGCTTCCGTAAAGCATGGATTTAACTTTTGCCCTTCAGATGAAGCCGGTGACGACAATCCTGTTCCTGCTGAAAATGATATTGACGTTCAGTATAATTCTACTCCTACAAACGAAGGAACATGGTATGTAGATATGTATGCTGTTTCAGTTGGCGTTGACAACAGCTTTAACTATTCTTACAGCAAAGTCCTTCATTTAGGTTCAATTTTTATAGAAGAATCAGATTACAAAGATTAGTTTTTTAGAAAAGTTTTAAATCCCGGTTTTAATTATCTGTTTAATGCATCCAGTGACTTGTGCATTTTCATTACGTGGAAAAAAAAAGCTGACTCTTTTTAAGAATCAGCTTTACTTGACGCATGGCAGGCTCGAACTGCCGACCCTCTGCTTAGAAGGCAGATGCTCTAATCCAACTGAGCTAAGGCGTCAAATATGCAATCATTATATACAAATTGTTTTTTTTATTCAAGTAATAAACCTGCAATTCATGTAAAAGTTTTATAAATAGTTTTATACATTGAGAAACATTGTTTTTTTTATTATAATTCAGCCTATGAATGAAATTACTCGTGTTTTTTTAAAGCCTAAAGAAGAAAAGGAAATAGCTCAGGGTTTTCCGTGGATTTTTGATAATGAAATTTCTTCCGTAAAATTTCTTGATAAAGGCGGAATTAAAACTTCATCTTTGGAAGAATGTAATGTAAAGGATGGAGAATGTGTTGAAGTTTACACTAATGCAGGCGGATTTTTAGGAAGCGGAATTATAAACAGAACTTCTAAAATTACAGTCAGAATTATCAGTCAGGAGCATGCAGACAAAATTCTTGCTGACAGAAAAAGCTTTATCGATAAACTTGTAAGGCAGGCTGTAAATATCCGCCGATTGAGTTTTGCTGAAGAAGATAGTTACCGCCTTATCTACGGAGAAGCTGATTTTTTGCCAGGTCTTATTGTTGAGCGCTTTAATGCAGAAGGAAAAGTTTATCTTGTAGTTCAGTTTCTTGCCTTGGCTTGTGAAGTGTTCAGGGAAGAAATTCTTGCTTCTTTAAAAGAAAACTGCAGGCCTTACGCCATTTATGAACGAAGTGATGCTTCTGTAAGGGAAAAGGAAGGTCTTGCTGAACGCAACGGCTGGATTGGAAAATCAGGAAGTGAAATAATTACGATTCTTGAAAACGGAATCAGGCTTGAAATTGATATTGCCCGTGGTCAGAAAACAGGATACTTTCTTGATCAGAAATTTAACAGAAGGGAAGTTGCCAGAATCTGCAAGGGAAAGCGTGTTCTTGATGCCTTTACTCATACAGGCGCATTTGGTCTTAATGCTTTTGCCGGTGGAGCAAGGGAAGTTATAAGCGTTGATATCAGTGAAGATGCAGTTGAAATGGTAAATAAAAACATTCAGTTAAACAATGCTGAAAATAAAGTAAAGGCTGTCTGTGCTGATGTTTTTGATCTTTTGAAAAAGTATGAATCTGAAGGGGAAAAGTTTGACGTTATAATTCTTGATCCTCCTGCGTTTACAAAAAGTGCAAAACTTATTCAAAAAGCTTACGGCGGATACAAGGAAATCAATTTAAGGGCAATGCGTCTTTTAAATGAAGGGGGACTTCTTGTTACCTGTTCATGCTCTTACTATTTTGACGAAAATACTTTCTATTCAATGATAATGCATTCGGCAGTTGACTCTCACAAAAGAGTGCAGATTCTTCAGAAAAGAGGAGCTGGTCCTGATCATCCGGTACTTTTGGGCTATCCTAAAAGTGAATATTTAAAATGTGCAATTTGCCGTGTTCTCTAGAAAATGGACGATAAAAAAATAAATTGCGTTGTTCTTCTTGGACCTACTGCTGCAGGAAAAACTTCTCTTGGAGTAGAAATTGCTTCTTACTTTAACTGGGACATTATTTCTGCAGACAGCCGCCAGACTTACAAAGGTCTTGATTTAGGAAGCGGCAAGGATATTGAAGAATATACGCTGAAAGTTCCTTCAGAAGACGGCAGCTTTGAAATAAGGAAAATTCCATATCACTTAATTGACGTTACGACTCTTGACAATGAATACAATGTTTTTAATTTTCAAAGTGATTTTTACAAGCTGTTCCGTAAGTTTGAAAGTGAAGGCAAAATGGCTTTTGTTGTAGGTGGCACAGGAATGTATGTGGATTCAATAGTCCGGGGCTACGATTTTGTGCCTGTTCCTGAAAATCCTTCTTTGCGTAAAGAGCTGGCAGAAAAATCTCTGGAAGAACTTGACGAAATGCTTTTAAAGTTAAAGCCTTCCCTTCACAATAAAAGTGATTTGCTTATACGGGAGCGTGTTGTCCGTGCCATTGAAATTGAAAGCTTTATGCAAAGCCCTGAATGTGTTCAGCTGAGAAAAGAACTTCCTGAGCGTCCTGCAATTAAGCCTTTCGTTATAGGTTCAACTTTGCCAAGAGACATTTTAAGGGAAAACATAAAAAAGCGTCTTGATGAGCGTTTAAAAAAAGGCATGATAGAAGAAGTTGAAAACCTCCACAACTCCGGTGTAAGCTGGGAACGTCTGGAAAAACTTGGTCTTGAATACAGGTTTATAAGTTTGTATCTGGAAAATAAAATTGCTTCGAAAGATGAAATGACAGAACAGCTTTACCATGCAATATGTCAGTTTGCAAAAAGGCAGGAAACCTGGTTCCGCGGAATGGAAAAGAAAGGCGTTGAAATTCACTGGCTTCCGTTAAATGCAGACAGGAAAGCCAGATTTTTTCAAGTTCTGGATTTTCTGAAAGAGCAGGGAATTAAGCACTAGCAGCAACGGCTTCAGGATTTGCAATTTTTGTAAGATATCCTGTTCTGATACATGATTCAAAAAGTGATTTTGAAATAAAATCATTTGTAATTTCGTTGTAACCGTCTTTGTCTCTTACGATTCTAACTGCATAACCGTCTTCAGTTTCGCGAATAATTGTCATGTAATCTGTAGATTTACCTATGCTTTTTAATGTGTAGCTTTCCATAACGCTTACTCCTTAAAATCGATATTTCTGCTGTTAACTATATTTTCGGAAGTTAAAAAAAAATGTTTAGTAAAATTTGTGATGCCCATTTTCACCTTATTCCTCTTCTTGAAAAATCTAAGGAAGAAATGAATTTCCTTAAGTCAGGGAAAATTCGTCTTTGCAGTTGTGCCCATTCAGTAAGTGAATTTCTTATGCAGGAAAAATTTTCTCTTGAAATAAATGAGGCGGAAAAAAATCCTGAAGGAAAAAAAATCATTGTGCAGGGTTTCGGTCTTCATCCGCAAATGCCTGTTTTGGAAAATGCAGTGTTTCTGGAAAAACTTCTTGCTGAAAAAAGAGTATCCTGTATTGGTGAAACTGGTTTTGATTTTTTTACGCCGGAGTTTAAGGCTGACGAAAAAAGACAGACTGAAGCTTTTGAAATTTGTCTTGAGCTGGGCAGGAAATTTAATGTTCCTTTAATAATTCATAACAGAAAGGCGCTGGACAAAATTTTTTATTTTTCAAGTGAACTTAAAAAGCTTAAGGCACTTTTGTTTCACGGATTTCCGTTCAGTTATGAAGAAGCATCTGCTGTTTTAAAAAAAGGAATGAACGCTTACTTTTCTTTTGGAAAATCAATTTTAAGGGGAAACAAAAAAAGCATTTCCTGTGTAAAAAATCTTCCTTTGGAAAATCTTCTGCTGGAAACTGATTCTCCTTTTATGACGCTGAAAAATCAGGAATATACTGTGCCGCTGGAAGTTGAAAATGTTTACAGTGAAGCGTTGAAACTTAGAAATGAAAATTCAGTTATGTTTGAAAAAGCAATGGAAAATAATTTTTCAAATCTATATGATTAGCCGGGGTGTTTTATGAAAACTTTTAATGTTGAAGCTGCTTTGGAATTTACTGGCGGTGAAAGTGATCTGCTTAATGAACTTTTGGTTTCTTTTGTTGATGACAAAAAATTTACTTTAAGTCAGCTGGAGGACGAAGAAAAAAAAGATAAGGCAGAAGCGGCAAAATTCGTTCATTACTACAAAGGCGCAGGAAGGCAGATTGCTGCAGAAAAACTTGCATTTTATGGTCAGCAGCTGGAAGATTATTTGCGGGGAAAATCTGAAGGAAACGGCAAGTGTCTTGAAGAATTAAATCAGGATTTTTTCAGGGAATATTATCTTGCTGTTGAAGCTGTTAAAAATTATCTGGCAGGTGTCAGCTGAAAATCAGACTGAAATGAGACCTTGCGTTTAAAATATTTGTTTTGCTATAATTCTTTTGTATTTGATTTTAATGGAGTTATTTATGGAAAAACTTTCCTGCTGTATTTTTATAAATTTAATTTTAAGCGGAATATTTACTTTGCTCAGCCTTTCCTTCAGTGCAGATATTTCTCTTGCTGCATTTCCTGTTTCACTTTGCTTTTCTGTTCTGCTTTTCTATTTTGCATTTTTCAGGCTTATTAAAAAACAGGACATTTCTAAAATTTTTACTGTAAGGCGTTTTTTTCAGTACGAACCTTTTGTTTACATAACGTCTTTTGTGCTGCAGCGTGCCGGAATTAAGGAAGTTCCTTTTGCCGTAGACGTAATCAGTGCATTAGTATGGATTGGCGTTACGGTTATGTCTTTTGTAATACTTCATTTTTTAAGCGAAAAACGTGTGTTTGCATTCAGTCCTGCATGGAAAGAGTATCACGAAAAAAATCATCAGGAAAAACCTTCTGGAATAAAGCGGATTTTTGTTGAAATATTTGAATGGGTTGACGCATTGATTCAGGCTGTCTTTACGATTATTCTTTTAAATATTTTCTTTTTCCAGCTTTACGAAATTCCTTCAGAAAGCATGGTTCCGGCTTTTCTTGTAAAAGACAGGGTTGTAGTTTTTAAAACTCTGGCAGGACCGAAATTTCCTTTAAGTCAGGCTGGAATTCCTTACATTCAGAATTACGACCGCGGCGACATTGTAGTTTTCCGCAATCCTCATTATTCAAATGACCGCAAAAGTGAAGTAAAAACCTTTATGTCCCAGTTTCTGTATATGTGCAGCCTTACTTTAATCAAGACAAACACTGATGAAAACGGCGAACTTAAAGCTGACCCTCTTGTAAAGCGCATAACCGGCGTGCCTGGAGAACAGCTTATGCTGGTAGACGGAATTCTTTATGCCCGCACAAAAGACAATCCTGAGTTTAAAAAAGTTGAAGAAGATTCACTTTGGGCTGCATGGGATTTAAATGCACTGGACTCAAAAACTAAAAGCAGGATAAGGGACTTTCCTTTTTACAAAGATGAATTCCAGAACGTGCTTGATGTAGAAGAAGCAAGGCGTTCCCTTGATTTAGTAAAGGCTTTTGAAGAATGTGAACAGCTTGCACAGAAAGTGCGTCCTTATGCTTCGGGAAAGGATTTAAGGGAAGAAAGTTCTGTAATTCATTTTATTTACCCGGGTGATTATTATGAGTTTTCTCTTTTTAACAATGCTGAAATTTTAAAGGAAAAAATTCTCTATAATGACGGCGGTGCTCAGTGGTTTGATTCATTTATGACAAACTGGGCTTATCAGGTAGCAGCAGAAGTTTTCCCTGAAAAAGACAAGGCTTCTCTTTCCGCTCAGGATGTAAAGGATGCACTTAAAACTTTTCAGTGTAACGGCAATGCTCAGGGAAATTCACTTGTGGGAGGAAATCTTTACGACGACAGCTGTTTCCGCCTGAACGTTATGACAAAAATTGTTTTCGGAAAACTTATTTTAAGAAACATTCAGCTTGATGAAGAACAAGTTCCATTTGCTTCAAGAAATTCTGATGAAGTACGGAAAGACTGCTATGAAGAAGCCCAGCTTCTCTGCGATTACATTCTGCGCCTTGATCAGCGTAACATGAGCATTTTTCCGCCAAATAATGAAAATAACTGTGCCGTTTACATTCCTGAAGACAATTACTTTATGATGGGAGATAACCGCTACAACTCTCTTGATATGCGCCACAGCTACGAGCAGAAACTTATAAAGCTTACTCCTTACGATGATTTTTCCGTAAAGTACAGTTCAAACCTTGCACCGCAATACGTTTCAAAAAAATCAATTTTAGGAAAGGCAAGTTTCCGCTTCTGGCCATTTGACAGAATAGGCTTTACTTCAAAAATTAAATCTGAATAACACTAAACTCCATATTTTAAGTTCCGATACTTAAAGTATGGGTATGAATTCTTTTTTTAACAGTATAGATCTTCTTTCCAGGGAACTTGACGTTCAGTCTTTGCGGTATCAGGTTACGGCTAACAATATTGCCAATGCTGAAGTTCCTGGCTATAAAAGGCAGGTTGTAAATTTTGAAAGCGAATTGAAACGTGCTTTTGAAGAAAGAGATAACGCTCACAACGTTTTTCAGATGCAGACTTCAGATCCTCTTCACATAAAAAGTGCAGCTCCACGTGACTGGCATACAGTTGAACCTCGCCGTGTTACAGACTGGGCTTCTACTTCTAAGGCTAACGGAAACAATGTTGATGCAGAACAGGAAGCAATGACAATTGTTCAGATTCAGATGCAGTATAAACTTCTTACCCAGATGGAAAGTTTTGAATTTAATCAGGTTAATACGGTTATGCGTAAAGGCTGATTTTTAACTGAAGTTATCTGAGTTTAGGATTGGAGGAAAAAAATGGGACTTTTTACCAGTATAAATATTGCAGCTACAGGAATGAGCGTTGAACGTCTTAGAACTGATGTTATTTCGAACAATATTGCAAATGCAACTACTACAAGAACTCAGGACGGCGGCGCTTACCGCAAGCAGACAGTTATAGTTGAACCTATTGCCAAGGAAAATCCTTTGTGGCGTCTTCCTTATACTTCTGCTTCTCAGGATAACGGTCCTGGTAAAGGCGTAAGGGTAAGGGAAATCGTAAAGGATACGGAAATGGGTCGTCTTGTTTATGATCCTAATCACCCTGATGCAATAAAATCCGGTCCTCATACAGGTTATGTTGAATATCCGAATGTAAATATCGTTAACGAAATGGTTAACATGATTAGCGCTAACCGTGCTTACGAAGCAAACAGTTCAGTCATTCAGGGAAGCAAGGAAATGTTTGCTGCTGCTTTGGAAATTGCAAGCCGTTAGTTGTAATTTTTTTTCAGAGGTTATAGACTGTAACAAGGGGATAAAAAGATGAACTTTTCTTTTGGAACACTGGAACTTGCAAGAACTAATGCAGCTCACATTGGCAGTCAGCCTCTTCTTAAAAACATCGGAAATTTAAATATAGACGCTGCAGGAAACCTTTCTGACAGTCCTGTTAAGCAGGCAGAACATAAGGGGCTTTTTGAGCAATATCTTATGGAAGCTGTTGAAGGGGTAAATTCTCAGCAGGTGAATGTGGCAAATCTTAGGGAAAAAGCCATTACTGATCCGGACAGTGTTGATATTCACGACATTACTACTGCAATGGCAAAAGCTTCCATGTCTTTAAGTCTTGCAAAAACTGTAATTGACAGAGTAATTGACGGCTGGCAGGAACTTTCTCAAAACAGATAAATAATATCTTTCTGAAATAATTTTTCTTACATAGCAGTAACAAGGCACACTTTCTTCCGGGAAGCCTGGATGGTTTTACCATAGTTTTCTGGAAGGTCTGGAAAATCAATTTTTAATTGAAAATATTAGCCGTTTATTGTATAATTTCTAGTAAATTTCGTAAAATTTAATAATTGTAGTTGTTGTGGGACGGCTTCAGTTTTTTATATTGCATTTCGTTCTCTGGAGGGGATGATGAACGAATGGTTTAAAAAAATCGTATCATCTTTAAAAGAAAAGTGGTCTAAGTGGACTGTACTGAAAAAATTGCTGGCAGTGGGCATTGCTGTTGCTGCTGTGGGTGCCGTTATCTGGCTTGTAGCAGGTTCATCTAAAGAATCTACAATAAGACTTTTTGCCAGACCTGTAACAGATGACGCAATGCTTGCACGTATTGAAGCTCGTCTTGCTCAGGAAAACGTTCAGGTTTACATTTCTAATGACGGTTACATCAGCGTAGATAATGAAAAAATTGCAAAAAAATGGCGTGCCCAGTTGTCTGTAGAAGGACTTTTGCCTTCTGATTTTGACGTTTATGCTATTTTCAACGATCCTTCATGGAACAGAAACGACAGGGACGATCAGGTAAAATACAAGAAATTAGTTGAAACTAAGCTTCAGGAACAGCTTTCCCAGCTTGAACACATTGACCGTGCAGTTGTAACTGTAACACTTCCGGAGGAAGCAGTTTACGCAAGTATGCAGAAGCCGGCAACCGCATCTGTAACGCTTTTTACAACCGGCAATATGGATTTGGAAAAAAATACAGTAAAAGGCATTCAGTCACTTATAGTAAAGGCAGTTGAAGGTTTAGTGCCGGAAAACGTTGTCATTTTAAACTCTACGGGAAATCAGATAAATGATTTTGAAGGAATGGCAGAAAGTGACCGTCTTTCAAATATTGAACGTACACAGAAAATCAGGCAGCGTCTTGAAGCAAAATATGCCAACGACGTAAAGGCTCAGCTTGAAACTATTTACCCTGGCCGTGTAAGTTTAGGACTTATGACTGTTGACTGGGATTTTTCTGAAGAAAAGGAAAGCGGCACCGAGCACACTGCACCTGTTATAAAACAAGATAATAAAGATACAAGTTACGACGACGGTAAAGTTGCAGAAGAAGGATTTCCAATCAGTTCTGAAACAGTAAGAAAAGAATACGTTGGCTCTTTGTATAATCCTGAAGGACCTGCAGGCGTTGACGGTCTGACTCCTCCGAATTACAGTGATTTAAGCAATGCAATAGGCAAAACTACGGAAGAAGGAGTAAAGGTAAACAGGGTTGTAGATGTCCGCAATTATGAAAAAACCGTTACTCCAAGACCTTCCCGCATAAGTTTTTCCGTTAACATTGACGGTGTGTGGACAAAGGATTTAGACAGCAGGGGAAACATAATCTTTGAAAACAACAGGATAAAGCGCACTTACACTCCTTTAAGTCCTGAACAGCTTAAAGCGGCTAAAGAAACTGTTGAAGGTGCATTAGGTTCCGATAAAGACAGAAACGACAATATAGTTGTAACAAACCAGATGGTTGACCATAGTGCAGAATTTGAAGCAGAAGATATGGCTGAACTTAAAAGGCAGAACCGCAACAAAGCTATTGTCCTTATACTTATAGGAATTGCAGTTGTTCTTGTTATATTTATTCTGTTCAGGATTATTACAAGAGAAATTGAAAGGCGCCGCCGTCTTAGAGAAGAAGAACTTTTGCGAAAGCAGCGTGAAGAAAGGGAGCAGGCTCTCTGGGATGCAAAGGAACAGGGCATGGAAGTTACAATGTCGGTTGAAGAGCGCAAGAGGGCAGAACTTCAGGAAAGTGCAGTTGCCATGGCAAAAGAGCATCCGGAAGATGTTGCTATGCTTATCCGTACGTGGCTTATGGAGGAATAAAAATTGGAAAGTCAGAACAGTCAGTTTTTTACGAAAATCTCAGGCGATATAAAAATAAACGGAAAAATAAAGGCTGCCATGCTTTTAGGGGAACTTACCAGCAGCAGTGCCGATTGCGTACTTTCATATCTTAAGCCGGAAGAAAAGCAAAAACTCAGGGACGCATTTTACAGACTTGGCACCAAAGTTGACTTTGCCCGTGAAATTGCAGTCTTGCAGCAGGCAAATAATTTTGGTGTAGCCCGTGAAATTGCGCAGCCCATTCATACAGACGAAGAAATAAAATCAATTATTGACTACGAACAGGCAAAAATAAATATTTCAACGCCAAATATGAAACCAGAACAAAAAATCAACCTTAATCCGGAAGATATTGCTAAAGTTTTAGGAACTTGGCTCAGGGAGGACTGATATGGCAGAAGAAAGTGCAGGTAAATCAGGGAAAATTTCCGGTAAAAAGAAAGGCAGTGCTAAAGATTATAAAAGCTTGACGGGAAGACAGAAAGCTGCCATTTTTCTTGTTGCATTGGGAAGTGAAGTTTCTTCTGAAGTTTTAAAGCATTTGCGTGATGATGAAGTTGAACAGATCACTTTTGAAATTGCACGTCTTGAAACTATTGATGCAGATTTTAAAGATCAGGTTCTGGAAGAATTCCAGGAGTTGATGCAGGCCCAGAACTTTATTACTACAGGCGGCATTGATTTCGCCCGTGAACTTCTTGAAAAATCTCTCGGTTCTCAAAAAGCAATCGACATTATCAACCGTCTTACTTCAAGTCTGCAGGTTCGTCCTTTTGACTTTATCAGGCGTACAGATCCGGCTCATTTGCTTAACTTTGTTCAGCAGGAATATCCGCAGACAATTGCACTTATTCTTGCTTACCTTGATCCTCAGAAAGCAGCCGTAATTCTGTCATCTTTGCCTACAGAAACTCAGCCTAAAGTTTCAAAGCGTCTTGCTACGATGGATCGTACTTCCCCTGATGTTTTGCGTGAAGTTGAACGTGTTCTTGAAAAAAAACTTTCTACTTTGTCCAGCGAAGACTATACTGCAGCCGGTGGTGTTGACGCCATTGTTGAAATCCTTAATAACGTTGACCGCTCTTCTGAAAAAGCAATTATTGAAACTCTTGAAGAAGAAGATCCGGAACTTGCAGAAGAAATCAAGAAGAGAATGTTCGTATTCGAAGACATTGTTATGCTTGATGACCGTGCAATCCAGAAAGTTCTCCGTGAAGTTGATACTCAGGAACTTGCAAAAGCTCTTAAGTCAGTTGATTCGGACGTTCAGGACAAGATTTTCCACAATATGTCTAAACGTGCAGCAAGTATGCTTAAAGAAGATATGGAATTTATGGGACCTGTTCGTCTTAAGGATGTTGAAGAATCTCAGCAGAAAATTGTTAGCGTAATCAGAAGACTTGAAGATTCCGGTGAAGTTGTTATTGCCCGTGGCGGTGATGAAGAAATGATTGTATAATGCAGCTAAAAGTGCATTTTAAATTGAAGTAAAGGACGGACTATGCCTCAAAGCGTTTTCAGATCAAATCAAATAAGCAATAAAGAAGGTGAAGTTTTACTAAAACTTTCCAGGGAATTCGCTGTTCCTGTTGAAGAAGAAGTGGAAGTTGTTCCTGAATATACAGGACCTACTGCCGATGATTTGCGCCGAGAAGCAGAAGAATACAAGAAAAACTGGGAAATTGAAAAGCAGAAAATGCTTGAAGAAGCTCAATCTCAGGCAGACAAAATCGTAAAAAATGCAGAAGATACGGCTTTTGCTCAGGTAAAGAAACACACAGACCAGGCTGCCGTTATAAAAAACAATGCACAGGAAGAAGCCCAGCACATACTTGAAGAAGCAAAACTTCAGGCATCTCAGATAGTAGAAAATGCCCGTAAAGAAGAGCAGGAAATTTTTGACAAGGCAAATAAAAAAGGCATGGAGCAGGGACACGAAGCCGGCTTTGTTGAAGGAAATGCAGAAGCAAAACGTCTTGTAGAGCGTCTCCACAAAATGATTGAAGCAATTCAGGAAAAAAGGCAGGAAATTTTAGACGAAACTGAACAGCAGATTGTAAACCTTGTGCTTTTGACTACAAAAAAAGTCGTAAAAATCATGAGTGAAAATCAGAAAAGCGTTATTATTGCAAATGTTGTGCAGGCGCTTAAAAAAGTAAAGGGCAGAGGCGACGTTACGCTTAGAGTTAACCTTGCAGACGTAAAGCTTACAACTGAACACATAAATAATTTTATCCATGAAGTTGAAAATATTCAAAATATTTCCATTGTAGAAGACAGTTCTATAGAAAAAGGCGGCTGTATTGTGGAAACTGATTTTGGCGCTATTGATGCAAGAATAAGCAGTCAGTTAAGTGAACTTGAAGCACAAATCCTTAATATTTCACCAATAAAAACCGTCAGCAAATCTGATGTTATAAATCCTGATTTGTAATTTTAATTTTCAGGTGGAAAATGAATTCTTTTTTTGATAAGTATATAAAAAGCATAGAACGCACTGAACCTATAAAATACACGGGAAACGTTACAGGCGTAAAAGGCCTTATGATTGAAAGCCTTGGTCCCCGTTCTGTAGTGGGAGAAATCTGTACCATTCACATTGGAAGTTCAGGAAAAACCGTAATGGCAGAAGTTGTAGGCTTTGAAAACAAAACCGTTCATCTTATGGCTTACGATTCTACTTCCGGCATTGAAGTAGGTGATGCAGTTGTTGCAAGCGGTCATCTTCTTGAAGTTGGCGTAGGAAGTGAACTTACAGGACGTATTCTTGATGCAACAGGCAGACCTTGTGACGGCAAAGGCGACATAAACGTTGAGTGTTACTATCCGGCTATTGCAAATGCACCTGATCCTCTTAAGCGAAAGCCCATAAACAGAAGGATTACAACAGGCATCCGTTCAATCGATTCACTTATGACAATTGGAAAAGGTCAGCGTGTGGGCATTTTTGCAGGAAGCGGCGTTGGTAAAAGTACGATTATTTCTTCAATAGCAAAACATACAGACGCAAAGTTAAGCGTTATTGCCTTGATTGGTGAGCGTGGAAGGGAAGTAAACGACTTGCTTGCTGATTTAGGTCCGGAAGGTTTAAGCCGCTCTATTTTAGTAAACGCTACAGGAGACAAAACTCCTATTGCAAAAATCAGGGCAGCTTATGTAGCAACGGCTGTAGCAGAATATTTCCGTGACAAAGGCGAAGACGTTCTCCTTATGTTTGATACAGTTACACGTTTTGCCCATGCCCAGCGGGATGTAGGAACAAGCAACGGTGAATCACCTCAGAGACGCGGCTATCCGGCCAGCGTTTTTACTTCCATACAGCAGCTTCTTGAAAGAACAGGCACTAACGACAAAGGCTCCATTACGGCACTTTACACTGTTCTTGTTGACGGCGGAGATTTAGACGAACCTGTTTCCGATACAGTCCGCGGTATTCTTGACGGACACATTGTTTTAAGCAGAAAACTTGCCCAGCGCCAGCATTATCCTGCAGTTGATGTAAATTCCAGTGTAAGCCGCCTTATTTCTCACGTTAACGGTCCGTGCACTTTAAAGGCAATTCAAAGAGTAAGAAGATGGATGTCTACTTACGAAGATCAGGAAGAAATGATTATGGCAGGTGTTTACCAGAAAGGTAATTCTGTGGAAGTTGACGATGCCATTGCACACCATGACGCAATAGAAGAATTTCTTTGTCAGGAAAAAGATGAATCAAGTACTGCAGCAGAAACTTTGCAGAAACTTTCTGTCTTAAGCGGAATAGAAATTCCACCGGAAGAGTATCCTGAAGAACATGCAGAAGAAGCTTCACAGGAAAACCTCCAGACTGAAAATGCTTGAAAATAGAATGTGGTGCTTATGAAAAAATTTGAATTTTCTATGGAAAAAGTTCTTGAAATGCGCCGTTTTGAACAGAAGCAGGCAGAAATTGAACTTGGAAAAGCAAATAGTGAAATAAGCCGTATTCAAAATGAATTGAAAAAAATAGCAGAAAGTCACGCTAAGGCAAATTCCGCCTGTTCTCCAGAAGCAGATATTTATTTCAGGTATAATCTTCAGAATTACGTTCTGCTCCTTGAGAAAAAAAAGGAAACTTTTCTGGAAGAATTAGTTCAGGCACAGATGGTTGCAGAAGAAAAGCGCAAAGTTGTCCAGAAAGCAATGGCAAACGTTAAAGTGCTGGAAAAACTAAGGGAAAACAAATTCATTCAGTGGAAAAAAGAAACGGAAAAATCCCAGGAAGAAGAAATAGACGACATTGTTATGAGCAAAATAAGCCTGTCCGAAAACTCTTAAATTTTGTTATGAGCCTTGAAAGCCTTAAACAAGGGCTTTTACATCCGGCGTCTTTTGTAAAAATTTTGAAATTTAAGGGAAACTGTCTTATAATTTTACTATCATCTGCTGAAAAGCTTTTTACAGGAGTGCGCTATGAGAAAAATTACCGTTACTTTTCCGGATTCAAAATCAATTCAGATTGAAAATGAAATAAGGCCTGTTACTTTATTAAATAATTTCCCTGAAACAGACAAAAAAATAATCGCTGTAAAGGTAAACAATGAAGTATGTTCTCTGGACAGCGTTGTAGATATAGACTGTACTCTTGAGCCTGTTTACCTTGATTCACGGGAAGGTGCTGCCATTTACAGACGGTCTTTGTGCTTTATTTTAGCGGCTGCTGCATACAGGCTTTTTCCTTCAGCCAAGCTTGTTGTAGGTCACAGTCTTGGTTACGGCTACTACTACACTTTAGACACAGGTTCTTCCCTTAAAACTGAACAGATAATTGCACTGAAAAATGAAATGGAACGCCTTGTTGAAGAAGACAAGCCTATTGAAACAAATTTCATCTCTTATTCCCAAGCCTGCACTCTTTTTCAAAACCTTAATCTTGTAGAAACAAGAAAACAGCTTAACTACAGGTGCCCTTCCAAAGTTCAGATCAACACTCTGGACAATTTCAGTGACTTGTACTTCGGGCCTCTTGCTGCAAATACTTCCGTTATGAAAGTTTTTGATTTAATGCCTTACAGGGAAGGTTTTTTGCTAAGGTTTCCTACTCATTCCAGGCCTGATGAACTTACGCCTTTTGAAGATCAGCCTAAGCTTTTTGAAATTTACCACCGCTACAAGGAATGGGGCAAACGGCTGAATGTTACTTCCGCCGCATCGTTGAATCAGCTTATTCATGACAGAAAAGTAAACGACTTTATAAATATAACTGAAACTTTGCAGACAAAATGCATTTCTGACATTGCAGATCAGATTCATGAACGTGATTCTGTAAGGGTTGTACTTATTGCAGGTCCATCATCTTCGGGAAAAACTACTACAAGCAAAAAACTTGCACTTCAGCTTCAGGCGCTGGGCTACACTCCGAAAGTCATAAGCCTTGACAGTTATTACATAGGTCGTGCTGAAACTCCGAAAGACGAAAACGGCAATTACGACTATGAATGTCTTGAAGCCCTTAACATTGAAATGCTGAACAAAAACCTTATTGATATGTTTAACGGCAAGTCAGTTGAACTTCCAAGCTACGACTTTAACGAAGGTGTAAGCTATTTTAAAGGCGACACAATGACTCTTGAAAAAAATGATATTCTTGTAATGGAAGGAATTCACGGATTAAACGATAAACTTACGCCACTTGTTCCTGCTGACAAAAAGTTCAAGATATATTTAAGTGCATTAACCCAGCTTAATTTAGATGACCACAACCGTATTCCTACAAGCGACAACCGACTTATAAGAAGAATTGTCCGGGACGCTCAGTTCAGGGGAAAAAGTGCTGCTGATACAATAGGAATGTGGGATAACGTACAGAAAGGCGAACGGCTTCATATTTTCCCTTTCCAGAACAACGCTGATGCCATGCTGAACACTGCTTTGGATTACGAAATGTCTGTGCTTAAAGTTTATGCCGAACCTTTGCTTCATTGCGTAACTCCTATGGAAAAAGAATATTCAGAAGCAAACCGTCTCCTTAAGTTTTTAAACTGCTTTTCAACAATTCCTGCAACTCAAGTTCCGAATCAGTCTATAATAAGGGAATTTATCGGAGGCTCTGCTTTCAGATACTGATTTTTACCTGTGCCTTTTTACCTGCCTTATAAGTTGAAGATTTGAAAAATTTCAGTTATAATGGGAGTCTAATTTATTGGGTGGATAAAATGGCAACAAAAAAAAGTGAAACTCCAGTTAAAAAATCAACTGGGGCAGCTGCAACTGCAGCAAAAAAAACTGCATCTGTAAAAGAAAAGGCTGCAACTGCCAAAGCTAAAGCTGCTTCAGAAAAATCAACTGCAGCAAAATCAGCAGCAGCAAAAAAAACTGCATCTGTAAAAGAAAAGTCTGCAACTGCCAAAGCTAAAGCTGCTCCGGAAAAATCAACTGCAGCAAAAACAGCTGCAGCAAAAACATCGGCAAAAGCAAAAAAGCCTGTAGCAGGAATAGATGAAGATGGAACTTTCCGTGCCTGGGACAACGCCAAAAGCAAAGACGTTCCAAAAAGTAAAGCTAAATCTGGAAAGACTCAGGACTCTCCTTCAAAATTAACTGCCGAAGAAATTGCCCGCAATCTTGAAAAAGCCAGATCTTTTGACCCTGGAAAAGATGCTTCTGCAAAAAAGCCTGCCGCTTACGATGATGAAAAAATCCGCCATCTTGACGCACTGGAACACATACGCCTTCGCTCAGGAATGTACATTGGACGTTTAGGTGACGGCTCCAATCAGAATGACGGAATTTACGTGCTCCTTAAAGAAGTTATAGACAATTCCATAGACGAATTCATTATGGGCTTCGGCAATAAAATCGACATTTCCATAAAAGACAATCACGTTAAAGTTCGGGACTATGGACGGGGCATTCCTCTTGGCAAAGTTGTGGAATGTGTTAGCGAAATAAATACTGGTGCCAAGTACGATAATGATGTTTTTCTTTTCAGCGTAGGAATGAACGGCGTAGGTACTAAAGCTGTAAATGCATTGTCCTCTTATTTCAGAGTCTGTTCTATCCGCAGCGGTGAATGTTGTGAAGCTGTTTTCGAAAAAGGCAAGCTTATAAAAAACAGAACAGGCAAGCTTAAGGAAAAACAGCCTGACGGTACTTTTTTTGAATTTGTTCCTGACGAAGAGATTTTCGGAAAGTACAGCTACAATATGGAGTTTGTTGAAAAGCGCATCAGAAATTACGCTTACCTTAACACAGGGCTTACACTTCACTTAAACGGAATTGAATATTCAAGTAAGGAAGGTTTGCTGGATCTTTTGCAGAACGAGCTGGAAGAAGAAGGCCTGTATCCTGTAGGAAGTTACAGAGGTGAACATTTGCAGTTTGCCTTTACACACACAAATGCTTACGGCGAAAATTATTTTTCTTTCGTTAACGGTCAGTTTACTTCAGACGGAGGAACTCATCTTGCTGCATTCAGGGAAGGCTTTATTAAAGGCGTAAATGATTTTTTCCAGACTTCCTTTAAAAGTGAAGATATCCGTGAAGGAATTACTGCTGCCATTCTTATTAAAATAAAAAATCCTGTATTTGAAAGTCAGACTAAAAATAAATTAGGCAATACTGAAATAAGGCAGTGGGTTGCCGGAGAAGTTCAGTCCGGTTTAAATGACTGGCTGCTTAAAAATCCAAAAGCTGCAGAACGTTTAAAAGAAAAAATTGCCCATAACGAAAAAATGCGTGTGGAACTTTCAAACGTTAAAAAGCTTGTCCGTGATAATGCAAAGAAGAATTCAATCCGCATAGAAAAACTTGATGACTGCCGCTATCATCTTGAAGACGGAGAAAAAGGCAAAAATTCAATGATTTTCATTACGGAAGGACAGTCTGCTTCCGGCGTTATGACTCATTCAAGAAACTCTGATTATCAGGCAATATTTTCTTTGCGGGGTAAGCCTGAAAATATGTACGGTAAAAAACAGACAGATATATGGAAAAATGCTGAACTAGCCCAGCTTATGACTGCTTTAGGCATAGAAGATTCTGTGGACAATTTGCGCTATTCAAAAATTGTAATTGCCACTGATGCTGATAACGACGGATTTCATATCCGAAACCTTCTGCTTACATTTTTCCTTGGTTACTTTGAAGAACTTATTACCAGCGGCAGAGTATGGATTCTGGAAACACCGCTTTTTAGAGTAAGAAATAAAAAAGAAAACATTTACTGCTACACAGAAGAAGAACGTGATGCTGCACAGAAAAAACTTGGCAAATCCTGTGAAACTTCACGATTTAAAGGTCTGGGAGAAATGAACTCCAATGAGTTTAAGCATTTTATTGCTCCGGAAACTATAAATCTTACGCCGGTTGAAATAAGCCAGCTTAAAGTCATTCCTCAGCTTCTTGCTTTTTACATGGGAAAAAATACACCTGAGCGCAGAAAGTTTATAGAAAACAATTTGCTTAGTAATGCAGATATTGACGTTTAAGAGTTTAAAAGTTTAAGGGAAAGTTATGGCGTTTGTAAAAAATATTTTTGATAAAAATTTTATTGAATATGCAAGTTACGTTATCCGTGACAGGGCAATTCCAGATTTGGAAGACGGACTTAAACCTGTTCAGCGCAGAATAATGCACACGCTTTTTGAAATAAACGACGGTCTTTTTCAGAAAGTTCAGTTTGTTGTAGGAAGAACAATGAAGTATCATCCTCATGGTGATATGTCAATTTACGGGGCTTTAGTTAATCTTGCAAACAAGGAAATTTTCATTGATAAGCAGGGAAACTTCGGAAACAAGTACACTGGTGATCCCGCATCTGCAGGACGTTACATTGAATGTCGCCTTCATCATCTTGCAAAAGATTTTCTTGTTACAAATCCTGAAATTACGCATTACGTTCCGAATTACGACGGCAGGGATTTAGAGCCTGAAGTTTACCGTTCAAAACTGCCTGTTGTGCTTATAATCGGTGCAGAAGGCATTGCTGTTGGAATGAGTACAAAAATTCTTCCATACAATTTAAAGGAAGTTCTTGAAGCAGAAATCAAATGCCTTAGGGGAGAAGATTTTGTCCTTTACCCTGATGTTTCTACAGGCGGGCTTATTGACGTAAGCGGTTACAATGACGGTAACGGAAAAATCATTACACGTGCCAAAATGGACACTAGCGATGAAAAGCGCATCGTTATTACTGAACTTCCTGTAGACACAGACGCAAAGTCCCTCCTAAATTCAATTGATGCAGCATACAAAGCCGGAAAAATAAAAATCAGTTCTGTGGATAACTTTACTACAAATCACTGTAACATAGAAATCAAGCTTCCAAGAGGCGTTTATTCAAAAGACGTAGTTGATTCACTTTACGCTTACACTGATTGCGAAAAAACTATTGCCTGCCAGATGCTTGTCATAAAAGACAATATGCCTGTTGTAATGACGGCTACTGAAATAATCAAGTATTACGCAAAAAAGCTTACTGCAATTATTAAGGACGAGCTGGAGTTTGAAAAGAAAAAGCTTACTGAAGAACTTTTTATCCGTACACTTGAACGCATTTTTGTGGAAGAGCGCATTTACAAGAAAATCGAAGAGCAGAAAACTGCTGAAACTGTAGCGGCTGCCGTAAAAAAAGGCTTTATTCCTTTTAAAGACGAACTTTTGCGTGAAGTTACTGATGATGACGTTGAACACCTGCTGCAAATTCCAATCAGAAGAATTTCTCTTTTTGACATTAGCAAAAATAAAGAACAGGTTGCTGCCATTACAGGCAGAATCAAGGAAATAACGCGCCGTCTCAAGCACCTTACAGACTGTGCAGTTGAATATCTTCAGGAAATGATCGGCAAGTTTGAAAAAATGGCTGCAGAGGCAAAAGCTGATGAAAAAGATTTTTCTCTTGAACGAAAAACTACAATTACAAGTTTCAGCGTAGTTGATGTAAAGGAAGTTGCCAAAAGAGACATTCCTCTCCGTTATGATGATAAAGGATATCTTGGAATTGGAGTAAGTGGCGGACGTGAACTTTTCAAAGTTACGCCTTTTGACAGAGTTTTCATTGTAAGAAAAAGCGGTATGTGGTCAGTCTGGGACGTAACTCAAAAAATGTTTGTTGACACAGGATTGTGGTATTGCAATTATGCTGAAAAGGAAATAATCAACAAGGTTTTGTTTACAATCATTTACAGAGACCCTGTAACAAAATATGCTTACATAAAGCGCTGCCGTGTTTCAGGCTGGATTTTAAAGCGTGAGTATAATTTTGCTCCAGAAGGCATGGAAGTTCTTCATATTGATACAAGGGAAAAGTTCAGCTTTACATTAAACTATGCGCCAAAGCCTAGAGTAAAAACTCTTAAAGGTGAATTTAAAGCTCAAAGTTATGAAGAAAAGGGATTAAAAGCTAACGGTGTGCGGCTTGAAAATCGGGAAGCAGTTGATATAGTTGTGGAATGATTTATCTGTGAAAGTTAAAGTTTTTTTGCGGATGCAGTTTTAGGAAGATTAAAATGAACGGAAAATGCTCTTTTAGTAAAAATCCTGAAATTTCCAGGATGAAACAGATTTTGTTTGGTGTAGTTTCAAGAAACTTAATTACAAATTTCCTTGCAGTGATTTTGTGCAATGCGTCTATGGTTTTAGTTATGTTTTTTGTAATTCAGCCTCTTTTAAAGATTTTAAATGGAAGCAGTGGCGGAAACTTTTTTGCAACTTTGGCATTGATTTTTTCAGTAAACATTGTTTTTGAAATTTTAAATGCAGGGCTTATAAAATTTTCTACAGAAAGCGTTTTAGGAAAAAATCCTTCTTTGTTTACAGTTTTTTCAGGCTTCGAAAATCCAAAGATATTTTTTACTTCAATATTTTTTACCGTAATATACCTGGTTTCAGCTTTTGGTTCAGGTTTAATTCTTAAGGCTTCAGGTTCAGTTTCTCTTCTTTCAAATTTTAATTTTAATGATTTTGAGTCAATAGATTACAATGCTTTGGGAAAAGTGTTTTCCATTTTTGCAGTTTCATTCACTTTAATATACTTTATTTTAAAGCTTCCATTTTTGTTTGTGCTGAACGTAATTTTTCAAAATCCGGAAAAGAAGTTTTTTTCTGCTGTTGCTGAAAGCGTGAGAATTCTTTTTCCTGTAAAAATGTTTCACTGGACGTTTTTTTTGATTAGGTCTGTAGTAAAGAATTTTTTGTTTATAATTTTAATTTTAGTCTTTTCAGTTTTTGTAAAAATGCCTTTAGTTGCTTTGTTTCTGGAGTTTTTTACTTTTGTGCAAATTCTTACTGTTTTGTTAAAATATAATTTTTCTATTCCTGTATATTACTATTCATGCCTTGCCGTAAACGGTCTTGTTGAAAATGAAAGTGAAGGGGAAAATCTTTCTGTTCAGCTGAATGAACCGAATAATGAATCAGAAGCAGCAGAACAAGCTGATGAGTCTGAGTCGGAAGAACAGGCAGAACAAGCTGAAAGAGACGTCGAAAAATGAATGTTTTGCTTGAAAATGCCAGTGCATCTCTTGTAATAAAAAATTCCCGTTTTATAGCAGAAGTTTTTCCTGTGGCAAATCAAAGTGAAGCAAGGGAAATGCTTGGCAGGCAGAAACAGCGCTACTTTGATGCAACTCATGTTGTACACGCTTTCATTACAGGCTTAAGCGGCGAAGTTAACGGCATGAGCGATGACGGCGAACCTTCCGGAACTGCAGGAAGACCTGTACTTGACGTGCTGAAGGGAAGCGGCATTACAAACATTCTTCTTACTGTAACACGTTACTTTGGCGGAATCTTACTTGGAACAGGCGGACTTGTTCATGCTTACAGCGACAGTGCAAAAGCCGTACTTGCTGCGTGCAAAAGTGAACCTTACGTAGAAAAATCAATTTTCAGCTTTACCTGCGGATACGAACTTTACGAAGGAATAAAACGTGCCCTAAGTAAATTTAATCTAAGCGAAGTAGAAGAATCTTTTGCAGACAGCGTAATGGTTAAGGGAAAAATTTTTTCTGCCCAGGCGGAAGAATGTTCTGCTTTAGTAAAAAATTTGAGCAAGGGAAAAGTTATATTTTCCACAGAAAAAATTGTGTGAAAGATTTTTGGAGGAACAATGCATCTTATTTTTATACGCCACGGCGACCCTGATTATGCAAACAACACTGTAACTGAAAAAGGTAGGAAAGAAGCAGAACTTCTTGCAAAGCGCATTGCAAAATGGAATGTCACAGATTTTTACGTTTCACCTTATGGAAGGGCAGCAGACACTCTGGAACCTGCATTGAAACTTACAGGACGGACAGCTCAGACAATGGACTGGCTCAGGGAGTTTGACGTAAACGTAATTGATCCTGTTTCAAAAAACAAAAAGTCAGTTTTCTGGGACATTCTTCCAAAAGATTATTACGGCGAAAAAAAATATTCTCGCATAGACAGCTGGCTTAAAACAAAAATGGCAAAGTCAGGTAAAGTAAAGGAGCGTTACAGGCAGCTTTGCAGCGGTTTAGATCAGGTTCTCTGTTCCTATGATTATACGCGGAAAGAAAAAGACATTCCTCTTTACAACTGCTATCCTCATCTTACAAAAGAAGAAGCCCTTACAGACACTCACTTAAATCCGTTTCAAAAAAATCTTGATGAAAAAAATATTGTATTTGTGTGCCATTTAGGTTCTATGTTTGCCTGCATAAGTCATTTAACGGGAATAAGCCCTGTACAGTTGTGGCAGTCATTTTTTGTAGCACCGTCTTCCGTAACAGTTCTTGGAGCACAGGAGCGTATACCGGGAGAAGTAAATTTCAGAATTCAGCAGCTTGGTGATGTGAGCCATTTAACTGAAAATAACGAAAGCCCTTCTGCCAGCGGATTTTTCGGAAACGTAATTAATTTGTAAGCAGTTTAAAACTAAAACTCCAAAAAAAATGCCTGCGCTTTAAATTAAAAACTTAAAGCAGCAGACTTTTTTTTAAGCATTGTTTTTTATGCTAAGCGTTTCTTCCATGGCAAAGCTTGTACTTTTTGCCGCTTCCGCAAGGACAAGGTTCGTTTCTGCCTACTTTTGGAATAGTGCGCATTACAGTAACGCTCTGACCCTGACGTCCACTTTTCATTGCAGAATTTACAGCTGCCTGTTTTGCTTCCCTTGCATTAAACGGATTGCCTGAAGAAGAAATAGACGACTGTGCTTCCTGATGCTGGGCGTTCATTTGCATCTGGCGGTGGCTGGAATGGCGCTCTTGCGGATCCTGAATCTGAATCTTAACCTTAAATACTCTGCTTACAACGCTGTCCTTAATGTTAAGAAGCATTTCATCAAACTGGTTAAAGCCGTCAATTTTATATTCAGTAAGAGGATTTTTGCTTCCGTAAGAACGTAAGTGAACGGCTTCACGCAAACCGTCAAGGAACTCCAGCTGATCAAGCCACTTTTTGTCAATCATCTGAATGTACTGATAGCGGATAAACATATTGAAGTTCTGCTTTGAAACAAGCATTTCTTTCTGAGTAATGTCGTTTTGAAGAAGTGCCTTAATGCTTTCTTCGTCAAACTGATTCTGCTCAAGTGTAAATCCGAAAGCATTTTTGATTTGTTCAGAAAGAATATTCTGTGCACTGTTATCCTTTGAATGATGACTTGCGTTTTTATATTCTTCAATAAACTCATCTGCTTTTTCAAAAGCATTTTCAAGAACTCTTCTGCTTAAATCTTCGTCTGCAAGAATTTCATCACGCTGTTCGTAAATGAATTTTCTCTGCTGATTTAAAACATCATCGTAATCAAGAAGGTTTTTACGGATTTCAAAGTTACGCTCTTCAACTTTATGCTGAGCCTTTTCAATAGACTTGTTAAGCCAAGGATGGTTTATAGGTTCACCTGGTTCCATACCTACAGACTTCATTATTTTCTTCATACGTTCTCCGCCAAAGAGACGCATCAAATCATCGTCCATAGAAATGTAGAACTTGCTTCTTCCAGGATCACCCTGACGTCCTGAACGTCCTCTAAGCTGGTTGTCTATACGGCGTGACTCGTGGCGCTCTGAACCAATAACGTACAATCCTCCAAGATTTTTAACTTCTTCATAGTCAGCAAGCCACTTTTCTTTTTCAACAGCAAGTGCCTTGTCAAATTCTTCCTGAGAAGCTTCTGTTCCTACTCTTTTTCTTGCACGCATTTCAGGGCTTCCGCCAAGCTTAATGTCTGTACCGCGTCCTGCCATGTTAGTTGCAACTGTAACTGCACCTTTAGCGCCTGCTTCTGCAATAATTACTGCTTCACGGGCATGATTCTTTGCATTTAAAACTTCATGACGGATTCCGTGCTTTGTAAAAAGGGCTGAAAGAAGTTCAGACTTTTCAACTGAAACCGTACCAACCAAAACAGGCTGACCTTTGCTGTGGGCAGCTTCTACTTCCTTAACGATTGCATTCCATTTGTCTTTTTCGTCAAGGTAAACTTCATCGTTTTCGTCTATGCGTGCAACCGGTTTGTTTGTAGGAATTGCAACTACATCAAGGTCGTAAATCTTGCTGAATTCTACGGCTTCTGTTGCAGCAGTTCCAGTCATGCCGGAAAGCTTTTCGTACATGCGGAAAAAGTTCTGGAAAGTAATGGTTGCAAGTGTTCTGTTTCGCTGTGCAATCTTCAAATGCTCTTTTGCTTCAATAGCCTGATGAAGACCATCGCCGTAACGCCTTCCTTCAAGAATACGTCCCGTAAATTCATCAACAATCTGAACCTGACCGTCACGAACAACGTAATCAACATCCTGATGATAAAGTACGTGTGCCCGCAATGCCTGCGTAAAGTAGTGAACGTATTCAAAGTTCTGCTCGTCAAAAACAGTTGAATCATCAGAAATAAGTTTGTGCTGATGAAGAATGTCATTGATTTTGTTCATTCCTTTGTCTGTAAAGGAAATGCGCTTGCTTTTTTCATCAACTTTATAATCACCCTGAAGTGCTGCTCTCTGTTCAGGAAGCATTTCAACTTCATCAGGATAATCGTTTGTTTTAGGATCTTTTTCAACTTCCGTAAACTGACTTACGTATTTGTCTGCTTCATGGAATTTGTAAGTATCATCTTCTCCCTGACCTGAAATAATGAGAGGAGTTCTTGCTTCATCAATAAGGATAGAGTCAATTTCGTCTACAATACAGAAATAAAATCCCCGCTGAACTTTACGCTTTGGATCAATCTGCATATTGTCACGAAGATAGTCGAAGCCGAATTCGTTGTTTGTACCGTAAGTAAGGTCGCAGTTGTAGGCATTGCGTCTTGCATCGTTGTCCATATTGCTTAAAATGCATCCTACAGTCTGTCCAAGGAAACGGTAAACTCTTCCCATCCAGTTGCTGTCACGTTCTGCAAGATAGTCGTTTACTGTAACAATGTGAACGCCTTTTCCGGTAAGTGAATTAAGGTAAGCCGCACAAACGCACATCAACGTCTTTCCTTCACCGGTTTTCATTTCTGTAATGCGACCTGAGTTAAGAACAAGAGAACCCATAAGCTGGCATGGGTAAGCCCTTTCTCCCAAAACTCTTACTGCAGCTTCTCTGGCTAAAGCAAATGCTTCCGGAAGAATATCGTCAAGAGTTTCGCCTTTTGCAAGCCTGTCTTTTAAAATCTGGGTTTGCTGAGGAAACTGTTCATCTGTAAAAGATTTTGCCCATTCTTCTTTTGCTTCAATCTGGGCTACAACAGGCTTAAGTGCCTTTACATCGCGATCATTTTTAGATCCGAAAATGAGTGTTAAAACTTTATCAAACATAGTGTAAAATATATATTATTTTAACTGAATTGACAATATAAACTATATTCTTTATTCTTATTATATGTATTGCAGTTTCGTTGACTCTCTTAAAAAAAATAGATTTTATTTTCATATAATATATAGAATTGCTGTTGCCATACTTTTTATTTTACTGTTTAATTCCTGCAAAAAAAATACGATTGTATCTGCTGTAGAAACAAGTACGCTTTTTACCCTTGAGCACGGCAGTTTTGAAGACGAGCTTAACGTTTTTGACTTGGCTTCTGTAGGCGACATAAACACTTCACTTTGCATGACTGACGGTTTTGTTTACATTGCAAACGGTGAATCTAAAAAAATAATGGAAATGAACAGTTACGGCGAACTTCTTGCGCTTTATTACAACGAAGGTACTAACCCTAAGCCTTCATTTGCTTCAGAGTCAAAATCTGCTGTTTCTACACGGCGCTCGATTTCTTATCCGTTTAATAAAATTTCTTCTATTGCAGTTGATTCGAACAAGGCACTTTACGTTGTAGACAAGCTTCCTCTCGAAAGGCAGGAAACTGATGATGAATACGGAAATGTGCTGCTTACACAAATTGTTCTGCGTTTTGACAGTGACGGCAACTACATTGATTATCTTGGTCAGGAAGGCAGAGGCGGTACACCTTTTCCTTACGTAAATGACATTTACATTACAGACGACAACAACCTTATTGTTTTAAGTACTATTTCAACGGGAAAAGTCATTTACTGGTTTTCCGAAGAAGGCAAGCCGCTTTTCAGAATCAATTTTGAAAATGATGTTATTCCAAATCCCTATACAGTTGAGGACAAAGATGCAATCTGTTCTGTAGAAAACATCATTCCTGATTTAAATAGAAAAATTCTTTACGTAAAGGCTGATTATTATTCTTCCTTCATTGATGATGCAATCAGGGTTCAGGCAGGAATGGATTACAGGGCAACTTTAGTTTATCCTTTTAATCTTGAAACCGGAGAGTTTGAGCAGCCTCTTGAAATTCCACCTTACAGCGAAGAAGTTTCGGAAGGGCTTTTCAGCGAAAGTTTTTCCATTCCTTATGATTTTATCGGAACTACAAGCAACGGTTGGCTCTTTTTTGCAGTCAGTACGGCTGAAGGGCTGAATGTTCAGATGGTTCAGTCAGACGGTCAGAAAATCCTTAAGCGCAACCTTAACATAAACAGGAAGGACTGTCTTTTTTACGATATCAGTTTAAGCAATACAGGTAAAATTTCGGCACTTATTGTTCAGCAGGAAAAAACTCTCATAAACCAGTGGCGCACTGATTCACTTATTCAGGCAGTTATAAGCAATTAGAATATTATGGATAAAATTGACGGTTACGAAGAAGGAAGTGAACCTTTAGTTTTTCATTATGAAAAGGGTTCTTTCAGGAAAAGAGAAACTGAAACTGTAAGGGATATGGCTACCGGGAAAAAAAATCTTAAGCCTGGAATCTTTAAAATTTTAGTTTCTACAAGAGCCAACAGAATGATGCTTCTTTCCATGCTTATGTGCGTAGCCGTAACGGTTATTGTTTTAGTCCTGCGCTTCAGGGAAAATACCGGTTCTGTGTGCGGCTTTAATTTAAAGGAAAGTGCTTTTTCTTTTGAAGAAAACATTTACGTCAGCGTTGAGTTTACGCCTTCTTCTTCAGCAAAAACTGAAACAGGAGAATTTGTCCTTGTTTTTACGGCATACGATTGTGAAAGTTTTCCTTCCGAAGAAAAAAGCATTACTTTTGCCTACGATTTTGGCGGTGAAAAAAAACAGTTTGCCAGAGCCAGCTTTACGGACTTTAACGTTAAGACAGTAAAATGTTCCGTTAAGCCTTTTGGCAGCAGCGAAAGTGAAGGAAGCAGGGAAATACTTTTGTCCGCTGATGTTGCTGTAAGGTAAAATGAATTTGTGTTTTAAAACTTGTGTATAAGCTGAAAGTTTTGTAATATAAAGTAATCTTTTGAAAAGTGAAATTTTAAGGAAGGTGAGTTATGGTTCAGTTTTATTTTTTATCAATAATTTTTAATGTACTTGCAGGTTTGATTTTTTTGTACGGAAAAAAATTAACTCAGGAGTCCGGGGCTTCTGCAGAAATTTCTCTTGAAAATTCTGAAACTTCTGAAAGCGAAAATGCTTTGGAAAACAGCAGTGAAGTAAAGAATAATTTTTTAGGTCAGCTTACGGGGCTTGACAATATAACTTTCCGTCTTGTCTGCGGAATTCTCTGTCTTTTTGTTGGAGTGCTGAAATTCATTTCTGTGTACAGCGGTGATGTTGCTGTTGTAGGTGATTTGTTTCCTGCACTTACTTTATTAGTTGCCGGCTTTTCTCTTTTAATTGAATACTACATTGTAACGCTTGACGGCGAAGATTCCATTCCTCTAGGGGTAAAGGATTTTTTCATTGAATACAGAAAGCTTTTCGGTACTTTGTGTCTTGCTTCTGGAGTGCTTCATTTTATTCTGCCGCAAGTTATGTTCCTCTAGGAGAAAAATCTGATGGATAATATTTCTGTTGCCTGCATTGTAGTTTTAAATAATAAAATTCTTATTGCTCATAGAAATCCTGTAGGGCAGATGGGCGGACGCTGGGAATTTCCCGGTGGAAAAGTTGAATGTAACGAAGACCCTGAACTAACTGTAAAACGTGAATTCAGCGAAGAGTTCGGCGTAAATGCAAAGCCCCTTTGCCTTATTACAGAAAATTCTTTTTTGCATAACGGAAAAAATGTTCTTTTAAAAGCCTATCTTGTAGAAGTGGATTCTGACGGAATAAAAAATCCTTACGTTCTTACAGAACATTCTGAATACAAGTGGGTGAGCATAGACGAAATTCCTGTTGAAAATTTTGTTGACAGCGATTTGAAAATTTATCCTGAAGTAAAAAACTTTGTAAAAAATCAGTTGAAAGCGGAGTAATAAGTTGAATCTTCTTTTTAAAAGTCTTGCCTTTATTTTTTCAGCCTGGATACTGCTGCTGAACGTTTCCTGCAAAAAGTCAAACTACAATGAAATCAAAATTGAAGATAACGTTATTACAAGTGCTGATGAAAAGTGGGCTGTAATAGTTGAACCTTACGCTGCTTTTAGAAGTGAATGTAATTTTGACAGCACAGTTGAAAATCACGGACGAAAAGGTGAAGTTCTGCCTGTTAAAGGCAATGCCCTTGTAAAAGAAGAGCATAACGAAAAATTAGGAATTTCTTCCTATAAGAAATGGTATTATTTTGAAAAAGGCTGGCTTCCTGAAGAAACAGTCCGCATTTACGACAACAAATTCCGCTGCGAAAGTGCATCTGCCAGACTCCTTGAAAATAATTAAAAATTGCTATAACAGTTGAGAGAATTTTAGTAAAGTGATACTTTAATTTTGTTCTGCTGATTTTATGCGAACAGATGTTTTATTTTAAATTCAAATCATATTTAAAAATTGATTTACTGAGGTTATGTAAAAAATGACTATCGTTCTTGTAATTGATCAATACGACGCTTTAAACAACGGTACTACAGCCAGCGCCAGACGATTTGTAGAAAACTTAAGAAAACTTGGACACACTGTACGAATTTTAACTTCCGGAGAACCTGGTCCTGATAAATTCATACTTCCTATGTGGAACATTCCTCTTGTTTCATGGATTAGTGCCAAGCAGGGAATTTATTTTTCCAAGCCGGATGAAGCTGTTATAAGAAAAGCTTTTGAAGGTGCAGACATTGTTCATTTTTACCTTCCGTTTCCTATGGGAAGAACTGCACAGAAAATTGCCCGTGAAATGAACATTCCATGTCTTGCGGCTTTTCATGTTCAGGCAGAAAACATTACTTACAACATTGGTTTGGGAAAAGTGGGCATTGCAGCAAAATTCTTCTATAAATTTTTAAAGAGCTTCTTTTACAAACGCTTTGATCACATTCACTGTCCGTCACAGTTTATTGCAAACGAATTAAAGGCTAACGGATACAAGGCAAAGCTTCACGTAATAAGCAACGGTGTAGACGAAGTGTTTGTTCCTAAAGATCCTGTTTCCCACGAAGGTTATAATCTTTTGATGATTGGCCGATTAAGTCCGGAAAAAAGGCAGGATCTTATAATAAAGGCAGTGGCTCTTTCCAAATACAAGGATAAGATTCACGTTAACTTTGCAGGTCAGGGGCCTTGTTTAAAGAAGTACGTTAAACTTGCAGAAAAGTACGGCGTAAGTGCTGACTTTAATTTTTACAATACGGAAAATATCATAGAGCTTATGAGAAAAACTGATTTATACATTCATGCTTCTGATGTTGAAATTGAAGCCATTGCCTGTATGGAAGCTTTCAGCAGCGGACTTGTTCCTGTTATAGCAGATGCAAAAAAAAGTGCTACAGTTCAGTTTGCATTGGACGAAAAATCTTTGTTTAAGGCAGGAAGTGCAAAAAGCCTGGCTCAGCGCATTGACTGGTGGCTCGAACATCCGGAAGAAAAAGCTGAACTTGCAAAAAAATATATTAAAGAAGGTGAAGAATATCGTGTAAGCAAATCCGTTAAAAAAATGGAAGAAGTTTACAAAGAATTATTGGAGAGAAAAAATGTTCAGTAAGAAAAGTTTATCAGCAGTTTTAGTTTTGATGATTGCAGTTGCAGGAGTTTTTGCTCAGGAAGAAATTCTTTCTGTTAAGTTTAAACATCAGCAGGAAAGTGCACTTATCAACAATGAAGAAAAAACTATTTTTGTAAAAGTGCCTTATTCTGCAGGCGGAAAGCTTTATCCTTTAAGCAAGGCTGTTCTGGAAAATATTGAGTTTAGCGGAAACTTTACCCACAATCTTCCTGAAACAGTTGATTTACGAAAGGATTTTTCTTTTACAGTTTCAGATTCAAAAGGAAAAAAGACTGAATGGAAAATCAAGGGCGGATATCAGCTTCCAGACAGTGATTTTGGAACGTGGCATACAGAAAAAATTACAGGCTTTCTGACTATCGGTTCTACAAAGTGTGATGATATGCCTGGTCCTGCCTTTAACGTATGGGACAACGGAAATCCTGCTTTCAGTGCAAGCGGAAGTAAAAACTGGCCTACTAAAAAAATTGTTTTGAAAGACGGTTCTGTTGCAGCTGAACTTACTACAAGAAAAGTTGTAGGAACTATTGCCAGCGGAAATCTTTTTACAGGTTATGCTGTTCGTGACATGAGCTTAAAGCAGCTTCTGGGATTTACAGACAAAGACGGAAAGGCTCTTATAACCTGGGGAGTTCCTTTTGAAGGCAGACCGAAAGGCTTTAAAGTCAAATTCTTCTACGACGGCAAAGGCGATGAATGTTCTTTAGTTGCAACTCTTGAAAACAGAAACGGAAGCAAACGGCGCTTCGTTGCAAATGCATGTTACATTGGAAAAACAGACAGCAGAAACAGCTGCAGCTGCCCTACACAGATTTCTGCGGCAGATTCAAACGGGCTTAAAACTTTAACAGTTGATTTTCTCTACGGCACTTATCCAGTCGGCGCAAATCCTATTCCTGAAGGAGTTGTACAGGGCAGCGGTGATGAAGACGTAAATATGGTAAACGTTGTTTTTGCAAGCAGTGCTCACGGTGATTATTTTGAAGGAAAAAAGAACGCAAGGCTTATTGTAAAAGATTTTGAATTTATTTATTGATTTGAAATTCTAAGTTTTAAATTCTGACTTTTTAAATTTCATAAAAAAAATCCTGCCGGCTAAGAAAGAGTTTTTCTAAACCAGCAGGACTTTTTTTTGCAGCTTTATAAAACAAAACTACTGCATTATTATTTTTACTGCATCTTCAACTGTAATGTCTGCAAACTGTTCACGGGTTTTTAGATTTTTAAGAGTAAGCACTTCTTTTTCTGCCTGTTCTTTTGAAATCAAAATGCCCCAGTTCATGCCTTTCTTTTCCGTAACATTGTACTGTTTGTTCATCTTAACGCAGTCAGGGAAAACTTCAACGGCAATGCCTTTTTCCCTAAGTTCGCCTGCAACTTTCTGATAGTAAATTGCATTGCTTTCGTCAGTGTTGAAAATTTCTGCATCAAGATATGAGCCTTTAACGTTTGCAAGCCCCAGCTGATTAAGACCGGCAATAAGTCTGTCAAGACCAATGGAAGCGCCTACGCCCGGAACTTTGTCTTTCATGTAAAGTCCTGCAAGATTGTCGTAACGTCCTCCAGAGCATACAGAACCGATTGACGGAAGCTTGTTAAGGAATGTTTCGTAAACAACTCCAGTGTAGTAGTCAAGTCCTCTTGTAATGCTTGGATCAAGAACATAAGTTTCCTGGATTTTTGCAGCTTTCATCATCTGGTAAATATCTTTCATGCGCTTAGTGTCACTGTCTTCACCGCCGGCAAGTTCTTCTATATGAGAAAGAGTTTCTTCCCAAGTTGATTTTGGCTGAATGTAGTCGATTATTTTTTCTGCAGTTTCAGCACTTCCCGTAACTTCAGTTAATTCTTCTGTAACTTCCTGAGCACCGACTTTTGCAATTTTATCTACAATGCGGAGAATGTCTTCTGACTTTTCTGCTGCTCCCACCTTTGCAAGAAAACGGTTGAATATTCCACGGTGATTTACGTGAATTGTAATTTCTTCTACGCCGATTTCCTTTAAAGCTGCTTTCATAAGTGCAAGCGTTTCAAAATCAGCAGTTGCACTGTCCGAACCGACTGTGTCAAAATCACACTGAACGAATTCCCTGTAGCGTCCTGCCTGAGGCTTTTCTCCGCGCCATACTTTTGCAATATGATATCTTTTAAACGGAAAGTAAAGTTCTTCTTTGTGTTCAGCTGTAAAACGGGCAAATGGAACTGTCAGGTCAAAACGCATTGCAACATCACGGCCGCCGTTATCTTCAAAACGGAAAACCTGCTTTTCTGTTTCGCCGTTACTTTTTCTCAAAAGAATTTCCGTGTATTCAAGAACAGGCGTATCAATAGGAACAAATCCGTATGCTCTGTAAGTGCGTGTTAATTTTTCCTGCAAATCTGCACGTAAAATTTCATCCTGGGGAAGAAAATCCCTGAAACCTTTTAAAACTTTTGGTTGAATTAAATCTGACATAATGGCTTATTTTATTGATTATTAACTGATTGTTCAATAAATAAATTCCGTTGAAAATATTTATTCAATTTCATAAAATTGTGCTGCATGTGATTTTAGATTACGGAAAAATTGCTGTGTAAAAATCTGGAGAACAAAATGCTTTTTGCAGTTGATATTGGAAATACAAATGTTGTGGCTGTTATTTTTAACGAAGACAAAATTCTCTGCCAGTGGCGCATTGCAACTGACACAAGACGTACAGGAGATGAATATTCTTCCATTATTCTGAGCCTTGCACGAGATGCACAAATTGATTTAAGCTGCGTAAAAAGGGCAATCATTTCCAGCGTAGTTCCTGCTCTTATAGGACCTTTCGTTGTAGTGTGCCAGCATATATGCAAGGTTCAGCCTTACGTAATATCTTCTTCTCTGGCAATGTCAGATAAGCTTTGCGTTCACTTGAAAAAAAAATCAACCAGGGAACTGGGCTCTGATCTTTTGTGCAATGCTGTTGCAGCATGGAAACTTAGCGGCGGAAAACCGAATATTGTAGTTGATTTCGGAACGGCTTTAACTTTAACTGCAACTTCCAGCGACGGCACTATTCTTGGAGGAACAATTTCTCCCGGCTTGGGAACTGCCATAAAAGCACTTGCAACGAATGCGGCTCAGCTTCCGTTTGTTCCCCTTGAAGCTCCTGAAAAAGTAATTGGTGAAACAACTCGTGAAGCAATTCAGTCTGGCGTAGTTTTCGGCTACAAAGGTTTAGTTGAATATTTAGTTCTGCAGGTAAAGAAAGAAGTTGCTTCTGTTTCAAATACAAGCACAGATGAAGTTAAAGTCATTGCAACCGGTGGATTAAATTCAGTTTTAAAACCAATAGTCGACTGCTTCAGTGTTGTAGACAAAGACCTTACTGTTAAGGGTTTGAAATTTATAAGCGATATGGTTTCAGGCGTTTAAGGTTTAAATTTTTTCCCTGCTTAAAAAATGTTCAAAAGTAACGCCTTCTCCAGAAACTGCATCTTTTGTCAAAACGCATCCTGTTACAGTTTCCAGAAAGTCACTTTCAATTCCCGGTGATAAAATTTTTTCTGTACGCAAAATGCCTATGTCTTCTTTTTTTACAACGTCGCCTTTTTTCATTGAATGTATGAAATGAAGTGAACGGTTTGTCCTTCCGTAGTTTGCATTTTCACTCGGGCTTAGTTTTTTAATTCCACTTCCAATGCATTTGTTGATTTTTTCAAGAGAGTAAGACTGAGCAAGCTGATTTTTTGTGTAAGACAAAACTTCGTCGAAAATTTTTTCCTTGTCTAATTTTGCGGTGTCATAATTTACAAGGGCGAGCTTTTCTTTTTTAATATGATCTATTACCGCCTGAGTCTGATGAACTGTGTGAACCATCATTGCAAATTTTTGGGGCGTCAATGCAACTGCATCGTCAAGTCCGTCAGTTTCGTTACTTAAAGTAATGTGCTTTTCTATAAATGTTCCGCCCATTGCAGCAGATAAAACAGGAACTAAAACAGGATCAAGGGAATGATCGCTTATGCCTGAAGGTAAGCCTGTAATTTCAGATAAAGTTTTTACAAGCTTTACATTGTATTCTTCTTCCGGAGTGGGATAAAAAGTAGAGCAGTGGAGGAGCGTTAAGGGCGGAATGTCTGAGTTTAAGTTTTTATCCTTTTCTTTTACATTCTGATTTTCTGAATCCTGTGAATTCCCTGCCGTTAAGATTTCTATCGCCCTTTCAATATCCTTTAATTTAGAAACGCCGCTGCTTATAACGAGAGGAATTTTTCCGTAATACTTTGCACATTCTTTTAAAAGAGGAATGTGGTTTAATTCAGGAGAAGCTATTTTAATTGCATCAGGTTTAAGGGCTGCAAGTTCATTTAAACTTTTTATTCCAAAAGGCGAACACATAAATTTTAAATTCAAACTGCGGGCATATTCCATACATTCTTTGAAAAACAAAGGCGGCACTTCAAGACTTTTAAATCGGCTGTAAAGCGGAATTGTTCCTCCGGGAAGCTTTACGTTTCCTGTATCAGGGTGGAGAATTTCATCAGCATAAACCCATTGAAACTTTACGTAATCAGCACCACATTCTTTGCAGCATGAAATCAATTCTTTTGCCTTGTCTAAATCTCCGTTATGAGCTGTTCCTATTTCAGCAGCAATTTTTACGTTATACATTTTTCCTCCATCATAAATTCATAAAATAAAACTTAAACTAAAAAAGTGAAAGCTGTGGCGGCGGATCTACAAGAAAACTTTTTTGCCGGGCTTCATTTATTTTTTCTAAAGGAGAAACATTTCCTAAAAGAACTGGAGAAAGTGGATTGTGGGTTTTGTAGTTTTCAAGAGCAGTTTCAGCAGTATCATTTGCGTAACAGTATCTGCATCCTCCGGGACATGAATTGTAAGCGCCAATATCGTTGCTGTGAATGCAGTGACAGTTTTTCCGCATGCCTGAATGGTTTAACGGTTTAAACGAAACGTCATTTGCCCTGCCGATTGAATTAAGAGTAATGCAGCCTGACTTCCCGATTCCAAATTTTGAAAAATCATTTTTTTCAGCACAGGTTTTAATTTTAATTTTATAACGGTTTGCAATTTTTCCAAAACCTTCTGCAAGAACATTCATCTGGTCGGTATCAGGCAAAATCAATTCAGGAAAATTATTTTCCAGCTTTTTGTAGAAATCAACAAAACTGAAAATGCAGCAGTCAACGTGACCGCTAAGCCTTGCAGCCATGTGTCCGAAAGTAATAAGGTGCTGCTGAACAGTATATTTTTTTGTAAGAAAAACAGGATCGTATCTCCATACAATGCGCTGTCTGCCTGTAATTTTTTCCAGCTTAAGCAAAGTGTCAATGCTCGTATCAATGTCCGGAATGTCAGGTTCAATATCTTTTCCATAAGCTGTAATTGTATAAAAAAAGTAAGTGTTGAATTTGTCAGTTATTTCATTCAGCCTTTTTAAAACAGGTTCATAATTTTTTGAACAGAATACAACGCAATCTACAACTTCAGGAGTAAGGTAATACTTTGTAATTTTTTCAGGAAACATTGGATTTCTTACGTAAACAAATCCTTCCTTAAAACGCTGAAGTAACCATTGGGAATAATAATGTACAGTGTCAGTTCGTCCGCCTGTGTTGATAATCATTCTGCTAGAATATCATTTTTTTTTATAAGTGGAAATATTGTTTTTATGATGATATAATCAGACTATTAAGTTAAAACCTTTAATAACTTTAATTAATGCACTAAGTTCAAACACTCATCCCGGTGCAATTGCTCATGCTTTTGCCTGCGGAATGCTGCTTGGTTTTATGCCGAAAGGAAATCTTTTGTGGATAATACTTTTTGTATTTATTTTATTTATGCGGATTCAAAGGGCAACTTACACTCTTTCACTGATTGTTGGAGCACTTCTTGCAGCACTTCTGGATCCGTTCTTTCATACTGTGGGCTGCTGGATTTTATCACTTGATTCAATGAAAGATTTTTACGCATATCTTCTGGACATTCCTTTTGTTGCATTTACAAAGTTTAACAATTCTGTAGTTATGGGAAGCCTTGTCTGCGGAATAATTGCATACATTCCGTTTTATCTTTTCGGCAGGCTTTTTGTGTGGCTCTGGAGAAAATATCTGGCAGAAGGTGTGCGCCGTCTTAAAGTTGTAAGGGTAATAAAACAAATTCCTCTTATCCAGAAACTTTCTTCGCTTACAGGAGACAAATAATTATGGCTGATAAAAAACTTCCTGCAGAAAATAAGAAAGATAAAAAAAACAAGCGCAGTTTAACAGTAAAGAAGCTGCCTGGAATTTTTAAAAAATCTTATACAGAAAAAAACTTTGAAAAGAAACTTCTTAAGAAAATTTACATTCATGCTGACAAATCAAAAATAGAAAAGCTCTTTCAAAAAGGCGGTAACCCTTTAAAAGCAGAACTTCTTGCTGTTCCCCGTGATGCGCTTTTTACGAAAGATGAAATAAAAGAGTACGCACTTCTTGCAAAAGAAATTAAAGGTCAGAAGGGAAGGTTTGCGCTTCTTCCGTTTGTTGCTGCAGTTTCTGCAGTTGCACTTATTGGAATTACAGTTACAACTTTTAAAAATGTTATTGCCAAAAAAATGATTGTTTCAGCCTGTCAGGGAATTTTCGGTGCAAAGACAGATGTGGAAAAAGTTCAGGTAGAAATTTTCGGTGCATCTATAAAAATTTCAAACATTGCAATCGGAAATAAAAATTCTGTAATGAAAAATATTTTTGAAGCAGAAACTATTACAATTGATTTTAACTTAACCCAGGCTTTACGTGGAAAATTCGTTGCAGAAAACCTTAATTGTCTTGGAATGCTTTTTGACACAGACAGAAAAGTAAGCTGCCAGCTTCCTGTGAAAGAGAAAAAATCTGAAAAAGAAGAAAGTGCTTTTTCTAAGGAACTTAAACTCCGCTCGCAAAAGGCTATTGAAGATTTAAAGGCTCAGGCTGCAGAACTTGTAGGCGGCACAGATCCGGAAAGCATTGTGGAAAATTTCAAGGCAGAACTTAAAACTCCGGATGCTGCAGATGATGCAAAAAATACTGCTGAAAAATTAATTCAGGAATGGAAAGAAAAGCCGGCAGAACTTAAAGTTCAGATTGATGCCCTTACAAAATCGGTTAACTCACTTTCTTCAATAAAGATGAATGACATTAAGGATTATCAGACTGTCTTAAAGGATATTGAGCTTGCCAGGGAAGTTCTGGAAAATGCACAGAAACTGCAGACTGAAGGCAAAAACTTAGGAAACAAAATTAAAAACGATGCAAAGACTGTTGAAAAAACTGCACTTGCACTTGAGCAGGCTGTAAAGGACGACAAAAATCTTATTCAGGAAAGAATAGACACAATAGTTGAAGCCGTAACGAATCCTCAGGAACTTCTTAACACAGCACTGGACACTGTAGGCTACGATATGCTTGGAAAATATTATCCTTATGCAGTTCAGCTTGTTGATTATGCTGTGGAACTTAAAAAGAACAGCGACAAAAATCCTAAAGAAGAGTCAGAGAAAAAAGAGGAAAGCAGAAGACTTGAAGGAACAACTTTCTGGTACTCTCAGGAATATCCGGCATTTCTCATAAAAGACATAAGGGCTTCAGGCGAAAGATTTGACGGTCAGATTACAAATATTTCAAGCAATCAGGATTTAACGGGACAGCCTGTTGTTGCAAAACTTTCAATTTCTGCAGGCAAGACAGAGCATTACGGAACAATTGTAGTTGATGCACGTAAGAATTCAAATGCTTCTTTAGTTCAGGCACATTATGACGGCAGCGGATTTACTGCATCAATAGACGGAAGTAAAATTGCAAAAGCTTCAGGCGTACCTTCAATAGAAGGGCTTGCTGCTATTAGTTTTGATGCTGATGCTGACGGAAGCGGATTTTCTCTTTCGGGCAATGTTGACCTGAACCCAGTAAGGCTTTCTTCAGACGGATTTGAAAATGAACTTGCAACTAAATACTATCAGACTGCATTAAGTGCTGTAGATAATTTAAAGTTCGGCTGTACTGCAGGATATAAATCTTCTACAGGAATGATTTTTGATCTTACGGGAAATTTCGGCCAGCAGTTTTCAAAAGCTTTAAAGGCAGCCTTAGGAGAAATAAGTGCTGATGCAAAGGAACAAATCCGTACAAGTTTAAATAAATTCATTAACGAATCAAACAATGCAGCTGTTGTAAAGACAAAAGAATTTCTTGGCATAAAAGAAGAAATTGATGTTCAGAACGAATCGATTGACACTTTAAAAGCAAGGGTTGAAGCAAAAATTACTGAGCTTGAAAAGAAGGCAGCAACTTTTGTAGGAAACAAAACAACTTCTGCTTTGGAAAAAGCAGGATTGCCGTCTGACGTAGCAGAAAAAGCAGCTTCAAAAGTAACGGACAGTTTAAGCAATCTTCTTAAAAAGTAAATGGATTTTTCCATGAAGATTTTTCACCGAAAGATGTATTGTTGACAACTGTTGTAAATTTGTGATAGATTTTATAAAATTATCTGTATTTTATTAGAGGAGTTCCAGTATGTCAGGACATAGTAAATGGGCAACTATTAAACACGCAAAAGGTATTGCTGATGCTAAGCGCGGTAAGTTGTTTACAAAATTCATTAAGGAAATTTCTATTGCTGCAAAAATGGGTGGCGGTGATCCAGATGCTAACCCAAGACTTCGTACAGCAATTTTAAAGGCACGTGGCGCAAACATGCCTAAAGATAATATCGAAAGAGCAATCAAAAAAGGTACTGGTGAAGACGGTGCTACAAACTACGAAGAACTTGTTTACGAAGGATACGCTGCAGCTGGTGTTGCAGTTCTCGTTGAAGTTCTTACAGATAACCATAACCGTGCAGCTGCTGATGTTCGCAATATCTTTACAAAGAACGGTGGTAACCTCGGAACTTCTGGTTCTGTAAGCCGTATGTTTGACCGCAAAGGTGTTATTGAACTTGATGCAGAAAAAGTTTCTGAAGATGAAGTTATGGAAGTTGCTCTTGAAGCTGGTGCAGAAGATGTTGTAAACGAAGACGGTGTAATTACTGTTACAACTGATCCTGGTGCATTTAACTCTGTTGCAGAAGCAATTCAGGCAAAGGAATGGGAAACACTTTCAGCTGAAGTTTCAATGGTTCCGCAAATGTACACAGCTGTTGATGAAGAATCTGCAAAGAAAGTTGCAAAGCTTCTTAACCGCCTTGAAGATAATGACGATGTTCAGAACGTTTGGTCTACAGTTGAATATCCGGAAGGATTTGATCCTGATGCCGAATAATTAACTTCTTGAAAAAGCAACGTTAATTTTACAATCCTGCCTGGTTTTCAGACAGGATTTTTTTATTGGAATAAAACACTTTTTGGAGTAACTTTGAAAGTTTTAGGAATTGACCCGGGCCTTGCAAACACAGGATTCGGAATAGTAGAGTCAGTAAAGGGAAACCTGCATCTTATAAGTTATGGCGTTATAGAAACATCATCAGAAGAAAGCCACGAAATACGCCTTCTTGCCATTTACAACCGCTTAAGCGCCGTAATAGAAGAATTCAAGCCTGACGTTGCAGAAATGGAAACTTTATTTTTTGCACGGAATACTACAAGTGCCCTTGCTGTTGCAGAAGCTAAAGGCGTAATTTCTCTTTGTGCAGCCCAGAACGCAATTCCTATTTTTAACTACACTCCGAATCAAATAAAATATTCTGTTTGCGGCACACGTAATGCAGACAAGGAAACTGTTCAGAACTGCGTAAAGATTTTGCTTAAACTTAAAAATCCACCTTCTCCGGATCATGCGGCAGATGCTCTGGCTGGTGCAATCACTCATATCAACAGTATTGGTTTGTAAAAGCATTTTATTTTTGCTATAATCATTTTTATGTTTAATAGTTTAACGGGTATTGTTACTGGAAAAGGTGCGCAGAAGTTATTTCTTGAAACTAACGGAATTGAATGGGACATAACTGTTCCTGAAAGTTCACTGGAAGCACTTCCTCCTGTCGGCGAAAAAGCAAAAGTTTACGTATGGCTTCAGCACACTGATGTTCTCATGACGCTTTTCGGTTTTGCTTCAAATAGTGACAGGGAACTTTTTTTTGCACTTTTAAAAGTTGACGGCATAGGTCCGAAAGGTGCTGTAAAAATCATGGCGAATATTACGACAACAGAACTTGAGCATATACTTGATTCAGGCGACATTGAAAGCCTTCAGAAAGTTCCGGGTGTAGGCAAAAAAACTGCTGCCAAAATGCTTCTTCAGTTAAAGGGCAAACTTTCTTTAGACGAGTCGTCATCTTCTTTTGGAAACAAAGAGTCTCTTCCTTTCAGTGATGTTATTGCGGCCCTTGTTGATATGGGTTATGAAAGAAAAAATGCAGAAAGTGCTGTAGAAAAAATTGTCCATGAATCACAGAAAAGCGGTACTTTTGAAAATATGAATCCAAGCGAAAAAGAAGATTTTATTTTCCGTAGTGCAATTATGGAGATGGCTAAATGAATAAAAGCGTAAACCACAAAAGTCAGTATCCGAAAAGCAAATCTTCACAGGAAGGAATAAACGACGATATGAACATTGTAAGTCAGCTTGCATCTCAGGCAGCAAAAAATGTTGCAGCAGAAAGTGCAGGTAAAACTACTATTGTCCGCTCTCAGGATTTACAGCAGGATTCTTCTTTTACGCATATTGTCCGTTCTGATTTTTTTATGGAAGATGATGCTCAGGAAAATAATCTTCGTCCTAAACTTTTAAATGATTTTTTAGGTCAAAAAGAAATAAAGTCAAATTTAAATATTTTTATAAATGCAGCAAAGGAAAGAAAAGAAGCTCTTGATCATCTTTTTTTAATAGGTCCGCCTGGTCTTGGAAAAACAACTCTTGCACAAATTACCGCCAATGAACTTGGTGCTGACTTTAAAGTTACAAGTGCTCCTGCTTTGGAAAAACCAAAAGACCTTGCTGGAATTCTTTCTACCATTACAAGCGGCACTGTTTTTTTTATTGATGAAATCCACCGCCTTAAGCCTGCAATCGAAGAAATGCTTTACATTGCAATGGAAGATTTTGAACTTGACTGGGTTATAGGTCAGGGTGCTGCAGCAAGAACTGTCCGTATTCCTATTCCTCATTTTACCCTTGTGGGTGCTACAACTAAAGCCGGCATGGTAAGCAAGCCTTTGCAGACAAGATTTGGAATTATTCAGCGGCTAAGGTTTTATACACCTGATGAACTGTCACTTATTATAAAGCGCTCTGCAGAAATTCTTAATGTTAAAGTGGAAGAAGATGCTGCTCTTCTTATGGCACAATGTTCCAGAGGAACTCCCCGTGTTACAAACAGAATTCTGCGCAGAATGAGGGACTTTGCTCAGGTAAGCGGCAACGGAATCATCACTGTGGAAATTGTAAAGGCCGGTCTTAAAAAACTTGGCATTGACAGTCTTGGGCTTGAACATTACGACAGGGAAATCCTTCTTTCTGTAATGAACAATTTTGCAGGCGGACCTGTTGGTGCTGAAACTCTGGCACTTTCAATAGGCGAAACTACTGACACTCTGGAAGATTATTACGAACCTTATTTAATACAATGCGGACTTTTGCAGAGAACGCCTCGCGGAAGAATTGTTACTGAAAAAGCATATCAGCATTTAGGTTTGGAATATTCAAAACCATCTTCTGCACAAATTGATTTATTTGGAGTATAAAGTGAAACTTACTGATTTTAATTTTGAACTTCCTCAGGAACTTATTGCACAAAAGCCTTCAGGAATTCGTGGTCAGGATAAACTGATGATGCTTGGAAAAAACGACGGTTCAGTTAAGCATTTTCAAATGGAAAACTTACCTGATCTTGTAGAAAGCGGCACTCTTATGATTTTCAACAACAGCAAGGTAAGAAGAAGCAGGTGTTACGGAATTAAAACTACATCCGGTCGTGAGCAGGAATTTATGTTTTTAAATAACATGGGCGCTGAATGTAACGTCTGGAACACAATGGTTAAGGGTGCAAAAAAAGTCAAGGCTGGAAATGTCTACAAGTTTCCTGATGGAAGTGAAGGTACTATTATAGAAAATCCCGCTGATGAAGGCACTGAGTTTAGGACTATAAAATTTCCTTTTCCACTTACAGAACAATGGTTTGAACACAACGGACACATTCCTCTTCCTCCATACATTCGCCGTGAAGATGATGATACTGACAGCGAACGGTATCAGACAATTTATGCTAAGGAAACGGGAAGTGCAGCCTGTCCTACTGCAGGGCTTCATTTTACTCAGGACATTCTTGAAAAGCTTAAATCTAAAGGCATAGATTTGGAATGGATTACGCTGCACGTTGGTCTTGGAACTTTTCTTCCTGTACGCACTGAAAATATTGAAGAACACAAAATGCACGAAGAAGTTTATTCTGTTCCTTATGATGTTGCGGAAAAAATCAACAATGCTAAAAAAGAAGGCAGGCCTGTTCTTGCAGTGGGAACTACAAGCGTAAGGACTTTGGAAAGTGCCTGTGATGAAAACGGCATTGTAAAGGGCGGACCGGGAAGTACTCACATTTTTATGTATCCCGGATATAAGTTTAAAGTTGTAGATCAAATGTTTACGAATTTCCACACTCCTGAAAGTACGCTTCTTATGCTTGTAAGTGCTTTTGCAGGAAGGGAAAATATTTTAAATGCCTACAGTGAAGCCGTAAAACAGAAGTATCACTTTTTTTCTTACGGTGACTGTATGCTTATAAAATAAAAACTACCACATTACGTTAACTGTTCAAGGGAATAGCGCAGTAAGTTTAAAAACTGATCTTTAAAAATCGGAAGTACGTCTTTTCCGGAAAATTCTTCCTGAGAAAGTTTTTCTGCTTCTTCAAGAATCAGGGAAATGTAGTGCTGGCTTAAAGGAAGTTTTGCACCGATTATTTTATTTTCCAGTTCCCTTGAGCGGAATACGACTGTTCCTGCAAATGCAATTTTTACGTTTGCAACTATGTCTTTTTGAGTCTGGGCTAAAAAAACAAAGCCTGCACTTAAAGGCGTAATTGAATTTGAAGGACCTAACCGTTTGAAAATTTCAACTTCATATTCATCGTAAGGAACACGTATTTTTGTAAGTACAAATCCTTTTGGAATTTCCTTAAAGTTCGACATAAAGATGTATTGCGTTTCCCCTGAATTTTTAAATTCAAGTCTTGCGTCAAGAGCAAGCAGCGGTGCCCAGAGTGTATGCTTCTGTCCCAATGCACAGATGTTTCCGCCTAAAGTTGCAATGTTTCTTGTAGCAAAATTTCCTACAGTGTTTATTGCATCGTAAAGTACGTGGCTCATGTTGGAGCGTCCTGTCTGTGCCATTTTTGCAAGAGTAATTCCAGGGCCGTAATCAATGTACCGTTCCTTTTTTTCAAGAGAGCAAAGTTCTGGAATAGAGCGTATTGTAATTGTTTTTTCTGCCAGTTCCTTTACCTGAGTGCATCCGCCTAAAATCTGCAGGTCGTTTACGGACTTAACTTGATAAAGTACATCGGAAAGTGTGTTTGTAATTAAAACTGATGTATTACTTTTTGCCATTAAGCTTTGCCTCCCTGGAATGTTTGTTTGAAACAGCGTAAAGAATTCCGTTAGTGAAAGTGTCTCTGTCTGTGCAGCATGTTCCAAGATTTTTTATGGCAGAAAAAATTTCTTCAATTGAAGGATGCTGATACTTTACGAGAAGTTCATAAGCCGTAAAAATTTTTCCTGCATCGCAATAACCGCACAAATGCATTCCTGCCTGAGAAAATCCGTTTATGATATCAGTGTAAATGGGATTTGTTTTAAAACTTTCAAGAGTTTCAATCTGGCAGTTGCGTATGCTTCCTGTAGTTACAGTGCAGGAACACATTGGCTTTGAATCAACAAGAATCATGCAGTTGCCGCAAAAACCGTTTTCACAGCCGCATTTTACGCTGTAAAGATTCAGCCGCCGCAAAACAGTAAGAAGTTTTTCCTGAGGTTCAGCATCAAGGATAGTTTTTTTATTGTTCAGTATTACCGGAATTTTCATCTTTGCTTTCCTCCGTTTCTTGCTCAAGTTTTATTTCTTTCTGGGAAGCTTCCACCAAAGTGTTGTAAATGGAATCAGTTGAAAGAGGCAGACTTGTAAGCGAACAGTTTATTGCCTGTGAAATGGCCTGTGCATAAGCAGAAGGTATTACCTGATAAACAAGCTCACCAATCTGGCTTGGATTTTCATTTGACTGAATAAACGAAATCTTTATGTCTTTGGCATCAAGTGTTTCGTGGTGAACAAGTGATTTCAAAACTTTCTGAATGCCAAGTTTGATAGTACTTGTAACAGCCTGAGTGTTCATAAGTTTTCCGCCGCTTATAGCAATGCTGATGTTTCTGATTGTTTCCCTGTAAGTTGCCATGTCCATTTCTACTTCAACTGTTGCTGCAATAAATGATGTGTTGTAAAAAGGCTGGCCTTTAAACTCTTTGCTGTTCCATACTTTTTTTTGGGCAGGAGTAATTTTTTTTACAACAGAATAGGGAAGTGCAGCAGAAGATTTTCGCTTCTTGATTCCCCTGCAGCATTTTTGCAGAAGTTCCGTCATTACGCTTATGTTTGAATAAACACTTTCCGGCAGCAGCGGTTCTTTGTCTGCAAGAAAATTTGAATTGAATTTTACGTTTGCAGGCGAAATTTCAAGAATTTCTCCTGCAAGTTTTGACCATATATCCTGAATGGAAGATGATACAGGAGAAGTGTGAATTGTTACAGTTTCATCTTCTTCCAAAGTAACTTCAAGACTCTGATCGTTTCCGTAAGCCTGAGAGCCAAAATAGCATGAACCTTCGTAAGCACAGGCAAATCCAATCCCACGTAAAGGTGAAGTGTAAGTAGTCAGCATTCCCTTTCTAAAGTTTTCATGATTTCTCAAAGACGCTTCCTGCTGATAGCAGAAATATTTTCTTTTAAAATCACTTAAAGAAGCAGCACACTCTAAAACTTCAAGAGGCTTTTCAAATTTAAAAGTAAAAAGTGATTTTTGCTGTTCTGTTTTTTTGTTGCCTGGAGGAAGGATGAAATTTTTTTCCCTAAGTTCCAGCGGCGAAACAGAACATTTTTTACTTAGCAGCGTAATCTGATTTTCAATGGCAAAAAATGCGGCAGAATCAATTAAAGACAAATCAATGGAAGAAGGTGGATTAAACGAACGTTCTGCCACAGCTGTTACCTGAATGTTTTCTATAGAATAACATCCGCAGCTTGCAATAATGAGCCTGTCAATTATTTCCTGAGAAAAAGGATTTATAAAACCAGCGTCAACTTTAATATCAGCTTTAAGGGCAGTGATTTTTCCTTCCTTAGTGCATGATGTTTTGTAGTTTAAAACAATAGGCTGCATTGTATCCATAAAAAGATTCTGCTCTTTTCTTGAATAAACTATTTTTACAGGATGACCTGTTTTTAAACTTGCAATTGCTGCCTGACAAGTAATGATGGAATTAAACCAAATGCTGTTTGTGCCGTGGTTAAAGCACCGTGTTTTTTTTACAATAATATTTTCTGATTTTATTTTTAAGGCTTCACTTAAAATCTGACGCAGGCTTCTGAGCCATTGAGTTGGTGTAAAAACAGTTAAAACATTTTCTTTGAAAGAACAAAGTGCGCCGTTAGTTTCTCCAAAGTTAGGAACAGAAAGTGAATATTTCCATGAGCCTTCTGCACAAAAATCAGATTCTTCAAAAATAGAATTTATATTTTCGAAGTCGCCCCATTTAATGCTTCGGCTTGCAATTTCGCTTGAAAAAAGTTTTTCCAGTTCAGTGTCTTCTTGAGGAGTTTCATTTTTTGCTGAAGTTTTTTCTGAAGATTTCTCTGAATCTTTTTCTTCCGGAAAATCATTTTTTACATCATCAATTTTAAAATAGTAATCAATGGAATTTCTGTCGTAAACAATTTCAACTTCTTCAAGAAGTTCGTTTAAAACTTTTTCGTCAGGACCTGTTAAAATTCCTATAGGTTCTCCAAAATAAGAAACGTTTCCTTCGCTGAAGACAGGAACTTTTCCGTGAGGCGTATCAATTAAATTTCTTCCCGGAACATCTTTTGCTGTAAAAAGAAAATAGTCGGCAGGCAAATCAGGATGAGAAATGGAAGTGATAATTCCTTTCTTTATGGGACTTCTTATGATTATGCCGTGATACATATTTGCAGTTGAAAGATCACTGTAAAATTCCTGCTGGAAAGAAAGTTTTGAAGCTGCTTTAGTTACCTTTTTTTTAGGCATGATATTTTTCTCCAGTTTTTTTAACACATTCAATTACATAGTCTGTCATTTCATCAGTCATGTCAGGCCAGAGGGGTATGGAAATTGTTTCAATGTAATGCTGCTGTGCGTTAGGAAAATTTTCTGCAGTAAATTCTGGGTAACGGTTTTTCCAATACGTAAAGTGAAAAAGGGGAATAAAGTGTACGCTTATCCCGATTCCAAGATTTTGAAGTTCCTTTGCAAATACATCTCTTGAGCATTTTAATTTTGTCAAGTCAAGCCTCATTAAGTAAAGGTGCCATGCATTTCCCTGTAAATCCGGCGGAAGTTTTATAAAGTCAAAATCCTTAAATGCACGGTTATATTTTTGCGCATGAACTTTTCGTTTTTCATAAAATTCACAGGCACGGCTTAACTGTACTCTGCCAAGTGCTGCAAGAATGTCCGGCAAATTTGATTTATAACCTGGTGCAACAATATCGTATTCCCAGCTTGCTTTAGGGCTTGTGTATCTGTCCCATGCATCTCTGTTCATTCCGTGAAGCCGCATTGTGCTGATTCTTCCTGCAATGTTTTCGTCTTTTACCGTAATCATTCCGCCTTCACCAGTTGTAATTGTTTTAGTTGCATAAAATGAAAATACACCGCAGTCACCAAGAGCACCGGCGTAACCTGAAGAAGTTTTGCTTGGAAAAGAATGAGCGCAGTCTTCTATAACTTTAACATTGTACTGTTTTGCAAGAGCAGTAATTTTTTCCATGTTGCATACGTTTCCTCCAATGTGAACCGGAACTATTGCAGCAACATTTTTTCCTTCAGGACTTTCAAGAATCTTCCTGATTGAATCAGGACTTATGGAATATGTTTCTTTTTCCGTATCAGCAAAATAAACTTCTGCTCCTAAATGACAAGCGCTTGTTGCCGTTGAAACAAAAGTGTAGGGTGTTGTAATAACTGCATTTCCTTTTTTTACACCGCATGCTTCCATTGCAAGAATCATTCCGCTGGTGTTGCTGTTAACTGCAAAAGCGTAAGGCACATTTATTTTTTCCGCAAACTCTTTTTCAAAAGCAGCAGCTTCTTTTCCAGTTGTAAGCCAGCCGCTTCGTAAAACTTTCAGTACAGCATCTTCTTCTTCTTTTCCGATTGATGCTTTAAAAAAAGGAACTTTAAGCTCTGCCATTTACAGTACCACCTTTTTATTGCACTCTGCTGATTTTTTTAAGTTTTCCTGTTCACTGTAAAATTCATCAAGTGTAGGAATTGCTTTTCTTAAAATTGAAATAAGTTCATTTTTGTTTCTGTAAAGTTCCGGCTTTTCTTTGCTGAAAAAACATATGGGCTCAAGTTTTGAAATCAGTTCTTTAAGGACAAAAGTTTTTCCCGGAATGTTTGTAAGCGTAAGGAGTTTTTTGTAAGCTGTAGGAGAAGGATTTTCTTCTTTAAGCCACAGCGGTTCAATATTACGTTCTCCAGGGCGCTTTCCGATAATTTCTATATCAATGTCACGGTAAGGTTCAAATCCTGAAAATTTAATAATCTGTTTTGCCAGATCAATTATTTTAACAGGCTCGCCCATGTCAAGAAGATAGCTTGCACCGTTTTTTCCAACGCCGCCAGTTTGCAGGACAAGTGAACAGGCTTCAGGAATGGTCATAAAATAACGTTCCATGTTTTCGTCAGTTACAGTTACAGGACCGCCGTTTTTAATCTGCTTCATAAAAACAGGAAGAATAGAACCACGTGAACCTAAAACGTTTCCGAATCTTACAAACATAAAAGCCTGATTTTTTTCAGTTTCCGCTGAATATTCAACAATAAGTTTTTCGCAAAGCATTTTACTTACGCCGTAAAAGCTTACAGGCAAGACAGCTTTGTCTGTGGAAATAAGGACAAATCTTTCCACTCCTGATTTTAACGCTGCATCTAAAAGATTTTTTGTTCCGAATACATTGTTTTCAATTACCGCAACAGGATTTTCTTCCATCATTGGAACGTGTTTGTAAGCCGCACAATGAAAGATTACATCAGCATGAGTTTTTGAAATAATGTAGTTAACGTATTCCCTGTCTTTCATGTCGCCTATGATTGGAACTATTGCAGCCTTTTGCCCTACGCCTTCGTTTTGCAAAGTGTGGAGTTCCCTGTAAATGTTTACTATTGAATTTTCGCCGTGACCAAAAAGGTAAAGCCGTTCTGCACCGCCTTCAAGAAGCTGACGTGAAAGTTCACTGCCAATAGATCCGCCTGCACCTGTTATGAGTACACGCTTTCCTTTTAAGTATGAAAGACTTTCTTTAAGCGGAATTGTAACGGGAGTCCTGCCTAAAATATCAAGGGGATTTATGTCGCGTGCCTGAATAAGATGAGCTTTTCCGTCTATTACCTGACTTATTGAAGGAAGAATTTTTATTTTAGTAAAACCTACTTCTACAAGTGTATCGTAAATTTTATGAATCCGTTCAACGCTGGCTGTAGGAATTGCAATAATTGCCTGATCAAGAGGGTCTACACGTAAAATCGACGCAACTGAATCAATTGGCCCGAAAACAGGAATAGAATCAATTTTTGAACCGATTAAATTTTTGTCGTCATCAAGAAACGCCGTAACTGTTCCAAAAATTCTTTTTCGCTGTAAATCCTGAGCAATAATCTGGCCTGCAAAACCTGCACCAATTATGTAAAGTCTAGTATCTGTCTTTGTCATATTTTCCTAACTTAAAAATGATATCATACTGTTTTTTTTTCATCAATTAAATGTAACAGGATAACAGACCTTCCGCATGCACAGGCGGCGCCCCAAACGCCCCGTGTTTAAAAGTTTATGTAAACTATTTTTTTCAAATTCCGATGATATAAATGAGGTAAAAACTTGAGGGGATTTTATGCTTATAAAAAGATTTATACTGTCTTTTATATTTTTAACAATATGCACATTCAGTTACAGTCTGGAAACAGCTTTACAGGTTATTCAGTTTGACCCGATAAACGAAAATGTAAACACTGCTTCTTACCTTATAGAAGACGGAATTTTTGACTTCTTCTTTTCAAAGGGAATGATTGTTTCAAACGTTCCATGCATGACTATAAGCGACAGTTCTTTTTTATCAGAAGAAAGTCTTTTTGAAACAGATGCAGTTGGAAAAGCAAAAATTTCATCACTAAATGAAGCGGAAACAGGCGGATGCGAATATCTTATAATTGTCCTGGCTGAATACACCGTTTCTGACAGAGACACAATTTGTTACGCACAATGGGAACTGTGGGATGTTAATAACCGCAAATGTATTTCTAATGAAACTGGAAATCCATCTTCATTGGGAAATAAATCTAAAACAAAAAGAGTTAAGAATAAATTTATCGCAAATGAAGTTTCAGATTTTGCATTTGAACTTGCGCAGAAAGTTTACAGTTCTATAAAAGCAAACGAGCAGTAAGGAAGTGGATATGAAAAAAATAGCAGCGTTAATATTTTCTTTATTTATAGCAGTTTCTATATTCCCTGCAGGAGCAGACTACATTAACGGCAAAGTCGTAGTTGCTAAGAAAGGTCAGCTGCCTTCAGGACTTTTTGCAAAAGCATCAACTTATCTTCCGGGAGACAGCATAGCCGTAACAAATCCGTCTAACGGACTTACAATCCAGCTGCTTAATTTAGGAACACTTGACGAAAATGATGGCATTGCAATTCTTCTTTCACAGGAATCTGCAGAAAAACTCGGTCTTGAAAAAGATTCAGCCATTCAGGTAAAAATTGCAAGAAGAGACGGTTCCTTTGATCAGGTGGTTTCGGGAAATGCAATTCTTTCAAATAACATTGCACCTTCATATCGGGAAGAGCAAAAAGCAAAGCAGACACAGCAGGAGCCCCAAAGCAATCCTTACGTTCCTGATGATGAATATGAAAACGATCCTGTTGCAGACAGCGGTTACGATTTTATTGAATACAAAAATGCAATAGAGCAGCCATCTCCAGCTGATGAAGACGAAAACGCTCCTCAAAAAGAAATTCCTCAGAAAGAAGAAGTTTCATCTCCAAAAGAAAAAATTCCAGAAGAAACTCAAGAGCCTGAAGAAGAAATGCCAGAAGAACTTCCGCCTGCAGAACCAGAGCTTGAAAAATTTGACGCTGACGAAATCCCTGAAGCAGAACTTGAATCCCAGAAAATTCCAGAGTCACAGGAAATAACTGAACCGGAAGAACAGCAGGAGCCTGAAGAAGAAGTGCCGGAAGAACTTCCGCCATCAGAACCGGAGCTTGAAAAATTTGATGTTGACGAAATCCCTGAAGCAGAACTTGAAGCCCAGAAAATTCCAGAGCCACAGGAAATAACTGAACCGGAAGAAATACAGGAGCCTGAAGAAGAAGTGCCAGAAGAACTTCCGCCTGCAGAACCGGAGCTTGAAAAATTTGATGTAGACGAAATCCCTGAAGTTGAACTTGAAGAAGAAAAAGTTACAGCCCCTGAAGAAAATACTGGTATGCCGGAAGATGACTTGCAGGGAGAAAATGTAGAGTCAGTTGAGCCTGCTGTAAAACAGGAGAGTGCTGTACAAGTTGAAGAAGAAGCTTTTGAAGTTGAAGAGCTTCAGCCTTTTGTTGATGAAGAAGAACTTTTTGATCCTGATGAACCTGTTGCAGATTTTTCACTTGAGCCTGAAAACGAAGGATTGCCTGAAAATGATCTTTCCGGTGAAGTTGTAAATGAAAAAGAGCCTGAGCCAGTTTATGAAGAAATTCCGGAAGAAGCAGTAGAGGCAGAAGAACTGCCTGAAATTGAAGAACCGCTTAAGGAAGAACTTGTGCCTGAAAACCAAGGCGCTCCTGAAGAAGATTTGGAAGGAGAAAACGTAGCTTCAGTTGAACCTGCCAAGCCGGTTGAGCCTGAGCCAGTTCAGGAAGAAATTCCGGAAGAAGCAGTAGAGGCAGAAGAACTGCCTGAAATTGAAGAACCGCTTAAGGAAGAACTTGTGCCTGAAAACCAAGGCGCTCCTGAAGAAGATTTGGAAGGAGAAAACGTAGCTTCAGTTGAACCTGCCAAGCCGGTTGAGCCTGAGCCAGTTCAGGAAGAAATTCCGGAAGAAGCAGTAGAGGCAGAAGAACTGCCTGA
>CAMCRZ010000005.1 GCA_945877425.1 uncultured Treponema sp.
TGGAGCTTGTGACCAATACTTTTGGAAAAGACATTGTAGTCGGCGTTGAATGCATTTTTACCTGGTACTGGGTTGCAGATTTCTGTGCGGAGCGTGGAATCGATTTCGCGCTGGGACATGCCTATTACATGAAATCAATCCACGGAGGAAAAACAAAAAGTGATAAAATCGATTCAGAAAAAATTGCAAACATACTTCGCGGAGGTATGTTCCGGGACCACTGAAAAAGTCCATGAAGCATCAAGAAGTTTAAGAATTTACAAACATCGCAGAAAAAAGTAAAATTTCAAAGGTGGTGTTTGTATGCTAAACAATCAAAGTGAATTAAATTTCAGTCCTTATTCAGATCTTTACGATAAGCTTATTCCAGAAAATCACTTATTCAGGCAAATAAAGGAACTTGTTGACTTTTCGTTTATTCGGGAAGAATTGAAAAATAAATACTGTCTGACAAATGGAAGGACAGCAGAAGATCCAGTGAGAATGTTCATTTATCTGCTTTTAAAATGCATAAACCCTCTCTCTGATGTAGATCTGGTAGAACGAGCACGATACGATTTATCTTATAAATTTTTACTTGGAATAAATCCCGAAGATGATGTAATAGACTCTTCATCCCTTTCAAAATTCAGAAAACTGAGGCTGCAGGATTCAGAGCTTTTAGATATGTTGATTGAAAAGACCTGTCAGATAGCAATTGAAAAAGGAATAATGAAATCAAAATCTATTATCATTGACTCAACTCATACAAAATCACGATACAATAATCATCCAATCAGGGAAGTTTTAAAGGAACAGTCAAAAAAATTACGACATGCAGTTTACGAAGCTGATGAAAAAACAAAGAAAATGATGCCTAAAAAAAATGCAGAAGATTCAATAGAGAAAGAAATTGAATACTGCGAAATTCTTGTAAAAACAATTGAAGATATGCCAGTTGTTCCAAATCTTCCAGCCGTAAAAGAAAAACTCAATCTATTAAAAGAGACCATGGAAGATACCAGGGAAGAACTTTATAAATCAAAGGATGAAGATGCTAAAATCGGGCACAAAACAAAGGATAGTTCTTTCTTTGGCTACAAAACACACATTGCAATGACTCCTGAACGAATTATCTGTGCAGCAATCGTTACAAGCGGAGAAAAGCCTGACGGACAAGAGCTTCCCGAACTAGTAGAAAAAAGCCGAAAGAATGGAATCAAGGTTGAAAATGTTATCGGAGACAGGGCATATTCAGGAAAAGATAATCTGGATCTGGCAAATCAGACAGATAAAGATGGAGAAGAAAATTTCAGATTGATTTCAAGATTAAATCCTGTAATTACAGACGGAAACAGAAAGGAAGAAGAAAATGGATTCATTTATAACAAAGATGCTGAAACTTACCAGTGTAAAGCTGGATTTCTTGCGGATTCAATGAATATAATAAAAGACAGACGAAAAGGTCGCAACATAAGATATTCATTTAATTTTTCAAAAATAAAATGTGAAAACTGTCCATATAAAGATGAATGTCATCCAAGAAAAAATAGAGGGAAAAATTTTACAGTCACAATAATGTCTGAAACTCACAAAAAGCAGAAAGAATTTCAGGAAACAAAAGATTTTAAGGAACTCTCTAAAGAGCGTTACAAGATTGAAGCAAAAAACAATGAACTAAAAAATGTTCATGGTTACGATCGAAGTGTCGGCAATGGCCTTTATGCAACTAAAATTCAAGGTGCCTGTGTAATCTTTGTCACGAATTTAAAGCGAATAACGACTCTTATGAATGAAAAATAAGAAAAAATAGTCCTTAAAAAATTTATACCTTACAAAAATAAAATCAGGTATAACAGAATTCTAGTTTATTCAGTTTTTTTAGTAAAAAAAACTGAAACTTTTTCAGTGGTCTCGGGCTTGCTTGCGGCAGGGATTGGAGCCCCTTTAGTTGACTTAACAAAAAGACGGAGTTTTTTTGTTAAGTCAATGAGCGTGAGCGAAGGGCGGAAAGCCCGGTTTTTGTGGAACGGAACGAAGTAGAGTGGAACAAAAAGCCGCCCGAATGGAAAATATCTTACGTTTCAAAAATGGTTTTTGTGCCTGCTTTAATTTTTATTTTTCCGTTGCTGTAGATAAGCTTGCCTTTCTTGGTTTCAATCTTCTTTACGCCGAAATACTCTTCTTCCAGCTTTTCATTCTCTGCTGTTTTATGGAAGATAATTTTACATTCAAGTTCCTGCTCACCGTTTTCAAGTGCTTCTGCTGCCTGGGTTTCAAAATTCTGCAGTTCAAGGATTAAGATTTGTTCCGGTTCTCCTGCTTCGTTTTGGGTAAAAAGCACATAGCCCGGATAAAGCGGTATGTCTGTTATGCGTAAAAGTGTTGCCGATTTTTCCTGCTGTATGGCTGTTCCTTTGTAAGTGTTTTCCAGATTAAGTGCCGTAAAATATTCTGCATAGCTGTTTTTGTACTGCTCAGGATTTTCTGCTGTCTGATGTTTTTCCAGCTGCTCAAGGATTTTTGTGTACTTTTCTGCACGCTGCAATGTAAGGCTTATTACGTGGGGATAAATTACGCTCATATATTCGTAGCTTGTGCCGTAATTGTCTGCGTTGGCGCTGAAGATGTCGCTTGAATACATTGATACTGTTTTGATTTTAGGAAAGTCTATCTGGTTAAGGAATGTAATTGACAGTACTAAATCTGCAAGGTTCCATTCCCAGCGTGATTTGTTTGTATTGTGCTTGTATGCGTTAAAGACTTCCAGCTGACCTTTTAAAAGTTTTGCATAACGTTTGTTGCTTTCTATAATGTTTTTAAGCGGTTCAACATCATTCTGGGTGTAGACTTCTTTTTCTAAAATAAGGTTTTCTGATGAGTTAAATGCTTTTACTGTTGGTTCTTCGTATAGATAAAGTGCTTTTAATGTACGCGGATTTCCTGACGAGCCGATTTTATCAAGGAAGATTATAAACTTTTCTTTTTTAGCGAATACTCCGCTGTCAGTCTGCCAGTTAAGTTCAAGATAATTTTCTGTGGCTGAACTTTTTATGCTGAATGTTTTTCTGTTAAAGTCTTCAAACATCTTCTTTAATATAGAAGAAAACTCTTCATGTTTACAGTTAAGATCCTGTTCGGTGAATTCCGGTGTAATAAAGTAGTTTCTTGGCACTCCGTCTTTTCCAGGATTAAAGCGAGGCATATAAGTCCACATTTCCACGTTGTAGAATTTTATCTTTTTTGATTCAGTCCATCCGTCTTTCGCCATTGTAAAGGTAAGAGTAAACTTTCCTTCGTTTGTAAGTGTAAAATCTTCTACTTGAACTGTTAAGTTTTCTACTGCCTTGCCGTCTACGTAAGCGCTTCCTTTAAAGGCGTATTCTGCTGGAGCTCCCCATTCGCTTGTTCCGCCTAAGAAATCATGTTCTGAAAAATAAAGGCTGACTTTTTCAAACTGCCACTGTGTGTCGAAAATCTGCTTTGTGTAAAATCCTGTGTTGCCTTCTGAGTCAAGTCCTGCTACTCTAAGTTCACGAGCCTGATTTCCCTGTCCGTTCTGATGAATTGATATGTATTTTGTAAGACGGGCTTTTCCTTCAAGCTTTATGTCCGGCTGCCTGTACCAGTCTTCTGCCGGAAGTGCCCAGTTTTCGTAGTTTGAGCGATATTCACTGCCGCTGTACTTTGATTCAAAGGGTTCGTATGTGTACTTGAAGAACATGGGATCGCAGCCCATTGTGTCGAAGTCAATTAATCTTGTGTACATTGTACCTTTGTCGCCGATGATGAAATTCGTAGATGCTGAATTGCTTAAATTTACTGCTATAAACCTTCCGTTTTCAGGTGTTAAAAATGATTTTGAAAGATCTGCCGGAAGTCCTGAATCTGTAAAACGAATTTCATTTCCGCTTTCTGTTAAAAAGTAGATTGTTTCAAGACCCATTGTTCCGTAGTGATGCTGGTTTCCAAAAATGTCTTCGTGCCACAAAACGTCTTTACGGCGTGCGCCCATTGCCCATGCACGATTATTTTTTGCAAGTACGCCTTGCTTAAACACTACGCTTTCCGGCCAGCCGAACAAATAAATCCATGTAAAAGGCTTTACGTAAAAAGGACTGGCTGCACTTTTGCGTACTTCTTTTTCTGTGTAAGTTCTGTAAAGTCTTCCCTGTTCATCGAATACAAAAACGCAGTTTGAGTCGCCAAAGATCTCAGTGACAAATTCTGCACCTTCTGGAAGTCCTGTCTTGCAATAACGCTGCCACATTGTTTCATCTTTTGCTTTATACAGAAGTTTGCCGCTTCGAATCATAAATTCGTAGCCTTTTGTAAATGTCTGTGTTCTTGTTTTTATGTAAATGTGTTCAGGATAATTGCCGTTGATGTTTTCTTCCATTGATACGTCCTGCAGGAAAACTGACGGAGGCGAATTTAAGGAAGTTTCAACTTTTTTGTAGAATTTTGCATCTTCGGAAACTGATGCGTATACGGCTTGCGGTGTTTTGCATGACGAAAAAATTGATGCTGATAAAAAAAGATAAACTGTTACAGCAAGAAAGTTAATAGAAAAGATTTTCCAAACTTTTTTCATTGTTTTGATTATCCTTAAAAAACTTTTTTATTGATTTTGTCAGGCGCTTTTATGCAAGTGTTATATTAATTCTTTTATAACTGAACCGAAATTTTTCAGATAATCAACAAAGCTTACATATGCTAAGAGTACGCATATTCCAAAGAAGAACCAGCCTATGTAAAGGAAAACCGGCATTGCTTCCTGAATTCCCAGAATTGAAACTAAACCTGTGCGTACAAGTGATTCCTGTGCCAATGCAACAAAACAGCTGATTACATAGAATACAGTTTTAAGTTTTCCGCCTTTTCTTGCTGCGATTGCCGTGCCTTGTTTAGCTGCAACCATTCTCAAGAAATTCTGTCCGAATTCCCTGAAGAAAATCAAAACGTAGAGGATAACAGGCAAATATCCTGAAAAGACAAAACACGTAAACATTGAAAGGTGAAGAAATACGTCTGCGAAAGGATCAAATAACTTGCCGAAATCACTTACTTCGTTATATTTACGCGCAAAATGTCCGTCGAGATAATCTGTAAGTTCTGCCATTGCCAGAAGCGGTATGCTGAGTGCAACTGATATTATAGGAATAATTGTTCCGTTCCGACAATCTAACCATTCCGGAATAAAATATATTAAAATCAACAAAGGTGCTGCGATTACACGGGATAATGTCAATCTATTTGAAACTTTCATATTTAAAATATAAGGTTTTATTTCCTTTCTGTCTATAATTACAAAAAATATCTTTTAAATCGAATCTTAAAATTATGTTATTTCAAACCCTTACTGATGATACATTTTAAACTCCTGCACTATGCTTACTGCTGATTTTATTTCGCAACTCGGGCATATTTTTGCTGATATCTGTATTGCTTTTTCTACTGCGACGTGACTGTCTGCAACTCCCTGAAGTGTTATGACTGTTCCGTCTAAGTTTATATCAGCGTGGAGGAAGTTTATGTTGAGTTTGTGTTCAAATACAAGCTTGTTCACTAAAGTCTGTGCTTTTAAAAGATTTTGAATTCTCTGTTTGCCTGCTGATTCTTTTTCCGGCGTTATGTATGTTTTCAGCAGTGATTCGATTATCTGTACGCTTTGTGTTACGTCTAAAAGTGCGGTGTTCAGTGTCAAAAGGTAATGGTGTGACTGTTCGTTATCTATATTGAAGAAACTTTTGTGAAATCCTTTGCGGTTAGTGTCACTTTCGTTGATGCGTCCCTGTGCCTGTTTATCTGTCCAGTTGAATTCTTTTTTCAGGCGTTCAAGGCGAACTGAATCATTTGCAACAAATCTTATTGGTACAAGGTTTTGGATTGTATCTAATATTATGAATGATGCACGTCCGATTAAAATGCAGTTTCCGTCTTTTGCTGCGTCAAGTTCTGCCAGCTGAAGGTAATTTAAGTATTCGTCACGATCTTTGGCTAAGCTTGCAAAAAATCCCGGCTTGCGTTCATCGTATTTGGGAAGTTTGCTTAGAGGAAATCCTAATTCTACTATTTTTGATTCTATCTGCTTGCGGTCTACGAATTTGTATCCAAGTTTTTCTGCAAGTGATTTTGCTATTTCATCTCCTAATGCTGCTACCTGTCTTGAAATTGTTATTACTGCCATAGTTTCCTCCTTTTGTGTGCACCTGGATTATTATATTATAAACTGTTGTAATTAAATGGTCAAAATTTTTTGTTCTTCGGGAGAAGTGAGCAGGCTTTTCGAGAGGGTCTTTTCAAATAAGTGCAGGCTTTAACTTTTGCGGCTCACTCTGAAAAAGAAGAGCAGGCGCTTATGTGCAGTGTTCTGGAGTAAGTTGCGGTTTGTGGGCAAGTACGCTGGGGCGGCGGCGCCTGAACGATATCACCTGCACTTTGTTTCAGCAATACTTGTTTTGTTATATCTGGGGCTATATAATCTAAAATATGGATGAAAACTTAATATGGACTGAAAAAGAGCGGCGTGTTGTTTTTGAAACACCTGTTTTTAACGTAACAGAAAGGCTTTCGCAAGGTCCGGACGGTCAGCTAGGAAAATACATTGTAAACGAAGCCAGCGATTGGGCTATTGTAATGCCTGTTCATAACGGAAATTTTTTAATGGTAAAGCAATGGCGTCACGGTGAAAAAGCTTTAAGCCTTGAGTTTCCAGGCGGCGTAATTGAAAAAGATGAATTGCCGGTTAAAGGTGCTGAGCGTGAACTTCTGGAAGAAACTGGAGCTGTTGCAGGAAAAATCATTCACTTAGGAAGCTTAAATCCTAACCCTGCACTTTTTGCAAATCATGTTCATATTTTTTGCGCATTCGATTTGTCTTTTGGAAACAAGCAGAATCTTGATAAAGATGAATTCCTGAATTGCCTTGAAATGCCTGTTGAAGAAGTTATTGAAAAAGTCGGTTCGCCACAGTTCCAGCACGCACTTATGGCATCGGCAGTAGGTTTGTTTCTTGCAAAGAAGAATACACTTTTTCCACAGCGGCAATAAAAAAGGCCCGGCTAATCTTTTTAAGACTGCTGAGCCTTTTCTGTCAGCCCGAACTTAATCCGGAACACTGATTTATTATTTGCCTTGATATGGCGTGTAGTTTATATCAGGACTGTAGACACCGTCACGATATTCTCCTGTTAAAGAAGGAATTTCCATCTTCATTCCAGGAAGTATAAGGTTAGGATTTTTTGGATCAGGCAGCTCTGATTTGTTTGCTTCGTACAAGTTTTCCCAAAGGAACGGATTGTTGTAAACGTAAGGTCTGCCGGAAATGTTCCAGAAACAGTCTCTGTCTGTTGCCCAAGGACGAACAACGTAATATTTAGGAAGAGGCGTAATTTCGTAAACACCTGCAAGTGTTTCTATTACAAGTTTAGCTGTTGCAGAAGCGTTTTCGTAATCTTCTTTTTCGTAAGCAGCATTTGCCTGTTCCAGATATTTAACTGCAGTTTCGTAAGCCATAGGAAAGTTTACGTCACCTTTAATTGATTTTACGGCTTCAATACGGTTTTTTGCAAGAGTAATGTTTTTATCAGCACCGTCACGAAGCATCATTTTGCGGATAAACTCTTCTGAAAGGGCAGCATTTTCTTCTGCTTTTTGAGCGTACTCTTCTGCAAGAACGTATTCACCTGCATCAAGGGCTTTCTGAGCTTTTACAGTATATTCCTGTGCAAGTTTCTGATATGTGTTGTTTTTGTAACTTACAGCAAATGCAGCTGCACTAATTAAAGCGATGGCAAAAACTGATACTATTTTTTTCATTTTTCATCTCCTGCAGCTTCTTCTGTTTCAGCCTTAATTGTTTCCAAAGCCTGTTCTGTTTCAGTTTCCATTTCTTCTACTGAACTTTCAACGCTTTTTACAGCATCCTGAATTGCTTTTTCGATATCAGACTTTTCGCTTTTAACAAATTCATCAGAACTTTCTTCTTCGCCTTCAAGAGATTCTTCTACAGCAACAATAGAATTTTCTGCTTCCGTAAAATCATCATCTTCAAGAAGTTTAGAATCTTCTGCTTCAATACCTTCAACTGCATCATCACCAAGAGGAGCTTTTGCATCAGCTTCAACGGCAACTTTTTCACTTTGAGCAACTCTTTCTTTTGCATCATCAATTAACTTCTGGGCAGCAGCACGCTTGTCTTTAATTTCTTCATACAAAGCTGTAAATGTTTCTTTTGACTGTTTGTAATTTGAATATGCGCCTTCCGGATTTCCAGTTACGTAATTTGAATCACCAGAAGTAAAATTCTTAACTGCAGCATCATATTCTGACTTTTTAGAAACGCTTGCCTTAACACTGTCTGCATCTTTCTTTGCCTTAAATGCTTCTGTACGTTCATCTTTTGCAAGTGCACGCCATCCTGCTGTAAGAACAAGGTCAAAATTTGCTTCTGCAGCCTGAGCCTGTTTAAGAAGCGACTCACCTGCTGCAATGTTTGCTTCCGGAGCTGCAAGTTCATCTAAAACCCTGCAACCTTCGTTGTATGCATTCTGATTGTAAGCAGCAAAATTCAACTCATCAACTTTGTCTTTTTTAGCTTTTGCATTTGTGTAGGCAAGAAGTGCCTGATAGCGGCTGTCAATATCACTTAATGCTTTTGAATAATCAACTGCCGGGCTGTTTTCTATAAGGGCTTTTGTTGCATTATATTCAGCTTCAACTGCGTCAAATGCTGATTTGTTTGCATCTTCAGCACCAGCCTGAATTGCTGCATTTCTGGACTCTTCAACTTTTTCAAGAAGGGATTTATTTTCTTCACTGAAATCTTCTACAGGGATTTCTTCCTTAACTTCTTCCACTACGTCTTTTACAACATCTTCTACTGGAGCAGGTTCAGCTTCCGGAGTTGAACCACAAGAAGCAAATATAATTGCCGTACTTGCAAGGAAGACTGCTGGTAAATGTTTAACTTTTATCATTTTTCCTCCCAGAAAAATCTAACTTTTTGCTTTTAATTTACTACACATTTAATATAACTTCAATAAAGCAATGTTGTGTTTAAATAGTATTTTTTCTTTGCACTTTTTTGCGGATTTTGTTAAATCAGGTGGTATAATAAATACAGATATTTATTTGGAGAAAAATATGGAAAGTACAATTAAATCTTCTATCACACAGCATTTCGGAGTTCTTTCGGAAGGTAAAGGCGGATGGAAAATGGAGCTTAATCTTGTTTCGTGGAATGACAGAGAGCCTAAATACGATATCCGTTCATGGTCACCTGATCACGAAAAAATGAGCAAGGGCGTAACTCTTACTAAAGACGAACTTGTTGCTTTAAAAAACATTCTTGGCGGAATGACTCTTTAACAATTTAACAGTTTAACAGAAAAAGCAGGCAGAACATTTACTCATACTGAGCACAGTAAAGTCCGTTTTTTATTACGATGGAATAAATCATCATAATAAGGCGTGTGTCTTCCATTGCAGTTCCGTTTTCCCTTATAGCCATATCTGTTGCACCAAGAAGTGAAAGTATGCTGGCTGTTACTCCAGGTGACCAGACTGCTGATGCATTTTTGTACCGTGTCTGATTAGTCTTAGAGTCAAGTCTTGCGGCTTTAAGTTCTGCGGTTGAAGGGACTTTGCCTTTAAAAGTTAAAGCGTGCCATGTTTTAAGCTGACGGAAACAATATGCCAGTCCTGAAATAAGCATTACGCTGTTTGACTCTTTTGAAATACGGATTTTGTTCAGGATTTCAACTGCATTTTCAAAACGCTGATTTGGATTTTTGCCCGGTTCGCACATTGAGTCAAATAAAGTAAAGGCATTTTCTTCTTTATTGTGAGTTAGAATTTTGTTTACATCAGAGACGGAAACTGTGTGGCTTCTTTCAAAGCAGTACAGGAATTTTGAACATTCTGAACGCAGTGTTTCTGTGTCATTTTCTACCATGTTGAGAATTTCGCTTACTGCATCAGGCGTAATGTTGAAATTGTTTTTCTTAAAGAAGTTTACAATCCACTGTTCCTTTTTGTTTTCAAACAATTCAAAAAATTTGCGCTTGTGATTTGAAGGAACTGCTTCGTCAAGTTTTTTGTCTACGGAAAATTCATCTGTTACAAGAATAAGCGTGTTTGAAGAATTTGAAGCTGCCCAGGAAGTTATCTGCTTGATGTCATCTTTATTTTTTATTTCTTCTGCGTTACAAAGAACAATGAAAAGTGCCGAAGAAAAAAGACTTACGTTTTGAAGCTGAGCCACAACATCAGCAACACGGATATCAGAAACGTAATATTTGTATTCGTCAAGAGTTCCGCTTTGCTTTTTTACAGTCTGCCTTATGTTTTCTATAGCTTCATTTTTTTCGCCTGCTTCCGGTCCTGTAAAAAGATAAATTCCAGTGTCTGCCATAAGATGAAATTCCCGTTAGTAAGTGCGTACTATGCTTGTTAAAGTTCCTACAATGTGCACGTCCTGGCAGTAAATAGGCTGAAAGTCAGGATTTTCAGGCTGAAGGCGGATACGTGACGCTTCCTTGTAAAAACGCTTTAACGTAATGGCATTATCAACTACAGCAACTACAATCTGACCGTCAACTGCAATTTCTGACTGTTCTATTATTGCAAGATCACCTTCGAGTATACCGGCATTTATCATGCTTGTGCCTCTTACGTGAAGTGCAAAATATGTTTTTCCAGGCTTTACGAAAGGTTCTGTCAAAGTAACGAATCCATCGAAATTTTCTTCGCTAAGTAAAGGCTTTCCTGCAGCAACTGTTCCAAGAAGAGGCACTTTTGAAACAAAAAGTTCAGGCTCTTTTTTGCGCTCATCCTTTAACACTTTAAGCGAACGGGAACGACGCTGTGACTGTGTAAGATATCCTTTTCTTTGCAAAGCAGCCACATGATCTTGAACAGCCCTGAGAGAAATATCAAAGTGCTCGCCTATTTCCCTTACAGTTGGCGGATATACATTTTCGTCTGTAAAATTGGCAATGTAATCAAGAACTTCTTTTTGCCTGTCAGTTAACGCTCTCATAACAATTCTCTTTAAAATTTAATGATATAAATACAAACTATTCTTCTTCAAATCTTGATTCAAAAAGGTTAAAGATTGCATCAGCAGCAGCTTTTTCGTCTGAACCTTCTGTTTTAAGAGTTAAAGTTGTATTGTACCCGGCAGCCATTGTAATAACGCCCATAATTGATTTTGCGTTTACAGTAGTTGTGTCTCTTTCAAGAATAACTTCTGATTCAAATTTGTTTGCAGTTTGAGCAATTAATGCAGCCGGACGTGCGTGAATTCCTGCTCTGTTTCTGACCGTTAAAAGTTTTTCTACCATAATAAATAGCTCCCAAAAAAATCATTGTAAAATTATAACATGAGGAAAACGAATCTTCCTACAAATTTAAGCCGTTAGTAAGTATCGTCGCTGGTGTAATAATTTGCTGCAGCTTCACCAGTTTCAATCCATTTAAGAACGTTCTGGTTAAACTCTCTTGCAGAAAAATATCCCATAGATTTAAGGCGTTCATTCATTGCAGCAGCTTCTATAATGATAGGCAGGTTACGCCCTGGTTTTACAGGAACTTCAATAAGCGGAATTTTTACACCAAGAAGATCTGTAGTAATTTTTTCTGTTCCAAGCCTGTCGTAAATTTTGTTCTGATCCCATGTTTCAAGTTTTACAACAAGCTGAATTTCTTTTTGTTCACGAATTGCACCTACACCGTAAAGCTGGGAAATGTTTATAATGCCTAAGCCACGTATTTCCATGTGGTGACTAATCATTTTATTAGCGCCTCTGGCAAGAATTGTATTTCCGTTTACACAGCGCATTTCTACAGTATCATCTGCAACAAGACGATGACCTCGTTCAATAAGTTCAAGAGCAGTTTCACTTTTTCCAACACCGCTGTCACCAATAAGAAGTATGCCTATACCGTAAACTTCTACAAGAACGCCGTGAACTGTTTTTCTTGGCGCAAAAATATTCCCGAAAACACGCAACAGTCTCTGGGAAAATTCAGAAGATTCAAGATCAGTCTGCAAAATAGCACAGCCAGAAGATTCACCGTACATTAAAAAACGTTCGTCCGGAGTAATGCTGTGTGTAAAAACTGCACATGGAATTTCGTAAGAGAAAAATTTTTCTATTGTATAGATGTCGTTTTCATTGTAGAGCTTTTGAAGGTAAGCGTATTCTCCCCGACCAAAAAGCTGAACTCTTTTATACGCAAATGATTCATAAAAACCGGAAAGTGCCAGACCAGGACGATTTATATCAGGAACAGTCAGCATTCTTGAAAGCCCTGATCTTCCTGCAATACAGTGAAGGTTTAGAGAGTCGTATCCTTTTAAATCAAGATCAAGAAGATCTAAAACCGTAAATTTTTTATCGGACATATGACAAGTATACATTCAAAGGTTGATTTATTCAACATTAAGATTTAATATTCAGTAAATTTATTTTGTTTCAGTGCATTTTTCTGATATAAACTTCAGCTGCAGACAAGGAGCGCTTATGGCTTCAAAAAAAGAATGGTTTGAAAACGAAAATTTCTGGCTAAACTACGGGCCTGTTATGTTTGACGAACAGCATTGGGCAGAAGCAAAGGGAATAGCCGCCAGATGCAGGGAAATTGCAGGACTTAAAGACGGAAGTTCAATACTTGACGTTTGCTGCGGACCTGGAAGAATTTCCATAGAACTTGCACTTGAAAACCTTAACGTTACGGGAGTTGACATAACCCAGCCTTTTTTAGATGCAGCACTTGATATGGCAAAAGACGAAAACGTAGAAATCAATTTTATAAATCATGATATGCGCACTTTTAAAACAAAAAAGCTTTTTGACGCAGCAATAAATGTTTACAATTCATTCGGTTATTGCGATTCAATTGACGACGACACAAAGATTTTAAAAAGAGTTGCCTGTTCATTGAAAAAAGGCGGAACTTTTATACTTGAGTGCATAAGCAGGGAAACAGCTGTCCGGCATTTTACGGAAGGTGAATGGTTTGAGCGTTCGGGAAAAACTGTCCTTACAAAGTTTGAGCCGACTGGTGCATGGGAAGGCTTGCGTTCTTCCTGGACTTTGATTGACAATAATGACGGTTCACGAATGGAGCACACTTTTGTCCAGCGGCTGTATTCTGCAGCAGATTTACGTGACACAATACTGAAATGCGGATTTTCCAGTGCACAGGTTTACGGCGGATTTGACTTGCGCAATTACGACTACAATGCAGAAACTATGGTTATAGTTGCAAAAAAATAAGAATTTACTTTTCTTCAAGATATTCCTGAGTAGTCATCATTTTTACGTGAAGAGGCTGCAATCCTGAAAGAATAAGTTCAGTTGCCGTTTCTTTAGGTCTGTCTAAACCGGAAACGCCGTCAGTTAAATAAATTACGTAAATTCCTTCGTCAATTAAATTTAAAACTGTAGACAAAACGCAGCATTCAGCAACTACGCCTGCAACAACTACACGCTTTGCCTTTTTACATTCAGCTGCAACTTCAGGAACTGCAAGAGAAGAGTAAACGCTTTTTGTGTACAGCGGAAACTTTTTCAGTGCATCTTTCAGTTCAGGAATCATTTCATTTGCAAAACTGTTATTGTTTACGTCAGAATATTTTACGTTATAATCAGCCCACACGTTTAAGGCTTTTTCATCTGCAATAAATCTTGTGAAAAGTGCATTACCGTTAAATCTGGGAAAATCAATTATTCTGTTTACATTTGATGCAGCTTTTTCTGTATTCAGACATTCCCACTTTCCGCCTTTTTTGTAAACATTCTGCATATCAATTACAAGAAGTAAATCGTCTTTTTTCATAAGCAGTCTTCTATTATATTCCGCAAGTAACAGCCTTTTACAAAAACATTTGCAACCATATCGTTAAAGTCTTCGTATTTTTTTCTCTGAAAATATTTTTCGCCAAAATAATACCGCAAAGTTCCGTTTTCTTTTTCTGCAATGATTTCGTAAGTTGTGCCTCTAAAGCTGAACTCATAATCTCTGTGAACTTCCAGCAAAAATTGGAAATCGTCAAGTTTCATAAAGTGATTTTAGCTTATTCTAAAGTTTTTTTGCAAGTCAGGTTTATTTTCAGGTTTATTTTATGAAAAAAACTGCCGACACTTAAGTATGGCATCAAAACAAAACAGTTACAGTAAGCCTGATTTCTGGTCTCAAAAAGCATTCAAGGAAGGTTATCCTGCAAGAAGCGTTTATAAACTTCAGGAAATTGACCAGAAATTCGGAATGTTAAAAAAAGGCTCAGTTGCATTAGATTTAGGTTCTGCTCCGGGAAGCTGGACAACATGGCTTTTACGGAATTTAAGCGGTTCGGGAAAAGTTGTTTCCTGTGACCTTAATCCGCTGGCAAAAACTGTTACAGCAGAAAATCTTGTTTTTTTTCAGGGTGATTTGTTAAGCGAAGAAATACGCACTCAAATAAAGCAGCAGGGACCTTACGATTTAGTTGTATGTGATGCCGCTCCTTTAACTACAGGCAACAGGACGATTGATACTTTACGTTCAAAAGGTCTTGTGGAAATGGCTATCTGGTATGCAGATAAGATGCTTAAACCAGGCGGAAACTTTTGCGTTAAGATTTTCCAGAATGGCGACCAGCAGAAACTTCTTATGAAAATGCGGGAAATTTTTACTTCTGCAAGAGGATTTAAGCCGGAAGCCTGCCGTTCAGAATCATTTGAAACTTACCTCATAGGATTAAACAAAAAGGTGTGCAACGATGAAAAAAATTGAGATTTTGAACGGAATGTGCTATAGTAAAAAACTGGAATTTAAAATGAAACTTAAGGCGTTTGCTATATATGCCTGCTCTACTTTAGCAGCTGCGGCTGTAGTTGCCGGCGGTACATTTGCATTTATACATTTTCGCAATCAGACTTCGGGACAAGGCGGACTTGATACACCGGGTCTGCCTCTTTATGCCGATGCAATTCTTGAAAATGACAAAGACTTGCCTGTTTCGGAAAATTTTTCTGACCTTGATACGCTGGACAATAAAATCACCTACTTTACTTACAGAGTTAAAAGCGGCGACATGATTGGCATGATTGCAGAAAAGTACGGCGTTACTCAAGATACAATTATAAGCGTAAACCAGATCCGCTCTTCACGTTTAATTCAAATCGGACAGTATCTGCGCATTCCTTCTGAGCCTGGAATTCTTTATACAGTTAAAACAGGAAACGAAACAGTTGAATCTATTTCAAAAAAGTATAACGTAGATGCCCAGCGATGTGCCTTACTGAACAATCTTTCTTTAGACGAAGAACTTTCTGCAGGAAAAACACTTTTTGTGCCGGATGCACTTCTTGACTGGGTAACACGTCAGGAAATTAACGGCGATCTTTTCAAGCGTCCACTTAAAGGCGGATATTACATTTCTTCACCATACGGATACCGCAAAAATCCGTTTGATTCTTCAAGAAGAACTTTCCACTCTGGAATTGACATGGCTTGCAAGACAGGAACTTCAATTTATGCAGCTTTAGACGGAACTGTAACTACTGCAGGCTGGAGCAACACTTACGGAAATTACGTAATCATTACACATCATTCGGGATATAAATCACTTTACGGCCACATGAGCCAGATTCTTGTAAAAAAAGGCGCTCACGTTACAACAAGCACGGTAATTGGAAAAGTCGGAAGCACAGGATTAAGTACAGGACCGCACCTACATTTTACTGTTTACAAAAACGGCATTACAGTTAATCCTTCAAGTTTGTGGAATTAATAGCGCTGAAGTTTCGTAATCTGATATTTTGAAACCATTGGAGTGCCGCGCATAAAAATCGTTTCTTTTTCAATATTCATCATCTGGAAGAAACCAAGTGTGCCGCGCTTATTGTTGGAAGCCAGACCTTTTAACTCATAGACAAGCGTATCGTTTATGTAAATGTTTATCTGATTTTCGCTGACTGTTTCAACTTTAATTGTATTGGAAATTGATTTGTCTTTTATAGGATTTGATTCTGACGTTGAAAGGATTTGTGCTATTTCAGTCATTTCTGCTTTTATAGGTTCTTTGCCGGTTCCGCCACCGTAATGATAAATTACAATAGTTCCCTGTGATGTAAAGGAAATCATGTAGAAACTGCTTTCATCAAGGTTAACGTTCAGCAAAAATCCGTATTCTCCAACAGGCGTACTTTCCGGGTTTTCACATTTAAATCTTCCTTCAAAGCCGCATACGTTATAGCCAATGTTCTGGAGGGAAATGTTATTTATGCTGCTTGCAGTTATTGAACTGTCAGCGGAAACGGTGTACTTGCAAAAATCATAGCCTTCATCATTATCTGCTTCAACTTTACCGGTTTTCTGCAAAATTGTATTTCTTACTTCATCAAAATGATTTTCAACATCAATTGAAAAAGTTTCCCAGTGAGTAGTGAATTCTTCTTCTGTTTTACAACTTGTAATGCCAGATAATAATAGAAAAATAAGCAGGGCAATAGCTGTGTTACATATTTTCTTCATCTGTCTAAGCCTCCGCCTGTAAATTATAAAACTTCAAATGATGACTTGAAAAGAAAGTCCCGACTTCTTTTGGAAATCGGGGCCTTCTTTTTTCAACTTCAGCTTTCTTTATTTACTTTAGTCAGTAATAGAAATTCTGAATGTTTCAGAGAATGGAGTTGGACTAGTTGCCATGCTTGGTGTTCCAAGTTCAAAGTAAACCCTTAAGTAGTAATTGTCCGCATTTGTATTTGCAAAGAGTTCGTTTAATACTACAGAGAATTGGTAAGATGCTTCGGTTTCATCACCACTTGCTACGGCTGTAATGTAATTTACTGTAATCCAACTATTTGCTTCCGCATCAACATTAGAATTTTCATCTTCAGATTCTGCAAGATAAATAATCATAGAACCGTCTGTCAAATCACTGTTGCCCTTACCGTCTGTAACTGAAGCTTCTTGTTTAAGTGCATTAATAACGAAAGTATCATTTGCAGGATACGTTACAGGATCCTGTGATTTTACAGTTAAAGTTCCTGTAATTGTTCTTAAAGCAGCATCTCCACTTGCTATATCTGTCTTAGTAAGTACAACAGGTGTCATGCTGATTGTTCCGGTGTAGTTACCTGCATCGAATGTTGTCTTAACAGAAGTATCCTTAGATTTTACGATTATGCAGCCGTAAGAGCTTGAGCCGACTTCCGTATCAACATCAAGAACTTTCTTTAAGCCTTGAGTCAGTGCACGAGCATCACTGTTGTAGTAATTACCTGTAGCAGCACTTCCTGCACCTTGTACGGCAAATCTTGTAGCTTCACTGTATTCAGCAGCATTTGAACTGAAATCTTTTGCATCAGGATCTGCAACAATTACTGAACGGAAGTCTGCAATTGTACCTGATACATCTGTATTTACCTGGTGATAAAGATAATTCAATACTGTATGACCGTATCCGCCTGAAGAAGGTGTATTTCCGTCTGACACAACTATGTTTTTAACTGTTGATGTTGCATCTGTTGAATCCATATAGAATACGCCGTTTCCTGTTACATCTGTCTGTGCTGCATTAAGCTGTACGTAACCAGTTCTAGGAGCGTGTGTTGTCAAGTCAGAACAAATAGATGAGTTAGAAAGGTAACAGTCTGCACCAAGTTCAAACTTATCTGTATCTGCTGAACCGTTCCAGTCAAAGTTTACAAGATAAAGTCTTACTCCGTCTGAGCTTGCTGCGTAAGTACCTAAAGCGTCTAATCCGTCAGATGCACCATTGTTTGCATTTACGAATGTTACGTTCTTGCTTAATGTTGCTCTGTTTGCTGATTTAAATGCACGGATTGTAAGGTTCATTCCTTTTGCTGCAGCTAAAGCGGCTTGTGCGGCATCGCAAGTTACAGTGTTTCCGCCTAAATCGCTAGGTAAAACTATACCTTCGTAAGTAGCAGCAATATTTGTAAATGAAACTTCTGCAGGTGCAGCTTCTGCTCCATCAAGAACAATGTTCCAGTCAGTTGCATCATTTCCGGCAGCAGATGCTGAATCATAAAGTGCTGCACGTTGAACTATAATTGCGTTAACTGCATCCTGAACTGTTGCAAACGGATTGAACAAAGAACCGTCTGGTGTACCTGTTGCTGCAGGAAGAGAAGCTCCTGTTCCGCTTACGTAGAATACTGTACGCTGGAATTTAATAACGTCGTTTACTGTAAATGTATAATACTTGCTTTTGTAGTCGTCTGCATCTGTTCCTAAGAAAGAAGTACCGGCTGACATAGTCTGTACTGTATCAGCTGTTTGTGAGTCAGCTTCTGTTCCGTCAAATACTGCATCTACTTCACTTGCCTGTACCAGTTCTGTTCCTGAATAGAAAGAAGATGTACCAAGGATTTTTGACTTTTGGTTTTTCCATACAGTTAAAACGTCGTGTAAAGCAAATACATCGTTCTTTTTTGTTGCATATTCAGATGCTTCTGTGTTAAGGAATGAAATGTCAAGGTCGTATGTACCAACTGCAACGTATGGCTTAAACTCTATCTTTTTTCCGCCTAAAGTGGAAACGTCATAAACAAAACTTCCAGATATACCGGCAGCATCACGAGGAGTCCATTTTACTTCAACTGCTTTAATAGTGCGGCTGCTTTCGGAAAGAGTTGTGTCTGATGCTGTGTCAGGTAAATCAATTATAATAACTGGCTGACCTGCACCGTCAATTCCTTTTGTAGATGCTGGAATGACTATGTTGGCAATTTCATTACCTGTTGAACTGTTTTCCCTAAAGATAACGTTTCCGCTATTATCAATGTCAACGTAAATTGCAACTGTTCCTTTTATAACTGCATCTTCCTTCAAGCCTTCAATTATTTTTTCACGAACTGCGTAGTAAGTATGCTCGTTGTCGGTATTATATTCACCTATGCCTGAATCATAATCTTGAAATGTTCCGCTAGATTTATCACCGTAGATTGAATCTTTTGTATGATCTTTAGAGTCAGAAACTTTTTCTTGAGAAATGACTGCAGGAGATTTGCTTGTGCCGTAAGCTGTAAGGTAATAAAGCTTTTTAACTTTAAGTACAAGCGTAATGTTGTCTGTAATGTTTACGTCTTCTGCATAGAAAGGTGTAACTACAACTTCACCTGTTTCTATAGACTTTGCTGCTGAACAATCTGCGTCTTCAATGTCGTCCCAAGTATCTGCTGTAGGGCCTGCTCCGTCTGCAAATGATGTAGAGCCTGTAACTGAAAAATAAAGTTCAGGATTATCAGGCATAACTGTACGATAATTTTTTATCAGACTGTTCAATGAATTCATTTTTAACTTAACCCATTGATCTCCATTTTCGTCTGTAAAAACTTCATTTACACTGATTGATGACAAGTCGCCAGTGCGATCCGGAGTGTTACTTCCAAATGACTTTTCCTTTACTCCAAAAGAGCATCCTAAAAGGAAAAAAACTGTTATTAATGAAAAAAAGTGACAAATATTTTTGTTCATAAGTTCTCCTCTTTTTTCAAAATATAAAAACCTTAGTGCTTATGTTATTCCAATTTTAATTAAATATCAATCTACGCGGTGGAGTTTATTGCGGATTGATTGCCTGCGAGTTCGCACTTGTCGAGAGGGGCTGGTGAGCAAGTACGCCGGGGCGGTTATTCCTGTACGTAGACTTCTTCGAATGTGATGTTTTGGGCAGGGACAATAAGTTCTGTGCCGCTTGTAAGCTTACATTCCATCTTTATGAAAAAGTTCTGGTTGTTTAAATCATCAACGTTTGACTGAGCTATAAACTCCGCAAGATTTATTGCTGCTTCACACTGCTTTTCTGTAAGTTCAGATTCCGTTACCTGAAGGTTTGTGCCTGATTCACCTACAACATATTCACTGACTTCTTTTTTAAGATTGTCGTTATCAATAAAAGTGTAGATTGTCTGAGGGCTTTCTTCTACATTCTGGCAAAGCGTAACTTTTAAAGATGCAATTCTTCCGGCAGCCTCTTCATCACCTAAAAGAACTTCTTCACCAGTTTCCTTGTCTTTTTCGTAAAGCTTAACTTTTCCTGAAACAGTTCCGTCGTTAAAAAGCCGCACAACTTCTCCGTTAGATTTTGTCTTTACAAGAATAATTATATTGTCCTTGTCAAATTCAAACTCGCACCGTAAATCAGAAAGTCCCACTTCAACTTCAACAGGAACACGTCTCCAGTTACCGCTTGTAATAATCCAATTTGACTCTTCTGAATCAAGATATTTGTCTTTACGTCCGTAAGCAAAAATTTCGTACAGCGTTTTGTCAACTAAGTAAACATCTTTTTCGTTTTGAACACAGCCTTCCTGATAATCAGCATATTCATCGTGCTTTAATTCACCGTTGGGGCTTATGTCAAATTTCAAACTGTAAATTTCATAATAAATACTTGCGTCCTGAATGTTTTTTACAACAGTTCCAACTGCTTTTACAGGAGCAAACATATTCAGCACATTGTATGTTTTTCCATCAGGAATAGGAATTGTAACTGCCCCTTCATTGTATTTTTTTCCGTTGCAATATGCCGAAGGAGTTTCCAGCCGGAGATATCGGGTGTTCAGTTTAACTTCAGAGCGCAGGCCTTTTTCATCTTCCAGTGTGATTGTGTAAGTGTGAACAGAATCCCGCTGAGAATAATGACCGTTGTCCCAGATGTAAACAGGATGATTTCCCGGCGTAAAAGATACGGCAGGCATTCCGTCATTATAGAAACCGTTATTTTCTGAAATCTTTTTTAAATTTTCAACTAAGCCTGTTTCCTTTTCATTGAAAAAACTTGTAAATGTTTCGTTTTCAAAATCAATTTCAAGCTCTATGCCTTTTTCAAATTTTTCTGTTCTGTCGCTGTCATTGCAGTCCAAACCTGTAACGTAAATTTTTTTAACGTCACGGTGAATTCCGTCTTTATTAAAAAGTGCATCCGGCAGATTAAAGCAAATTACATAGTTGCCGTCTGTGTCTGTGCTTTTCCGTGAACTGTCCACCATAATGCAGCTTCCCTGAACAAAAGGCGGCGGCGTGTTTATGCGGATTTTTGTCTGGTAAAGCGGAATGTTTGCATGAAAATTTTCAGGCTCTTGCGCAGGAACTTCAATCATCAGGTCTTCGTAACTTTTTTTCCATGCTTCAACGTATGAGGCAAGTTCTTCATCAGTGTAAAAATCACTTTCAGAAGGTGCATACGTATAATTTTGCGCAAGAACTCCAAGCTTAGGATTAAAATCTACGCCTGGCTGACTGCGTTCAATTCTGTACAAAAGCTGCTGACCCAATTCGTAAACAACTGTGTCGTCGTTTATATTTGTTTTACTGTTTGTATACTTAAAAATGTCCTTTTCTATTTCTGTGTAAAAACGGCTGTATTTTTCTATTGTATAGTTGATTTTATCGTCTATTTCCGAGCGGAGACAATAATCAATTTTAAGTCCCTGAGGATTTTGAAGCAAAAACGTAATGTCCATGTCGCCGGTAGATGGAATTGAAATGTAACCTTCATTGTCTATGTGAACAGTATGACTGAAATGTGTTTCTGCAATTTCAACACGATTGCCCTTATCTTTTAAATAATCAGTAATGGAATCCTGCTGAAAAAAACTGCATGATGAAAGAGTTAATGCCAACGTACCGAGAAAAATCAACTGTAAGTTAAAAGTTCTGCTGTTTTTCAAAAACGTGTTACCATTCCTATATTAATTTCAAGCTGAGGAAAAAATCCTTTTGTGAAAACAGGCCAGTGTAAAGTTAAACCTGCAGTTCCGCCAAAGTGATTGTAAATGTAAACATTATACGAACCGCCTGCCACTACATCAGGATATAACCAGTTTGTTGTCTCTGACTTTAAGCCGTTTGAGTATTCAAGAAACATATTGTAAATGTAAAGTATTCCTGCGCCAAAAAAAATGTTCACTTGATTTCTATTCTTATGGAAAAACTTTAAGCCTAAAGTTAAGTCGCCTGTAATTTTGTCAGCACTTATATTATAACGGTCAGCATTACTTTCAAGAAGACTCCATGAACCAAGCAGCCCTAAAGAAAATTTGTGAGTGTCTGACTTTCCTTTAAAAATGTATTCTCCTGAAAAAGACAAGCCTTTAAAATTAAATCCGGCAAAGTCGTTAAAGTATGATTGCAAAAAATCTTCTGTAAAAGACGGAGAATAAAATGCCGTGTAATTAAGCGAAAAGTTCAGCCGGCAGTTTGAAGGCAGAAAAGTTCCTGGCAAGCGCAAGTCCTGATCTGTTTTAAGCAGCTGGTTTTCTTCCTGCTGATTTTGCGTGTAGTCTTGATTTTCTGCGGATGATTTTTCTTCTGTGTCTGAAGTGCTGCCTGCGTTGTTTTTTTCAGAATCATTTTGAATGGAGAAAGAATCATCTTCGCCTTTTATTCCGCCAGACCAGTTTTCCTTGTTGTAAAAATCAGGTTTGTTCGGATCCATTTGAGCACCGCCTTGAGTGCCGCTTTCGTTTAAGCCTGAGCTTTCATTTTCATCGGATTCTTCCTGCTCCAAAGCCGAACCGTTCATAAAGTAAGGGTCATTTTGAATTTTATCTATAGGAATTCCATTTTTACCATAAGCAAACGATGTTATAAGGAGAAAATTTAAAACTAAATTCTGGAAAATTTTTCTTTTCATCACCTTAACTTCTGCAGGACAATTTATTCAGTCGTTTTATACTAACTTTTTTTACTATAAAAATAAACTAGTCAAAATTGAATATCTCGTTGTCGAAAATTAAGTCTGATGTTCTGATTTCGTTTCCCTTACAAGATGTGCCTGCCCTTTCAAGACAGTTTTCCAGTTCCCGAATATTTCCGGGCCAGTCGTATTCGTAAAGTTTTGCAACTGCTTCCATAGAAATAGTTTTTCCAATCCGCCTGCAGTAAGATAAAGCCAGACTGTAAATGTCCTCTTTGCGATGACGTAACGCCGGAACTTTTATAATAAAAACTGCAATTCTATTCAGAAACTGCTTGCGGAATTTTTTCTGCCTTACTCTTTCGGCAAGATCTGCGTCTGTTGCAAAAATCATTCTGGCATCAGTGTAAACGCTTTTTAAACTTCCTGAAGGATAATAACACTTGCTGTCAAGAATGCTGTAAAGTTTTATCTGAAGGTCGTAATTTAATTCTGCTATTTCATCAAAAAAAATTGTGCCTTTGGAAACAGTTTCAAACAATCCGGGAAAATCTTTTTCTGCTCCAGTGAATGCTCCTTTTTTAAAACCGAACAAAGTGCTTTCTATTAAGTTTTCATTTAAAACGCTTAGACATACAACTTCGAATTTTTCATGTCTGCGGCTTGAATTGTTGTGGATAAGATTTGCCGTAAAGTTTTTACCGCTGCCGCTTTCGCCTAAAAGAAGAACCGGCACTGAATTTGATGCGGCTTGCTGGACTTTAAGAAGGTATTCTTTTTTTTCAGGATTTATAAAAGCTGTTTTTTCGTTTAGGAAGATTGATTTTTTTGAATTGATTTTTATGAAATGAAGATGTGGAAAAGCTGAACGCAAAATTGCAAACGGTATATTTTGATTTACAGTAATTAAAACAGAAACCGGCTCTTTTTTCTGTGCTACTGATTTGAACCTGAATAGAAACTGTTCTTGGGAATAACAGGAAAAATCATCTACACAAAACAGGTGATTTTTGAACTTGACTTTATTTTCCAGAAACCGGCAGACGAACTCTACTGAAGACAATTCATTTTTAATGCTGTTAAGGCACCAGGCAACTACAGCGGAACTGTTTGTCGCCAAAATAAACTGTTCATTTTGTTCCACAGTAGCAATTACTTATCTTTCCTGAATAAACGGTACCAGACTAAAGTCAAAATATAAATGAGGTATGGCACAAAATAGACGATTTTAAGGGGATTTCGCATTAGCTCATGAAAGAATTCAAAACCTTTTTCGAACGTTTTTTTGCTTACTCTTTTTATCCTGTTGCTGCAAATTCCAAGAAAATCATGGTAATAAAGGAAAATGCTTGAGTTAAACCGGTCTTTTCTGGAATAAATCCAGCAGTCGTTTTCCTTTACGCCTTCACTTACAATAACAAGACTTGGACAGGCTTTGTACACTGCCTGAATTATATCATCTTCAACTGACTTAGGATAATATCCAACGTAACGCCCTACAATCTGAAGGTCGCTAAATGTTCCGTGAATATTTTTTTCTGCCGTCATTAAAGTTTTTTTTCTTCCGCCAAGCAGGTAAAGTGATTTGTAATGTTCTTCCAATGTTGAAAGTATGTCGATTGTGACGTCGAAAGAATTGTATCTTACAGGAAGTGTTTTTTTAAGAAACTTTGCACCTTTAATTATTCCTTTTGAAATGGGAAGAACTAAATCAGCATTTCGTACACATTCGGCAAATTTATTTTTTCGCCTTGCTTTAAGAAAGTCCCATGTGTTCAGGAAAACAATCTGCTTCGGGCCTTTTTTTTCCAGAAGAGTCAGAACTTCTTCGCCGATTTTTTCAGGCTTGCAAACGCTTATTCCTACTCCAAGAAGATTTATTTTTTCTGCCATAAATTTTTCTCCATTAAAACTGATTGTAATGCTGCCATTCCATAAAGTGCTGCAGTTTCACAGCGCAGAATATTTGTATTAAAGTGAACTGGTATAAATCCATTTTCTTTAAATAAGTCAATTTCTTCTGGTGTAATGCCGCCTTCTGCCCCGCAAACAATGCACGCTGCCTTTATATTTTCACTTTCTGCTGCTTCGTGTAAAGCCTTTGTTTCCTGAGTCTGTTCGTATAAAACAACTGCCAGTTTTTCTTCGTCTTTAAGTGATGAAGTTTTTTCTTTCCATAAGCGAACTGCATCCTGTACTTTAAGACAGTTAAAAATTTTTGTGCTTACAGGTGAACCGCTTTGCTGTCTTGCTTCTGTGACAATTCTGTTCCACCGTTCGTCTTTTCCGTCAGACTTTTTGCAGGCACTTTCCACTGAACTTTTCTGGCAGAATGTACCGTTAACAGGAATAAATCCGCTTACTCCACATTCAACTGCCTGGCGTAAAATCAATTCCATCTTAGGCGGTTTTGCTGCAAACTGAAAAAGAAAAAATTCAACTTCCTGTGAAAAATCCGATTTTGTAACGCCAGTCTTTACGTTTTGTCCTGCAACCTGCAGAATTATTTTTTTTCCGGAAACATCAACTGAAGCAACTGTCATCTGCTGCAGCTCACCTTCCGGCAGACGCACGTCAATCATGTCGCCTGGAGAACATCTTAAAACTGAACTTAAATAGTGAAACTTTTTTCCTTCAACTAAAAGGCAGCCTCTGTTGTCAAGGGAAGATTCCGCTATAAACTGTCTCATTTACCTTCCTTGTTTTCGTTTTGCTGCAATTCCATTTCTTTCAGCGTTTTGCTGTTCTTTAAAATTTTTTCGTATTCAGCAGAATTTTTTGCAATTTCAAGTGCTTTGTTCAGCTGAACGTCGTAATCAAGATCGTAAATTTTTGCAGTTTCAACATTTTCTGATCTGTTGCGTATAAGTTTTCTAAGGTAAGCCGAATCGCCTGCAAGATTATATTTTTCTGCAAGTGATTTTGAAAATGCCCTGATATCATCTTCCGTAACGGTTCCTTTATTTTCCACGTATGCTTCAATTTCGCCGGAATTTAAAATTTCAACGTATGCTTTTTCTTCTTCGTCGGAAAGTTCCGGGAATGTAACTTCTACATCAGGCTCAATTCCTACTCCATCAATGTTGCTGTCGCTTGGTGAATAATATTTTGCAATCGTAAGTTTAAAGCCGTCGTTGTCAAAAAGCTGAGTAGGAACCTGAACGCTTCCTTTGCCGTAAGTTTTTTCGCCTACTAAAACAGCTTTTTTTGTATCCTTAAGTGCTCCGGCTAAAACTTCACTGGCACTTGCGCTGGCTTTGTTTACGAGAACGACTACAGGAATGTTTTTTACTTTTGTTTTTGAAGCGCTGGCTTTGTACTGTGCATTCTGATAGCTTATTCTGCTTTTTGTAGAAACAATCATTCCTTCGTCTATAAATTTATCTGCAATGTTTACTGCTGTTGATAAAAGTCCGCCGCCGTTGTAACGCAAGTCTATAATCAGTCCTGTGTATGAAGATGATTTAAAGAAGTCTAATGCTTCCTGAATTTTAGCTGTTGTGTTAACGGAAAATTCTGTCATGCTGATGTAGCCGATGCTGTCTATCATTGCGTACTTTACTGTAATGTTTTCAATTATTTCCCTTACAAGTGTTACGTCAAATTCGTAAGTTTTTCCTCTGCGGATTGTAACCTGAACGCTTTCGCCAACTGGTCCTCTAAGTTTGTCTAAAACTTCTTCCATTGTAATTGTTGAAGTGTCTGTACCGTTGATTTTAATAATCAAGTCACCGCTTTTTATGCCTGCTTTTGCTCCCGGTGAATTTTCAATGGGCATGCTTACATTTACGTAGGCTGGATCTTCTGGTGTTGAAACAGGGCTTTTTGAAATGTAAAGTCCTACGCCGCCAAAGCTTCCTGTTGTTGTATCTGATATTGCCCTCCAGCCTGCTGTGTCTAAATAAGCTGAATAAGGATCGTCTAAGCTTTCCAACATTCCTTTTACTGCGCCCTGATAAAGTTTGTTTGCGTCTACTTCATCTACGTAATTTTCCTGAATGTAAAAGTAAAGTTCTTCGATTATGGCAAGGTACTGCTGGTCTTCTGTGGCGTTTCCGAATTTTGTATTGAATTTCTGCCCGTAACATTGATGTGTAAATGCAGTGCAAATTAAAACTGCGGCAAATATTACTGTAACTTTTTTAATGATTGATTTTACTGATTGTTCCATGGTGCTTATTTTATTCTATTGTTGATTTTTTTACAATTACAAAGGGCGGCGGTTGCTGGAGTGACTTTTCTCGTAAAGTATGAGCTTACTGGCAAGAACAAGGCGGCGGTATACAAACCGTCAATGTATTGTTAACATTTTCTTTTTAAGTTATTCTTTTAGCTATGGCTTATGAAGTAACTGCGACTAGAAGAAGGCCGCAAAAATTTGAAGATTTAATCGGACAGGAATTTGTTGCTGAAACTTTTAAAAATTCCATTCAGTCAAATAAAATTGCACACGCTTATTTATTTTCAGGACCAAGAGGCTGCGGAAAAACTTCCACTGCACGTATTCTTGCAAAATCATTAAACTGCGAAAACGGTCCTACAGCTGCACCTTGCGGAAAATGTGCTGCCTGTAAGGAAATTACAGCCGGCTCTTGTCTTGACGTAATTGAAATAGACGGTGCTTCAAACACAAGCGTAAACGACGTCCGCCAGATTAAAGATGAAGTTTTGTTTCCGCCAAACAGCTGCCGTTACAAAATCTACATAATCGACGAAGTTCACATGCTTTCAAATTCAGCATTCAACGCACTTTTAAAAACTATAGAAGAACCGCCGCCATACGCAATCTTTATATTCGCCACAACAGAACTGCAAAAAGTTCCGGCTACAATAAAAAGCCGATGCCAGCAATTTAACTTCCGCTTAATCCCAATTGAAAAAGTAAAGGAACAGCTTGCACTTGCAGCAAAAGAAATCGGCATAAAGGCAGAAGACGAAGCACTTTACTGGATAGCCAGAGAAGCAACAGGTTCAATGCGTGACAGCTACACTTTATTTGATCAGGTTGCAGCTTTCAGCGATGGTGAAATCACATTTGAAAAAATCAGGGACAAACTTGGACTTGTAGGCGTAGACCGCTTGAACGAACTTTTCGGACTTTGCACAAAAGGTGAATCAACGCAAGCCCTTCTTAAAATAGACGAATATCTCCAGAACGGCGTAAGTATTGAACAGCTTATTTCCAACTGTACGGATTACCTCAGGTCACTTCTCCTCATCAAGAATGGCGTAAAAAAAGAAGCATTGCTTGGACAAAGTGCAGAACGTTTTTCTCCGGAAGTATTGGCTGCATGGAACAACATTCAGATTGAACGGGCAGTAAGCATTTTCCTGAACTTGTACAGAGACATACGGTATTCAATCAGTCCACGGTACGAATTTGAACTTGCCGTAAGCAGATTGTGCTGGTTAAGGGAATACGTAAGCCCTGCCGAAGTAAAGCGTGCAATTGATTTAGTAAAACCGTTGCTGAACGAAGCAGCTTACCCTAGAAAAATTACAGCGTCTTTAAATGAACAGAAAGGCCCTTTTCCTGAAGGCGGAGCTGAACCGCCTTATCAAACAGAAGAGCTGAATGAACAGCAGGAAGGCGAACAATGGAGTAATGTCACCGAAGAAGAAAAAGCTTTTATTGACAAAGAAATAAACGGAAACCTTACGGAATACATTTTTGCCGGAAGAAGTTTTTCTTCTCAAAGTGGTGATACAAATCAGAGTGAACCAAAAACCACAGAACAGAACAATCAGACTGAAAATTCCACAGCTGAAGTTTTGCCGAAAGAAAATGCATTTCCAAAGCAAATTGAACTTTCTGATTTAAACAAAGTGAAGGAAACTATTTCTGCGGATTTTTTTGATTCAGAACCTATGATTGCAAATGCACTGCTCCAGACTTTTAACTGGAAACTTGAAGGCGAAAAATTAACAGCATGCACGGAAGGCTCTTACCAGAAAATGCAGCTGGCACATTCGGCTCCAAAAATAAATGAATACTTAAGCAAACTGTTCGGCAGAAGAATTTATTTTTCAGTTGAACTTGTCGTAAAGCAGACAGAAACTGTAAAAGAAAAACTGCCTGTTCAAGTGGAAATTTTAAGAGAAACGTTTAAAGGTTCAGTTTTAGGAATGAACTGATTTACGTTTTTGCTTTATAAAAATTATATTTGAATTTATTTAATTTTACGGGAGGAATTATGAATCCGTTTTCAATGTTAAAGGATATGGCTGGAATGAAAGAGCAGCTGGAAAAAGCTCAGGCTCAAATGCAGGAAATTACGGCAACCGGTTCATCTGGAGGAAATATGGTGCAGCTTACAATCAACGGTAAGTTTGAAATTGTTGACATTCACCTTGACCCAATCTGCGTAGACAATCGTGACGTTCCTATGCTTCAGGATTTGATAAAGGCAGCTCACCACGATGCAATGTATAAAATTCAGGAAGCTCTTAAAAGTCAGCTTGGACCTATGCTTGGCGGAATGAATTTTCCCGGACTCTGATTTATGAACGCACTTGATGAAGTTACAGAAAGTTTTTCTCGGCTGCCTGGAATTGGAAAAAAATCTGCTGCAAGAATAGCAAATCATCTTTTAAAAACAGACCAGTCTTTTTTAAACAGGTTTGCCTCTCAGATTCAGACTTTGCAGCAAAAGATAAAGCCTTGCTCCATTTGCGGAAGCTGGACAGAAAACGACCCTTGCCCTATCTGCAGCGACACTTCAAGAGAACGCAATACGATATGCGTAGTTGAACAGCCTCAGGACGTTGCAACAATAGAAAATTCTCACGAATACAAAGGACTTTTCCACGTTTTAGGCGGAGTTATAAATCCTCTGGAAGGAATAGGACCTAACCAGATAAGGCTTGCTTCTCTTGTAGAAAGAGTAAAAACTGAAAACATACAGGAAGTCATCCTTGCAACAAATCCCACAATCGAAGGCGACACAACTGCACTTTACATCCAGCGTCTTCTGGCAGAATCAAATGTTAAGATAACACGTTTAGCCAGCGGACTTCCTGTTGGCGGCGATCTGGAATATGCGGACAAGCTTACACTTGCAAGAAGTTTCCGCGGAAGAATTTCCCTTTAGAACCAAGAGACTAAGCATTCAAACGATTAAACGGTTAAACACCTAAACGTTTCTGTTTTTACCGGCAAGACCTGCAGCTTTAGTGAAAGTTTTTTCAATGTACTGAGCTTCTCCTTCGCTAAGTGCTGCTCTTGATAAAATTCCCTTCCAGAAATTTTCCATATCATCTTTTCCCGTAACAGAAAAAAATCCAATCTTTTCAAGAGAACAGGAAATAACGTCAACTGTTTTAGAAAGACGCTGCTGAGTAACTGGCGTATAACCTTTTTGCTCTTTGCGGCTTGCCCTGAAAAAATGGTAGCACATTATCTGCACTGCATGACTTAAATTCAACGAACCGAATTCTTCGCTGGAAGGAATGTTTATGCCCACGTTACATTCATCAAGTTCATCATCATTTAAACCTGTGCGCTCGTTCCCGAAAACAACGGCAACTTTTCCGTTTTGATTTTCAACAAGAGAAGTAAATTCTTCAGGAAACAAAAGCTTGCCCTTTCTCTTTTTACCTCTGCGCCTTGTTGTTGCAGCTGCAATCGTACAGTCTTTAGTTGCATCAGTTATAGAAGAATAAAATTTTGCGTTGTCATAAATTGCTCCTGCGTGAATTGCAAGAACGTGAACTTTTTCTTCATTAATAAGATTTTTATCTGCAACAATCCTAAGCTCGTGAATTCCACAGTTAGCCATTGCCCTGCAGGCAGCTCCAATATTTCTAGGTTCATCTGGTCTTGCCAGAACAATTACAATATTATCAAGATTCATTCTTAAACTATACAATTTTACATTCTTTTACGCTAGAATAATAAAACTTACTTAAACGTAACAAAAGGGTGATTTATGCTTGAAGGAAAAAAAGCACTTATTATAGGCGGAACTGGCGGAACTGGTCTTGAAATTGCAAAACTTCTTTTAAAAGAAAATTGCAGCGTTTACATTACAGGGCGTCACTTTCCGGAAATTTTTACTACAGAAAAATGGCAGGATTTTAAAAACAAGATTCACTTTTTCCACACAGATTTTTCCAGCCACAACTTTTCGTTTACAGAAGAATTCAACGCTTTTATAAAAGACACAAATATTTTCTGCTACTGCTTCGGGCCTTTTCTCCAGAAACCCATTCACCTTACAACTGAGAATGAATGGCGGTACCTTTCTTTTTACAACACAACTTTTCCGGGAATTCTTCTAAGCAAGCTTCTGCCTTTTATGATTGACACCAGTTTTGGAAGGATTATTTTTTTTGGCGGCACTCGGACTGAAAGTGTTAAGGCTTACAAAACAAATGCACCTTATGCAGCATGCAAAACAGCGCTTTCTGTTTTAGTAAAATCAACAGCAGCACATTACAGCCAGCACAACATTACCTGCAACGGAATTCTTCCCGGCTTTACAGACAACCCTCCGCAAAACACAAAAGTTACAGCAAGGGAGTTTCTCGCAAGTCAGGCTCTTTACCTTTTAAAATCTTCTGAATTGAGCGGCGTACTTTTAAATGCAGACAGAGGCTGGTCACCCTTAAGCTGAAACTTTATGGCATCACCCGCTTTTCGTGGCTTACCCTCACGGCCGGTCTTCCGCTACGCTCCAGACTTGCTGCACACCCACTACAATCGGGGCCAGGCTTTTTCCAATTCAATCCACGAGGAAAGAAAAACTGCGGAAAGTGATTAACTTTATTGACACTTAAGAAACTTTAGTATTACACTAGTCGTTGCAAAAAGGGTTTTATTATGGAAAGTTCTGCAGTTTTATCTAAACTGATTTCTTCCTATCAAAAATATTACGATGTAAAAAAATGCAATGAAATTTTTGAATCTACCGCTGAATTCCATTCCTGCAATGAACAGTATTTTCTTGTAAAAGCGGCAAAAATTTCTCAGTTTGAATCTAACGAATACGTTTTTTTTGCTCAGGAACAAAATCTTACGGCAGAAAAACTTCTCTTTCTTGATGAAAATGCATGGAAAACCGGACTTTCAAAAGTAAAAGTTTCCTCTCATCACAGAAATTCTGACGTTACTTTAATTATAGTTGCCCAGACAATTGAACCGGAAGCTAAAAAAAAGATACGCAGGCTTCGTCACTATAAATCTTACTGTTTCAGTTTTAAAGGCTGGAGCAGCTACAAAATTATTGCCTATGAAGTTTCTACAGAGAAAATTTTTGCAAACAAGGCAGGAAATTCTTTGAAGAAACTTTTTAATTAAAACGGAGGATATAAAAAATGGCATTACTTATCATTATTTCAATATTCCTTGCTTGACGCACTGGAATATAAAAAATGACAGCATTACTTATCATTATTGCTGCAATTATGAAGTTTCTACAGAGAAAATTTTTGCAAACAGGGCAGGAAATTCTTTGAAGAAACTTTTTAATTAAAACGGAGGATATAAAAAATGACAGCATTACTTATCATTATTGCTGCAATCGTGTTGCTTTTTGCCGGATACGTTTTTTACGGTTCATGGCTCGCAAAGCAATGGGGCATTGACCCAAGAAGGGAAACACCTGCCAAAACAAAAAAAGACGGTGTTGATTACGTAGAAGCAAAGCCAGCTGTTCTTATGGGACATCACTTTTCTTCAATCGCAGGAGCAGGTCCTATTAACGGTCCTATTATGGCAGCTGTATTCGGCTGGGTTCCTGTTTTTTTATGGTGTGTTATAGGCGGAATTTTCTTTGGCGGACTTCAGGATTTCGGTTCACTTTTTGCTTCTATAAGACACGACGGAAAATCAGTTGGTGAAATTATTAAGGATTCTCTTGGAAAATTTGCAAAGAAGCTTTTTATTATTTTTGCTCTTTTAGTTTTAATTCTCGTTATTGCATCTTTTGTAAACGTTGTTGCAGGAACTTTTTATACTCCAAGTTCAGCAAGCGTAGAAATAACTTCATCTCAATCAGAATATATTGTTTCGCAATCTGTTACAAATGAAGACGGTTCTATAACAGAAAACACAGCAGTTCTTTCAGCAGCAGAATACATTGGCAAACTTCTTAAAGACGGAAATTCAACTGTAACTGTTTCAGAAAATGAAGGCGTACTTTCTCTTTGCGCAAAAGGAGATTCTGACGCTCAGGTAAAAAAAGCCATTTCCAATGCACTTTCACTTCTTCCGGAAAGCACTTTTTCTTCTAAAGAAATTGTTTCAGGAAAATCAGGACTCATTACATCAACAGCCCCAACTAACAATCAGACTACAGCAATGGTTTCCATCCTCTTTATAGTTCTGGCTGTTTTCTACGGAATTATGACTAACAGATTCGGCGTTAAAACTCTCCCTGCTACAATAATCGGAATTGCCTGTATCGTAGGAATTGTATGGCTCGGTCTTAACAAAGGTCTCATTTTAGACAGAAATGCATGGATTATAATCATTGGTGTTTACATAGCAGTTGCTTCTCTTATTCCAGTCTGGATTATGCTTCAGCCACGTGATTACCTTTCAAGCTTCCTTCTTTACGCTATGATTCTTATTGCTTTAGCTGGTATCTGTGTTTCAGCATTTTTCGGCAGCGCTCGTGGTGTTGGATTTAATCTTCCTGCATTTACAGGATGGCATCAGTCTATTGGAAATTTGTTCCCTACACTTTTCATTACAGTTGCCTGCGGTGCATGTTCAGGTTTCCACTCGCTTATTGCTTCAGGTACTACTTCTAAACAGCTTGATGCAGAAAGTCACGCAAAACCAATCGGTTACGGTTCAATGCTTATTGAAAGTGCTTTAGGCGTTATTGCTTTAATTTCTCTTGGCATGGTTTCCAAAGAATTTATTTCCCAGAATGATGCAGGTCTTTACGTGTTTAAAGGTTCGCCTGCTACTGCTTTCGGAAACGGTATTGCAATTATGTTCGGCAACAATGATACTTCCGTTTACAAAACAATCAGTGCACTTCTTACTCTGGCTGTTTCTGTTTTCGCTTTAACTTCCCTTGATTCTGCTACCCGTTTAAGCCGCTTTATGTTCAGTGAACTTTTCCTTAAAGAAGATGAACCTACATGGAAAGATGCTAAAAATCCTGTCCGCAAAGTTCTTGCAAATCCATTTTTCGGTACAACTTTAATGGTTGTTATAGGATGTATTCTTGGCGGTCTTAAGCTTTCTGCAATATGGTCACTTTTTGGTTCTGCAAATCAACTTCTTGCCGGTATTGCTCTTCTTGCTGTTGCTGCATGGCTTGGTGAAGCTGGAAAGAACAACAAAATGTTCTTTATTCCAATGGCATTTATGCTCTGTGCTACTTTAACTCAGTTGATTTACACTATTACGGCTAAGCTTACTGCTATGGTAAATAAAGTTCCTGATGCAATGCACTGGGGCAACTGGTTCCAGCTTTTATTTGCTTCTGCCATGGCTCTTCTTGCCATTATTCTTGTTGTTGAAGGAATAAAGACTTTCATCAAACAGGCTGGCGGTAAAAAAGCAGCTTAACTTTTCACAAGGGGCTGGCGTTTCTGCAAGCCCCTCTCGTAAAGTAATGTCATTTTTTTTTCATTTTGAACTTGATTTTTACAGAATTTGCGTAACAATCTTTATATAACAAATTTATTTTACAGAGGTTCTTATGGCAAAAAAATCATCTAAGGGATACTTCGGATTAAACTGGATTGTAAGCGTTATTCTTGCAATTATTCCTGTAACTTCTTTTCTGTTAGGATTTCTTACACGACTTAACGAAAAAAAATACGTTGCTGCAGTTATCCGTCTGCTTGTAGGATGGAACTTATGGTGGTTCCTTGATTTAATTTGTATGATTTTCACAGGAAAAATCTGCAGAATTCTTAACTGCTAGAACAACTTTCTGTTAAAAACAAAAACATTACTAAAAAAAATGCCTGAGTCTTACTTAAAAAAGTAAAAGTCAGGCTTTTTTATTTTACTTACACTTTACAAAAGCATTTTAGTTTTTCATTGCATTAACTTTTGCAAGACGTTTAAGCGCTTTTTCTTCAGCTGCAATTTTGTCTGCCTTAAGTTTTTCTGTAACAGTATTGATGTTGTTTACCATATAAATTGGCTGAAGTGTTGCATCAAGACAGTCACGCCACAATGAACTTTCAGGGTCAACTACATTTCTCTGCAAAGTTGCCATAGCAATCGGAATGTGAACATATTTATCATGAACAAGACCAATTACGATTTTTGTTTTACCAGCCATTGCAGCATGAACAGCGTTATTTCCTAAACGTTCGCAGTAAATTGAATCGTTGGCAGTTGTAACGGCAGCACGAACTTCATAACTTGGATCAATGTATTTAAGGTTGATTTGAATGTTTTTCTTTGCAAAGTAAGAGTTTATCTGATCACGTAAGAAAACACCGATGTCGGCAAGCTTTTTGTTTCCAGAAGCGTCAGTTGCATTTGTTGCTTCAAGAAGTTCCTGTCCGGCACCTTCTGCTACAACAATTACAGCATGACCACGGCGTTCAAGGCGTTCTTCCAGATGATGAAGAAGTCCGTTTGGTCCGTCCAATTCAAATGGTACTTCTGGAATAAGGCAGAAATTTGCTTCATGGCTTGCAAGTGCTGTTGCTGTTGCAATAAATCCTGATTCACGACCCATAAGCTTTACAAGACCGATTCCGCCAATCTGAGACTGAGCTTCCATGTGAACAGAATTTACTGCTTTTGTTGCCTGCTGAACTGCTGTTTCAAAACCAAACGAGCGGTCAATAAACTGAAGGTCATTATCAACTGTTTTAGGAATTCCTACTACTGCAACTTTAAGTCCACGGCGCTCAATTTCGTTTCCAATATCAAGTGAACCACGCTGAGTTCCGTCACCGCCGATAATAAACATCATGTTAATGCCAAGACGTTCAATTGTATCAACTATATCAGTAACTCTGTCTCCGCCACCACGACTTGTTCCCAGGAAAGTTCCGCCGATTTTGTGAATATCATCAACTACTGCAGGATTAAGGTCGATAGGTTCATATCCGTTTTCTTCAAAAAATCCCTGATATCCAAACTTGAAGCCTTTTATGTGACGAACTCCATAACGATTCCACAAACAGCGGACTATTGCACGCATAACGTCGTTTAAACCTGGACAAAGCCCTCCGCAAGTACAAATTCCAGCTACAACGTGTTCAGGGTTAAAATAAATATTTTGACGTGGACCGGCTTTTTCCAAATAAGTTGATTTTGGGTCTGATTCTTCATCATCTTTATTAAAAACGTTTACTTTATTGCGTACAAAAGATGTATCTGCTACATAGTTAGCACGAAAATCTCCATGTTCAATAGAAAGTTCGATTGGAGACTTTACTTTACACTCTCCTAATGTTTCAACGGTAAAATCGTATTTCATTTTGCCCATATAAAATACCTCAAATAATAAAAGTCACGTCAACAAAACGCTGTATTATAACATAGCTTAAAAATCACAAAATTTCAATATACGTTGTTTTATTTTAAGAAATTGATGTTCTTGCGAGGAAGTGTGTGGTTTGCGAGAGGGTCATTGCAGATAAGTGTAAGCCTGCCGGCAAGTACGCCGCAGCCAACCCCATCATTGCAAAAACTACAAGTTTTCATTTGCTTTTATAGCGTTTTTTTTATATTTTAAAATCATAAGTATTGCACATCAATTTTTAGAGGTGATTTTATGAAGAAAATTTTAATCGTTCTTGGAATTATTGCAGTTGTACTTTTCGGCTGCTACAGTTGCGTTGCAGGCAAATACAACAAAATGGTAGAACTAAACGAAAATGTTGTAAGCAAATGGGCAGATGTTGAAGCACAATATCAAAAACGTTACGACCTTGTTCCAAACCTTGTAAACACAGTAAAAGGATATGCATCACACGAAGAAAGCGTTTACACACAAATTGCAGAAAGCCGTTCAAAACTCGGAACAACAATCAGCCTTGACTCTTCACAGCTTGACGACGAACAGGCATTCGAAAATTATCAACAGGCACAAAACAACTTTGGCGCAACAGTTTCCAGACTTCTTTCTTTAACAGAAAACTATCCTGAATTAAAGGCAAACCAAAACTTCCTTGACTTGCAAAGTCAGCTTGAAGGAATTGAAAACCGCATTTCTACAGAAAGAATACGCTACAACGATGCAGTAAAAGAATACAACACCACAATTTCAAAATTCCCAGCAACACTTTTCGCAGGAATGTTCGGCTTTAAGACAAAAGCTTACTTCAAGTCAGCACAGGAAGCAGCATCGGCACCACAAGTTGAGTTTTAGTTTAAGGACTTTAAATGAACCGCAAAACTTTAATAAAAAAACTTAATCTTACGCAAAAAGATTTAGAAGAAATAAAACTTGCTGTTACAGAAGCAGAAAAATCAACAAGCGGAGAAATTGCTCTGGCTGTTGCCCCGGAAAGCGAAAGTTATGCATTCTGGGAACTTCTTGCAGCAGTTTCAGTTTCAGTTTTTCTAGTGTTGTGCCTTTTTCCGTTAAACCAGCAGATTTATTCATGGTTAGGCAGAATTTTCTGGCAGGCAGAACCATGGTACTTGTGCGGATTTTATCTGGGAATTGCATCACTTATGACAATAGTTTTGTACTTTCTTTTTAACATTCCTTACATTGACAGCCTGATTATTCCCCAAAGTGCAAAAAATTCAGCCGTAACTAAACGGGCAATGCGGTACTTTACGGAAAGCGGAGTTTACTGCACAAGCGAACATTCAGGCGTACTCATTTTTGTATCTTACTTTGAAAAGCAGCTGCGCATTATTGCAGACAAAGGACTTACTGAAAAAATCAGCAAAGACTTGTGGAATTTACTAAGCGATGAACTTTCCGACTGTTTTGCAAAAGGCAATGTTAAAGAAGGATTTTTAAATGCTGTAGAAAAATGCTCAAAACTTTTAACAGAAAATTTTCCGGCAAAAAATGAAAATCCAAACGAACTTGGCGATTCCCTTGTTATTCTGGAGGATGAAAAATGGGCATAATTGCTCCTGAAAAAAAGCAGAAAAAAACATTTCCAGCTTTACTCATTTTTATTTTTGCAGCCATTGCCATTCCGTTTTTTTCCATTAAGTTCGGAACTAAAACAAAAAGCACTTCTTCTCCGGAAAAAAAATCAGTTGAAAGCCCTGTGGAAAAAATCAGTACTTCTGCAGGAAATTTAATTGTAAACGACACAGCAGGAATTCTTACGGCACAGGAAAATGCAGATTTAACGGATTTCTTAACTAAGCTGAATGCACAAACCGGCGTACAGATTGCTGTTCTTACACTAAACTCTCTGGAAGGACAATCTATAGAAACAGTCAGCCTGAACTATGCAGAAAAAATGCAGCTTGGTCAGAAAGGAATTGACAACGGCGCGCTTTTGACTATCTCTATGGAAGAAAGGGCAATCCGTATTGAAACAGGATACGGCACGGAAGGCGCACTTACAGACGCAAAGTGTTCTCGAATTATACGCAACATTATAGTTCCGGCATTTCAGAAAAATCAGTATGGAAAAGGCATAACTGAAGCTGTTAAAAATATGGCAGGAATTATCACAGAAGACGAAACGCTTATTTCACCGCAAGTAAGTGATTCAAAAAATGAATCTAATTCTCCAGTAGCAGCTTTTTCTGTTTTCGGCTTTATAATGATGATTATATTTATTCTGATTATAACGAACCGTCACGGAAGAATTATGTTTTTCCCGTTTTTCTTCGGAAGTTCAGGAAACCATCACCACAATAATTTCGGCGGCTTTGGCGGAGGAAGCGGCGGCGGATTCAGCGGTGGAGGCGGACGTTTTGGCGGAGGCGGTTCTTCCGGTCACTGGTAATTTTCTTAGCAGCAGAAATCTTTCAGTTAAAGCTGATACTTTTCTGCTGTTTTTTCTAGAAATAATGAGTGTATCTGAACGCAAGACGTTTGAAAAACCATTCCTGTCCGCTGTAGTTAAGCAAAGGCTCTTCTTCTTCCTTTGAGTGTTCTTCCATAAAGCTTCTTCTGTTACGGAATTCAGCAAGAATAATCACGTTGTCTTTTTCAGAAAACTTAAGCTGCACGAACGGACTTATAGTACTTTCTACAAAGCTTCCGTTGTAACTTTCAGCGTATTTTCCAAAATCATCTTCATTAAAGTGACCGTAAAATTCTCCCCACAAACCTGCCCTGTAAACAACAAGAGGCATCTGGTAAGCAAGAACAACAGGCACATAATACTGCCAGCCGTTGCACTGATTTTTAACAGTCTGCCATTCCCAGAACATTCCGTCGTCAACACCGGTAACACATTTATAACTAATCTGATACGTAATCATTGTAACAATATGCGACCACTTTTTCTGAATTATTGCTCCGGTGTCAAACATAAAAGTTCCCTGAAAATACAAATCCATGTACCAGTTTTTAAAAGGCGTCAATTCGTCATAATCACAGGTCAAATCGTTGAATTCGCTTAAACCTTCAAAGCTGAACAATTTCCAGCCAGTTCCAAAAGCTGAACCTGCCTTAAACTCAAGAAAAGGCAAAGGAGAAAAACTCACGGTTACAAGAGGCTTTATTGTTACAGGAGAAATTTCGCAGCCTGATTCCAGAACTACATTTGAATCTTTAACAAGCCAGTGTTCGCCTAATGGAGCAGGAATTTTCCAGTCAGCATAAAAAGTAGAACGGAAAAGCAGGCCGTCAAATGCACCGCTGAAATTTTCGTAATGAGAACTGCCGCTTCCAAAATCAGTTTCAGGGTAATAAGCTAAATCAGTTACAACTGAAAAAGTCAAATCACTTTCCTTACTGAAAGCAAAAGTTGAAACAGTCAGGGCAACTGCTGCAAGGAAAAATATTTTTTTACTCATAATGATTTTATTTTACGTGAAAATCACTGTATTTGCAAAATAATTATATACTTGCACTCACAATTTTACGCTGATATAATCGACAGTATGCAGATAATACCAGTTGCCAGCGGAAAAGGCGGTGTAGGAAAAAGCCTTCTCAGTGCAAACCTTGCAATCACTTTAGGAAAAGCCGGAAAAAAAGTTCTCCTTGTAGACCTTGATTTAGGTGCGTCAAACCTTCACCTTGTTATTGGCCAGCAGTCGCCAAAAGTGGGGCTTGGTACGTTTCTTACAGGTCAGTCAAAATTTGAAGAACTGATTATAAAAACTGATTACGACAACGTAGACTTTATTGCAGGTGATTCTGAAATTCCCGGACTTACTTCGCTTAAAGTGTCACAGAAAAATGAGCTTATAAAAAACTTTACCCGTTCAAGCTACGACTACCTTATTTTAGATTTAGGCGCAGGAACTCACCTTACAATTCTTGATATGTTTCTTCTTTCGCCGCAGGGAATTATAGTAACGGCTCCAACTGTAACTGCAACACTAAACGGCTATCTCTTTCTTAAAAATATTGTTTTCAGGATGATGTACAACACTTTCAAAAAAACTTCTCCTGCCTACACTTATCTTGAATCTTTAAAACATGATTCTGCTTCACTGCAAAGGCTTTACATTCCAAAGCTTGTTGAAAATCTTGAACGCTCGGATCCTGTTGAAACTGCACTGTTCAAAAAACGAATGAAAGAATTTCATCCACGTCTTATTTTAAATATGATTGACGATCCTAAAGATGCAGAGCGTGCTCAGAAAATACGTCGTTCGTGCCAGCAGTATCTTGGTCTGGACATAGAGCATCTTGGAGTAATTTACCGTGACACTACTCAGGACAAAGCTCTTGCTTCAAGGCTGCCGGTTGTAGTTTACAAGCCTCAGTCAATTATAGGTCAGGCAATTACGCGTATTGCAGAAAAAATCATTCAGTCAGAAACGCTTACATTTGACGAAGATTACGACATTACGCAAGCTTCCGATACTTCTTTTGAAATTGCAAGCGAAGAAGCAACTGATGACTTTAGCCAGAAAATGGCTTATATTGAAGAACTGGCTGGAACCGGAGCGCTTACTTTAGGCGAATTAGCTGAAACTTTAAAACAACAGCAGTTTGAGTTAGACTGTCTGAAAAAAGAAAATACTATGCTTAAGAAAAAACTTCTTGATGCAGCGGCAAAGGGTTACAAAATATGACAAACTTTCTTTACATCAATTATCCTTCGTGGATTCATCCTGTGATTTTTCCGAATGTGCCTGTACTTGGTTTAATCCGATGGTATGGCTTAATGTACATTTTTGCTTTTGCAACGGCATACTTTGTTCTTTCAAAATTGCGGAAAGAAGGTGCGCTGGACACAAGTAATTACAAAGCTTCGGAAGATGATCTGTTCAGCTTTATTGCTTTCGGAATTGTTTTCCTGCTTATTGGCGCAAGAGTTTTTTCTACATTAGTTTACGACACTTCAGGAGATTACTGGAAAAAGCCGTGGCTTATTTTCTGGCCTTTTGATTCAGACGGACACTTTACAGGTTTAGCAGGAATGTCTTACCACGGCGGATTTATAGGCGGACTTTTCGGCATGATTTTGTGGTGCATCATTCATAAAAAACCTATGTGGAAGTGGATTGATGCAATGTGTGTTGCAATTCCTTTAGGCTACACTTTTGGAAGAATAGGCAACTTTATGAACGGAGAACTTTTCGGACGCATTACAACTGCGCCATGGGGAATTGTTTTTCCTTACGCACAACGATTCAGTGCAAGCGAGCCTTGGGTTGTAGAGTTTGCTAAAAAAATCGGAATGGAAATTCCTTCAAATGCAATTACTGTAAACTTACCGCGCCATCCGAGCCAGCTTTACGAAGCACTTTTTGAAGGGCTGTTCCTCTGGTCAGTTTTGTGGGTTCTTAGAAAGCACAAGCCTTTCGACGGATTTCTTGGCGCCTGCTATACAATCGGTTATGGTTTAGTAAGATTTGTTATAGAATATTTCCGTGAACCAGATGCAGATTTAGGATTCAGGCTGAGCAAAGACGGAAGTGAAGCTCTTTACACAAACACTTCTTTACTGAATATTTCTACCGGGCAGATTTTATGTTTCGGAATGATTTTGTTCGGAATTATCCTGATGATTTCGCTGTATTTTGTCAGCAGGAAAAGTAAATCTAAAAATCAGATAAAAAAATAAACGCTTATGAGAAAAGCCCCAATCTTGAGTTTTCAAGACTGAGGCTTTTTTATTTTAGTGATGGAAAAGTCTGATTCCGTTAAAGACCATTGCAATGTTGTATTTGTTGCAAACTTCAATTACGTTATCATCACGTACGGAACCGCCTGGCTGAGCTATAACTTTTACGCCGCTTCTGTGAGCACGTTCAATGTTATCGCCAAACGGGAAAAATGCATCGCTTCCTAAAGCAACGTCTGTGTTTTTTGCAATCCATGCTTTTCTTTCTTCACGGGTAAATTCCTGAGGCTTAACTTTAAAGAAATTCTGCCACACTCCTTCTGCAAGAACGTCCTGTGCATCATCACTTGTGTAAACGTCAATTGTATTGTCTCTGTCGGCACGCTTAATGTCGTCTTTAAACTGAAGTTCCAGCACTTTCGGACACTGACGAAGCCACCATTTGTCTGCCTTATCGCCTGCAAGTCTTGTACAGTGAATGCGGCTCTGCTGTCCTGCTCCAATGCCTATTGCCTGACCGTCTTTTACATAGCAAACTGAATTTGACTGTGTGTATTTTAAAATAATCAGCGCAATTTTAAGGTTGTCTTTTTCTTCATCAGTAAGAGATTTATTTTCTGTTACGAAATTTGAAAGCGAATCATCATTTATTTTAATAAAATTGTGTCCCTGTTCAAATGTAACTCCAAAGACCTGCTTTTTTTCTGTTTCAGGCGGAATGTAATTTTCATCAATCTGAAGAACGCAATAACTGCCCTTTTTCTTTGCCTTAAGGATTTCAAGTGCATCTTCATCGTAAGACGGTGCAATTATTCCATCGCTTACTTCTTTTTTTATAAGCAATGCTGTTGCTTTGTCACATTTGTCGCTTAAAGAAATAAAGTCACCGAAAGAAGACATTCTGTCTGCGCCTCTTGCACGGGCATACGCACAGGCTAAAGGTGTAAGTTCCACGTCATCTGTGTAATAGATTTTTTTAAGTGTGTCGCTTAACGGTCTTCCAACTGCTGCTCCTGCCGGAGAAACGTGTTTAAAAGAAGTTGCTGCAGGAAGCCCTGTTGCTTCTTTTAGTTCTTTTACAAGCTGCCAGCCGTTAAGTGCATCAAGAAGATTAATGTATCCAGGCTTACCGTTTAAAACTGTAACAGGCAAGTCTCCGTCTTCCATAAAAACCCTAGCAGGTTTCTGATTTGGATTGCATCCGTATTTCAACTGAAGTTCTTTCATGATGTACAACTATAAAGGAATTATGCACTTTTGAGAAGTGCAGGCTTCTTCTTCAAACATGCATTGCAGAAAACTGCAGCATCAGGAGCACAGAAGGGCTTTTACTTCGCTGGTGGAACTGCAAATGTAGTCGGCCTTACATTCAGTAAATTCTTCCCTTGTGCCAAATCCCCACAAAATGCCCATGCACTCTAAACCGGCAAGATGAGCACCGTTTACATCGTAGTGTCTGTCACCAATCATAAGGACTTTGTCTTTTTTGTCAGTTAAATGCTGGGATTCAAGAACGTATTTTATAACATCAATTTTGTTAACCCTTGACTTTTCTTCCGTATCACTTCCGCCGATAAAATCAAAAAGTTCCGTAAGATTATTTTTTTTAAGAATTTCCCTTGCATAAATTTCAGGCTTGCTTGTTGCAACACAAACTTTTTTTCCTGCATTACGCAAAGACTGAATCAAATCAATTACACCGTCGTAAACAGTACAGTCAAACATTCTGCCTTTAGCGTATTCTTTTCTGTAAACATCGATTGCATTGCGAATTTCACTTTCCGGCAAATGAAGGATATTTGAAAAACTTTCGTAAAGGGGCGGCCCAATCATTTTGTTGTAAAGGGATTTATCTATATCAAGATTGTAATATTCAACAACTTTATCAAAAGACTTAAAAACTCCAGGCGAAGTATTAAAAATCGTTCCGTCAAAATCAAAAAGGATATAATCAAACTTTTTCATAACGCATATTATATATTTTAAACAAATTTTTTAACAGTTAAGTTTGTAATTTTCTGTAAATCAAACACTTTTCCGAAAAAATACAGGTTTATTAAAAAAAATTAAATTAAAACCCAAAACTTGACTAACAAAGTTTTTTTTCATACTATGAGCCTGCACTTTCATCAGTGTTTTATGAAAAAAAAATCAATTTTATTACTTGATATTGAAGTATTATTAAATTATCATTTGAAATATGGCTATTGTTACAAGTCAAATCTCTTCCAGATTTTACGAAGAGTATAAAGATACAGAAATTACTTTTACTAAAGAAATAATTCACGTACTTTCTATGGATCCCAGACAGATTTATATTAAGTGCGCCGGTTCACAATGGCCTTGTATTATAAATTCCACGTCTTTTAACTTAGCACGCATAATAATCGGAACAACTGGCGGTGCATTCCAGCAGCTAGCAAAAAAAGACCCTCCTCCTGTAAACTTAAGGTTTAGTTTTTATTCTCAGGATGGTCAGCCAATAAATTTCTTTGTAGGCGGAAAAGTTAATTCAATTCAGGCTTACAGAGGCGGAAAAGATCTCGCTGTTGTTACAATAAGCTATACGCAGCGTCCGCCGGAAGATTTAATTCTTAAAATAGGTCACCTTCTTGATGCAAACGTTAATTTTGTCCGCAGAAAAAACGAACGCATTGTTGCAACTCCGGAAAATTTAAGAAAACTCGGCATTGAAAAAAAGGAAATTTCCGCTTCAATTGACAACATTACACGCAACTGCATTATTCAAAGCTTGTCTTTTGGAAGCTGCCAGATTATCCTTATGGGTTTAGCCCAGTTCCTTAAGGGAAAGCCTGTAACCATTAAGTTTGAATTTGAAGATCCACACGACGTTATTACAATGACAGGAAGCATTTCCGAAGTTTCTCCTATTAAAAACAGGAAAGATATTGTTTCCGCAACTGTTACATACAATCCTGATTTAATACCTTTGCCTTATAAACTTCACATAAACAGTTTCCTTATGGTTTTACGCAAGCAAGACAGCAAGGTACGCTTTGAAGGAGAACCGCCTGTTGCTTCTGTTAAAGATGCACTTAAAGAGGCAGCCCCTTCCGCAGAGCAAAATCCTGCTAAAGAAGATGCAACTGTTTTCCAGAACGATGAAACTGCAGCCGTAAGTGAAAACGCTGAAACTTCACAAAATGCAGACCCAACGGAAAATACTAAAGCTGCACAAAATACAGCTGACTCTGCTGAACAAAACGAGCCGGAAAAAACCGATTCAAATTAAAATTTAAAGTATCAGGAAAATTATGAACAGTAACTCATTAGACACAATTTATTTTGTAAAATTACCTAAAGATTTTAAACTTTCAAACAATGCGCTGAACATAAATCCGGAAATTCCTTTGCCTGTTCAAAAAAAAGACAGAGATGATTCTGATTCTTTTAATATGGCTGATCTTAGCGAAGAACAGATTCTTGCAGGAATTCTTACTGTTTTAGCTTACGATACGAAAAACGAAAACCTTGACTATTACAGGGATTTTATTAAAAAAGTCAGGCCTAATCTTAAAAAGGAACTTGCAGAAGCAGCTATTCTGAAAACTAAAAACGAAGAGTGGGATTTAGCTGAAGAAATCTGGATGTCACTTCACGGGCTTGATCCGGAAGACAAGGCTATTGTTTTAAATATGGCACTTTTCTTTGATCAGAAAGCAGACAGTTACAGGAAAGGCAATCTTTTTGATGATGCTGACGCTTACGATTCAACGGCTTTAGAATATTATAAAAATGCAATGAACAGTTCGCCTGAATTGCCGGACGCATTTTTTAACGCAGGCTTTTTTTACCTTAAGCAGCGTAATTTTAAGGAAGCAAAAAGCTGTTTTGAAAACTATGTTGCCCTAACTGCTGATTTTAAGGACGATGAACTTGGCGAAAACGGCATTTATAAAAAAGAACGGGCTCAGGAACTTATAAATAAAATTTCAAACCGTAATCTGGAAAACGAACGTTTCTACAAGGCAAATGAGCTTATAAAGGAAAACAAGCTAGAAGAAGCTTTAGAACAAATCCGTCTTTTTACACAGGACAATCCTAACGTCTGGAATGCATGGTTTATGATGGGCTGGATTTTCAGAAGAATGGAACGTTACCAGGAAGCAATGCAGGCGTTTACAAAAGCCCAGGAATTTGAAGGTGGCGATGAAAATCCGGACACTTTAAACGAACTTGCAATATGCCAGATGGAAACAGGCGACTTTAAAGGTGCAAAGGAAAATCTTTACAAAGCGCTTTCTATAGACGGCGACAACATAAAAGTTATAAGCAATTTAGGCTACTTAAGTTTAAAAACAGGCGACACAGAAGATGCCAAAGGTTTCTTTAATACAGTTCTGGAAATAAGCCCTGACGACAAAATTGCCCAATACGAACTTTCAAAACTTAATGATTAAGTTACATTTTCCGTCATGCTGAATTTGTTTCAGCATCTCATTTTGCTTTTTTATTCAGTTTAGATTCTTTTTGCCATTCAGGCTTGATTTTCGGGATAATTACTTTATCGCCGGTTTTAATGCCTGCTTTTTCGTACCAGCCTTGAGGAACTTCCAGAGCATAACGCACAGACCTTGAACTGTTTACGCTTGCTGTAGAAAATGGCTTCATATCAAGAAGATCAGTAATTGTGCCGTCACGTAAAATGTAGGCAATGCTTAAAGGGTGAGGACAGTCTTTCATCCAGAAACTGCGGAAATCATCGTTTTCAAAAACAAACAGCATTCCTGTCCCTTCTGGAATTTCAGTGCGGTTCATAAAGCCGTAATTGCGCTCTTCGCTGCGGACTGCAACTTCTGCAACAAGCTTAACGGAAGAACCGTCAGTTTTTTCTATTACAACTTCAGCTTGAGGCAAAAGAAACTTTCGCTTGTCTGTATTACAAGATGCCACTGACTGAATAAAAACTGCCAGACATAAAACAGATATTAAAAACTTAACTAAAGATTTTTTCATTATAAGCCTTCCAGAAAATCCTGAGCACGCTGTTCCTGAATTGTCTTATCAACGTAATTTTCTTCAAGAATTTTATCGTACACTTTTTTGTCTGTATATTTTAAAGCAAGAGGACGTTCCAGACTCATTATGACATCTTCATCATTCCACTGTGCTTTTTCAGGATTAAAATTTTCAGGCTCACCGTACTTGCTGCATAATTTTGAAAATATGGAAAAATAATCCATTTTAGAAGTCTTAACGTTAATGGTAATAACGTAAAGCTTTCCTTCATAAAACTGAAACCAGCATTTTTCTAAAAAAGAATAAGGTGCAGTTTTTAAAGTATCTGTTTCAATAAGAACATCTTCCTGTCTTGGCAAAAGTGAAACGTCTCTGTCGCCTCTGTAGCCAAACTGACTGTCTTTTTTAAGTTCAGCCTTTACTTCTTCTACAGTCATGCCAAGCTTTATGTTCCCGTAACCGGACGGAAGTTGATTTTCCTGCTGAGCAAAAACTTCTGCCGTAAAAATAAAAAGTAAACAAAATAATTTTAATGTTTTACAAGACATTTTCATTTATTTAGCTTCGATTGCCCTTCTGTTACTCTGCTTGCGGTAAAATGCTGCCTGACGCACAAGTTCTGCTACATCAGGAACATAGATTTTTCCTTCAATAATGCGGACATTCTGGTCACGTATGAAAAATTCAATAGGTGTGTTGGCTTCGGAATCAGTGTAGCCGCAAAGTTTAGCTATATCGTTTGGAGTTAAGTCTGTGTTGTAGCCAGTTCCCTTTGCAACTGTGATTTTCTTTACTTCAATCTGAAGGGCAAGCATATCAACCATCTTTTCACGAGGTTCTTTAAGCTGAGTGTTTACAAGCTGACGATACATTGACCACAATCTGTCTGCCAAAGTTGTAGTTAAACGTGCAATAAGCTGTGCCTGAGTTGCAACCATCTGGTCAAAGTTAGAGCGGTTTATTGTCATAAGCTTGCAGTTTTCGTGAGCAATTGCACAGGCTGAGCGTGGCTTGTTTTCCAGAAGTGCCATTTCCCCGAACATATCACCTTTTTTCAAAAGAGCCAGCGTTACTTCCGAACCGTCTACAACTCTTGAAATACGCACTGAACCTTCCTGAATAATAAACATATCAGCACCAGTCTGACATTCGGAAAAAATCATATTGCCTTTTGCATAAACACGCAGCAAATCCGACGTTGATTCAAGATAAGGAGCATTTACTTTTGGCTTAAGGGCTTTAAAATATTTGACAGCATCATCAATACTCTGACCGTTTGGACATTGCTTTAAATACTGATAATAACCGTAAACTGCTGCTTCAAAATTTCCTATCTTCTGAAAATAAGAAGCTGTGGTAAAAAGATGCTCCGGTGTTTCTATGGAAGTTTTCTTAAGCGTAATTTTAGTAAGGTTGTCGTTAAGACTGCGCATATTTCTTGAAAATGCACGGATAATCTTCATTGCAACAGATGTATTGTGAGCAATAAGTTCAGGGTATTGTTCCCGCTTTACAATGATTGCCGTTACATTTGTTACAGCAACTACAGTTTCCGTTTGGGAATGACCTGTCATACAAGGAATAACGCCTACAAAATCACCTGGTCCAAGCATAACATTTGAATTTCCAGGCAATTGAGTTTCGTGGTAACAACGCACTTTTCCACTTTGAATAATGTAAAATCTGTCTGTGGCTGGAGTACCTTCAACTAAAATATAAGAATTTTGTGTAAATGTAACCATTCCAAGCTGTAGCATTTTTACCACCTTAACTTTTAACATTAAAACGTAAAGCTTCAGAAAACTTAATTTTCGGAAACATCACTTATATAAAATTGCAAATATGCAGTACTTCCTTTAAAAATCGGCATTTTAAACTAATTTTTTAAGAAAATAATTTCCGGAACAAGATTAAATCCTGTTTTTTCCTTTACTGTATTTTGTGCAAGCTTAACTAAACTTTCTATTTCGCTGGATTTAGCATTGCCGTTGTTTATGATGAAATTTCCGTGCCATGAAGCAATCTGAGCATCTCCGCAGGATGTACCTTTCAGTCCGGCTTCGTCTATTAAAACACCGCTTGGCTTTCCAAAATCATGATTATTGCGGAAAACACTGCCTGCACTTGGCGCCTTGAAATGTCCTTTTGCAATACGGTCCTTTAGGTAAAAATCATTCTGCTCAGAAACAGTTTTTACTGCACTTTCTGATTTTTCCAGATGCACGAAACCGTTAAGCTCCACCTGAACAATTACAGCATTTTTTTTCTGAAAAGGCGAAACTTTATAATCCCAGTCACCGTCTTTTTTGAAATAAGTCTTTACTTCACTGCAGCTGTTAAAGTCAATATAACTCACTGATTTTATAAAAGTTCCGAAATCTTCTTCGTAACATCGTGCGTTCATAAAAGCTGCACCGCCAACTGTTCCCGGAAGCCCCGAAAATTTTTCTAAACCAGTTATGGTATTTTCTTCGCAATAAAGCATAAGTTCACTTATTTTAGTACCGGCACCAATTTTTAAAGTTCCGGAAGAAGTAAGGTTTATAAAGTCGAATTTTTCTGTGGAAAGAATAACAAAATTCATGTCTTCATCACAGGCAACTACATTACTTCCGCCGCCAATAACAAAAACGCGTATATTGTTTTCAATGCACATTTTAAGAAGCGTAGAACATGAAGAAATGTCTTCCGGCATAACGAAAAGTTCAGCCCTTCCGCCAGTTTTCATTGTTGTATGAAAAGCCATACTTTCCTGAAAAAGAACCTTTCCCTTGAAATTCTGTAACTTCTTGATATTTTCACCTAATTCTCGTATGCTTAAATCCATTCCGTTCATTATAATAGTTTTTGAATATTTTTAACAGTGCAAAATATTACGGAGGCAAACAAATGGCTCTTAACCTTTTTAACACAATGGGTCGCACACTTGAAGAATTTAAACCTATAAGAGAGGGTTTTGTAGGATTTTACGGATGTGGTCCAACGGTTTACAATTACGCTCACATTGGAAATCTCCGTGCATACGTTTTTCTTGATACGCTTGATAAAACTCTGTCTTATTTAGGATATGACATTAAGCACGTTATGAATATCACTGATGTAGGACATTTAACCGGCGACAACGATAACGGTGAAGATAAAATGGTAAAAACTGCGGAAGAACGTCATCAGTCTGTACTTGAAATTGCAAACTATTACACAGACGCTTTTCTTAAAGACATAGACAGTTTGAATATCCGTCGTCCTGATGTGATTTGTAAGGCAACAGAGCATATCGGTGAAATGATTGGTCTTATAAAAAAGCTTGAAGCAAACGGCCACACTTACATGGCTGGAGGAAACCTTTACTTTGACACTTCAACTTTTGCTGATTACGGAAAGCTTGCAAACCTTAACCTTGATGAACTGAAAGAAGGCGCAGGCAAACGGAAGGAAGTTGTCATTGATTCAAACAAGCGTCATCCTACAGACTTTGTACTCTGGTTTACTAAGTCTAAGTTTGAAAATCAGGCTATGACATGGGATTCACCTTGGGGAAGAGGATATCCTGGCTGGCACATTGAATGTTCTGCAATGAGCATGAAGTATTTGGGAAAGCATTTTGACATTCACACAGGCGGCGTTGACCATATTCCTGTTCATCATACAAACGAAATTGCACAAAGCGAAGGCAGTTTTAATGAAAAAGAAAAAGCTGAAGGTCCTTGTGTAAATTACTGGCTTCACAATGAATTCCTTATTCTTGAAGGCGGCAAAATGTCTAAGTCAAACGGAAAATTCATTACGCTTCAAACTCCACCAGGCGAAGGAAAAGGTTTTGCCCTTACTGAAAAAGGCTACGACCCTCTTGATTACAGATTTTTCCTTTTAGGCGGACATTACAGAAAGCCTCTTGTCTTTTCATTTAACGGAATGGATTCAGCTAAAAACGGAAGGGCAGCAATTATTTCAAAAACAGCCAGCCTTGCTTCTGCAGCAAATATTGTTCTTAAAAAGCCTTTGCCTTATAAAAAAGGTCAGGCTGACAACAGAGAAAATCTTTCGGAAAAAGCAAACGCTTATCTTGATAAGTTTAAAGCTGCTCTGGAAGACGATCTTTCTACGCCAGTTGCATTAAGTCAGGTAAATCTTGTTCTTAAAGACAGTGATTTGAAACCTCAGGAAGCTATTGATTTAATTACACGCATGGACAGTGTACTTAGTCTTGGCATAATTGAAGCAGCATCTAAAATTGCAGGCGGACCGGATCATTCCAGCGACCCTGAAGCAGCAGAAATAGATGCATTGATTGCAGAAAGAATAAGTGCTAAAAAAGAAAAGAATTTTGCCCGTGCCGATGAAATACGCAACGAACTTACAGCAAGGGGAATAACAGTTACAGACACGCCAAATGGACCAGTTTGGACTAGAAAATAAGAATTTTTAGTTTATTCTGCTGATTTTGATTTATAACAAAAATTTTATTTAAATATGTAACAAAAAAGAGGAAAAATTGTTTTCTATTAAAAAGAATCACTGTGAACAGGAGCAGATAATCTGCGAAAATCCAGGTGATTTTAAAAAATTATATAACTTGACTTTTCAGCTGCTTTTTAAGATTTCTTTGAAAATCGTAAATGATGATGAAGTTGCGGAAGATTTAGTCCACGACTCATATATAAAGGCAAATGAAAAAAAGATGGTTTTTCCAAGTTTAGACGATGCTAAGTTCTGGCTTATCTGCGTTGTAAGAAATGCTTCACTGAACTACGCAAAACGCAAAACACGGGAAATAAATGCTTACCACAAAGCACTTCGGGAAGGAAAAAACCATGCAGACAGTGGAGAAGTTGACCTTTTAAAAAAGGAAACTGTTGAACTTACAAGAGAGGCTTTAAAAAAGTTGCCTGAAAACTTGCGGGAAGTTCTTATTCTTCGTGAGTATGGCGATATGAACTATAAGGAAATAGGCGAAGCGATTGGAATTTCAGAGGGGAATGTAAAAGTTAGGGTTTTCCGCGCTCGTGAACAATTATCAAAACTTTTAGGAGAAGATGATGTCTACTTGCCCTGAAAAAGACTTACACTCAGTTTACCTTGACGGCGAAATGCCTGAAAGCGTTTTAAAAGTTTATGAAACTCACATTACCGGTTGCGAAAAATGCAAAAAAATCCTTAACAGCTTAAAGAAAGTAAAGGAAATTTTAGTTCAAGAAAAAGAATCAATTCAGTTTACGCCGAAAGAATTAGACGACAGTTTTTTAAGGTTACAGGCAAAACTTTCTTATACTAAACACAAAAAATTTATGGAAAAGCGCAGAAGCTTCAAAATGAGATATTTTGTTTCAGGAGCAGCGGCTGCAGCATTTGCATTTCTGTTCATTCCCTTTATTGCAAACCGTACAGTAAGCGAATCCAGAGAAACATTTAAGGCTATTGCAAGAACAAAGCTTATTTCACCGGCAAGTGCAGTTATGGCAACATTAAACATTGACGAAACACTTTGCAGCGACAACTTAAAAAATGCATTTAAAGACACAAATTCCATGCAGGACGTAAATTCCAAGCAGTTGTCACATATTTCACCTTTGGCAAACCTTTCTGTTATTTCAAGTAAAATAAGCCACAGTTTTTCTGTTAAAAACTTTGCAAGATACGATATTTTTGCTCCTGCTTACGATTATACAGACAGCGTTCCTTCTTTTGAAAAATACAACAATACAACAAGTTCTTTTGCCGTACCTGTTGCTTATACTACTTACTCAGGCTTTTTAAATTGAAACATCAGGAAAAAAAATCAGCAAATATTTTCAGACGCTCGCCTTTTGCCAGAACTGTTCTCTACGTTTCCATTCTTGCAGTTATATTTTGCCTTACTGTTTTAATTGGAAAAACTACACGCCATAAGCCTGAAATTTATTCCGTTACGCCGCAAATTGCTTCACCAGGTGAAACTATAATCATAAAAGGCAGCAATTTTGGCTCTTCAAAAGGCACTTCTTACGTTGAAATTTCCGGCTCCAAAATAACGGGCAGCTTCTTTAAGTACTGGCACGATAACGAAATTTCCCTTGTTATTCCAGATGAAACTAAAGACGGACTTTTATTTGTGGGAACTTCTGCAGGAAAATCTCAGCCGGCATTTTTTGCCAACGGAAAAGGCATTCCTGTTGCATTGCGTTCTGACCCTTTAGTTACAATTCCTGTAATCAATTCAATTACGGAAAGTGCAGCTATTGGAAATGAAATCATCATAAAAGGAAAGAATTTTGGTTCTACAAGAGGCAACTCTAAAGTTTACTTTCTTGCAAACAGAGATGACGTAAATCCTGAACAGACAAATTCTTCTTCCATTGAAAATTTCATAGCCGCTAATGAAGATGATTTTGACTACATTTTCTGGAGCGATGACGAAATTCACGTGTATGTTCCGGACGGAGCTGCTTCAGGTTCAGTTTTTGTAAAAACAGACAAAGGTACAAGCGGAAGCCGTCACATTACTATTAAAACTGACACTGGAAAAAGAGTTTATTCTAACAAGAGAACTTACGTTGTACAGGTTACGGCGGACATTTCAAATACTTCTGCAGATCAGGATTCGTTCATTACGCTTTATATGCCTCGCCCTCAGACTTCTTCCATGCAGCCTTCTGCAACTTTAAACGAATATTTCCCCGAACCACTTATTAAAAATGACTCGAAAAACATCATTTATCAGAAATCGCTTAACACAATCATCAACAACAAGCAGCGGTTCAGTCAAAGTTATGTTGTAAGCGTTTACTCTTTTAAAAATAACATTGTGCCTAAAAACATTGCGCCCTACAAAGACAAAAAGCGTTTTCTTTACACAACCTGCACAAATGCCGATTCCTGCGTGCCTTCTTCAAATGAAGCTGTAACGGAACTTGCCGGAGAAATTATCGGTAAGGAAAAAAATCCTTATAATCAGGCAAAACTTATTTACAACTATATGATTGAACATTTTCAGCTGGAAAAACGTGTGCGCTCAGGAAATATTTCCGTACTTGATTTGATTGCAAAAAAATCCGGTGACGCTTACGACTTTACGATTGTTTACGCAGCACTTTGCAGGGCTTCAGGTATTCCTGCTGTTCCAATGGGCGGAATTCTTGTGGAAAATAATTCTACGGCAGTTTCTCACTGGTGGTGCGAAATTTACTTTGAAAACTACGGCTGGTTTCCTGTAGACATTGCGCTGGGAAAAGGACTTTCGTTTAATGCATTTACGCCTGTTGAAAATCCAAAAGAGTATTACTTTGGAAATTTAGACAGCCAGCACATTGCATTCAGCCGGGGATGGAATCAGATAAAGACTTCTCTTCTTAACACCAAAACTGTTTACAGACCAAGAACATACGCATTGCAGTCGATTTGGGAAGAATCAAGTAATTCAACTTCAAGTTACAGTTCTTTGTGGAATACGCCTGCAATTATCGGTATATACTGATTTTATCATTGCAACTTTTTTTACTGGAGGAATTATGATTACTAAAGTTTTAAGTGTAGGCGGTTCAATTATTGCGCCAAAAGAGCCTGATATTGATTTTTTAAGTGAATTTGCCAAAATGATTTGTGAATGGTTAGGCGAAAATCCTGATGCAAGGCTTATTTTTGTAGCTGGCGGCGGCGGACCTGCACGAATTTATCAGAATGCATATAAAGCTACAGCCGAAACTTTTTCTGGCAGCACTAAAGATGCACTTTCTTTTGGAAACGAAAATGACCTTAACTATGCATGCGACTGGCTTGGAATTATGGCTACACGTTTAAATGCACAGCTTCTTAAAACAACTTTCGGACCTTTGTGTACTCAAGACGTTATAATCGATCCAACTAAAGTAAATGATTTTACAGGACGCATTCTTGTTGCAGCTGGATGGAAACCTGGCTTTTCTACAGACAATGATGCTGTTCTTTTAGCTGAACGCTTTAACGCTGACACTGTTGTAAATCTTTCTAACATTGAAAAAGTTTACACAGACGACCCTAGGAAAAATCCTGATGCAAAACCAATTGACAATATTTCCTGGGAAGATTTCCGCAAAATGGTTGGCGACGAATGGATTCCAGGCAAAAACTGTCCTTTTGACCCTATTGCTTCGAAAAAATCAGAGGAACTTAAGCTTAAAGTAATTTGCGCTGCTGGAAAAAATATTCCTAACATTAAGGCAATTCTTGACGGAAAAAATTACATAGGAACTACGATTGGCTGATATGAAAAAAGCACTTTTTCTTTTTACCATTGCACTTTTTATTTTTGCAGGCTGTACTTCAACAAGCAACGTAGAGTCTGCAAAAGTTCAGGCTGTTTCCCGAAACCTTACAGACAAAGGCGTAAAAAATCAGGAGCAGCTTTACAACTTTTTCCTTTCACACAATCCCAATGCTAACAAAAAAACTGTAAAGAAAATTGCATCTCTTTACATTGATGAAGCTGAAACTGAAGGCATTAACAGCGACTGTGCATTTGTCCAGATGTGCCATGAAACTGGTTTCCTGCGTTTTGGCGGACTTGTTACAAAAGACATGAACAATTTCTGCGGCTTAGGTTCGGAAGGAAACGGCAAAAACGGTGCTTCTTTTCCAAGTATGAAAATCGGTGTAAGGGCACACATTCAGCACCTGCAGGCTTATGCTACTACGGAAAACAAAAAGCTTAAGAATAAAGTTGTAGATCCAAGATATTCCTGGCCTCATAAAGCTTATCTTGCACAGACTATTTTTGACTTAACAGGCAAATGGGCAACTGATCCTGAATATGCAGACAAACTGGACAAATACCTTTCTGAATTAGAAAAGTTTTAAAAGTTTTGTTTTATTCATCATAAAAATTAATTCTTCTCGTAAATTTTTGTAAATTCTAAAAGTACGACACTTTTTCAACAAAAGAGTGTCAAATTCTATAATAGCGGTTATAATATTTATAACTGATTTAAATTTCTTTGTTTGACATTCTATAGGAGTTCAGTTTTATATGGAAACAATTCAAGATTTAGGGAAATACACTTTTCCTGCCTTACTAAAAAATTCTGTTGATAAATTTGCAAATCGTCCGGCACTTTCCTTTGTAGACGGAACTCCCCTTACTTACAGCCAGATAAACGAAAAAAGTGCTGACTTTTCCAGACAGCTTTTCTCTTACGGCTTAAACTTAAAGGACAAAATTGCCATATTTGCTTCAGGGCAGCCAAACTGGGGAATAGCTTACTTTGGCATTGTAAACTGCGGAATGATTGCGGTGCCTCTTTTGCAGGATTTTTCTGCTACGGAAGTATCTTCTATTGTTGACCATTGCGGCGTAAGTGCTTTTATTGTTGAAGAAAAACTGTACGAGCGTATTAAAGAGCTTAAAAACCTTCCGCCTGTTATAATTAAACTTGATGATTTTTCCATAATCAGAAACGACAACGGTATAAAGGAAAATTTTTCTGTTCCCCAATACGAAGTTCAGGAAGATGATACTGCTTCCATTATTTATACTTCGGGAACAACCGGCCGTTCAAAAGGCGTAGAACTTTCCCACAAAAATCTTGTGTGGAATGGAATTCAGGGACAGACATATCATCGTGTAACTAAAATGGACCGATGCCTTTCTTTTCTGCCTATATCACACGTTTATGAATTTACAATCGGCTTTACAATGCAGATGATGAACGGTTCATGCGTGTATTATCTTGGAAAACCGCCTGTTGTAAGTGCATTGCTTCCTGCCTTTAATAAAATTCAGCCTACAATCGTAATTTCAGTGCCGCTTGTTGTAGAAAAAATCTATAAAAATGCAGTTGCTCCTGCTTTTGAAAAAAGTGCATTTACACGGACTTTGTATAAATTTAAGGCAGGCAGAAAGTTCCTTCATAAAGTTGCAGCAAAAAAGCTTAAGAAGAAATTCGGCGGACACATTGTTTTCTTTGGAATTGGCGGTGCTAAAGTTGATCCTAAAGTTGAACGCTTTATGAAAGACGGAAAATTCCCGTACGCTGTTGGATACGGTCTTACGGAAACAGCTCCACTTCTTGCAGGAAGCGGAACAAAGTCAACTGTGCCTGGCTGCATAGGTCCTGTTATGGAAGGCGTAGATCTTAAAATCATAAATGCAGACGAAAAAACCGGTGTAGGGGAAATTGCAGTTAAAGGTCCAAACGTAATGAAAGGCTACTACAAAGCTCCTGAACTTAATGCAGAAAATTTTACAACAAAAGATGATGAATGTGGCGAAGGATATTTTAAAACCGGTGATTTAGGTCTCTTTGAAAAAAAGAAAGGCAAGCTTTACCTTACGCTGAAAAGCCGGAGCAAAAATATGATTCTTGGACCAAGCGGTGAAAATATTTACCCTGAAGACATAGAATTTGTTTTAAATCAAAATCAGTTTGTTTCGGAAAGTCTTGTTGTTGAAGGCGTTGAAGGTCTTGTTGCACTTATTACTCTTGATGAAGAAAAGTTCCAGAAAGAAGCTGAAAACCGTTCCAAGCTTAACATTCCTAATTTTATGGAAAAAGCCAGCGAGTTTGCCCGTGATATTGCAGCACAGAAAGAAGCAATTCTTGGTGAAATACAGTATTTTGTAAACAGCAAAGTAAATAAAAATTCACGCATCAATAAAGTTAAGAAAATTGATTCTTTTGAAAAAACAGCCAGCCAGAAAATCAAGCGGTATCTTTACGATTTAAAATCAAGTATATTAAAGGACAAGGATTCTAAAAATGAAAATTGACAATTTTATCTTAAAAGAAAAAAGCATAATGCGGGAAAATCTTGCTGTAATTCCCCAAATGAAACTTGATTTTAGAAGAATGAATTTTATGCCTCCGTCTGTAGCAGATAAATTTTCCTGCGTTATAGAAGTTAATTTAATTATTTCTGATACTAACCAAAACGGAATTGCTTCTGCTAGGATTGCGTTTTTTATTTTTGCTACTCTTGAAGATGAACCTTACGAACAGAATGCCGTTGCCGACAAGCTTTTTGAAATGCTTAAAACAGTTTACTGGGAAAAAGTAAATTTACTTCTTAAAGAAACAAACCTTCCGCCTGTTCCTTTAAAAAATTTCTTTCCAAAAAAAGAGGCTGTCTGATTTACACTTGACTCAACCTGCAAGCTTTTCAGACAGCCTTATTAAACAAAATCAGTTTTGAAAACTAAAGGTTAACTTTTAATACAGCAGGAACTAAACCTTCTGCCTTTACTTTTACAGATGCAGTTTTTCCGCTTTCCCCGCGAATGTAGGCAATAAGTTTTCCGTCGTAAGCGTGGCGGTAATTTACGGCATATTCTGTAACGTCTGCAAGATTTCCGTTTTCAAGCCCGAAAAGTTCTCCTTCTTCTACTTCAACGTAAACGAGAGGTTCGCTTGCCGGCACATGATTTCCCATAGAGTCGCAGACTGTTATTTCAAGCTGCTGAACTTCAGTTCCCGGTACAACATCAACTTTAAGAACAGAAGGTGTGCCTGTTGAAACTACTGTGTCTGCACTGCCGCTTCCTTCTGCTGTAAGTTCGCCTTCTTCATAAGCAACTGTAAATTCAGCGTAACCCTTTTCTACAGAAGATGCTTTTCCTAAACTTTTTCCATTAAGCTTAAGTTCAACTTCTTTTTCGTTAGTATAAACTGTAACCTGAACTGTTGTGCCGTCAGCGTAATTCCAGCCTGAGTTCCAACTTTCTTCGCCTTGAACTGTCGTAAAGATTTTGCAGAACTTTTCCTGAGACCACAAGCCTTTTCTAAAATAATACATTGGCTTTTCAAATCCGGCTAAAGTTAAAAGTCCTGCAGGGCTTCCGTGAACAGGCCAGCCTTTTGCTTCTCCAAGATAATCAATTCCTGTCCAGAGAAATTGTCCTGCAATGTATTCGTTGTCTGTAACTGCGTGCCATGCTTCTAAAGTGTGGGAATTTTCGCTTCCTACAAACATTTTGTCTGCAAAGCGCTTGTGATCATCAGCGTAAAACTGTTCTTTATAGTTGTAGCCGATTACATCAAGTGCATCTACTACGCCTGTGTCGCTGGAAAGTTCCGGGAAAGCAAGTGCCATTGTAACAGGTCGAGTTGTATCCCAAAGCTTAACTTCTTTAGACAGCATTTTTGCAATACCGGCAATTTGTCCTATATCAGGGTGATTAGGATTAAACTGTCTTTCTGCTGCAGGTTTTGATGCATCGTTGTTGCCTGTCATTTCCTTAAACTTAGGTGAACAGTACGGATCGTTTGGATAGTCAATTTCGTTGCCAATTGAATACATTACTACACAAGGATGATTGCGTCTTCTTGTAACAAATGCACGGCAGTCTTCTTTGTAGCAGCTTAAAAAGTCGTCTGTAATTCCCTGATGGCTTGGCGGATAAACGTTGTGTCCCTGCCACCATTTGTTTTTCGGTTCCTGCCATTCGTCGTAAAGTTCGTCCATTACAAAGAAACCAAGTTCATCGCAAAGCTGGTAAAGTTCATCTGAGTGAGGATTATGGCTCATACGAATTGCATTAGTTCCGCCCTGCTGAAGTTTAAGGAGACGTCTTTTCCATACATCTTTCGGAACGGCATTTCCCCAGCAGCCTGCATCTTCATGAACGCAAACGCCTTTAAACTTGTAAGATTTTCCGTTACAGCTGAATCCTTTATTGGCATCAAATTCAAGAGTGCGGAATCCAACTTGTGCTGTGTAAGAGTCGCTTTCTACGCCGTCAGTTTTTACTGTTACGTTTAATGTGTAAAGGTAAGGTTCTTCCGGACTCCAGGTGCGTGCATTTTCTATTTCTTTCTGGAAATTTGCAGTAGAAACTTCCTGAGATGCAGCTGTAAATTTCTGTGTTCTGTTGTAAACGCTTACACCTTCCTTGTCTTTTAAGTCAACTGTAATTTCAGCATTTTCTGCTTTAGTTCCGCAGTTAACGATTTTTGTATCAACGTAAAGTGATTTGTTGTCTCTTGTGTAAAAGAAAACGCCGTCGTCTGTAAGATGAGTGTTTCCTGTAACTTTCAAGACAACTGGCCGCATAATTCCGCTTCCTGTATACCAGCGGCAGTCTGCTATATCCTGATGAGAGACACTTACTGCAAGAACATTTTCACTTCCATCAGTCTTAAGGCTTTCTGTAATGTCTGCTTCAAAACTTGTAAATCCATTTTGATGGTTGCCGAAATAGTAACCGTTGCACCATATTTTTGAATGTTTATAAACACCGTCAAAGCAAACACGTACACGCCTGCCTTCTATGTTGTCAAGTTTAAAATGACATCTGTACCAGCCAATTCCACCTTGAAGATATCCTGTTCCGCTGGAATTAGATTTGCTGAAAGGGAATGAAGTTGCCCAATCAAACGGAACTGTAACATGCTTCCACTGTGAATCGTCAAAATCACGTGCCCACAAATCTCCGCCTGCAATTCTGCCTTCACTTTCTGTCTGAAGGTGAAAAAGCCAGTTTTTCTTAAGATTAATTTTCATAAAAAAGTTCTCCATTTACCATGAAAATGTTTTCAACAATAACGAAATTTAATAGCGAACTTCACTATTCTTGAAAAGGTTTTCATATATACCCCTAAAAAAGTAGACCAGAGGAAAGATCCTCCAGTCTACTGCTTCAAATGAAAAACTTATTTTCCTTCACTTGCGTTAAATTCATCAAGCTGTTTCTGAAGTGCAACAATTACATCATCAATACCAGCATTCTTTAACTGATCACGGAATTCCTTTACAAGTTCGTCTGTGTTCTTTCCGTTGTAAGTTTTACCGTAACAGATTGGTCCCATGTATGTTGAGAATACGTCTGAAATGTTGTTTAACTGTGTCTGAATTTCTTCAACGTCCCAAACAATCTGTCCATAAGGATAAGGAATCTTTACTTTGTCGTAAATTTCACAGATTTCTTCAAACTTGTCCCATGCACCTTTTGAATCTTTGTATTTAAGTTCAAATGCATCGTTGCGTCCCCACCAGAAGTCTGTTACGATAGCGTCTTTGTTTGAATCGTATCCTTCTGGAGTTTCACGGAGACCTTCTGCGTTAATAACGTACTGTTTTCCTTCAATACCGTAGTTAAAGAGTTTGTAACATTCTTCATCATTGCGGAGTAAGTCGTAAACAGCAAGTGCGCGGGCCTTATGTTTTGAAGCTTCAGAAATAGCCATAGCACCGTGTGTAATTACCATTTCTGTTAAGTTTCCGCTTTCTTCACCAAACCAGAAGAAGTTAACATCAGAACCAGGCTGTCTCTTTGCCATTTCTGAGCGAACTGTTGTGTACCATGTTTGTGTGTGGTGCTGATCTACAGAAGTTAAACCATCGTAGAATTCTTCACGGTTGTCTGATGATGTGTTGTTAAGAACGTTTGCCTTCCAAACTCCAAGATCATCCCATTTTTTCATAAGTCTTGCATAATCAATAAGTTCGTTGCCTTCCAGAAGCGGACAGTAAACTTTGTTAAGGTTTGATCTGCGAACACCAAACATCTGGTAGTTGTTGATACCGTCAAGAACTACGAAATCAGACTTAGACTGAATGTATCCTTCTGCGTGATATGTACTTCCCTGTCCAGACGAATCCCAAGGGATAACGCCAGGCTTGTTGTTTTTAACGTATGTGAAGTATGTTGTAAGATCTTCCCAAGAGTGAACTCCGTCTGCAAGACCAGCTTCTTTTGCCCAGTCCATGCGGTACATAAATCCGTGGTTAACCCACTGTGTGTATGCATCTTCAGGAATAAGATAGATTTCGTCGTTGTACTTACACATTTCCCAGTGTTCAGCAGGAACTTGTGCGTAAGTCTGTGGAGCGTATTTTTTAAGCATATCTTCTGGAATTGATGAGAATGCACCGTTTTTAGAGTTATTCCATGCATCAAGCCAGTCTGAAGCAGTTCCAACTAAGTCTACAGAACCGTCCATTTTAGAAAGTCTTAAATTGTAAACTGTCTGATAATTTGTCCAAGGTACATAAGAAATTTCAAGTTCAGCGTTTACTTTTTCTGTAAGAATTTCGTTGAGCTTTTCAAGCATTTCTTTAGTAGCATTGTTTGTCGGCGGGTTACCGGTTGTCATGTAAACAATTTTTACATGTTCAGAATAGTCGTCTTCTTCCCAAGCTGAAGCATTTCCGCCGCAAGAAGCGAGCATTCCAACTGAAGCGAGAGAAGCAAGAGCGAGACCCATACTTTTAATAATTCGTTTCATATAAATCCTCCAATTTATTTTCTACAAAACTTAATTCTAAACTAGGAAAGGCAAAATCAGCCTTTTACAGCACCAACTGTAATACCTGCAATAAAGTATTTCTGTACGAAAGGATAAACAAGAACAACCGGACCTGTTGCAATAACAGCTGTTGCCATTTTTAATGTTTCCTGTGGAAGTGTAACTGTAATCATATTTCCGGCAGGTGAATTCTTTAAAGCGGCACTTCCGGAGATTATGTTGTAAAGGTAATATTGCAAAGGAAGATAATCTTTCTGGTTCAGGAACAGTGATGACTGATACCATTCGTTCCAGTATCCTAAAGCAAGGAACAATCCGATTGTAGCAAGAGCAGGCTTCAACATAGGAAGTATAAGCTTTACGAAAATAGTAAAGTCTCCGGCACCGTCAATTTTTCCTGCTTCCGTCAGTTCATAAGGAACAGACTTAACGTAGTTTTTCATCAGGATTATAAGCCATGGCGACATCATGAGAGGCAGAAGAACAGCCAGATAATTTCCGTCAAGGTGATAGTATCTCGTCATCAAAAGGTAATATGGAGCAAGACCTGCGCTAAAAAGGCTGGCAAAATAGATGAAGAATGAAATTCCGTTTCTAAGAGGGAAGTCGTGGCGGTTAAGTGCATAACCTGTCATTGAGATGATTCCCAGACCAATAAGTGTTCCAATCAAAGTCATTCCGATTGTAACGATATAACTTCCAAGGATGAATTTTGGCGTAACGAAAATCTGTTTGTAAGCGTCAAATGAAAGTCCGATTCTGGAAATAACTCTTCCTGTTTCTTCAAACTGAACTTTACCAAGGTTGTTTAACACTGGAACTCTTGGAAGAAGGGAAAATCCATTTGTACGGGCAACAGTTTCTGAAGTGAAAGATGTTCCGATTATCAAAAGGAAAGGCAATATGCAGACTATAGAAAATAGAACTACAACTACCATTGCAAATTTTTCAATAAAATAATCTGATGTTGTTTTCTGTGACATATTTTCCCCCGCAAATTAGAACAATGAATAGTCCGGTTCAATTTTCTTGATTATACTGTTACAGACCATAACAATTATAAATCCAACTATAGACTGATAGAAACCGACCGCCGATGCATACGAGAAGTTGTAGTTAGAACCCATTGTTGAACGGTAAACGAATGTTTCAAGAATATCAGTTGTAGGATAAAGAACAGAGTTGCTGCCGACAATATTCCAGAACAAACCGAAGTTACCTTTTACGATTCCTCCCATTGCAAAGAGAAGAAGGATTACAAGTGTAGGCTTAAGCATTGGAAGTTCAATGTAGCGGATTCTCTGGAAAGCATTTACACCGTCAATACGAGCAGCTTCAATTGTTTCCTGATCGATTCCCATGATTGTTGCAAAGTAAACGATTGTGTTGTAACCGGTACACTGCCACAGCTGAATCATAACGATGATTGGCGGCCAGGCTTTTGCATTATCATAAAAGTTGTACTGTTCAAGATGAAGTGCTCCAAGAATACCGTTAAGGAATCCTGTAGGGTAGCTGAAAATGTTATATACGATAAGACCGACAAGAACTGCTGAAATAAAATAAGGAAGAAGCATGATTGTCTGGGTTACTTTTTTAAACCATTTGTGTGTGATTTCGTTGATAAGAATTGCCATGAACATTGCGACAAAGTTATCAAGAATAAGGAACGTAAAGTTGTAAAGGATTGTATTCTTTGTTAAATCAAAAAGTTTTCCTGATTGATAAAGAAATTTGTAGTTATCAAGTCCTACGAACTTACTTCCAAAAATACCTGTTTTATGCTTGTAATTAACAAATGCAACCCAAATACCCGGAAGCGGTGCATAGCTGAATGCAATAAAGAAGATTATTGCAGGAATACACATTATCATAAGAGTTTTGTGTTTTCCACATTCGTTTAAGTAACGTCTCACTTTTGTCTGAGACTTTTTTGTTTTAACTTCTCTCATAAATTCATCCTTAATTATTTTATTTATGAAAACCTTTTCATAAAAATATTATCACTCAACACTTGATTTGTAAAGTAGAATTTTATTTAATTTTGACTTTTTTTAACAGTTTTGTATCAAATCTTAAAGTTGATATCAGATTTTCGCACTTGAGGTGGCTTCGGGAGAGGGGCTGGCAGATGAGTGTGGAGGTTTAACTTTTGCGGCTGGGCTAAAAAAGAAAAGTGTACTCTTACGTGCAGCATCTTGGAAAAAGAGGCAGATTTTGGGCAAGTACCATGCAGGCGACGCCTGTGCTTGCGGTAAGCACAGGTTTTGGCTGGCAAGATGATTATTTCTTCAGGAGGGCGTTTAATTCTTTTTCTGTTACACGAACAGTATTTGCGTGGCGCACTCCGAAAGGCAGACTGTATTCCCCTTTTTCAAGGTCAAGGAGTTTCCAGTCAGCAGGGTCGGCTTCAAGATCTGTAGTTTCCCAGCAGCCGAACACTCCGTCTCTGCAGTAAAAATCAGCGTAAAGATACCACTTGTTTTCACCGGGAACTTTAATGATAAAAGGACCTTCTGTATCAGTTTTTACGTCCTGGGCAGCTCCTCGTGTAATGTACTTTCTGTTGTTTATAAGTTCAAAACTTCCCGGCTTAAGAGTAGAAGATTTTGCTTCCTGAATGTCCTTTGCATCGTTTGCTTCACCTTTAAAGAACATATACCAGTTTTTTTCGTGCTGAATCAAAGTAGCATCAATTTCCGTAATGTTGTTGCCGTTTTCATCTGTAAGTTCAAAGAAAAGTTCTGGCTTACTGAAGTTGATGAAATCTTTTGTGTAATTTACGTACGTTCTGTTTACAACACTGTTGCCTTCAAGGTCGCCGTCGCCACTCCAGATAACGCCGTATTCTTTCCGCTGTTCATCGTAAAAAACTTCAGGTGCCCAGCAATGCATTTGTGGCCAGCCGTGTGACTTACGGTTTTCAAGAGCTTCAGGAGTAAACTGTGCAAAATCTATGCGCCGTGGATTTTTAAACGTAATCAAGTCATCAGAATCAGCAATAATGAGATAAGGACTTGGATTTGACCAGTAGCCTTCGCTGATAGCCTGAGGTGTCTGCCATAAAGTCCAGTCTGTTGCTATAAGAATAAACTTGCCGTCGTTTTTGCGGAAAAGGAAAGGGTCGCGTATTCTGTTGCCGCCAATTCCTTCAAGAACATAAGCCGGTTTGCCTTCGTTTAAAGGTTCCCAATGAAGCCCGTCTTTTGAATAAGCTAAATACAATGCATTTTCCTGTGCAGAATTTCCCTGTCCTAAAAAATATGAAAGCACCCATGCAGTAGTTTCATCTTTCATTTTAGTCTCCTTCTTTTTGCTTTTTGAACTTAATCCAAATGCTCCAAATGTTACAGCTAAAGCTGCTGTTGCTGCAATAATTTTTTTCACCTAATCCTCCGATTTTCAAAAATCAATTTGATTTCATATTAATCAGTTTAACTGCTTCTTCCAAAGTTACGCTTACTGTTGAACCGTGACGGATAACACCTTGAGGAAATTCAGTGTGCGCATCTTCGCCTTTCCAGTGGATTAAATCTGTGGAACTCCATGCGCCGAATATTTTTTCAGCATTTGCATCGTGACAGTCTGCGAACAAGTACCACAAGTTTTTGTTTTTGTACGGTCTGAATGAAAAAGGGCCTTCTCCTTCTTTGTAAGGTGTGCCTGCAACTTTTGTCAAATCACCGCTGCCTTTGTCTTTACTGTACACAACGTTGGAAAAATCAGGGCTTGGATCAAAAGCGTGGCTGTCTAAAGAAAAAGCTGTATTTTGCCCAATGCCGTGTTCCGTTGCAACCTGATCTTTAAAGAAAAGAACGTACTGCTTTTTTAAATCATCAAGTGGAAGTCCTGTTTCTTCGTTTACAAAAGCTGTATCTGTTAAAACTGTGGCGTCTATGTTTGAACTTGATGAAGCAAAGTAAATTTCTGCAGGAGTAAAAGTTTCAAAATCGTTTGTCCAGTTTACCCATGTTTCATTGTACTCTTTTAAATCATCATATTTGCGGTGAGCATTTTCTTCGCCGTCGCCGCTCCAGATAACAGCATACCTGTAAGTTTTTCCGTCTGAATCTGTGTGAATGACTTTTGCGTTTCCGCCTGAATCTGTATCAAAAACAACTTCCGGCGCCCAGCAATGCATATAGTTTCCGCAGTTTCTGTAAAATTGTTTTTTAAACTCATCCCTTACCATTTGAATTTGCCGTGGATTTTTCCAGTGAATCAAATCATCAGAATCAGCAAAAATAAGGCATGTTGTGTTTACGTCCCAGTAGCTGTCTGTTTCGTAGTGCCAGTTTTTTTCAGGGCTTACTGTTCCGTCAAACAAGCGATGATTTCCAGGTTTTTCCTTAGCACCGTAAAGTGTCCAGTCTGTTGCAATCATAAGGTAAGTGCCGTCTGCTTTTTTTACGATGTAAGGATCACGGATTAAATTTGAACCTATGCCGCAAACAGTATAAACAGGGTTGCCGTTGTTCAGCTCGTACCACTTTAAACCGTCTGCAGTAAGGGCAAGGTAAAGTGACTGTTCTTTTAGAGAATGTGAACTGTCTTTAAAATACGCCATTACTCTAAGGCATGGGTTTTCTAATTTACGCAAATATTCTTCTGTCATTTTTTAAAAGCCGAATTCTTTTACCAGAGAACTTATCTGTTCAACTGAAGCAGTAACACTTGAACCGTGTCGGATTGAACCTTCAGGCCATGAAGTGTTGTCGTTTTGAGTCCATGTGTTAAAGTCTGTAGTCTGATAAAGGGCAAACACTTTTTTTTGTTTAGCATCGTGAGCATCTAAAACGCAATACCACAAATTCTGATTTTTGTAAGGTCTGAAGCAGAACATTCCTTCACCCTGATTGTAATAAACAGGAGTATTTGCCTGTTTTGTAATAGTCTTATAATTTACGTTCCAGTTGAAAACGTAATTAAAGTTAAAGGAATTAGGGCTTAGGGAAGTTGATTTGTTTTCGCAAAGTGTGTAATAACCACCGGAACGAACTGTAATGTTTGGATTGCTGTTACCAACTACATTAAATTCATCTTTGTAGAAAATGTAGAAATTTCCGTTTCCGTCATCACAAACATCAGCATCAATATTTGAGTTGCCTGGGTTAAAGTAAACTTCAGGTTCAGTAAAAGTTTCAAAATCATTTGTCCAGTTTACGAAAGTGCGTCTGTAATCTGTTCCGTGTCCATAAGTGTAATCGTAAGACTTAGTTTTGTTGTTCCAGTTTTTGCTTTTTGTTCCGTCAGTTTCGCCTTGTCCAGACCAGATAACACCGTACTTGTAGCCTTTTCCGTTTACTGTATGAATGACTTTTCCGTTGTTCTGTACAACTTCAGGTGCCCAGCAGAACTGATAGTTTGAATTTTTTTCATAGAAAGCTTTTTTTGCTTCATCACTTACAAGCTGAATCTGGCGTTCGTTTTTCCATGTAATCATATCATCAGAATCTGCAAAAATAAGGCAGGTTGTATTTACGTCCCAGTAGCTGTTTGTTTCGTAGTTCCAGCTTTCTTCTTCGCTTATTGTTCCGTCGTAAAGGCGATGGTTTCCAAGTTTGCCTGTATTCTGATAAAGTGTCCAGTCTGTTGCAATCATAAGGTAAGTGCCGTCTGCTTTTTTTACAATGTACGGATCTCTTACACGGTTTCCGCCGATTGTTGAAAGAGTAAAAACCGGTTTGTTGCCGTTAAGTGCCTGCCAGTTAAGTCCGTCTGTTGTAACGGCAAGATGAAGTGACTGTTCTTCAAGTGTAGAAGCTGAGTCAAGGAAGTAAGCCATAACGTTTAAAGAAGGTCCGCTTTTATTTGCTACAACTGAACCAGTTACAGGTAATGTTTTTGAACCGTCTTCTTTAACGCCTCTAACGTAATAAGTGTAAGTTGCATTGTTTACAAGATCAGTAAATTCGTAATAATTTTTTTCTGCAGAAACGCTGATATAATCTTCTTCAGCAATTCCTTTTCCACGGATGCAGGCGATTTCATAACCGGAAACGCCTTCTACTTCCTGCCAGAAAATCATTGCGGAAGGTTCACCGTATACAATTGGGTCTGCCTCTTCACTTTCCTTGCAGCCGGCAAACAATGCTGAAACTGCAAAAATTCCTACAATAAATGATAATACTTTTTTCATAAATCCTCCTATTAGTCGTCGTAACCGTAAATGCTTACTTCGTGAATGCCTCTTGCCCACCACGTTGTTGTGTTGTGAGTAACGTCTCTCATATAGTTAACGCTTATTTTTATAAACTTATATTTCTGTTCTGAGTTAGGCAGAATGTTTTCGTTAAAGCCGATAATGTAGTTTGTAGAACGGTCTGCCAGAGTTGTGTAATCTTTGTTGTTGTTGCTTACTTGAATAAGATATCCGCTTGCCGGTTCTGAACCGTTAACGTTGCGGAAAGTAACATCAACTTGCTTTATAAGGGCAGGCTTGTCCAAAATAACTACAAGTTCATAAGCTGCTTCTTCAGCAGGACAGTAATAGTTTGCAGAACTCCAGCTTGGGCTTTCCGGATTTTCAGCATAGCTTATTCCGTCTACAGCATAAGAAGAAGGGTAACCCTCTGCTGCATCAGTTGCATTTGTAAGGCAGTTCAGTGAAAGAAGCTTTCCTTTTTGAACGCCAATTACCTGACCGTTAGAATAGTTGTATTTTACCTGAGGGAAATAGTCGTAGAAAGCATATCCGCCTTTAAAACTGATTGGCAGCATTCTCTGTGCAAATCTTATTCCGCTAGTGCCGAGTGTTTCTGTGTATTCAGGTGTTCCGCCTAAGTTCCAGCCCTGACTCCAGCGGTTTGCAAGCATATAATAACTGTTTCCCATTTTATCAATCTGACCGGACTGTGCGCCAAAAGTTGCCCTATTTCCCATTGGATTCATAGTTGCGTCTTTTAACTCTAAAAGAGAAGATGCACTTTGGTAAGTTCCCTGTGTAGGATACCAGCCTGCACTTTCTGAACTAAACAGATAATACCATCCGTCAACTTTTCTGATGCACGGAGCTTCTCTGCTTGCAGTGCTTGTAATTACGCCTTCAAAAGAGTCGTCTATGTCCAGCCAGTTGTCTTTTAAGCGGTAACATCTCTGAGTTGAAGTGCTGCCTAAAATGTAGCATTTTCCGTCTGAGTCAACAAAACTGATTAAGTCACGGCTTGCGTTTCCCTGGGGCTGATACGGTGCAGAACGTGCCTGAAAAAGTCCTGTGCCAGGAGTTCCGTAGATGCATATTACCTGACTAAGTGAATAGTTTATGCCGTTTTCGTAATGTGACCAGCTTATTACGTTGCTTCCCTTTACCTGCCAGCTTGTTGATTCAAGTTTACAGCCGTTGCCGTCGTTGTATTCTGCAGAAAGATATTCGCAGTAACGAGGGTCGTTTTTGCCGTCTTCAAAATCAGCAGGATTGCCTGAAATTACAATGCCGTTGCTTTCCCATAAATCATCCGGTAAGCCTGTTTCGCTGTACTGTTCTTCATAACTTACAGCATTGTCTGCAGTGCGGTTGTAAATGTAGCGCCAGTATTTTCCGTTAAAGAATATTTCGTCGTTCGGCTTGTTTACGAGTGACTGTTTTGTGTTGTCAAAAATGTCTGTAGTTTCGTCTGTAAAAGGCTTGCAGGTGTATGAATTACTTACTGCAATTAAACTGCCGCTTGAGTTGTATGCTTCAACCTTATAAGTTCTGGAATTTGTTCCTAAATCATAAACGTCATAAGTTGTGCCTTTCATTTTTCTGCGTGTTGATTTTTCTTCTGCATAAACCCATTTGCCGTTTTGATTTTCGTACAGAATAAAATATGACGATTTGCTGCTTTCGTTTTCGCTTTTCCAGTTTACTTCATTCCAGTGAAGCTTAAAATTGTCTACAGAAGTTTCCCCTTCAAGTTCAAAAGGAATTGCCGTTAAAACAAGAGAATCCCTTACCATAGCTGTTGAGCTTTCTGAAGTTGAACTTTCTGAAGTTGAGCAGGAAACAAAAAACGCTCCTGCTAAAACTGTAACTGCCAGTGCAAGAATTGATTTTTTCATTTTATCTCCAAAAATTACACAAAAAAAAGCCCGGCACTAGAGCCAATGCACTTGGTGAATGCACTTACTAACACCGGGCAATTTTATTCAGCGGAATTTACCACTTCTTATTCTTAAATACATTAAGTTCTTCTTCTGTTACTCTGAATGCAATGGCGTGACGTACACCAGCAGGGAAAGAGTAAACATCATTATCATGCTTAACCCAGTTTTTTGCAGAAGCATCAATTACAGTTGTTGCAGTTCCAAGGAAGTTTTCAGTTCCAGTTACACTGCCTTTACTATAATTATCGCCGTAAAGCCACCAGTTTCCGTCTGTTCCGTTAATAATCCACGGACCTTCTACACCAGTTTGTGTAGACTGATCTTCTCCACGTGTTACATAACGTCCGCCGTTCATAACTTTAAATGAACCTGGCATAAGTGAAGATGATACAGTCTGTGTAATGTCAACTCCACCAGCTTCATTCTTAAAGAACATATAGAACTTTCCGTCTACCTTAATTACAGAAGCATCAATTTCTGTAACAATGCTTCCTGTGTAATCATTCTGGAACCACAAGAACGGACCTGTAACTGTAATAAAGTCGTTTGTATAACTGATGTATGTGCGGTTTGTTCCGTCGTAAGTTGTATTTTTGTCTTCTACTAACTTACCGCTTTCGTCGTAAACATCGTTTTCTGTATGATATTTGAACTTGTCTATATTTTTTATTGTTCCAGTTGACCATGAGCATGAACTTACTTCAACATTTGGATCAAAAGTTGGAATGCCGTCTACGAAAGACCAACCGTAATAACCTGTTCCGTCTTCGTTTTTAGCGTCAATTGGTTTTCCTTTAATGTAAGTTGGAATATTTCCTGCTCCAGACCAGATAATTCCGTAGTAATAATTTACGCCGCCAACGTTTGCTACAGGTTTTGGAGTTCCATCATCATTGTAATCAATTACCATTTCAGGAGCCCAGGCATGCATTTGCGAACCGCGACCCATTGTTCCTAAATTCAATGTTACAAGGCGCTGGCAAATTGAACCTGTTGTTGTAGGACTGTGAGGCTTTACAATAGCTATGCTTTCAGCCTTTGTGTCAACGTTTATTAAAGAAACTATAATGGAAGGGCTTTGTGAACCGCCCCAGTAACTTGTTGAACCTATAGTTCCGTACTCTTCCTTGGTATAGCTGCTATTTCCGTAGTTTGTCCAGTCTGTTGCAAGATAAGCAAACTGACTTTTTCCTTCTGCCCTTTTGTTTCCTACTACTCCATTATCAGAAATTTCGTAATCGTGAAGGCGTGCAACATAACAGTCTCTAACGCAAGTTCCTCCGGAAGTATCAGCTGTATTTACTTTGTAAACGTATTTGTTATTGTTAAGGGCAGTATAATTAAGACCGTCCTCACTGTAACCTAAGAAAAGACTTTCGTAACTTGAATTACCGTTAGAATCTGATTTAAAATATGCAACCATGTATTTGTTATGCTCAGTTGGGAAAGCTGCTACACCTTCTCGTGCACTTTCATTTCCGTCTTTATCTACACTCGAAATATAAAGCTGAACGCCTTCTTCGTTTTTAAAATCACTGCCTTCCCAGAAGTTTTCTCCAGCGTTAGACTGTCCAAGAAGTTTTCCGTTGCAGTCGTAAACGCAAACGTGATCAAAATCTGAATCTTCCGGTTCAAACTCTATTGTTACACTTTTGTTTCCATTTCTTACCAAGCTGACAGTTACACTAGGTGCCTCTTTATCAGAATAATCGTCGTCGCTACAGGCAGCAAAAGTAATTCCTAATGCCAAGGCAATTGCTCCAGCGGCTAAAATCTTCTTCATTGGAAACCTCCTTTTATTCATTTATTCTGCTTCACCAAATTCAGGGAAGCCGTCTTTTTTCCACGTAAACTTTTTAACTCTTGCGCTTCTGTGAGGATCACGCAAACCGTCATTTATCTGAACTTTTAAGTCTGCATCAGAGTACAGACCGTAATAATTTCTTGCATGGTAAACAATTAAATCTTCACCACTTTTGCTTTTTGTAAAGGAAACATGGCCTGGACCATAAATTCCATTCTTTACAGAAGTAGTAAACACCGGCTCTTTTGATTTCTGCCAGCTTTCCATTCTGCAAAGATCAGCATTTTCGTCCGCACTTAACAGCCCAAGACAATATGCTTCATCGCAGGAACTTGCACTGTACGCAATAAAAACTTTGCCATTACGCACTAAAACTGCAGGTCCTTCGTTAACATTTACATTTCCTGAATGATGAACGTAATCTTCGCCGTTAAAGTCGTAAACTTTTGTGCCGTTTTCCCAGCCGTATTCAGGAACAGAAATAATTGCAGCATCAGTTACTTTTGTAAAATCTTCCGGTGAAGTTTTACCAATAAATATGCACGACCAGCCGTTTCCGTTTGCACCATTCTGGTAAGTTTTTCCGTTTATAGTCATAAGACTGTCGCCTTTAACTTCATCTGCCCAGCCGTCACAATAAACGTACTGTGCCCAAGTGTAATACCACTGTTCACCGCATTTAAAAGCTGTGCCGTCTAAGTTAAAGGTTGTCATTACATCTTCAGTTTTTCCGGGAAGGGTTCCCTTAATTTTTCCAAGAAGAGTCCACTCATCTTCTAAAGGGTTTTCCCCGGAACATTTTGCAACGTGAGAGCGAACCTGCCACACATTCTGGGAATCAGTGCTTGCCGTAAAGAACAAGTACCAACTTCCTTCAATAAAGTGCAGTTCAGGTGCCCAGATGTAAGAATGTATGCCGCTAAGCCAGCCTTCATTTGCCTTGCCTACAGTTACTTCCTGTGCATCTTTAAGCTCTTCAATGGATTTTGCTTTTCTCATGACAAGGCGGTCGAAGTCACAGTAAGTTGCCGTGTAATAATAAAAACCGTCTGCATTATAGTAAATCCATGGGTCTGCCTGATTTTCCGTTACAAAACCCGGCTGAACTTTGCCTGTAGCACAACCAGAAAACGCTGCAACAAGTGACATAGAAATTCCTGCTGCTACTGAAAGTTTTGACATATTACTCTGCTTCTCCAAAGTTTGGCGTACCATCTGCATTCCATGTAAACACTTTTGCACGGGCAGAACGATGTCCGTCACTTAAAGCATCTGTTGTAGATGAAGTTATGTTTGAAGTTTTATACAAACCAGGATAATTTCTTGCGTGGTAAACCATTACGTCATAGTCGCCGTCTTTTGTGAAAGAACAGTGGCCTGGTCCGTAAACGCTATTTCTTACAGAAGTGCAGAATACAGGTGTTTCTGATTTTGTCCAGCTGTTAATGTCTGTTAAGTCAGCATTTTCGTCTGCCGTAAGCATTCCAAGACAGTAACTTTCGTCACAACCGCTGGCACTGAAAACAAGGAACACTCTGCCGTTTCTGTGAAGAATAGCTGGACCTTCATCTACGTTAACTTTGTTTGTTTGAGAAGAAGTGTAAAAAGCTCCGTTGTAGTCGTAATTTTCAAGCTGACATTCCCAGCCGTAACTTGGAACAGAAATTACCCGTGCATCTGTTACTTTTGTAAAATCTTCCGGTGAAGTTTTTCCTATAACAATGCAAGACCATGAAATGCCGCCAATAAGATTAACGTAATCACGTCCGCCTACAGTAAGCATTCCGTCACCTGCAACTTCATCTGCCCATCCGCCGTCGTAACAGTTTTGAGCCCATGCATAATACCACTGACCGTTAACTTCAAAAACAGTACCGTCAAGACTCATTACCCAATCGCCGCCGCTCAAGATAACGTTTGTATTTGAGTCGCTGAAAGTACTTTCTACGTTTGCCCTCATTCTTCCAAGAAGTGTCCATGCAGAAGAATCTGTAGGATCTTGACTTGTACATTTTGCAACATAGTTTTTAACCTGGAACGAACCGCTGCTTGACATACTTGCAGTAAAGAACATATACCATTCGCCATAAATGTAATGAAGTTCAGGTGCCCAAATGTAAGAATAAGCACCGCTAAGCCAGCCGCTGTTTGCAGTACCGATAGTATGTGTACTTGCTGTTCTTAAGCCGTCAATTGATTTTGCTTTCTTTACAAACAGTTTTCCAAATCCGCTGTCTGTTGCTGTGTAGTAATAGTTTTGATCTACCGGATGAAAATAAACCCAAGGGTCTGCCTGATTTTTTCCGAAAGGCTTTACGTAAGAAGAAATGCCTTCTTCTTCTTTTTCACTGCAGCTTACAAACACACCAGCTAAAACAGAAAGGCAGGCAAAAACTGAAAATATTTTGATTAAAGTCTTTTTCATTTACCTCTCCTTAGTAATTTAATGGTGCTTCAATAGAGCAGCGTAAAAGCGGATCAAGCTGATAGGTTAATTCACAATAACCGGTGAATGCTTCATAAGTTTCAAATGAATGTAAGTTATCAGCAGAAATATTTAACGAAAGAATTCCGCCTTTTCCAGAAGGAATGCTGTAATCGTTAAGGGAAATATAACTGTTTGCATTGTCATCAATTACGTAGAACCAGGTTTTTGGATAACTGTTTTCATACGAATATTCTGAAATGCGAACTTCTGCTTTTGGATTTACCCAGTTTCCGTTTTTTGTATGACCCGGAACAAAGTAAACATTTAAAGTGTAATATCTGCTTTTTTCGTCTATTTCTGTTTGAGCAAGAATGTCGTATGCATCAACGCTAGAGTCTTCTATAGCTTTAATTTTTTCTGCATAAATTTTTGTGTGGCCGTTTTGAGGAAAGTCAAAGTAACGCTCTACTCCGTTTTCCATTTTAATGTACGCACAGCCGTTTTGAGCAGATTCAACTACATCATCAGAACATGATGCAAAAGCGAAAACTACACCAGCAGCGAAAATACAAGACAAAATATGCTTTATATTTAGTTTTTTCATTTTTCGTCCTATTTTGTGAAATCTAAGAAAGAACAGCCTTAAGTTTTAAGACTGCCTTTCACCATTAAACTTAGAACCAAACTTTGAATGTTGTTTCAAGTTTACCTGCTTTGTTGTAAGTAGCATCACCTGAATCAAAGAAACCGTTTACAAGGTCATTAGATTCATAGTTGAAAGAAAGTTCAACTCTGTCGTAGCTAACAGCAAATCCTGCCTTAACATAAGCATAATCGTTGTCTGAATTGAATGAATCGTGATATCCGGTGAACCAGATTTTTGGAGACATTCCGATGTTGATAGTTGTTTCTTTTCCTGTGTTTACATCAAGAACTTTCTGTTCAATAATTGGCATCCAGTATCTGATACCTGCTGAAAGTCCGTAGATTGCTCTGTCTGAACCTGCACCGAAGATATCAAGTGCTCCAAGAACTTCCAGGTTTTTAACAAGAAGATCGTTTCCTGTGTTGAAAGATGCGTGAAGAATAAGCATATCTTCGTTGATTGTATCTACTGTTTCGTCAAGGAATGTGCACTGTTCTGCAATTTTTTCGTCAGCGTACATTGCTGCAAATGTAATTCCAGGGTAAGCACCGTGTTCATCTTTTAAGTACCATGGACGGTTTCCGCTGAACCATGTGTCGTATGCTGAATATTTTCCGCCGAATCCTAAAAGAACGCTTCCCATTGCTAAAGGAAGTAAGTCACCGCGGCTTTCAAGCTGAACCATTGTAAGACCAGCCTGTGGTTTAAGATAGAAATACTGTCCTAAGTCAAACTTATATTCTGCACGAACACCTGCACGAAGATCCTGCTTGTAAACTGAATCTTTTCCAAGAATACCGTTGCTGAATCCTGCTTCTACATAAAGGTTGTTTAATCCAAACCAGTCGCCGTAAAGTCCTGCTGTTAATTTGTAAATCCAGTCTGTTTCTTTTTGTGAAGAGTCTGCTGTATCTTTTGTTGTGTCTGAGTTTCCAGATGACCATTCAAGTGTTGAACCAAAGTCGCCGTCTACTTTAAATACACCGTTCATTTTGTAGCCAGCCTGAAGTCCGTAGAATGTGTCTGAATCAGATTTTGATGAAAGGTATGTCTGTAATGAATGGCTCTTAAGCTGACCATAGCGGCGTTCTGTGTCTACTCCAACGAATTCGTAGCAAACGTCAGGAACTGCTGTGTAGTTTACATAGCCTAAGTCTGTTTCGTCTGTATCATAAAGGTTAATGTATGCGTTTCCAATGTGAATTTTTGCGCTGTCTACGAGAAGTCTGAATGCACCGTCGTTCCAGTCACCGTCATCGTTCATAGAAAGTTTTGAACCAGAAGCTGCATCAACTGCCCATTTAAGTGCGTCACCTGCTGCATAAACACGGATGTCGCCCCAGATTGGAAGTGAATAGCGGTTTCCTGCCCAGATTTCGCCAATATCAATAAGGTTTACCTTAAACTTAACTTTCTGGAATGTGCTGAATGCACTTTTTCCTGTATCAAGATCTGCACCGTATGTTACTGTTGATTCGCCGTAAAGTTCTGTAGAAACTCTAAGTCCTACATCCGGCTGATTTTTTCTTTCGCCGTATGCTGAAACTGTAACTTCGCTTGAAACTGAATACTTTCCGTCTTTTGTTTTAGCTGTAATTACAGCCTTTCCTTCTGCACGCGGCCAGAGACGACCTTTCATATCAACTTTGATAATATTCATATCGCTTGAAGACCAGTTTAATTCTCTTGAGCTTTCAGGAATGTCTTTCCAGTCAACCCAGAATCCAGGAACTGAATTTGAATAATCTTCTGCATTAAGAGAGATTTCGTAAGTTGTGCTGTACGGTTTGTCGTAAAGTCCAATTGAAAATCCCTGTCCTGCTTCTTCAATTTCTTCCTGTGCAAAAACCATTCCCAGCGAAAGCAAAGATGCAAAAGCAACAGCTAATCCCTTTTTTAATACACATTTCATATAGTTTCTCCTTTTACGAAACTTTCAATTTATTATTGAAAAATAATTTCAAATCATAAAACTATGAAAACCTTTTCATAACATTTCTAGTATACAGTTACTTACTGCTTTATGCAAACGTTTTCATAAAGTTTTTGTTATTTTTTTTAATCTGCCCGAAAGGCTTTAAGATGCACTTTTCAGGCAGTTTTTTTATTTTTGTTTGTCAGTTACTGCTCTAAAAACTTTATACCGTAAAGGAATGAACCAACTCCACGCCGTCCGGTATTTGCTTCAAGAACAACTGCAGAAGAGTCAGAATCTGCTAACCTCCAGTGAAGAGAACCTTCAACACAACGTACATTACAAACTGTAGCTCCTTCAGGAACGGTTTGAGTAGAATTATTTGACCAGTCTGACTGATAGAATGACGATACAGTTTGCAATGATTTGCTTTCAATTTCACTCTTTGAATAAAGTATTCCTGTACTGCTTGCACTGGCTTTAGTAAATGAAAGATACTTATCTACTGGATTTCCGCTTGCATCTGTTGCCTGTAATGAGAACGGTTCAGTTTCTGCGAAATAGCTGGAGCCTGCACTATCAGAAGCTGCAAATGGCGGTCTGACAACAAATTTTGCTGAATAACTTGCATTTTTAACAGAAGCAATATCATCTTCAACGGTGCCTGATGTGTAATAAACTTTACCATCTGTAGTTGGAATTACCCAGCCGGATCTATTGTTAGTCCAGAATACAACAGTTCTATAAACCATAGAAACAGTTGAGTCATATTTAAGAGAGAAGCTTGCAGTTTCAGAGTTATTTTCCTTTGAAGCAAGATTTGTTATAACTTCAAAAGAATATGGTTTGCCAGTTTCAAGCCCTTCACTAACGGTGTAACTTGTTTGGTCATAAGCAATACTGTCTACAGTTTTTATACAAGAGGCACCTTCGTATACTTTTACTGTGTAAGAGTAATCGTAATCTTCTCTATTAGATTCTGTAATATCCGGAACTGTCCATTTAACATCAATACCTGTATAAAGGCTTGAAGCAGCTACAGAAAGATTTTTTACAACTGGTTTTACCGGTTTAACAGTTACAGAACTTTCGTTTCCGTCATAATCAACTGCAGCAACAGTAAATGTAAATGTATGTTCTGTATCACACTCAAAAGTACAATCCTGTTTTCCAGCATTAACATTTACTCCAGAAGGAACAGTTCCTGCATCAGTACTATTTGGAGTTACTTTTATATATTTAAAGTCTTTGTCTTTAGGGTCTGTCCATGAAACATAAATCTTACCGTTTGTTAAATACGAAGCCGTTGCATTAGAAACAGCAGCTGTTGCCGTTGTGTCCTGTGCGGTAGTAACTACAACCTTTGTTTCTTCGCTCTTTGTTTGCCAGTTGCCGTTTACGTCGTATGAAAGGAAGTAGAATGTATAGTCTGTATTTGCTTTAAGCAATTCGTAAGATGCTGTTGTGTAGGCACTTGTCCTTACTACATCTTCATAAGACTCACCAAACAAGTTTTTGTCTGCAGTAACAATTTTTACACCAGCGTAATCGTCATCAGACGGATTTTTCCATGAGAATGAAATTCCGTGATCTGTAGTTTTATAAGTTACGGCTACACTTCCCGGTACTTCTTTATCAGCTAAAAGTGTTTTGTCTACGTACACACCTTCAGACTTCATGCCATTAAGATAGCCGTAAACATAGAAGCGGTATTTCTTAGTTCCTGCGCGGTTTGTTATAAGATTTTCTACAGTGTAACTTCTCTTTGTAACATCTACGTAATGCTGGCTGAACGGCGTTAAGTCTTCAATATTTACAGTACCTAATCCTGTAATATCGTATGCTTCAATAAGAACTTGTCCTGCAACTGAAGGCTTTTCCCATGACAAAGTAACTGTTGTAGAAGTAATATCCGAAACTTCCAGTTCCGAAACTGGTGACGGCTTCATTGAAGTAAGGGTAATTGTTACGTAGCAGTTTTTCTGAAGCTTTCCGTCTTCTGTTTTAGCACTGATAACTGCAGTACCTGCGCCCTGTACTGTAACTACTGTAGTTCCGCTTCCATCATTTGAAACAGTTGCAATCTGCTTGTTGGAAGAAGTCCAGTAAACTTTAGAAGATGAATTTTCAACTTTTGCCGTAATTTTATGTGTTGTAACGGCAGCCATTGCAGATGTTATTTCAACAGCGTATTCACTTAAAGTAAGGGAAGGCGTGCTGTCTTCATTTTTTTCTGCAAGGTCATTACAGCTTGTAAAAGAAAAACTAAGGAGAACTATTGCTGTAAAGATTCCAATTATTTTTTTAATCATATTCTTATTCTCCTTACTCTGTAATAACTGTTTCTGTAATATAAATTGCAGCACAGCCAACACCATCTTCAGCTTTTGAAGCTGGCTCTCCGCCAAATACTAAACTTGCATGACACAAATAATTTCCAAGATTTTCGTCATAGAATCTGTACCAGCCTGCACCTGTTTTTACGGTAGACTCGCCAAGTTTAAACGAAGCATCTTTTCTTTTTTCTGTAATATATTTTTCAGTAAGTTTTGCACACTGAAGTTTGTTTGCATAACCAGAAGAATCTGTCCAAACATTTGTACCGGTACATTGTGCTCTACCTGTAGTATCAAGATACATATAGTAGCCGGAACCGTTACCATCTGCATCACAAGACTGAAGGCTGAAATATCCTTCTGTTCCGCTTAATGCAGAAGTTACGAGCCAGTAGCCATAAGTTACATTTGCACTTACTGCACCAACGTCCCATCCTGTTTTTAACTTAGAATCTCCACTACTAGCATCTAGATTCTGAACAACATAACGTCCAGATTGATAACCAGAGAGCAAACGCCAAATAACTTTCTGTGTTTTTCCTGTAACATAAGGAGAAGAACATTTAGCGCCTTGTGCATCGTAAGTTGTAACGTAAACGTTGTATTCAGTAACAGGATTAAGTCCGGAAACAATTGCCTGCTGTACGCCAGAAGCAACTTTTACTTCTTTAGTCAACTTAACAGGATTGCCGTCTTTATCTTTTACAGTAACTTCGTAAGTGTAAGAAGAATCGTCGTAATCTTTCCATGTAACTCTAAATCCGTCTGAATAGTAAGGTTTAACATTAAGTTCTGTAACAGATGGTGCAGATAAGAATTCTACTTCAATAACGTTTCTTTCGTCATAGTAGAAATCTTCGTTGTAAAGGAAAAGCTGTGCTGTATATTCGCAGCCTATAGATAAGTTTTCAAATGAATGAGAAGTTAAAGAATTGCTGTTGTAAATTCTTTCTTCCGGAATGTAAGCGCTTTTATCTGTTGAATAAAGTTTAACTCCTGTGTAAGCATAATTAGTTTTTACTGCAGGAGAAGCCCAGGTAACAGTTACATCAGTACCGTTATTTTCTGATACGCTAAGGCTAACTCCGCTGCCGCTGATTGTAGAAGGATTTTCTAATGCTAAAGTAGTTAATTCCAATTCTTTTCTTGAAGATTTGTTTCCTGATGTATCTACAGCGTAAACTTCAAAAGAATAGCTTTCTTCTGTATTAAGGTTTCTAGCCCATCCGTATTCCCTTCCTATTGGAACAGTTACAGTTTTCTTGCCGTATTTAATTTCAATGTGATCAAGATCGTCGTCTACATCTTCCGGATCAGTCCATGTAAAGTAAACGTTGTTTCCATGAACTTCATTGCTTAAGTTTGAAATTCCAGAAGGCGGTGTACTTTCCATTGTACATACTACGGAAATGTATTTTTTTACACTTCCGCTCTTGTTCTGAACAACAACTCTTGTAGAGCCTGTTCCTTCAAGAATAACGTTTACGGTTTTTCCAGTTGAAGCACTTACAGAAGCAACTTCTGTGTTTTCAGAAGACCAGTAAACTATAGTATCATCTGCAAAGTAAGGACCAACTGTTGCTGTAACAGACTGCTCTGCCTTTTTCTTTGAGCCAACTAAAGAAACGCTTTCTATGTCTAAATTGATGTATGAAATTTCAGTTCCATTATCTTCAGTGTATTTGAAGTCTGAATAATTTCCGTCTGAACAACCGGCTACAGCTAACAATGAAAGAGAAACGGAAGTTACTGCTAAAAGTTTTTTAATAAGTTTCATTCTATTCTCCTCCTTTATTAGTCATTAAAAGAACCTGTAACTGTTCCGTTGTAAGCGTCTATTGTTAATGTGTCATACAAGTGGAACCGCGGTTCGTAGTAATTTGCAACTGTAGAAGACTTTACAAATTCCAATGGTGCCCAAACATAAGTGCTTTTTGCATAATCAGTTGTGTTCCATTTGTTAAACATAAGGATAAACGTTGTGCCTTTTTGTCCCTGCACTCTGATTATTGAAGAAAATTCCATTCCTTTGTCAGAAACTATGTAATCTTCATCGTCGTAACATGGAACTTTTTCCAAGCCAGACTTACTTGCAAGGTCAGCTATTTTTTCTGCACTGGCAAAATAAAGTCCGTCATTTGTTGTATCATAGTTGCTTAAATTCAAGTCACTATCGCTGCTAGCAGTAGCACCTTTTTGACCTTTGCGGGCTGTAAACATATAATACATATCGTTATAGCGGATAATGTCTGCGCGTCCTGTGTTGTAAATAGGAATTCCCATAGAACATATTCCGTAAGAACCAAATTTTCCGCTCATAACGTCAATACATGAATATTCATTGTTTAAGCCGTAAATAAAAGTTTTCCAAGTATCATCGCCATCATCACGGGCAAAAGTAATAACGTAACCCTGGCCTGTTTCATCTACGTAAAGAGAATTTGCAACAGAACCGTCGTTTATGGCAAAACGGCTGCGGTAAACCCTGAAATTTCCGTATGGTTTGTCACAAAAAGCAACAAGAACATTGTTTAATGTACTTGAAGTGTTGTATGTAAGCCACATAACGTAGTTGCCTGTATTCGGGTTATACACAACCTGCGGATTTTTAATATCAGCAACGTTAAGCAAGTCGCTTGAAGTTGAAGTAAGAACGTTATTTTTAAAAGTCCAGTTTACTAAGTCAGTTGATTCATAACACTTAACTGCACGAAAACCGTTTCCGTCGCCAGTTTTGATTTTATGTGAATAGTCCATACCGTACCAGTAATACTTTGAACCCACTTTTATAACGTCATCGTGAGCCTGAATGGCATTTCCGCTTTTATCATTCCACAACTCATCGTTTGTGAGAGTATGTGAACCTGTTTCTGCAACAGCTGATGCAATGAAAATAAGTCCACAAGTTACTAAAGAAATCAGTTTTGAACATTTCATTTTGTCAGTCTCCATTAATAATTAACCAGTGCCTTATATTCTTTTTCCGTAATTCTTGTAACAGTTGCATCTTCTGAAGATGAATTTAATGTTACAGCCGAAGAATAATCCACCCAACTTGAAGGATCAGACAAATCTGATGTTCCAAGAATTGTATAAGTTCCAAGATTCTGTGTTTTCTTAGCAAGAAGAATCCAGGTTTTTCCGTCTTCCAGCTGATAAAGGCAAGGAAGTTCCGTGCCAATCACCTGACTTTGATCTGTAAGGCGGTTAATGTATTCATAGCGTCCTGTAAGGGAATTAAAGTGTTCGCCCCAGTTTTCCATTTTTGCAATCTGAATATCTAAGCCTTTGCCTGTTTCTGGAGAAACAAGTTCATCACGGTAAACCATGAAGTAATCCATGCCGCTTCTTACAGCGTATCCTGCAGATACAGAATAACTTGGCGTAAACAATGCACTGTTTGTTTCGTCTTTTGTAGTAATAAAGTCGTAAGTTTGTGTTGTGTAAATGCCGTAAACACCATCGTTATTTCTTCCAGTCCAGTAAATGTCGTAACACTTGCCGGCTTTGTTGTACATTGCACGTGGAGCAGAAACGTCCCACTTAGAAGATGTTACTTTAAGAAGATGTTCGTTTTTCCATGTGATAAGGTCTTCAGAAAATGCAACGTAAATGTACTGGCTTTCCGTACTGTTGTAAGTGATGTCATAGATGTGACCAGGTTCATTTTGAAGTCCCCAGCCAGAACAGTCTCTTGCCAAAAGTACAAAAGTTCCATCGTTTTTGCGAAAGATATAAGGTTCACGAATATGGCCTGTCCCGATAGTAGATTCATGTACTGAAGCAAAACCGTTTACCGCTGTCCAGGTAAGACCGTCTGCACTTACGCTTAAATGAAGGCTGTCGCTTGCTTTAGTTTTTGTTGTTCCTATAGAAGCCATTACGTAAGCGCTTGTAATTTTTTTGCCTTCTGACCATGAAGAAGGTTCTATGCAGGTTTCTTCTACTAAGTTTTCACAACTTGTAAAACAGGCTGCAGTTAAAACTAAAGCAGGAACTATTGCAAAAATGCTTTTTGTTAATTTTTTCATCTTCTTTCCTCCTTAGTTTACCATTGACATATTGTCTGATGTGCTTACAGGTATGAAACGCCAGCTTTGTCTTGGAATAATATCATTTGCTCTCTTATTTGCTTCACCAAGAGTGCTGCTTGTCCAACCTACACGGTAGCCCCAGGAAGTAAGCCACAGTGCATTTACTCCATTTACCTGTTCAAAAGTCTGATGTGTTGTAAATACTATTGTAGAAAGGTAGTAATTATTGTTTACATTCTGGATTGAATAATACGGAGACTGCAAAGAGTTAAGCTTCCAAATTTGATATTTGTTTTCATCACTTCTTCCGTTAAGAGTCATAGCTGTTAAAGATTCGTCGCTGCTTGCTGTAATGGCAAGTCCAGACCATCTGTTTACAATCTGATACCCTGTTGCTGTAGGAACAAAACGCCACTGGTAAAGATAAGGATCGCGGTATTTTGTACTTGAGTTGTCTGTTGTTGTAACAGTACTTGACCAGGATGCTACCTGACCTGCCTGAACATTTGTTGCCTGTGTCAAATAGTGACCGTATTTGTTCTGAATGTAGTAATATTGAGGATATCCGATTGTTCCTTTTTCAACATCTGGAACAAGGGCTTCTGAATATGCTGTGTAAAGGTCTGTAGGAGAATTAAATTCTATAACGCTCCATACGAACTGGCTGTCGTAAGTAGAAGAACCGCCAAAAGCAGGACCCCACTTGTCGCCCATATACATAAAGGTGCTGTTTCCGCTGCCGTCTGTAGCTTTAAGTTCAAAAACGTATGCCGGCTGAGAGCGGTCTGCATGGTCTAATTTACCAGAATTGCCGGAACCGTCAGTATCACCAAAATCATATACTCCAGACCATGGTCCCTGAATGTCATAAGCGTACTGGTAGTTACTTGGAGTAATATTCCAACCGTCAGTTCCTGAACAAACCATATAGTAAACGCCGTCTTTCTTAAAAAGACATGGTGCTTCACGCTGGTTTACATGAAGAACGTCATCTGTTGGCCAGTAAGTTGTATCTATATCAAGATAATCTTCTGTAAGGCGGTAAATGTGCATTTGTGTGTTTTCACGGTAAGAAGAAGCAAAGTATGCTGTTCCGTCATCATCAACAAAAAGGGTACAGTCACGGCTCATAAAACCATAAGGCATATTTTCGTAATTAGAAGTGTCTTCTGAATAATCTGCAGTATAGCCGTTGTCGTGTACGTTGAATTTAGGATCATCAAAAGGACGTCCGCTCTTTACGAATTCGAAAGGTTCATCTGGAGCATCACCTACTGCAACAATAAATTCTGCCATACCGTAGTTCCAGCCAACGCCTTCACGGTGTGCCCACATTACGTATTTGTTAGTTTTTGCGTTATAAATAACTTTCGGACGTTCTATAAATACCGGGTTAAGCTGAGGATCTATGTTTTCATCAACAATGTCGCATCTCCATTCCCAGTTTACAAGATCAGTTGATCTGTAGCATGAAACACCAATTGCATTTCCGTTTCCGTAACGATGTTCGCCGTACCAGTAGAAATATTTTCCCACTTGAAGCATACAACCACCGCTTCCAAACATAGTGTTGCCGTCAACGTCTACAGTACGGATACCGTTTGTGATGACGTTTTTTTGCTTAGTAGAAGTAATCATTGTTCCCGAAGGATCTTCAACTTCATTTCCAAGCATACTACACGAAGCAGCAGTAAAAACAAAGATTGCAGTTAAAGCAAACAAGAATCTTTTCATCCTTTACCACCTTTTATTAATTTAAATCATTACAAAACCAAAATTTGCGCGCCATCAGTCTGAAAATGCCGAATTTTCAAAAGCCGACAATACGCCCAATTATTTTATAGTTTAATGAAAACCTTTTCATACAGTATTAAATGATATTCTTTTTTTGTCAAATGAATTCTAACAATTTTTTTTATAAAACTTGCGATTTTTATATCAACTTGTGAAATTACTAACAATCTTTGATTTTTATATCAAATTTTTATTAAAAACCTATAATTTTTCTTTATATATACTGAAATTTGCTTAATTTTATCTGTCAAATATAGGTTTTTGTATTATAATTTAAGGTAGTGTAGCAAAAAAATGTGTCTTCCATCAAAATTTTGAAAAGGATTTCAAAAAGTACCAAATACTTTCTGGAGTTTATCGGAGAGTAAGCGAAAATGAAAAAATCTATCACTGTAGTAGACATTGCAAGGGAAGCTGGTGTTTCTGTTTCAACAGTTTCCAGAGTTTTAACCGGTAACGCAAAGGTTAGCGAAAGTAAAAGTATTGCTATCAAGAAAATCATTGAAAAATACAACTTTCATCCTAATGCTCTTGCCCGTGGACTTATAAACACTAAATCAAATATGATTGGCATTCTTGCCGCTGATATCCGCAACCCGTATTATTCTGCGCTTTTTGTCAGCTGTGAAAATGCTGCTTTGGAAAGAGGGTACAATCTTACTCTCTTCAATTCTTTCAGTGACAGGCTTAAAGAGTTTGAGCTTATTGAAAAGATTGCACAGCAAAGAGTTGACGCTTTAATTCTTTTAGGCGGTGCACCTGACGATCTTGTTACTGACACTGAATTTGCCGACAAAATCAATATTATAAGCGATTCCATTCCTGTTCTTATTACCGGCCGACTTGACGGAACTAACTGTACACGCATAAACATCAACAACCAGAAGGCTATGTCTCTTGTTATGGAATATATTTCTTCCCACAAGCATTTGAAAAAAGTTGCTTTTGCAGGAGGAAGTTCCAAGGTTTACTCTACTTCAATTTTACGCAGCTGCTACAAAAATCTTCTGCGCCAGTACGGTCTGGAGTATATTCCTGAATTTGACGTTCAGAACAACCGTTATGATGATGACGGCGGCTATGAAGCCATGAATACAATTCTGTCTAATAATACTGTCCCTGATGTTGTTATTGCCATAAACGACTTTGCTGCTGTCGGCGTAATGCGTTCAATTAACGAACATAATCTTCGTATTCCTGATGATATTTCCATCATAAGTTTTGATGATACGTACATTTCCACTCTTGTTACGCCTCACCTTACTTCCATAAGCTATAATTACTGGGCTTTTGGCGAAACGATTATTGAAAATGCAATCCGTCTTATTGACGGCAAAGAAGTTCCTCCCGAACTTCTGATTGAACCAAAGCTCATCATCCGGGACTCCTGCAGGTAAGTATAGGGCGGTGCCCCGGCGTACTTGCCCACAAGCTGCATCTTCCTCCAAGACACTGCACGCAATCGTACACTCTTCTTCCCAAGAGCCAGCCGCAAAAGTTAAAGCCTGCACTTCCCCGTAAGCCCTTCTCGCAAACAACAAAATCCCCGTACTTAATTGACAACAGTCAAAATCATCGGTACTCTTTAATTGAAAACCTTTTCATATAAGAGGGAAAAATGAAATCACCAAATTTAGTTTTAATGGCAGCCGGACTTTTACTTTCAGCATTTGCTTTTGCAGAAAAATCAGCTGACATAAAGGAAGAAAAAATGAACGTTATTCACTTAGACAAAAGAGACGCATCTCCGTTTGGAGAATTTCAAGGCTGGGGAACAAGTTTCTGCTGGTGGCCAAACCGCATAGGCTATTCAGATTCACTTGCACAACAGGCAGCTGAACTTTTTTATTCAAACGAAGGAAAAAACCTTGGACTAAACATTATCCGATACAACATTGGCGGAGGAGACGATCCTTCACATCATCACATAACAAGAACAGACTCAGCAGTTCCAGGCTATCTTGTAAAAAAAGAAGACGGCACACTGGAATACGATTGGACAGCAGACCACAATCAGCGCAACGTACTTTTACGTGCAATGGAAGCTTGCGGACAGGAAGTAATAGTAGAAGCATTTTCTAACTCACCGCCATATTTTATGACAAACAGCGGATGTTCTTCCGGAGCAGAACACGCAGAAGACAACAACCTTAAAGACGATCAGTACGAAGCATTTGCAGAATACATGGCAACAGTAATGGAACATTTTAAAAACGAATGGGGCGTTTCTTTCCAAAGCTGCGATCCAATGAACGAACCAGCAACAGACTATTGGGGCGCAAACTCATGGAAACAGGAAGGATGCCACTTTGACATTGGAGAAAGCCAGAGCCGTATGCTTGTAGAAATGGACAAGGCACTTAAAAGACACGGACTTAAAGACGTTATCCTTTGCGGAACAGACGAAACAAACATAGACACACAAACCTACGCACTTACACAACTTTCACCGGCAGCATTAAAGGCACTTAAGCGGGTTGACGTACACACATATCAGGGCGCAGGAAGAGAAGAATTACGCACACTCGTAACACATTTAAACAAAAACCTCTGGATGAGCGAAGTAGACGGAGGCGATCGTGCAGGAGAAGATGCAGGACACATGGGAGCAGCACTCTGGCTTGGAAAACGCATCATAGAAGACATGAACGGACTTATGCCCACAGCATGGATCACATGGCAGGTTATAGACAATCACATATCAAAAGAAGGAATGAACGGCAACAAAGACCTTAGCGAAATGATAGACACAAACCACGAACGCTGGGGTTACTGGGGCATAGCAGTAGCCGATCACGACAACGATAAAATCATCCTTACAAAAAAATACTACGCCTTTGCACAATTCTCAAAATACATTCGGCCGGGCAGCACAATAATCAAATCGTCACCAGTTTCACTAGCAGCATACGATTCACGCAAAAAACAAATAGTAGTAGTAGCCCTCAACGACAAAAAAGACGACCAGCAGTACATCATAGACTTAAACACATTCAAAAAAGCAGGCACCACAGCAAAAGTAATCAGAACAAGCGGTGATTTTGAGAGCGGAGAAAATCTTGCAGAACTTCCTGAAATTACAGCAGACGGCAAAAACTTCAACGTGACCCTTAAAGGAAACTCAATCACAACCTTCATAATCGATAACGTACAGTAACACGTTAAGGCATCACCCGCTTTTCGTGGCTTACCCTCACGGCCGGTCTTCCGCTGCGCTCCAGACTTGCTGCGCCCCCACTACAATCGGGGCTAGGCTTTTCCACAATCGCCATGCGCAACGGAAGAACCAGACACTTTATCTCAAGAACAATGGGCGGCGCTGTAAATGTTAAAGCTCCCGCTTTTCTGTAAAGCGTAGTGAAATAAGCGCACACTCTCCCGCAAGAACAGGCGGCTGTTTACCAAAATGTTAAGAGCATTTATATTTAACATACAATGAAAAAAATCAGATTTACACTTTTAGCAGCAGCACTTGTTTTCGTAACATCAGGCTGTGGAACAAACATTCAGGACACACATTCCTTTTCTGCAATGGATACTTTTATGACAGTTAGAAGTGTGGGAAAAAATTCATACAAGGCAAATCGCTTAATCGAACAGCGCATTTACAAAATAGAAAAACTCATCTCTGTAACAGATTCAGAAAGCGAAGTTTACAAATTAAACAATGCAAAAGAATTTCCCGTAGAACTTTCTGAAGAAACTTTTTTCCTTACGCAATACGCCCAAAACTTTTACAGCAAAACCCAAGGCGCATTAAACGTGTGCCTTTTTCCCGTAATCAAAGAATGGGGCTTTACAACAGGACAGTACAAAATTCCTTCACACGCCACAATAAAATCTCTTCTTTCAAAAACTGATTTTTCAAAAGTCATTCTCCAGGAAGACGAAACTTCAAGAAAAATTTCCATGCCGCAAGATATGATGATAAACTTTGGTGCAATTGGAAAAGGTTACGCCGGAGACGCTGCAATCGAAATTTTAAAACAGAACGGCATAACTTCTGCAGTTTTAGATTTTGGCGGAAACGTTCAGCTGTTAGGCGGAAAAATTACGGAAAGCGGAAAAGTTAAAAACTGGAAAGTGGGAATAAAAAATCCATTTGGAGAAGGTTCACTTCTTTCAGTTGACTTGCAGGACAAAGCTGTAATTACAAGCGGCGGTTACGAAAGATTTTTTACAGGAAATGACGGCAAAAAATACATTCACATTTTTGACAGCAACACAGGCTATCCTGTAGAAAACGAAATTGCCAGCGTAACAATAATCTGCGAAAAAGGAATTTACGCCGACGCACTAAGCACTTCACTTTTTGCAATGGGTCTGGAAAAAGCCAGGGAATTCTGGAAAAACAACAAAGACTTTGATTTTATAATCATAACTAAAGACAAAGAAATTTTTGCAACACCTGATGCAGGCAAAATCATGACGGTTTTAGAAAAGCTTCCTGTAAAAGTCTGTTCTGATTAAATTAAGTTTTGCTGCAAAACATACAGCCTCACGCCAAACTGTAACACGCTACTGTAACGTGCTACCGTAACACATTACCGTAAGACAAATTTTATCCTTGTAAAAACATTGCCTTTTGCAGTTTCCATCTTTTTTATAAAGCCGGAAAAATAAAATAAAGTCTTTCCAATTAAAGTTGTATCAGGGAACTTTACGCTTGCAGCACTTTGGGACAAAGCCATAGTTGCAGAAAGTTTCAGCGATTTTTGCAGACACTGAATTAAAGCGCCTTCCGTAACACAAATAAAATTCCACTGAAAAATCACTTTGCCGGAAGAAGAAAAAAATCCGCAGAAAAAAACAAAACACCATGTAAGCAAATGCGGAAGAATGAAAATTTTTCTCCTGGAAATTTTTTGAATTACAAATGCTGAAAAAAAAGACGCAGCTAAAAAAATCAAATTGTTAAAGATAAAAATGCACACAGAAAAGCCAAGTATGAAAATCAGTTTTAAAATTTCTACAGAATAATTTTTCCTGCATTCAGGCAATTCCTGCTTGTTTTTTAAAAGCAAATTTCCGTCATTGTAAGATTGTGTTTTTTCCGAAAGTTCATTCTGAAAAACATAAAATATTGCAGCCGTTAAAATCCCCGAAAAAACAGAAAACAAAATCATCGGGCCTAAAAGATTTAAAGTTCCGCTTCCAAGATAAACCGATGCAGTTAAAAGCTGGCACAATGCACTTACCCCTGAACCGGCTAAACTTATTCCAAAGCAAGACAAAACTTTTTCCGAAAAAATCCGCCGTAAAAAATACATCGTTAAGCCGGAAAAAATCGACTGCACTAAAGAAATCAGAATGAAAACAGAAAAAAGCGTTCCTGCAATCAAAGAAGACGACACTGACTTTACAAAACAAAGCAGAATAAAAGATTTAAAATCTAAAGTTAACGAAGCAAGAATTACAACATTGCTTAAACCTAATCTGAAAAAAGGCAAAACTTTCGGCAGAAAAAATTCAGCGTATGAAAAAAGAAGAGTCAACGCTCCAAGGTAAGCAACACGTTCACTGCGACACAACATCAAAATCTCCCGGTGAAGAATTTTCACTTTCTATTTCCAGCTGAATGATAACTTTATTAGGCAGGCACACAATGGGATTTGCAAAGTCCTGATTTACACAAGTTTTGTTGGGACACGCTGAATCCAAAATCCTGACTTTTTTATTTTTGATTTCAATTACAGTAATTCCAAGTGCACCTTTTACTTTGTAAATTCCATCTTGCGAAAGTGAGTATTCGTATTCAGTGCCGTTTGCGTTTACTTTTACTTTACCGTATTTTTTTAAAAATGATTTCTTTACGAGAAAAATTGAAAGCACCAGAAGAAAAATTAAAATTACAAAATCAGCAGCCCTGACTTTTTTCAGCAAAAAATTCACACTGGAAGAATAGCATTTTTTATTTTTTAATTAAAGTAATGCCGTAACCTTTGCGCATCTGTCAGGCGTTGTCTTTCCTGCAGCTGAACTGTACTGTAAAAGTTGAGCCTTGTCCTTCAGCAGAATCTAAAGAAACAACTGCATCGTGATATTTTGCGGCGTGCTTGACTATGCTTAAGCCTAAACCTGTTCCCCCAGATTCTTTAGAGCGGCTCTTGTCTATTCTGTAGAAGCGTTCAAAAATCCGTTCTTTTTCATCAGCAGCAATTCCAATTCCAGAATCTTTTACAGTAAGCATAACTTTTTCAGGAACATTTTTTCCGTGAACATGAGCGTAAACAGTTTCAATTACAACTTCTACAGTTCCGTTTTCTTTGTTGTACTTTATTCCGTTGTCAATAAGATTAAAAATCATTTCGTAAATTACAGGCTTAACTCCAAAAATAAAACCGGCATCACCTTTTAAACTTAGCGTAACATTTTTACTTTTTGCCACAGAAGTTAAAGCGACAATTGCATCTTGTGCCGTTTCCTGCAGACTCATTTCTTCTTTTTCTATGCAGATTGATTTTTCGTCAAGCTTGCTGAGTTTAATTATATCGTTTACAAGACAAATCATTCTTTGAGTTTCATTGTAAATTGTTTCGGCAAAATCTTTTGTGGTACGCTGGTCTGTGTTCCCTGATTTTAAAATTTCAGCAAAACCGCTTATGCTTGTTAACGGCGTTTTTAATTCATGGCTGACGTTTGCGCTAAACTGCTGACGTAACTGTTCTCTTCGGGATTTTTCGAAATTTTCTTCTGCAATGTGTTTTGTAAAAGGTTTTAATTCGCTGTAAGTTTCAGTCAGTTCCGGATTTTCCAAATCGATTTTTCCAAAAGGTTCAACTATTTTTTTTGAAACCCAGCTTGCCGAAATTCCCGAAACAATCATTGCTGCAACAAGAAGAATTAAAAGTATCCGGCTCATTCCTAAAATCAAAACTCCAACTGTATGCTGCTCGCAGGAAATTCTTATTACATCACCGTTTGCTGAAAGTTTTGCAAAGTAAAGCGTTTTTTCCAGCATTGTATCTGAAAACCTGGAAGTCCTTGCCTGACCATTTTCCACTGCACCAATAAATTCTGAACGCAATCCGTGATTTTCCATTTTTGAAAAATCAGCTGTGTTGTCAAAATAAACTGTTCCGTCTTTGTGGATAAGCGTAATTCTATTTTTGATTTCTAAATCTGAAAGTTCTTCAGGAGAATTATGTTCCAGCAAAGTTGAAACAAACTGTTCTTCTGTTTCAAGTTCTTTATAAATCTGTTCTTCAAAATAACTGTACAGCGCAAAGATAAAGCATATTGCACAGAAAAAGTAAACTAACGCTCCTGTTAAAAATGTGTTAATAAAAATTCTAAAAGTTAAAGATTTGATTTTCATTTTTCACCTTCACAAAATAACAAATGCTTTCTTTAAGTTTATTTTCCTTACGTTAAATTTAAAAGATGAAACTGTAAATTTTATGTAAAAATTTTTTGAAAAAAGTTTAAACTTATTGTTCCTGTAAGTTTAGCCGAATGTGCTGAAAAAAAAAGCTCCACTTAAAAAAGTGAAGCTTAGCTGGGCCATCCTAGATTTGAACTGGGGACCAAAGGATTATGAGTCCTCTGCTCTAACCGCTGAGCTAATGGCCCATATTTATGTAGGAACTAATATACCATAAATCCGCAGGTTGGTCAAGATGGGATTGTTTTATAGGACAAAATTTCCTATCAAATTCCTGCATGCTTTCATAAAATCTCTTTCATTGACAATAAAAAATAATCTCTTTATCATTCCCACGTTATGATAAAAAATATTGATCTTTTTGAAAAAATGAGTGTCCCGAAGGCTGTAGCTAAACTTGCTACGCCAACTGTTTTAAGCATGATTGTTACAGTTTTCTACAATATGATAGACACAATCTTTGTAGGTCAGCTTGGTGATAAAAATCAAGTTGCAGCAGTAAGCGTTGCCACTCCTGTATTTTTGTTTTTCATGGCTGTAGGAAATATTTTTGGTGTTGGCGGATCTTCTTTTTTAAGCAGGGCTCTTGGAGAACATAAAGTTGAAAAAGCAGCACGTATTTCTTCGTTTTGTCTTTACGGAGGAATTATTGCAGGCTTAATAGGCGAAGCTTTAATGCTTTTCTTTATGGACGATATTCTTAGCCTTGTTGGAACTGACTCTGACACTTTTATATTTGCAAAAGAATATTTAACTGTAATTGCTTACGGCGGACCGCTTATTGTTGTAAGTACTGCCTTTACAAATCTTGTAAGAGGAGAAGGTGCTTCTAAAAATGCAATGGTCGGCATGATGGCTGGAACGGTTGTAAATATCATTCTTGATCCCTTTTTTATTCTGCCTTCATTTTTGGGAATGGGAACTGCAGGTGCCGCTGTTGCAACTGTAATTGGAAATGGAGTTTCAATTGTATTCTTCTTTGCCCACGCTGTAGGAAAAAAATCAGTACTGTCGCTTAACATTAAAAACTTCCGCATTTCAAAGGAAATTCTCTTTGGCGTTCTCGTTGTTGGACTTCCTGCATCTCTTAACAATATAATCATGAGCTTGAGCAATATCATTGTAAACAGACATCTTGCTGCTTACGGTTCTACGCCTGTTGCTGCTATGGGAATTGCAATGAAAGCCAATATGCTTGTTATTTTCGTTCAGATGGGACTTGCCATTGGAGTGTCGCCTTTAATCGGTTACAACTTTGGTGCTAAGAATTTCAAGCGTATGAAAGACGTTATGAAGTTCAGTACTGCCTGCGTTGTAGTTTTGGGTTGTATGCTTACGGCAATTTATTTTGTTCTTTCAAAGTCCATTATCAATGTTTTTATGGACAAAAATACACCTAACATTGAAGACGTTACTTTCTACGGAGTTAAAATGCTTCGTGCACTGATGATTTCCGGACCTTACATTGGAATTATGTTTGTTTTCAGTTTTACGTTTCAGGCGATTGGAAAAGCACTGCCTTCTTTAATTCTTTCAATAAGCAGACAAGGTTTTGTTTTTCTGCCTGTTATAATTATTTTCGACAAGCTGTTTCAGTTAGACGGAATTATTTACGCCCAGCCTATTGCAGATGCCATTGCAGTGTTTATTGCAATCGGTATGTTCCTGATTATAAACAAAAACTTAAAGAAATCAGTTTAGATTTTTCTGTTAAAATTTTCCGCTAAGCAGACAGGTTTTGTAAATGCAAAAAAAATCCCGAAACCCACATTTGCAGCAAGGAAGACAAACATGGACTTCGGGATACATTGAACTGTTTTTTGCTAAAGATTTGTGTAACCCATTAAGTATTCATCAATTTCACGGGCGCACTGTCTGCCTTCGTTAATTGCATGAACTACAAGAGACTGACCTCTGTGCATATCACCTGCAGTAAATACTTTTTCCACAGATGATTTATATGTTTCCGGAGTTGATGTAGCAATTGTGTTTCTTTGAGAAAGTTCTGTACCGAAAGCCTGTGCCGTATAATCTTCAGCGCCAAGAAATCCTGCTGCTATTAAAATTAAGTCTGCCGGTAAATCTTTTTCGCTGCCTTCTCTTTCGCAAAGTGTACGCTTGCCGTCAATATTACGGAATTCAACCTGCACTGTCTTTACACCGCAAACTTTTCCGTCTTTAGTGTAAACTTCTTTGATTGTAGTTTCGTAAACACGAGGGTCATGACCGAATTTGTGGATGCTTTCTTCTGCACCATAATCAGTCTTAAGAACTTTAGGCCACTGCGGCCACGGATTGTTTTCTCCACGAACTTCAGGAGCTTTAGGCATCATTTCAATTTGTGTAACACTTGCACAACCTAAGCGGATGCTTGTTCCAGTACAGTCGTTTCCTGTATCACCGCCGCCAAGTACAATTACGTGCTTGTCTTTAGGGTCAAAGAAATTCTTATCTTCAAGATTTGAATTCAACAGGCTTTTTGTAACTGACTTCAAAAAATCAACTGCAAACATTACGCCTTCTGCTTCTGCACCTGGAGCGCTTAAAGGTCTGGCTTTTTTTGCACCGCAACACAATGCAACTGCATCGTATTCGTTTAAAAGCTGCTGTGCATCAATTCCGTTTCCAACATCAGCGCCCGTAATGAACTTTACGCCTTCTTCCTGCATAAGCTTAACACGACGGTCTATAACTTTTTTGTCCAGCTTCATATTTGGAATACCGTACATTAAAAGTCCGCCAATACGATCTTCTCTTTCGTAAATTGTTACGTTATGTCCGCGCCTGTTAAGAAGATCTGCAACTGCCAGACCAGCAGGTCCTGAACCAACTACAGCAATTTTTTTATCAGAACGAACTTTTGGAATTTGAGGCTTCATGTAACCGCTTTCAAAAGCTTTTTCTATAATAAAAAGTTCGTTGTCGTGAATAGTAACTGCTTCTTTTATGTCGCCGCCGTTTCCGCAGTTACAGGCTTTTTCGCAAAGTGCAGGACAGACTCTTCCTGTAAATTCAGGAAAAGAACTTGTCTTAAGGAGACGCCATGCAGCCATATCAAACTGACCTTTATACAAAGCATCGTTCCATTCAGGAATAAAATTGTGAAGCGGACATCCTGTTATCATTCCGGCAAGTTTAATTGCACTTTGACACATTGGAACACCGCAGTTCATGCATCTGCCAGCCTGTTCACGACGCTCTTTTTCGTTTAAAGGTGTATGAAATTCCTGAAAATTTAACTCACGAAGCTCAGGTGGAATTGTATTATTATCTTTTCTATTGTTCAGTAAAAAACCGTTTGGATTACCCATAATTTCTCCTTAATCTTCCGTTCTATGCCGTACATTTATGGAATGCTTCAAGTACAGCTTCATCATGGCTAAGACCTCTTTCTTCTGCCTTACTGATTTCCACAAGCATTTTCTGATAATCATTCGGAACTATTTTCTTAAAGTGAGGAATGTAGTTTTCAAAATCATTAAGTATTTTCTTTCCAATTTCTGAACCAGTTTCTGCTGTATGCTTTTCAATAATTCCCTTGAGAATTGAAATGTCGTGTTTATCATCAACTTCGGACATTGTAATAAGCTGCTTGTTTACTCTTAAATACAAGTCGTGGTTTACATCAAGAACGTATGCTATTCCGCCAGACATTCCTGCAGCAAGATTGCGTCCTGTTTTTCCAAGAATAACAACTGTTCCGCCAGTCATATATTCCAAGCCGTGATCGCCGCAACCTTCAGCTACTACAGTTGCACCTGAATTACGAACGCAGAATCTTTCGCCGGCAACACCGTTAATGTAAGCTTCACCACTTGTAGCACCGAACAATGCAACGTTTCCTATTATGATGTTTTCTTCAGATTTTCCTGCAAACTTTTCTGCTTTCTTAACAACGATTTTTCCGCCAGAAAGTCCTTTTCCAAGATAATCATTTGCATCACCGTTAAGACGCATTGTAAGTCCTTTTGGAATAAATGCGCCAAAACTTTGTCCGCCGCCGCCTGAAACATTTACAGTAAAAGCATCTTCTCCAAGTTTGTTTCCGTACTTCTTTTGAATTTCTGAACCAAGGATTGTGCCTAAAGTTCTGTCTGTACTTTGAATTGCAAGAGGTGCGTTTAAGATGGAAATTTTTTCAGCAGGAATTCCTTTTTTGCCTTTTGTAAGTTTTTCGAATGCAGGTAAAAGAATTCTTTCATCAACTGTCTTGCGAAGTTCAAAATCATAAATATCTGCAGGAACAAAATGCTGCTTAACGTTTTCTTCCGGCTTGTAACCGATTATGCGGCTAAGGTCAACAAGATTTGCTCTCTTAAAGCCCTGTTTTTCCTTAAGCTTAAGCAGGTCAGTTCTACCGCACATTTCGTCAAGATTGTGAATTCCAAGTTTTGCCATATACTCACGAAGTTCCTGTGCAATGTACTTCATAAAGTTTTCAACGTATTCTGGCTTACCTGTAAATCTCTTGCGCAGTTCACTGTTTTGAGTTGCAACGCCAAACGGACAAGTATCAAGGTTACATACACGCATCATTGCACAGCCCATTGTAATAAGTGGTGCTGTAGCGAAACCAAATTCTTCTGCACCAAGTAATGCTGCTATTGCAACATCTCTTCCTGACATAAGTTTTCCGTCAGTTTCAATTACAACTCTTGAGCGCAGGCCGTTCTGGATAAGAGTTTGATGTGTTTCTGCAAGACCAAGTTCCCAAGGAAGTCCAGCGTGATGTATTGAAGAAATTGGAGCTGCACCAGTTCCGCCGTCATGTCCTGAAATAAGGATAACTTGAGCACCAGCTTTTGCTACACCGGCTGCAATTGTTCCAACACCAGCTTCACTAACAAGCTTAACGCTTATTCGGGCAGCTCTGTTTGCATTTTTCAAGTCGTAAATCAATTGTGCTAAGTCTTCAATAGAATAAATGTCGTGATGCGGTGGTGGAGAAATCAAACTTACGCCAGGAGTTGCATAGCGTGTTTTTGCAATCCAAGGATAAACTTTTTTTCCAGGAAGATGTCCGCCTTCACCAGGTTTAGCACCTTGAGCCATTTTAATCTGGATTTCTTTTGCGCTAAGAAGATATTCTTCTGTTACACCAAAACGTCCTGAAGCAACCTGTTTAATTGCAGAGTTAGCATCTGTGCCTAAGCGTTCAGGTTTTTCTCCGCCTTCTCCGGAATTTGATTTTCCATGAAGATGATTCATAGCCAGAGCCATACAGCGGTGTGCTTCTTCACTTATTGAACCGTAACTCATTGCGCCAGTTTTAAAGCGCTTTACAATTTCGTCTACACTTTCAACTTCATCAATAGAAATGCCGTTTTCAGGATAAGCAAAATCAAGCATGGCACGTAAAGTATGAGGATGAGCGCCGTCATCAACTAAAGCTGTATATTCTTTAAACCTGTTGTAGTCGCCGTTACGTGTAGCTTCCTGTAAAGCAATAATTGTTTCAGGTGAATACAAATGGTCTTCGCAAGTAGGTCCACGTCTAAGCTTATGATTTCCAACTGAATCAAGATGAGTGTTAACAGTAAGTCCCAGCGGATCAAATGCCTTGTTGTGATGATAGTTTACGTCTTCTTCAATTTCCTTGAGTGTAATTCCGCCAACACGGCTGACTGTATTCGTAAAGTATTTGTCTATAACTTCTTTATCAATTCCAACTGCTTCAAAAATCTGTGCAGACTGATATGACTGAATTGTAGAAATTCCCATTTTAGCGGCAATTTTTACTATTCCGTTAATAATTGCTTTGTTGTAGTCATCAATTGCAGTGTGATAATCTTTGTCCAAAAGTTTCTGGTCAATTAATTCAGCAATACATTCATGAGCAAGGTAAGGATTTATTGCACGGGCGCCATAACCTAAACACATTGCACTTTGATGAACGTCACGAACTTCTGCACTTTCAAGAATAATGGAAACAGCTGTTCTCTTTTTAGTTCTAATCAAATACTGCTCAACTGCACTGACTGCTAAAAGTGAAGGAATGGAAACATGGTTTTCGTCAACACCACGATCGCTTAAAATAATGATGTTTGAACCTTCATGATATTCTCTGTCTATTGCAACAAACAAGCCGTCAATTGCAGCTTCAAGAGAAGTGTTTTTGTAGTAAAGAAGGCTTACTGTTGCAGCTTTAAATCCAGGCTTATTTATAGCCCTGATTTTCATTAAATCAACACCGGTAAGAATAGGATTGTTAATTTCAAGAACAGTACAGCTTTTGCTTTCAGGCTGAAGCATATTTCCGTCTGAACCAAGATAAACTGTTGTGTCCGTAACAATTTTTTCACGCAAAGAGTCAATTGGAGGATTTGTAACTTGTGCGAATAACTGCTTAAAGTAACTGTAAAGCGGCGGATGTTTTTCAGACATAACTGCAAGAGGCGTATCAATTCCCATTGCACCAGTTGGCTCTACTCCGGCTTTTGCCATAGGAAGAATCATTTCGTTTACGTCTTCGTAATTCCAGCCAAATGCCCTGTACTGAATGTCGCGCTGTTCCTGAGTGTAAACAGGAATCTTCTTGTTTGGAATAGGCAAATCGGCTAAGTGAAGGAGATTCTGATCCAGCCATTCACCGTAAGGATAAAGTGTTGAATATTGCTTTTTACATTCTTCGTCGGAAATAAGGCGTTTTTGTTTTGTATCAACAAGAAGAATGCGTCCAGGCATAAGACGTGACTTTGTTACTATTTCTTCTTCCGGAATATCAAGAACACCAACTTCTGAAGAAAGTATAAGCTGATTGTCTTTTGTAATGTAATAGCGGCTAGGGCGTAAACCGTTTCTGTCAAGTGTTGCTCCAAGAACATCACCGTCACTGAAAAGAATTGCAGCAGGTCCGTCCCAAGGTTCCATCATAGTTGCCCAGTAATGATAAAAATCTTTTTTCTGAGACGACATTGAATCGTCATGCTTCCACGGTTCAGGAATACAAACCATAACTGCCAGCGGCAAAGGCATTCCGTTCATTGTAAGGAATTCAAGTGTGTTATCAAGCATTGCTGAATCTGAACCTGAATTGTCAACTGCAGGAAGGATTTTGCGCATTTCTTCATCAGTGAATTTTGGTGAAGCAATTGTTTCTTCACGGGCATACATTCTGTCTACGTTACCGCGGATTGTATTTATTTCACCGTTGTGGGCAATAAAGCGGTTTGGATGAGCACGCTGCCAGCTAGGATTTGTGTTTGTACTGAAACGTGAGTGAACTATTGCAAGGGCAGAAGCGTATTCTTCTGATTCCAAGTCAAGATAGAAAGTGCGTAACTGCTTTACAAGAAACATTCCTTTGTAAACAATTGTGCGGCTTGAAAGTGATGCAACATAAGTATTGAATTTTGTCTGTTCAAACTGACGGCGCAAAATATAAAGCTTTCTGTCAAAATCAATTCCTTTTTCAACATTTTCCGGACGTTCAATAAAACACTGTTCAATTACAGGCATACAGTCTCTTGCACGCTGACCAAGAACATCTGGATTTACGGGAACTTTTCTCCAGCCAAGGAATTTAAGGCCTTCCTTCTGTGAAAGGAATTCAACCATTTTTTTTGCCTGTGAGCGGATAAGTTTGTCTTCCGGGAAAAAGAACATTCCTACGCCGTAATCTCTTTCGTTGCCAAGTTTAATGTCAATTTCAGCACAAGCATTTTTAAAGAATTTATGACAAATCTGAACAAGAATACCTACACCGTCGCCTGTTTCGCCGGCTGCATCTTTTCCAGCACGATGTTCAAGTTTTTCAACAATACTAAGTGCATTGTCAACGATTTTCCTTGAAACTTTTCCATTGATGTCAACAACTGCACCAATACCGCAGTTATCGTGTTCAAATGAAGAATCATACAAAGTGTTTGTAGAATTGAATTTTCCGCCTGCAGAGAAATTCTCAAAAGCGTTACAGTTCATTATAACCCCCTACGCATCGCTTTAGTTTAAAAAAAAAGGTGCTTAACTTTACTCAATTACTACGACTTTTTAAAAAGCGCACAATAATTGCGTAAACTTAAACACCTTTGTTTGCAAAAACAAGTATAAATAGTTATGTATTTTTATGCAATAGAATTTCAATAAATTGTCAAAAATATACAGTTTTCACTTATAGACCTCTTTTCTATGCCCTATTGTTAAAGCCAAGATGACAAGTTTTTCTTCCTGTATTTCACATATCAAGCGATAATCGCCAATTCTATAGCGCCATTGTCCACTTCTGTTGGCAGTAAGACTTTTTCCGTGAGCACGTGGATTTGTACAGTTTTCAAGATTCTTTTTTATCCACGCTGCAATCAATTTAGCAGTGTATTTGTCAAGTTTCTTGAATTCTTTGTCAAATCGGGCGGTTGTTTCAACATGGAACATCATAAGCCAGTTTCTTCAAGGAGCTGTGCAAATGGTCTGCTTTTTTTCCCATCTTCAACGTATTCAGAATATGCTTCTTCATATAAACGCAAGTCATATTCATCTTCGATTTTTTCGAATAATGCCCTCTTGAATGCTTCACCAACAGAAAGCGAATGAAGCTTTGCATAACTTTCTGCAATACATTTTTCTTGTGACGATAGTTTTATTGAAAGAGCCATAAAATCCTCCTGTTTTCAATTATATCATATTTTGCTTTTTTATGTTACAGGTTGATAAGCCGTTAAGTTGTAGTTTTCACTTGTTTCGGCGGGCGGTTGTTGTTGTATTGTAAAGATTTTGTCATTGTAGTAATTTTTCAGTATGACAGTTTTTCAAGGAATAATTTTAGGCTTACTTCAGGGAATTGCTGAATTTTTACCGATTTCCTCTTCCGGACATTTAAAGCTTGCACAGCGTTTATTTGATTTACAGGAAGTTCCCCTTTTGTTTGACGTAATGCTTCACCTTGCAACATTATGTTCAGTTGTATTGTTTTTCAGAAAAAAGTTATGGCTTTTAATATGCAGCTTTTGCAGAATCATCACTTTCCGCAAAACTGATTCTTACGATGAAACTCAGCTTGCAGCAGAAAAAAACAACCGACACTACATTCTGGCAATTATTACTGCAACCGTTGTAACGGGAATAATTGGCGTTTTAACTTCAAAGCTTTTAGACGATGACTTGATTTCCATAAAGGTAGTTTGCTGCGGATTTATCTTTACGGCTTTCCTTTTGATTTTTTCATCGGTTATAGAAAAAAATATAGAAAAAAAGCGCAATGTAAAATCATTAAATGATAGCGGTTCTTTTAAAGCTCCTTCTGTTTTTCAAAGTCTGCTTATTGGATTTGCTCAAGGCGTAGGAACTTTGCCTGGTGTTTCAAGAAGCGGTTCAACTATTGCAGGAAGTTTATTTTGCGGCGTAAACCGTGAACTTGCAGGCGAATTTTCTTTTATAGTTTCAATTCCTGCCATTTTAGGCGCATTTATTCTTGAACTGAAAGATTTAGGCGAAGTTTCCCAGATTGTAGGAATTCAGCCTTTAATTGGCGGAATATTTGCTGCCTTTGCAAGCGGATATCTTGCATTAACATGGCTCACACGCTTAATTAAAAAAGGACGCCTTGAATGGTTTGCTCTTTACCTTATTCCTTTAGGCGTCCTTGGCTTGATATTTTTCTAATTAGATTCAGCTGCACCGGGCAAACCAATGTCTTTTCTGAAGAACATTCCTTCAAAAGATATTGTGTCCATTGCCTGGTATGCATTTTTCCATGCTTCATCAAAAGTTTCGCCGTGAGAAGAACAGGCTAAAACCCTTCCACCGTTTGTAATAAGACCAGTTGAATCTTTTTTATCTTCGGCTTTACGACGGTCTTCTATTGCGCCTGCTATAAAAACTTTAGCTTTAACATTTTCAGCTTTGTCTTTATTCTGGAATATTTCAATTCCTTTTTTGTATTCTTTCGGATAACCGCCACTTACTGCAACCGGTGCAACCTGATATCCGCTGTGCCACTTCATATTAAAATCTTTAAGTGTTCCTTCTGTAACTGCCTGACACATTTGGGCAAAATCAAAATCCATCATAGGAAGAACTGCCTGCGTTTCAGGATCACCAAGGCGAACGTTGTATTCCAGAGCTTTTGGTCCGTCTTTTGTAAGCATAAGTCCAAAGAATATAAATCCACGGTAATCAAAACCTTCTGCAACTAAGCCTTTTAATGTTGGCTGCAAAATGTTTTCTTCAAAAAGCTTTACTTTATCTGCCGTAAAATCATCAACAGGACAAATTGCGCCCATTCCGCCTGTGTTCGGACCTTTTGCTCCGTCTAAAAGCCTTTTGTGATCACGTGCGCTTAAAAACGGTTTAATAACAGCTTTGCCTCCTTTTGCAAATTCCGGAGTAACGCTTACTGCCGCAAGTACAGAAATTTCTACTCCACGAAGATATTCTTCTATAACGATTTTTTTGCCTGCATCGCCTACTGCCTGACCTTCCATAAGTTCTTTTACTGCAAGTTTTGCTTTTTCAAGGGTCATTGCTACGACTACGCCTTTTCCTGCTGCAAGTCCGTCTGCTTTTAAAACGATTGGTGCGCCTTTCTTTTCAACATATTCAAGGGCAAGTTTTTCGTCTGTAAAGGTTTCGCTTTCGGCACAGGCAACTCCGTATTTTTTCATAAACTCTTTTGCAAGGTCTTTACTTGCTTCAAGTTGAGCTGCTGCTTTTTTTGGTCCTACTGCAGGAATTCCAGCGTTCCAAAATTCATCTGCAAGCCCTTCTGCCAGAGGATTTTCCGGGCCAACTACTGCAAGTGAACAGCCTTCTGTTTTTGCAATTTCAACGTAATTTCCGTTTACCGGAGCAATGTTTCTGCATTTTGCTTCTAAAGCTGTACCGCCATTTCCGGGAGCACAGATTACTTCTTCTACTTTTGAACTTTGTGCAAGTTTCCATGCGATTGTATGTTCGCGTCCACCGTTTCCAACAACTATTACTTTCATAGGTTTATCATACATTTATTATAGGGTTTTGTCATTATTTGCGTGAAGTACATGCTTTGCGAGAGTGGCTTGCAGAAAAGCAGAAACTTTAACTTTTGCATCTGGCATTTTGGAAGAAGAGTACACTCTTTCGTGCAGCTTGGTTGTATGTAAGATGCGGCTCTTGGGCAAGTACGCCGGGGCGCGGCTGTGCTTGCCAGGAAGTGCGGGCTTTAGCTTTTGCAGCCAACTCTTTGGAAGAAGAGTGTGCGCTTTCGTGCAGTTTGGCTGGCTGTAAGTTGCAGTGCATTGGCAAGTACGCAGGGGCGACGGCATAAATTGAAAGGCGCTAGGAGCAGAAGTCGGGTGCAAAAACGCTCTGTTT
>CAMCRZ010000006.1 GCA_945877425.1 uncultured Treponema sp.
CCATGAATAAACAAGAACCCGCCATCACCCAAAACGACCGTTTAAAGTGTACAAAGGGGGAAGTCTCCCCCTCGCTCCCAAGCCAAGTCGCTCCACGAATCGCCCCTGCAAGCAGTGTCGATTCTCTCCGCTTTGTTGACTTGTCCGCTACCCCTTCTCCTAGGGGCTCTGCCCCTAAGACCCCGAAAAAACTTACTTTCATAGAATTATTTTCTGGAATAGGTGCCTTTTATCAAGCAATTACAAATATTGTTCCAAATGCTAAATGTGTTTTCGCCGCTGATATCAATAAAGATTGTGCAAAAGTATACAAATTAAATTATGGAATAGAATCTCTTTGTGATTTAACAAAAATTGAAACTAATTCAATACCAGACCATGACTTTTGTTTTTTTTCTCCCCCATGTCAAGCATTTTCAAAAGGCGGGAAAAGGTTAGGATTTGAAGAAACCAGAGGAACATTAATTTTTGAAGTATTTAGAATTTTAAAATCAAAAGTAGAAAGTGGTAACCCTCCAAAATATATACTAATGGAAAATGTCAGAAATCTTGTTTCACATGACAAAGGGAATACTATTCGTGTGATATTAAAAGGATTACATGAATTAGGTTATAGAACACCAGAATTACCACTAATACTTTCCCCACATCAGTTTGGAATTCCGCAACTTCGCGAAAGAGCTTTTTTGCCTGGTATTTATGATCCTGAAAATGTTCACATTCCTCTAAACTTTGATATGGGAAGATTACTATCGAAGAATGATAACAATATATTTTCAATTATTGATGAAAAAGATTTTGATAAAACCCTTCAGATAAGGAAAGAAGACATTAGAACAATAGACGCATGGAATGAGTTTTATCATGCCATCGATTTGAAAGTTATAGGATTTCCTGTTTGGGCAGATTATTTTCACTCTGATAAAGATATTTCTCATTTTCCAAATTGGAAAAAAGATTTTATCCATAAAAATGAAGAATTATATAAAAGAAATAAAGATTTTATAGATAATTGGGCTGAAAAATGGAAAGTATTCACCGAATTTACCCCTACACAGCGAAAATTTGAATGGCAATGCGGAACAAATATCAAAGATATATCCGAAGCATTAATTCAATTCCGACCTTCAGGGATGAGAGTAAAAGTTCCTACTGTAGCTCCTGCTTTAGTCGCAATGGTACAAACTCCTGTGCTAGGAAAACTTAAACGCAAATTATCTCTAAAAGAATGCCTTAGATTACAAAGTTTTCCTGATGATTTTAATTTTGGTGAGCAATCATTACACGAATGTTATAAGCAACTTGGAAACTCAATATGCGTAACTGTTGTACAAGAAGTTACAAAAAAATTACTAGAAAAGGAGATTTAATAATATGGCAAAAACACAGGTAAGTAAATCGGAGCAGATTACCTCAAATCTTTCTCTTGTGCTTGACTACGATGAGCCACTTTCAAAAAAAGACAATTTTATTGAAGCATTCAACTACGCTTTAGATGGAAAATGTGAACTATTAAAATATAAAGATACAAAAAATGTGTACATATATAAATCAGAGAAAAAAATTCATTATTTCTTAACTGGTGCAATTACATACCTAAGTAAACCACATCCACTGTTCAAAAAAAGGCTCCAGTTAAAACTTTGGTTTAAGGATTTCTATAATGAATATTCTCGTCGTCCAATTGCAGACATTCATCTGGTCGGCATATATCACTACCAGGGTTTATATCTGTTCGTTGACTTTAAAACAGAAGATTATATTGGAAGAAAATTAAACTCCAGTGCAGCACATGTATATACAAATGATTTATATCAAGGATTATGTAACGGACAATTTTCAAAAACTGACTGGAATGGGAATCATATAACTGTAACAACTATTCGTTCATTTAAACAATTCCTCTTAGGTAAAATAAATGAAAATCCAATTTTCTCACTTTTTAATAAATTTAATAATTCTTTCGAATTCGGCAACTGGATAAAAGCCGACTATGCAATTACAGAAATGAAGAATGCTCAATGGTATCAATGGCGTGGCACAGAATGGCCAGGTTGGTATCTTGAATATAAATTTTCTTGCTTTGTTTTTGCACAAAACTGTAAAAATGAGATGGTTTATATTGGTAATGTAAAAGATAAGACTCTCTTAGATTTTGACATATTTTTTCCAAAGGCAAACTATTATGGCGACTTAAAAGCGAGCGATATAGATAAAAAAGAAACTCCTGGAAATGATCAGGAAAATGTTCTTAAAGCTATAAATCAATATGGTAAATTGTGGTATGTTATATACGAGCATAAAACAGAGAAGGATTCCTCACACAATAATGAAATGGCAATAAAACGAATGCAACTTTTGGGAACTGAATTCCATGAGGGAGATAAAATCTCTTATGCTGCAAAAATGAAACATTCTGTAGAATTCCGACAAATGAAAATTTTTGAATTGAATAGAATAAATATGAATGAAACACTTTCAGTATTTAATCAGGGACACCAACCAGATGGAAAAGACCGCGCTCCAAAATTCTTAATTAACAAAAAAAATATCGATAATTTTATTGTATATTCTTATGAATACAAGCAAAATCTTGAGTATAAAAATAGTAATATTAGTAAACATCTTAAAGTTGCTGATTCAAATAAATAAAAAATCTCCTGGAGCCGAACAATCAAACAGATTCGTCCCCAGATTACAAATGAAAATGCGGTCTACTTGGAATTCATAACGCACCGCACGAATCACAACGAATCTGAACTTATCACGCTGATTCACAAATTCTGCGTGCATGAAAGTTTTTGCAAACTAGGATTTCTTTTTTCTTCTTTTGTGCCTGCAAAGCCACCGATTGCGTTTAACAAAAACTTTTTTACTTCCATCCTGCAGGCAAAAATCGCCCACACTTTTAACGAAAGCGAACTTCTGCTTTTTAAGAACATGCTCGACATCATCCTTTATCTGGACAGTTCAGCGGACAAAGAAAATTTTATTTTTGGGACAAATAATTTTCATCACGTTTGGGAAAGGCTTGTCGATACAGTTTTTGGCGAAAAAGACAAAGAAAAATTTTACCCCAAATGCAACTGGGTAATTTTTGGAGAAGGAAACTCAGAACACGAACTTCACTATGACAGCGACGTTTACAAAAAATTTTCCCTGCGACCTGATACGATTATGATTACAAACCGGGGAAAAGCCGGACAGAAAATTTTTGTTCTTGATTCAAAATATTATACCTACGGAATATCAAGCAACGCTGGAAATTTACCAGCAAGCGATTCAATCACCAAACAGATAGACTACGCCCAGTTCATCGAAAAAGGCGAACGCCCGCTTCCAAAAGATGTCCTTGCCCAATTAAACAAAGAAGAAATCTACAACGCATTTATTCTTCCATATAATAATCAAAAAACCAAAACCGCTCCCGACCCACTCCTAAAAATCTTCGGCTACGCAAAATCAGACAGTTCAACAGGCAGCAAAAAATACCACAAAATCTACGGCATTCTCCTTGACGTAAAAACAATCATGCACCGCCACCTGCCCCACGACAACCAGATGATAGCAGAACTTTCCGAAAAAATTTGCCGCTGTTCTGAAATGCAACATCATTCGTCATTTTCCGTATAACCCAAAAACACTAACATCTCGGGCACAATTCAAACATCTGTTCCAGCATATATTTTCCGCTCTGAGTTTTAAAAACATTCTTCTTCATCGCAGGGACAGACTCACGGTTGCAGTAGCCTTCCATTACATTCACGATAAAATCCGCCTCTACAAGAATCTGAAAATCCATGCCGTCAATTGCCTTGTAGGTGTGATGATGAGCGATTATAAAACAGACACGCTCCACATCTTCAGAAGGAAGTTCCAGCCCAGCAAGCAGTTTCCGGGCAATAGCAGGGCCTTCCGCTTCCTGATGGGATGGCTGGGAGTTTCCGTATTTTTCCTTGCTTATTTTTACACCAATATCGTGAAGGTACGCCGCAAGTTCCGTTATTAAAAGGGTGTGGTCGTCCACATTTTCCATTTGAGCAATCAGCCGGCTGTAACCGTGAACTGCCATAAGATGATGAATGTTTGCCCCGTCCGGGTCGTAGTCGAAAATTCGTTTTAAAAGAGAGTTCAAGTTCATGGAATTATTATAACACAAATTCTCTTTTAATATGCTGATGCAAGCTGTTTTTCCAGGGCAAACGCATTATAATTGCTGAAGTGCATAAAGCAGTCATTTCTGATTTGTTGCGATTGGCAAATCAATTCCTTTCAAAAGATTCATTACCAGCTTCCTGATTACATTCAGATTCTGTGCGCTGTTGTCCTTCCGTACCCGGCAATAATCCTCGTCAAAAACCGTGTCCAGAACCCAGTGCAGGTTGTTCAGCAAGTTCTCATAGACCCTGAACTAAATTCAGGGTGACGCTATGAACTTAACTTACCGAACAGATGCCTCTTACATACAACCAAGCTGCACATAAGCACTCACTATTCTTTTTTACAGCTAGTTGTAACTGTTAAAGTTCCAGCTTCTTCGCAAGCCACTCTCGCAAAGCACACACTTCATCACAAGAACAAGGTCATTTAAAACTCGAAATCAATCTTTATCAATGTGCTTAACTTTTTTCTCGCCGTTTTCTTCATAAACAATATCACCGCATACTCTTTGCCTACGAATAAGAGTTTCTGCCATTTCCATTGCTGCCTGATATTCTAAATCTTTAGCTTCACTGAAAAAACTGCCTTCTATAAAAACATTATACTTTTCTTTATTAGATTTCCAAACATATACAACCATAAAATCTCCGATAATTTTTGATAGTACTATCTTATATCAAAGTTAGTATAGCAAAATACTATCAAAAACACAAATTCTTTTTTATGAAATTATATCAAAATTGATAGTATGAATAAAAACCCTTCTCACCTTGAAAAACTCGTTATAGACAACATCAAACGAATCAGAAAACAAAAAGGCATTTCACAAGAGCGGCTTTCAATTTTTTGCGATACTTCTGCAAGTTACATCGGGCTGATGGAAACTTATAAAAACATTCCAAAACTTTCTACAATCGAAAGAATAGCAGATGCTTTGAATGTTGAGCCTATTATATTTTTTCAAAATTCTGAAAACACAGAGCAAAATGAAGATATGAAAAACAATCTCAAAAATAAACTAAAAGAACAGGTTATGGAAAAGTTCAGTGAAAGCCTCGATGAGATTTTTAAGATAATTTAACCTGCTTCAAAAAGCTTCAATTCATAAGATTTCATTTTCAACGGATTTCAATCGCTTCCAATATAAATGCACTTAGTATTAACTGCTACTTAATACAAGCATTAAGTATTACTTAACAGATACAATGCGGGAAAACTTAATACCGAAGCCTTGCTGCAAGTATCTTTCCTGTTTCCGTGCACATTCTGTCGGGATCAGGGGTAATACCCACTCTGCCTAAATCAAGTCTGTCTGCGTCAAAACAGGCGTCAATGGCAATTTTTTTTTCAAATGTTTTATAAAATTTGTAACGCAAGAAAGCGCAAAACTGATATTTCAAGGTGATTTAAATGTCGAGTCAATCATTCAAGGGCTGACTGCTTTTACAAAACAAAAACTTGAAGCTGGAAAGACACATCAACAGAATGCCTTTTTACCATGACCAAACGCAAGAGCAGGAATGAAATTGTAAGGAAAATGCCTGATGCCAAAAGTAAAAGCACAGTGGAAATCCTTGATGAAATTGAGAGGCAGATGGGAAGCGAGACATTCAGAAGAATTTTCATCACGATGACCTGCGATGGCGGAAGTGAGTTCCTGGATGTCGAAGGAATAGAGCGGAGCTGCATTGACGGAAAGCCGAGGACGAAACTTTATTTTGCCCACCCGTACACGGCCTGCGAGCGGGGAACGAACGAAAACCATAACAGAATTCTCAGGCGGTTCTTCCCGAAAGGCTGTGATTTCTCAAAAATCACAGATGAAGAAGTTGCCCGGGCAGAGTTCTGGATGAATAATTATCCAAGACGGATTCACGCCAGAAAAACCCCGGATATGATATACAAAAATTGTTGTAATTTCTGACAGAATAATGGGGAATTAATCTCTACAGATTATCAATTCTGCTTGCCGACACAATTTGTCTTAAAACTTTTACTTTAATATGTTACAATATACGCATGCGAAAATCAGACGGGCAGAAAAAGGGCTGGTTTAAAAAAAATAAGGCACGCTTCTGCGAGTTTTTTACTTCAACGGCATCTCTTTTAGGAATCATTACGTTTCTTGTGCTCATAATCATTATGCTTGTCATTTTTATTTCTGAACAGGAAACGAATTCAAAAATCAATACACTTTTTGATGCATTCTGGTACACGCTGGTTACAATTACCACAGTGGGCTACGGCGACATTACGCCTGATTCTGTTCCAGGACGGATTGCTGCAATGGTACTGCTCGTAGCCGGTGTTGCGATTTTTGGTGCGCTTTCCGGAAAATTTGCATCGTTTTTGTTTGACAGACAGCAGAAAAGGGATAAGGGACTTTTGAATATGGCAAAGATGAAAAATCATTTTTTAATCTGCGGATGGAAACCTAATTTTGAGCGGATTCTGGCAGGAATTCTGAATGCAAACCAGGAAGTGCCGAATGAAAAAATTGTCATTCTCAACAATGCAAGTCAAAGCGAAATTGACAGGATAAAGGCAGACATCCGTTTTAAAGGCATAAATTATCTTCACGGAGATTTTACTGACGAAGACACGCTTTTGAAGGCTCAGATAAAGACAGCCGATCGTGCACTTATCCTTACAGACTTGTCGGAAAATTTTTCTTCACTGGAAAATGATTCACGGGCAGTTCTTGCAGTCATTACCATGAAAAATCTTAATCCACGCATTTACTGTGTTGCAGAAATTGCCGACTCCAAGTTCGAAAAGCATCTTTCACTTGCACGCTGCGATGAAATAATTCTTTCTTATGACTATGAGCAGAATCTTCTGGTGCAGGCATCAAGCGGAAAGGGAATGAGCCACATTCTGCGGGAACTTATTGCCGAAGACTCAGGTGCAGGAATTGTAATTGAGCCTATTCCGCAGGAATTTGTGGGAAAGTCATACAGAGATTACCGCATTTCACTTAAAACTCGTGATGTTCTCATAGGGCTTCTTGAAAATACAGGCAATTTTTATCAGCGAAGAAAAGAAGCTCTGGCAGAGGCACAGAAAAATCCTGATATGGAAAAAATCGTTGCAAATCTAAAAAAAGTAAAGACACTTCAGAGCAATCTTCCCCATTTTACGCCGGAGGATGATTATATTATTCCCGGAAATTCAAAGGCGATTTTCATTCACGGGAACAACGAAAAAAAGGATGTATAGCAGATGGAATTTAGTACGGATATTATAGAAAAACTTTCTAAGCTTGAGATTTTTTCTGATTTTAAGGAAAGAACTGATGACAGCGAGCGTATCTTGAAAAAAATATGTGCTTCTCTTGAAGTCCGTGATTTTTCAAAGGGTGATGTGATTATAAACGAAGGTGATTTAGGCTACACTCTTTACATTCTGTACAAAGGAAGCGTTCAGGTAAAACGGAATACGCCTGGAAACGAACAGTTTGCAGTTGTAAATTTAAGTGCTGAACAAAATGTCTTTTTCGGAGAAGTTGCACTTGTAGACAGTGACCGCCGTTCTGCTTCAGTTATTGCACTTGAAAACTGCAAGACACTTTGTCTTGACGGAGACACTTTTAAAGCTTTATGTGACGAAGAACCGCTTTTAGGATATCGGGCAACTTATCAGATTGCACGCCGACTTGCTTCACTGCTCAGGAGAACAAACAAAGATTTGCTTACACTGTACGAAGCCCTTTTAGATGAAGTTGACGGAGAATGATGAACACTGTAAAAAATAGGAAAACTTCTTTATCTCATCGCCAAATAAAGCAAGGCGCTGTCCAAAAAGAAATATCATGCAGCAATTGCAACAAAGTTTCCCGCAGCACTTTGTCCTACAGTCAAATTGATTTGACGAAAAAGAATTTAGATAGTATATTAAAGGAAAGGAGTGCCCGAACATCGGGTTATCTCCACGTTTTAGCAAATAGCCGCCACTAGTGTATCAAACTCAGGCGGCTATATTTTTACTCATCTTTCTTTTTCTAGTAAGAGAGCACTGCTATAACTGTAGTAATTATTGTGGCAACACAAGTTACCAGCGCAATAACACATTCACAAGTCATACGCAAAGCCTCCCTAATTCAAATTCCGGCAAAACCGGTTGAGTCCGGGAGATAACCGCTAGTTCAGGCACTTCCAAAACAAGTATAGCACATATATTATATTTTGTATAGGTAATATTTTGCCTTTTTATTTTTTCAGATATTATCATTGATTTGACGAAAAAAGATTTAGATAGTATATTAAAGGAAAGGAAGCGCCCGATTATGTCGGTCGTCTCCACTATTTTTGCTATAAAGCCGTCCTAGCATCGAACGAAAGGGCGGCTTTACTTTTTAACTCTTTCTATTTTTTAGGTAAGAAAGGGCTGTCAGAATGAAAATAGCTAAATCAATAGCCAACGAAATCTTTTCGTATAATGTCATTCCGCAAAGCCTCCCTAATTCAAATTCCGGTAAAACCGGTTGAGTTTGGGAGACGCCGCCTTGAAATCAGGCACTTCCAAAACAAGTATAGCACATATATCATATTTTGTATAGGTTATATTTTGTTTTTTTATTTTTTCAGATATTAGCATTGATTTGACGAAAAATGATTTAGATAGTATATTAAGGGAAAGGAAGCGCCCGATTATGTCGGTCGTCTCCACATTGATGACGATAAAGCCGCCAAGTGTAGTCAGACAGGGCGGCTTTACTTTTTAACTCTTTCTATTTTTTAGGTAAGAAAGGGCTGTCAGAATGAAAATAGCTAAATCAATAGCCAACGAAATCTTTTCGTATAATGTCATTCCGCAAAGCCTCCCTAATTCAAATTCCGGTAAAACCGGTTGAGTTTGGGAGACGCCGCCTTGAAATCAGGCACTTCCAAAACAAGTATAGCACATATATTATATTTTGTATAGTTAATATTTCCACTGCTCTTTTGTAAGACAGTTCTTGTGCCCAATTCTAGTTTCGTTCATAAGAGGAACAGGGACTGAAGTGCAGGTACTGTGGTATGTAAATCCTAATTTTTCCTGCACACGCTTTGATTTTAAATTTCCGTCATAATAGCCGCACCAGATTTTGTTCATCTTTAAATCTTCAAATCCGTAGCGGATAATTTCTGCACCGGCTTCGCTCATAAGCCCTTGTCCCCAGAATTTCTTTCCAAGCCAAAAGCCAAGCTCACATTCATCATCACGGCAAGTCATATCAGTAGTTCCGTTCAGCTTTAACTCAATGCAGCCGATTGCAAGATTGTCAGACTTTAAGCAAATTGCAAAACACGCTGCCCCGCAAAGAACATTTTGAATAACAGAAAGACTTTCAGAAACACTTTTATGTGGCGGCCAGCCTGCAACAGGGCCAACATCACAATCCTTTGCATATTCAAATAAATTTTCAACGTCACTTTCTTTCCATCTGCGCAAAATCAAGCGCCTTGTGTAAAGTTCCATTTTTTCTCCATATTTCCGTAGCACACTACAGTTCATGGTAATACGGACAGATATCTTCGTAATGGCCGTCCTTCATTCTAAAGCCATTTTTGATTGTTCCAAGTTGAATAAATCCAAGCCGCTCATACAAATGTCTTGCGTGAATATTCGTTGCTACAACTGCATTGAACTGAAGAACTCCAAAACCGTGCTTCTTTCCCTGAACAAGACAATCGCTCACAAGTTTTTCACCGATATGAAGTCCGCGAAAATTTTTGTCAACCGCATAACTTGCATTACAAATATGACCGCAGCGGCCCACGTTATTCGGGTGCAGGATATACAGGGCGCAAATATTTTTTGAAGTACAGTCCTCTGCAACGGCGCAATAAGTCTGTTCACTAAAAAACTGAGCGCCCGATTTTTCCGTAAGCAAATCCTCTTGCGGAAAAGCAATTCCTTCTTCAACAATTTCGTTCCAGATTTTTATCATTTCAGGCAAATCTTTTTCCCGATATTTTCTGATGCTGACATTCATTTTGTTTCCCTTGAAAAGTATCGTAGTATAAAAGAAGAATTCAAGTCAATCAAAATTGAACAACAAACCTGTCTACTGCACTTTGATTTTTCGCTTTTAGTTTTTTTTGTCATCAGATATACTGTAACCATTATGAAATTCCGCCATAGAATAAAATCAACTCAGGCACGATTGTTTCTGTATTTTTTTACGCTGACACTGCTGGGAACTTTTCTTTTAAGCCTGCCCTTCTGCTATAAAAACGGAAATACAGTTGCGCTTATTGATTCGCTTTTTACCACAGTTTCTGCAATCTGCGTTACGGGGCTTTCGTCGGTGGACATGAAAATTTACACTGATGCAGGGCTTGTGGTTATTCTTCTTTTGATTGAAGCCGGCGGACTGGGGCTTGTTTCGTTTTTTACGGTCTTTCTTGTGTTTTCCGCAAAGAAAATTTCACTTTTAAACAGAAACATTATCCGGGACTATTTTACGGAAGATTCCGCTGTAGAATCACGTCAGATTATAAAAGTCATTCTGATTACAACGCTTGCATTTCAGGCAGCAGGGGCGATTGCACTTGCACCGCTTTTAAAAACCGCAGGAGAAAGCCGCTGGATTTTTTACGGAATTTTCCTTTCCATTTCATCATTCTGCAATGCGGGATTTTCGCCATATTCAGACAGCCTTGCACAGTTTTCAGGGAACGGCACATTCTGCCTTGTGCTTGCAGTCCTCATAATCGCAGGCGGACTTGGCTTTATGGTGATTGCAAACATTCTGGGCGTAATGAAAAACCGCATCACAAAAAAATCAAGACAGATTTTAAGCCTTCACACAAAAATCGTCCTTCTGATGACTTTTTCTCTCACCGCACTTGGAACGCTCATTTTCTTTTTTGCAGAAAAGGACGGCGCATTTCGCGGAATGAGTTTTTTCAAGTCGCTGAACTGCGCATTTTTTCAGTCGGTAACGCTCCGCACAGCAGGATTTGAAACAGTTCCTCAGTCAGATTTTTCGCCGCTTTCAACATTTACTTCTATTATATTAATGCTGACAGGAGGAAGCCCAGGCTCAATGACAGGCGGTCTCAAAACAACCACGCTTTTTCTTCTTGTCTGTGTTGCATATAAACGAGCCTCAGACAAAAACAATCCGTCAGTTTTCCGCAGGGACATCGCAGAAGAGTCCACACAAAAAGCGCTCTCTGTATTCGTAAAAGGAATCTGCCTTCTTTGCGCAATGTACGCACTCTTGCTCGTGTCAGAATCCTCATCGCTCAAGGCAGGAACATTCACCGAAAGTGAACTTTTCTTTGAAGCCGCCTCCGCATTCGGCACAGTAGGACTTTCCAAAGGAATAACATCAAGCCTTTCTTCGGTAGGCAAAATCCTCGTCATGCTTTTAATGTTCGCAGGAAGAACAGGCATCACCTTCATCGCACTGGGCAGCCTCCACAAGGAAAAACCGCTTGACTCCCTGGCCGACTTCCCAAAAGAAAGCGTGCTGATTGGGTAAAATAACAAGGCAACACGAAAAATTATTATTTTAATACAGTTTTAAAATGTGCAAGACGTTTTGCAATGTACAAAAGGTGTGATGCATCTTCTTCACTTAAATTGGTCAAAGTTTTTTCAAATTCGCAAATAAACTGAGGATTTTTTGTCTTTTTTACAGTTGCGTTGTCGGTAAGGCCCAGAAGATTTTCGAGGGGAACTCCTAAAAAACCGGCAATTTTCAATGCTTTGTCAGCAGCTGGAATGCTGTTGCGTGCTTTTCCCTTGTCAAAATTACTTGCATTTATTCCTACTGCCGCTGCAAGTTCTTTTTTATATTTGCCTTGTTTTTCGAGTTCAAATTCAACATTTTCCCAGAAATTCATAGGACTTATATTAGTACAAAAGTCTATTTTGAAAATAATTTATAGACAATAGTACTTTCATCTGATATAGTTAATAGACTATTGTCCATACAAATTGAAAATTGTCCTGGAGTTTTATCGTTGTTTGATGAAAGATTTTTTAAATTTCTTTTAGCTGGAGTTGCCAATACGATTGCTGGAACATCTGTAATGTTCGTTTTATACAACGCCATGCATCTTTCGTATTGGATTTCGTCTGCAGCAAATTACGCAGCCGGCGGATTATGCAGTTTTTTTCTGAGTAAACTTTTTGTCTTTAAAAATAGCCGGAAAAGTATTTCACAAGTTTTTCTTTTTATCATAAATCTTGTTGTCTGCTATTTTATTGCTTACGGTATTGCACAAAAATTCATATTTAAAATTCTATCGGAACACACAGAACGGTTTTGCGGAAATGTATCTCTTATTACTGGAATGATTTTGTATACAATTTTGAATTACGTGGGTCAGCGTTTTTTTGTGTTCAGAAATCAACTCCCGGAAAAAACAGAAGAACGACACAAGGAGAATATTGAAAAATGAAAACAATTTCGATTGTTGTTCCATGTTTTAATGAAGAAGAAACAATTTTTCTATTTTATGAAGAAACAAAAAAAATTCTTTGCAAAATGAAAAATAATAGTGAAGAAAATCTTAAAATCGACTCTTTTGAATTTGTCTTTGTTGATGATGGTTCTTCAGACAAAACTCTTGATGTTCTGCGAAAACTTTCTGAAAAAGACAAAAATGTCCGCTATATAAGTTTTTCCCGTAACTTTGGCAAGGAAGCAGCACTGTTTGCAGGTCTTTCAAAATCTTACGGGCAATATATTGCAGTTATGGATGCTGATTTACAAGACCCGCCATCATTATTGCCGGCAATGCTTTCAGCAATACAAAACGAAGGATATGATTGTGCTGCAACCCGACGTGTTACAAGAAAAAATGAACCGCCAGTCCGATCTTTTTTTGCCCGACGGTTTTACAAAATTATGGGAAAACTCAGTGATGTTCCTGTTATTGACGGTGCAAGAGATTTCAGACTAATGACAAAAAAATATAAAGATGCTGTTCTTTTACTTTCTGAAAGAAACCGTTTTACAAAAGGAATTTTCCCATGGGTTGGATTTAAAACAAAATGGTTTGACTATGAAAATATTGAACGAATTGCAGGCAAAACAAAATGGTCATTCTGGAAATTATTTTTGTACTCAATTGACGGAATTATAAGCTTTTCGACAAAGCCACTCGTATTTTCGGCAATAGCAGGCATTGTTTCGATTTTTGCGTCACTCATTCTTATTCTTTTTATCGCTGTCAGACGAATTGTTTTTGGAGATCCTGTTCAGGGCTGGGCTAGTCTTGTGTGCTTTATCACGTTCTTTGCAGGTATGCAACTTACGGCGTTAGGTATAAGCGGACTATATATTTCCAAAATATACACGGAAGTAAAACATCGTCCGCTTTATGTCATTCAGGAAGAAAAATAGATTAATTTAAGATACAAAATCTGTTAGAAGTCCATCATAAGAAGAACGAGGAAAAATTATGGAAAAAAGGAAATTTGGTTCGTTTAAAAAAGCAATTTTAATTTTGTGTTTTGCTACAGCCGTTATCTCTGCAATGGTATTCATTCCTCAAATCAGAGAATTGATAATGATACTTGGAGATAGCGCAGCTGGAAAATCAATAAATCGTGAACTTTGGTCATTCAGACTGATTTTTTGGGAAATACAATTTCTTTGCATTTTAACATTTATAGTTTTATTTTTAATATTTGAAAACCGCCCCAATCAGTTTGCAAAAAATGATGCGCTTATAAAAACAGATATCGTTTCCTGGCTGCTTGTTGCTGTTTCTTCAGTTGCTTTAATTGCGCTGGCTTTTCAGAGTAATGATGTCTGGCTTGATGAAACTTTTTCATTAGGACTTGCACGACATTCTGTAAAAGAACTGATTTTACTGACTGCTCAAGATGTCCATCCTCCGTTGTATTATTTGATTTTAAAGGCCGGACTTATTTTTAACCCGAATTCAGTTGCACTGGCAAAAATTGTTTCCGTAATTCCAGTAATCATTATTTTGTGCGTTTCAAATGTCTTTTTTAAAAAAGAATTTTCAAGTCTGTATGCAATAACTTTCAATCTTATTTTAATGTGTACATCAGCTGTTTTTCATTACGCCATTGAAATCAGAATGTATTCATGGGCAATGCTGTTTTGTATGCTGTGTTGTATTTTTTCATATTACATAATCAAAAAAAACTCTTTCAGATATTTTTTATTTTACGTCATCTTTGCAGTGTGCGGAGCATATTGTCAGTATTGGACAGCTGTTGCACTTGCACTCAATTTTGTGATGACCTCCATTCTTTCTTTTGCAAAATACAAGAAAATAAAGAACATCCTAATAACAGCAGCAATCGGAATTGTTTTGTATTTACCGTGGGCTTCCGTAGTTATTAAGCAAGTTTCCACTGTTACAGAAAACTACTGGATTGGACCTATTACTCTTAAAACTTTTGCAAACTTCATGTTTGAAGCAATTCCGCTTTCTGGATTTAGAAAAATAATTGCAATTTTTTTTCTTGGTTTATTTTTTATTAAAACTGTAAAAGCTATCATAAACAAAGATGAAAATTCTTTTTTCCCTCTGATTTGTCTCCTTACACCGTTTCTCCTTATCATCTGTGCAACTATTATTTCTCTTGCCACAAGACCGATTTTTTATTCAAGATATGTTGTTCCGACAATCGTCTTTACAATTTTCTATATTACAATCAGTCTTCACTCCGATAGTTTTCAAAACAAAGAATTGTGTTTTATTTTTCTTTTAGGAGTATCGATGTTTTCAATAAAAATTGTAGAAATTTTTAAAAATGAAAGGAAATGTTCCGAAGCATATCAAAAGTTTACAAAAACAATGAAAGAAAATCTCTCCGACGATACTGTATTTATGTTTAGCCAGAATATCAACAGTCATATTCCTGGATGCATTGCATACTTTTTCCCTAAGAATAGAATATGCGGATATTCCATTTCAGAAATGTGGACAAACGCTATTTTTTATAGCCAAAATAATTTAATTGAAACGTATGATGGAGAAACAGACATCTGCCTTATCCTTAATGCTGAAGAAAATCCTCCGTCTGAGTTTTCAGACACCGAATGCCATCTGCTAACCATTAGTCAATATCCTGCGAATAAATTTTGTTTTTACAAAGGACAATAAGGGAAATTTTCCGCTAATTTCCCTTATTGTCTTCTAATTTACGCTCAAAGTCTTTCGTTCTTGCATAGCCTGTCAAACGTTTATTCAGCGGAATTCTTTCTATAAGACCTGTGGCAACCAGAGCCTCCAAATCTGAACGCAAGGTTTTTACAGATACATTAAAGCGGGTTTCCAAATCTTTACTTACAAAAACAGACTCAGGCCTTTCTGCGTACATTTTTATAATCTGCACCTGACGTTCATTTAATCCCGGAATTCTATATTCCAGCAAAGCATTATTTTCCTGATTTTTCCTTTCAAGATAAACGTGCAGTTCGTCAAAAGCCTGTTTTAATACTTTTAAATTATATTGAACAAAATAGCCTAAATCAAAATCATCATGCTCGGTATATAAAAACGCTTTTTCGTATTGAACTTTACTTTTATAAATTACTCGGGAAATCGAAAGAAATTCCGTAAGCCAGTAGCCTTTTTTTAACATATACCAGTAAAAAAGCGAGCGTGCTGTCCGTCCGTTACCATCTGCAAAAGGATGAAGATACGAAATCATAAAATGAATGATGATTGCCTTTAGAACAGGATGAATAAAAGTCTTGTCTTCATTGGCAAATTCACAAAGTTGTTCTATTGTTTCAGGAATTACCGTATAAGAAGGCGGCTCATGGGCAACTTCACCAGTTATTCCGTTTACAACAAAAATATTATTGTCTGTCCTGAAATGCCCTTCATCAGAAGAATTGTCTAACGTTTTTTCCGTAATCTGCCTGTGAATTTCAAGTACCAGGTCGGGCGTCAGACGGTCACTTTTATGTTCAGAAAGATAGCGGATAGTATTGTAATTATTTAATATCATCTGCTGGCTTTTGTCTTTTGGCTTTGACTGTTTGCGAAGCATTTCTTTTGCAACTTTTCGGGTTGTAGAAGCCCCTTCCATCTGACTTGAAGCAATCGCCTCTTCCATAAGGGAACTGATTAAATAATACTGTCTGTTTTTATCTGTAAGGATACTAGTTGAAGACAATGTTCCGCCAAAATTCATATCAAAATTATGGAGAGCCTGCTGCATAGCCGAAGTTTCTTTTAAGAAAAAAGTGCACGCAGAAAATGAAAACGTTTTTGCCTCGATTCTGCGCGAATATTTTACGACATTCCAGAAATCTTCCGCTTCTATTCCTTCAGGCACATGATACTTCACCTTGTCCCAATAATAATATTCATCGTTCATTCTGGAAATAGCAGCAGAATATTCCCCACTCATAAGGATTTCCACAACTTTTGAAGTCAGCGGAATTTTTGGTACTTCTTCAATCATACAAACATATTAACACTGATTTTTTCCCTAACGCAAGCAAATTAGGGGAAATTTTCCGCTAATTTCCCCTAATTTCCCTTAATCAGAGCTAATTTGCTTATTCCATGCGCTTATTTTATGCAAAAGTGGAGTACAACTCCATTTTTGCATAAAAAAATGTAATTTTTTCAACGGAATTCTCCCCTCCATTTTCATTTTTGCCAAAAGAAGCACAACTTATTCAAGAAAATAAAACTTCTGAATTATTTATAGAACTTCAAATAGACAGGCATTATGCAGTCTCCATTGTATCAAGGCTGCGCCAGGTAGTTACAGCAGGATAGATTTGTTTAAAATACAGCATAAAATAATCTGTTTTTTGTGCATCAAAATTATTATGGAGAATTGTACCGTCATTTTTAATAAGAATTGATTCAGCGGTATTTAGGTCTTCAAAACAGACATTTTCATCATTGTAAGTAATTAAGATGCCGTCTTTTTCGCACAATTCTTTTCTTTCCATTTTGCACCACCATCCATCTTTAAATTATACGTGATTTAGTTTTATATAATTCTTTCTTGCCGCCAGCCCCAACGGGATTTGTTTCCATTACTTCATTTATCTTCCGCCTTTTCTTTTTCACCTATGAATGTTATTATTTATACGAGGAATACAAAATGGTAACAATTGCAGTCATTGGGCTGGGAACGTTCGGGAGCCGCATTACAGATGCACTGATTGACACAGACACAGAGCTTGTCATTCTGGACAAAGACAGGGATATTGTAGAACAGTACAAAAATTCAGTTACAAACGCATACATCACTGACGCAATAAGCGAAGCGGCTCTTAAAAAAGTTATTCCGCCTGATGTAAATGCTGCCGTCGTTGATTTGGGAAGTCAGCTTGAAACGTCGATTCTGGTAACGAATCACTTAAAGAAGCTGGGCGTTCCGCAGATTATTGTAAAGGCACGTTCTGATGAGCACGGCGAAATTTTAAAACTTGTGGGCGCAACAAAAATCATCTATCCTGATTATGACGCTGCTGTTCACATTGCACCCATGCTCCTTTCTTCTGCGCTGTTCAACTATATGCAGCTTTCGGAAAATTTTGCCATTGCAGAAGTAAAGGTGCGGAAGGAAATTCAGGGAAAGACCCTTGCCGAAAGTTCACTGCGCCAGAAATACAGTCTGAATGTCATAGGCTTGCGGCAGGAAGGAAAGGACGAAATAAAAACCGCATCAGATCCGTCGCTTGTTCTTACAGAGCAGATGATTTTGCTTGTTGCAGGAACACCGCAGTCGATTCTTGACTACTCTGAACACAATGATTCAAAAGAAAAGCAGATACAGGACGGAAACTTCTTTAAAAAACTTTTTCACAGAAATTAAAATATAAGCGCACAGAAAATGCAGTATACAGAAATAGCAGGAATTCCTGCTGTATTTGCCGGAACACGTAAGCTACATAAGAATGTTTAAATAAAAAAAAGGATGCCTTTTTGTAAAGCTTTATTGCTTTAAGGCATCCAGTTTTATCCAGTTTGTTAAAAATTATTTCATTACGCCGGACATTGCTTTTGTATAGCGTGTTGTTAATTCTGTGTATTTTTGCAAATCTTTAGCTGTCCAGTCACCAGAAGTGTTGAGCTTTCCTACTTTGTCAGCAAATTCAACAGATTTTGTCTGCAATTGCATGATTGAAAGCAAATCTTTTTTAGCTGCTGTTTTTTCAGCTTCTACGACAAACTCTTCGTAAGATTTTAAAAACGTGTCAATATCTTTTCTGCCTTCTGCAAATGCAACTGCACTGAAAAAAATACCAACTGCCAGAAAAATAGTAGCAAATTTTGCAAACCTTATTCTCATAAAGCCTCAACGTTTACTGTCCGTCGACAAATCTTAAACTGAATAAATTATAAATCTATATTGATGTGTTGTAAAGTTTTTTTTAACAGGCAGCTGTTTTACCGCCGCCCATTGTTCTTGTCAATAAGTTTACGCTTTGCGAGAGGGGTTTGCTGTTAAGCGAGGAATTGGAAAACGCCTGGCCCCGATTGTAGTGGTTGCGCGGGGAACTTCGTTGCAGGTTGCAAAGCAAGTCTGGAGCGTAAGCGGAAGACCGGCCGTGAGGGTAAGCCACGAAAAGCGGGTGATGCCAAAATGCTAAATCTTATTTTCCGGAACTGGTGCTGGAAAAATGGGTCTTGCCAAGTATAAAACTAAGTATAAACTTTGGTAATTTTAAATGTTGTTTTTTGGGCTTTTTATAATATAATTAAGTAATGCTTATTTGGTTTTATTTTTTTGCTGCCATTATTTCTCTGCTGTGTGTTCTGTACTACTTTGAAATTACTATGAACAAGGTAAACCAGAAGCATCTTTTGATTTTAGTTTTTTCTGCGTTTTCTAATATTGCTTATTTTTTTGCGGCTAATTCTGACTCTCTGGAAGCTTATCTTATTGCCTATAATTTTTTCTATATTGGAAATATGGCTTCCATGGTTTTGATTGTTCTTCTTATTCTTGAAATCTGCGGCTATAAAGATAAGAAAATTTTCAGGCGTCTTTTGTGTCTGTTCGCCTGTTTTATTATTTTCCTTGTGTTTTCTATTGACTACAACAATCTTTATTATGCTTCTTTCAGTTTTGCTAAGGAAAATTCTGTGGCTTATCTGAACAAGGAATATGGTCCGCTTCACATTTTTATGCTGCTGTTTGTTTTTGGGTCTAACTTTTTCTGCATTCTCGTTACGATTTTTTCTTACTATAAAAAAAAGGCTTTTTCTACAAGGATTACTGCCATTATTCTTACGGCGCTGTGCATTTCAAGTATTACTTATATTCTTCCAAAAATCCTGCACGTTAATATAGAAGCCATTCCTTTTATTTTTACTTTTGTTGATGTGCTTTTCGTTATTCTTTTTAAGCGGGCAAGTATATACGATATGTCTGACAATCTGCTTCGTGTTTATGAAGAGCGTTTTGAGTACGGTTATCTTGCGCTTGATAAGAATTTCCGTTTTGTTGGTGCAAGTGATCTTGCCTTGCTCATGTTTCCTGAACTTAAAAAAGTGAGTATTGATTCAAAGATTGAATGTAATGACTGCGATTTGTCTGAAAAGCTGCTTCCATGGATTTACGATTATACGAAAGGCAGCACTACTAAATTTATTTATACAAAAAATGAAGTTACTGTTACCTGTTCAATTAAGGACATAAAGTACGGCAAAAAGAAAGTGGGCTTTTTGATTGAGCTTCGTGATATCTCCAACGAGCAAAAGTACATTAATTTGATTAACACTTACAACTCTCAGCTTGAAACTAAGGTTGAAGAAAAAACTTTGAAAATTCAGACTATTCAGGATTCCATTATTTCAAGTATGGCTTCTATGGTTGAAAGCCGTGATAACAGTACTGGCGGTCACATTAAGCGTACGAGTAAAGGCGTAAATATTTTTGTTGAAGAGCTTATTAAACCTGAAAACAACAAGTGGCATCTTACGGAAAGTTTCTGCAAAAAGCTTTCGAAGGCTGCTCCAATGCATGATTTGGGAAAAATTGCTGTTGATGACATTATTCTGCGCAAGCCGGGAAAATTTGAGCCTGAAGAATACGAGCAAATGAAAAAACATTCTGCTGAAGGTGCAAAGATTGTTAAGGAAGTTCTCTGCAATGTTGATGACGATGAATTTGTACAGATTGCCGTAAACGTTGCCCATTATCATCACGAAAAATGGAACGGTAAAGGTTATCCTGAAGGGCTGAATGAAAACAAGATTCCTCTTGAAGCAAGGATTATGGCTTTTGCCGATGTTTTTGATGCTCTTGTAAGCAAGCGGTGTTACAAAGATTCATTTAGTTTTGAAAAGGCTTTTGAAATAATCAACAACGATTTGGGCAGCCACTTTGACCCGGAACTTGGCCTTGTCTTTTTAAAGTGCCGCCCAAAACTTGAAAAGTTTTACAGTTCTCTTGAACAGTAATTATTCTTCTGCCTGATCTTCAAATGCAGAAATCATTGGCTTTACGTCTTTTTTGTGGATGTATCTGTCAATGTAGTTTTTGGTGATTTTAGCTACAACAGGACACAATGCTATTACGCCGATTAAGTTAGGAATCATCATAAGGCCGTTAAATGTATCAGACAAATCCCATGCTAAGTCAAGGCTCATTGTGCAGCCAAAGAAAATGATTACTACAAATAAAATCTTGTAAATAACTGATGTTTTGTCGCCGAACAAATATCCCCAGGCAGTTGTTCCGTAGTGACTCCAGCCTAAAACTGTAGAATATGCAAACAGAAGGATTGCAATTGCTATGAACATAGGTCCTGCTTTTCCGAATACTGTAGCAAATGATTCGCCTACTAATGCTGATTTTACGCTGTCTGTAACCATTGTTCCTGTTTCAAGATCTACGAGTCCGCTTGTAAGTACTACTAATGCTGTTAATGTGCAGACAATGATTGTATCGGCAAATACTTCGAAAATTCCCCACATTCCCTGGCGTACAGGTTCCTTTACGTTTGATGATGAATGTACCATTACTGAAGAACCAAGTCCTGCTTCGTTAGAGAAAGCGCCTCGTTTGAATCCCCATGTAATTGCAAGCTGAATTCCGTATCCTACAATTCCGCCTGAAGCTGATTTTACTGAAAATGCTCCTCTGAATATTGATGTAAATGCTGCCGGAATTATTGATGCGTGGGCGAATATAACGATTAATGCTCCTAAGATGTACAAAATTGCCATAACCGGAACGAGTTTTTCTGTAACTGCTGCTACTCTTTTAAGTCCACCTAAAATTACTATTGCTGAAAGGATTACGAGTCCGATTCCTGTTACCCAAGACGGAATGTTGAATGCTGATTTCATATTTCCTGCTATTGAGTTTACCTGGCTCATGTTTCCTATTCCAAAGCTTGCAAGAAGACAGAATGCGCTGAACAGAACGGCAAGTATTACTCCAATCCATTTGCAGCCTTTGTATCCGCCGAGACCGTCTTTTAAATAATACATTGCTCCACCGTGCCATTCTCCGTTTGCACCTTTGCGGCGGAAGAAAATGCCCAGTACGTTTTCAGAATAGTTTGTCATCATTCCGAAGATTGCCATTATCCACATCCAGAAGATTGCGCCTGGTCCTCCAAGTACGATTGCTGTTGCTACACCTACAATGTTTCCTGTTCCGATTGTTGCGGCAAGTGCTGTACAAAGGCTCTGAAACTGTGATATGGCTTTGTTTCCTTTTTCAGTGTGTGCTGTTACTGATTTGTCTTTAAAAATTGCACCGATTGTCAGTTTTATCCAGTGAAAGAAATGTGTAAACTGAAATCCGCGGTTAACTAATGTCATGATTATGCCTGCTATGAAAAGCAAAGCAATACCAAATGTTCCCCATACAACACCGTTTACGGCATTATTGATTTTTGTAATAATCTCTATCATGAGAACCTCCAGAAAGTGTTAGAGTAAGAGTGTGTTGGATTTACCAAACCCTGCTTTTTTATTTTGGTTTTAAAAATCGCAAAAAAAAAGGAACAGAATTTGCACAAACAAATTCTGCTCCTTTGCAGTTGATGCATTATCATATATTTTCGAAAAAAAATCTATTCCCTTACGAAAAAAAATTCAATTTTATGGGGAGTTTAGCCGGGTTTGTATGGTGAATTGCAGAGGGCTGCTGTAATGATGGCGTTTGCAATAATTTTGTACCAGTCAATATGGCTGGCAACTTCTTTTGACTCTGTGAAATACTTTCTGCAAATTCATAGTCAACAACAAATCAAAAATTCTTTTTGGTTCAGACTTTCCTCTGACGCATTATTTTTCAACTCACCTTTTTGGGAAAAATCTTTCGCTAAAAGAGGAATACTTAGCCTCGCAGTTCTTCCTGCGCAAGGGTATGGAGTAGCGCCGAAGGCGGCCACCGCAGCAAAGCGAGGAGGCTGGAGCGAATGCGGAACTACGGAACACCCGACCGACGTTGAAAACGGCGGATGCGCCCGTATAAAAATTCTACTTAACTTCCGGAACTTTAGCTGACACTTTTTCCCTGATGCAAAAATACGCTGTAACACAGGCAGAAAGAGCTTCCACTGCAGGACTTATAAGCCACAGCCCCGTAAGCCCCCAAAGTGCAGGAAATGTAAACGTTGCAGCCAGCAGCAGAACAAGCCCGCGCAAACTCGAAATAAGCGCAGACTCAAACGCCTTTGTGCAGCTTGTAAAATACATGGAACCCACAACGTTGTAGCCGCTTATCACAAAAGTTCCGCAGAAAATCCTGATTCCGTAGCAAATCATGTTGCGCACATTATCTTCTTTTACAAACATTCCGGCATAAACTTCTGCTCCAAAAAGCAAGACTAACGCAAACACAAGTCCAGTTCCAGCCAGAATCACGTTGGTAATTTTTCTGATTTTAACTGCAAGTGCATATTCCTTTGCCCCAAAAACAAAGCTTACCAGCGGACATATTCCCTGACCGAAGCCGATTGCTATCATGCTGAAGACGTACATAGTGTAACCTACTACAGTAAAAGCCGTTACGCCGTCAACGCCAAAGTATTTCATTATTACAAAGTTAAAGCAGAACATTGAAATGCAGCCTGACATTTCGCCTATGAATTCACTTGAGCCGTTTAAAATCATATTGCGCAAATCTTCCGCTGCAAAAGTGAACTTTCCGAATTTATACTGATTTGATGATGCCGCAAAATACAGAACGTTTAAAACTGATGCAACTAAAGCCGACAAAAGTGATGCAAATGCAATTCCCCGAATTCCAAAATCAAGCTTTACGAAAACATAATCAAGAAGAATATTCAGCGCCACGTTCAGAATGTTGATTTTCATGTAAGTGTCCGGTTGTCCGTCTGCCCGTATGAACATTCCGAAGCTTGTGTTCAAAATCATAAGCGGGTATTCAAAAAGCATTATAAAAAAATACTCTTTTGCAAAAACAAGTACGCTTCCTTCTGCCTTTAAAAAACGGAGCATCGGTTCAAAGAACACAAACGACAGCGTGCCTACAATAATGCTTGCCAGAAATGTTACTGTCATAGTCTGATTGAAAACATTCCGTCCTCTCCTGATGTCACCGGTTCCCATGGCAACTCCGGCTATTGCACTTCCGCCAACGCTAACCATAAGTCCTGTTGCAAGAAACAAGTACACAATCGGAAGCCCCAGATTTACCGCCGCAAGTCCGTCCGCCGAAATATAATTCCCGATAAAAAAACCGTCCGTAACCGTAATCACCGACGTCAAGACCATCGCAATAATTGACGGCACCGAAAACTGCAGAATATTCTGCACTGGCTTTGAACTGATTTCCTGTACATTCATTTTTTCACCCCTTTAAATAAAATAGTTTATGTTCACTATCTTACTTTCATGGCGAACACATTACTTCTGAATTCGTGCGGATTTAAAATATGAATTGACACGGCTGGCAATGAATGATTATGCGCATGGAAAAAAGTCACTTGAAGTGGTAGAATGATTTGTGGAGAAAATATGTCTACGCTTTCATTTAAAGCCTATTGCATAGAAAATTATGCAGAATATAAAAACGCTTCCTCGTCTATGATTTTTAATAAGTTTGAAAAATCCGGACTTCTTGCTCACCTTGATTCTGATAAGGAATTTTTAATGCAGTATTTTGACAGATGGTTCGGGGAGGAAGAATGACTGACACTCATCATCTTGTAAAGACTATTTTAATTCCGCAGGTTGCTGAAATGCTGATGCACGACAAAGGTCTTTCTGAAAATGAGGCTTTGCACGCTATTTATAATTCTCCTGTTGCACCGCTTCTTGAAGATGATTCTATGGGGTTATACGGTCAGAGTGCGCTGTATCTTTACGGGCTGATAGAAAACGCATGGGAAAACCCGCACACTGAACTTGCAACGAAGTTCCCTGCACAAACTGTTTCAGCATCTCTGTCTGGCTTTTAGCAACTTTCTGTTATGCCGCTCTTGCTGTTTTCCGCACATTCGTTTCCACAATTTGACGAAAACCTAAAACTGTGCTATCTTGGAAGAAAGGAAATGCCCGAACTTGGGTTATCTCCACTTTGCGATAATAGTCGCCTAGAGGGTCTAACTAAAGGCGGCTATTTTTTTTACTCTACTTCTTTTTATGGTAAGTGAGAGCTGCATAAACTGTTCCTATGACAGAAGCGATGCAACTGATAATTGCAGCCGCAACCAAGACATATTCTAAAGTCATGCCAGCCTCCCAAAGTTCAAATTTCAGCCTAAGCCGATTGAGTTTCGGGAGAAAACCGCCTGTTCAGGCACTTCCAATACTTTATTATAGCAATAATTTTGTATACTGTACAGAAAAATATTTGGCAGTTGCCTGCAGGAGACCCCGAAATAAATTCGGGGTGACAAGTTGCAGTTCTGTAAAGCCTCGTCTTCCTGTGTGCTCCATGTTCCGTTAGAATTTGAAGCACATGAAACAAGACAAATCTGAACGCACAAAAAAGCCGCCGTAAAAAATCTAAAAACTTTCTTATATTTTCACTTCACTTCTACAAATCCATAGTTAAGCAAAGTATTAAAATACATTGAAATCCGCGGATAAAGCGGTTCTGACTTTTCTCCAAATTTCTGGTGAAGCAAGTCAGCAATTTCTTTTACAGTCTTTACGCCGTCAATCTGCTGAAAAATAAAACTTCCGAAATCTTCAAGGTGAACTTGAGAAAACCTGGGCTTCTTAAAAATCTTTTGTGCAAGAAAATTAAAAAAGCCCTTATTTTCTATAAAAATCGTAACCTTGCCTTCTGAATCAGTTTCTGTCCTGAATTTTTCAGACTTAACTGGAATTAAATCCAGAAAGTTTTCAGTCCTGCGATTTTTATTCAGCACTTTCATTCAGTTTTTTGTCTTTAGCAGGAAGTGCCGACTTTATAATAAACGCAAGCAAAAGTGCAAACAAAACAAATGTTCCTGCAAATCTTACGCCAGCAGGAAGCGCATTGCCGAATGCAATTTTTCCTGAAACACCGCAAACTGTAAGAACAGCAAGAATAATTCCCGCAATTCCTTCGCCTGCAATTAAACCAGAACTGAACAGAATGCCGCCTGAACTTTCGCTGGATTCATTCTTGTTGATTTTGTCCATAATCAAACGTAAAATTCCGCCAACGAAAATAGGAACAGTTAATTCAAGCGGAAGATAAATTCCAATTGCAAGAGCAAGAGCCGGAAGCCTTAAAATTTCAAAAATTACAGCACAGGCAACGCCTATAAATACAAAGTCCCACGGCAAGTTTCCGTTCATAACGCCTTCAATTACGATTTTCATTAAATTTGCCTGAGGAGCAGAAAGTTCCTTTGAGCCGAATCCCCAGGCTTTGTCTAAAAGCATCATAACGCCGCCAATAGAAAGTGCTGAAACTACTACGCCAATTAATTCGCCAATCTGCTGTTTCTTTGGAGTTGCACCAAGCAAGAACCCTGTCTTTAAGTCCTGAGACATATCGCCTGAAAGAGCAACTATAATGCATACGATTGCACCGATAGTCAAAGCGCTTACCATTCCGTGTGAACCAGTGTCGCCTGTAAGTTTTAAGAGGAAAGTTGCAAATAAAAGAGTTGCAATTGCCATTCCAGAAGCCGGATTATTTGAACTGCCGACAAGTCCTACCATTTTTGCAGAAACAGTTGCAAAGAAAAATCCGAATACAACAATCATAACTGCGCTTGTAAATCCAACCTGAACTGAAGGAATAAAGCACATTGCAAGAACAACGCACAAAACTCCAGCAACAACAACTTTCATACTTAAGTCACGGGAAGTTCTGTCAAATCCCTGCTCACAAGAGTCAGATGATTTTTTCAAGCCTTTTACTGTTCCGAAAAAGCTTCTCATTATAACAGGAAGTGATTTTACAAGGCTGATAATTCCTGCAGCAGCAAGAGCTCCGGCACCAATGTATCTTATGTAGTTAGACCAGATTGCACCAGGTCCGCCAGCTTCATACAATTCAGAAACAGAAACTGAACTTGGGAACATTACGGCATCTTTTCCAAAAATCGCAATGAGAGGAATAATTACAAACCATGCAAGAAGTCCGCCTGAAAAAAGATAAGATGAAACTCTGAATCCGCAGATGTAACCTACACCGACTACAGCAGGATAAATTTCACTTGAAAATTCAGTCTTTAATTTTTTAAACGGAACTGAAATTACTTCCGGCACAAGCTTAAATCCGTCTATGATAAACTTGAACAAAGCTGCAACTCCCATTCCGGCAAAAACAGTCTTAGCACCAGCACCTTTCTTTTCACCGGCAAGAAGAACTTCTGCACAAGCCTGAGCTTCCGGATAAGGAAGAATTCCGTGTTCCTGAACGATGATTGAATTGCGCAAAGGAATCATAAACATAACGCCAAGAATTCCGCCGCACAGTGAAATCAGTGTAATAGACAAAATGCTTGGAGAACCAACAATGCCTTCTTTTGCCCAGATAAAAAGAACTGGAATAGTAAAGATAGCACCTGCAGCAATTGATTCGCCTGCTGAACCGATTGTCTGAACCATATTGCTTTCAAGAATGGAATTGCGCCTCAGGATAATCCTTGTAACGCCCATTGCAATAACAGCTGCAGGAATGGAAGCCGAAATTGTCATGCCTACACGCAAACCAAGATACGCATTGGCTGCACCAAAAATAACTGAAAGAAGAATTCCTGTAATAACAGAAATGACGGTAATTTCCGGTGTAACTTTTTGAGCCGGAATGTAAGGGGTGAATTTTGAACTGTTGTCTGTCATAAAATCTCTAAAAAGTAAAATGAATTTTGCAGGAAATTTTAAAGCACGATGAACCTAAACTCTCCTCTAAAAAAGTTCAATTAAAATTTCAATCTACAGTTCTACTATATTAACACAGAAAATTTTTATCCGCAAGTTTTTGTTTTTTTATTGATGTTTTTACTGATGATTTAATGATTTCGATGATTTTTACACAATGGGAAAGCAAATATCAAGTTCCATATACATAGTTGAACAGTCAATCTTGCGGTAGATTTCGAATGCACTGCGGTCGTCAAGGCGGTTGCCTGTTTCCGAAAGCCATCTGCAGAAAAAACTCTGGTAAGCAGCGTAAATCTGCTGGGGAAACCCTTTGTAATGGTACACTGCAAATTTTCCGCCTGGAATTACAGTTGTACTTGCAGCAGAGTTTAAGCCGTCGTCACCATCATCGCAGCCAGAAAGCCTGCATTGTGTTTTTAAGCGAGGGTCATTTTTGTCTACAGTAAGGCAGATGTCGTACATGCACGCCTCGCTTTTTGTAATTGAAGGATCGTCAAAAGTCCGTTCCAGAAAAAGCGTTTCGTCCGTGATAAAATCTTTGAAGCGCTCGGTGAACACGCACCAGTCAGATGCAAGATTGTGATAGTCGCCCTTACGCCTTTCGTAAAGCACAAAAAAATCAGGAAGAGTTTCTATTGTAATGTGACTGCAGACTTCTTCGTAAGTTTCAAGCTTATTTTTTACGCCGTGATAAAAAGGATGGAAAACTGATTTTTCTACAATTTCCTTTCTGAACAGTGCCGGATTTTTCTGAAAATGCTTTGAAAAAACAGTTGCGTAGTTTGAAGGAGAATAGCCGTAGTCGCTTCCGATTTCCGTAATTGAACGCTCCTTTTCAACTTTAAGACGGAATGCGCTCTGCTCCACTTTGAGCCGCTTGATGAATTCGTAAATGCTTTCGCCTGTCTGTTCTTTAAAAAGCCTGTTCAGATAAAACTTTGAAAAGCCGCACACTTTTGCAACATCATCAACGCAAATGCTTACTTCAAGATGAGAAAGTATAAAATCAATTGCCGCATTTATAATCTGGTTTTCAATCTGAACTTCCTGCATGAGAAAATCAGTATATTCAAAAAAAAGCAATTATGCTACGATAAATTAGCTCTTTTACCAGGAGAATGTAATGAAAATTGAAAGAATTCCTTATATTTATGAAACTGAATTTTCTGTAAAAAAGCGTCCCAGAAAAGCACTTTTAAAATGCCTTAAAGTTTTAAGCAATCCACAGCTTGACGAAATAATATCCAGTTACGACAACACAGGAACTTTTTCGTTTGATTCTAAAAAAGAAAAAATCCAATTTCTTTACACACAGATTCTTTCCAGCGTTTCAGATTTTTTTGTTTACCACAGCCAGTTTTTGTACGGAACTTTCAAATATCTTTTGGACACAAGAAATTCCAGAACAGGAGTTTCTGAAGTTTCCCAGTTTATTCCCATGACAGACGAAAATAAACAGGAAGTTGATGAATACAATTTTTATTATGATTTAATGGAAGTTCTTTTCACAAAAGGTTTTGTGTTTCAGTTTTTCAAAAAGCGCAAAGGCGACAGTTTTGTAATCCCGGAAGAAGTTTGTGAAAAAATCAGTGAGGCGTTAAAAATTCAAGGTGAAGGTGAATTTGGAAAATGGGGAAACATCGATATTTTTGCTTCACGGATAATTTCGTTTTACGGAATTCTTTCGCCACATGATTTTGCAACGCTGTGGAACATTCAGTTCCCGGAAAATGAACTTACAGAAAGTCAGGCAGAAAATCACTTAAAAAAATGTGCTGAAGCTAAGAAAAGTTTTGTCTGGTTTGATGATTTAAAAATTGCTGCAAAGAATTTCCTTCCGAAACAGCAGGCAGCAGACATTCTTGAAAAGCGGCAGGACTTTGAGCTGTACGTTCCTGAAAAAGAAGAGTTAAACAAATGGTGGAACGATTTTTCTTCAGCTGACAGCAGCCAGCTCGACTGTTGGGGCGACTATGAAGCTGAATGTAAAAATCCATATTACAGTCAGATGAAAAATTTTCTCCAAAATTTACTCGGCACAGAAAATGACAGCTGGTCAAGAATTTTGTACCGCATAATGTTCTACATAAAAAACAATTTTACGCTGGAAAGCGCACTTTTGTATCTTCAGAAAAAGTTTGCCCTTCTTGAACGCTTTGATGACAGTCTGTCACAACAGTTTGTAAGCCTTTACGTTGACTTACACGACAGTTCCCACTCCTGGCTGAATTACGGCTGGAAATTTAACGACCTGCCTGACGAAGAGGAAGAGTAGGTTCTTTGTATGCATGAAACCCTGAAATAAATTCAGGGTGACAAAAGCATCTCTTTGAAAGGTTACTCGAAATTCTTTTTAAGCTCGTCGAAGCTTACTTTTCCATCAATTTCTTTTATCTGAATTTTGCCTGTAAGAACGTTGAATAAAAATTCCGTAATGTCTTTTACGTTAAGTTCAGGACCTTTTTCGCCGTTTGATTTTGTTAAAGAATATGTTTTCAGAATCTGGCTTCCAAGGCTTGCTGAAATAATAAGGAAATGATTTTCCATTTTTTCCATATCAATCAAATCGCTTACAAGGACACGGCTTGCAACACTGTAACTGTTAATTAAAGTCTGGGTTCCGTTGTCATCTGTTAAGACTGTCCTTTGAGTGTCGTTTTCAAAATCAATTTTAATTTTTCCAGTATTAGGCTTCTCTTCTTCCTCCTTGAAAAGTGAGCCTAAGTCTGCAAGGGAAAGATTCCAGAATTCAGTGCCTGGAATAAAAGACATAGGTTCAACAGAAAATGCTGTAGGATAAAGCAAATAGTTAATTCCGGATGCATTTACTTCAGGTGAATTAAATGTACCAACCATGCATCCTGTAATGGTAAGGCTTCTGCTTGAAAAAACTCCGCCTAAAACAATGCAGTTTTCCAGCTGAATTTCCGTGCCGTAAATAGAACCGCAAACCATGCAGTTTTTCATTTTTACAGTAGGAGCATTTACATCCCCGCCATAAATTGCCCTTCCGTTTGCAAGCAGGGAAGATACGCTTTGGGAACTTGCCACAGATTTTACAAAATAAATCAAATCTTTTGCATCACTTTTTATGTGAAGTTCCTTGTCTGCAAAAACAGCTTTTCTAAATTCTGCAGGGCCATTGCTGATTTCAAGAAATTTTGCATAGATAGAACCTTCTACAAGTACATTGGTATCAACAATTACCTGCCTGTCAAGTTCAGCATTGTTTCTTGGAATAATGCTTGTTGCAACACGGTTATCCCGCAAAGTGATTGTATTCTGCCCGAAATCTTTATCATTAATATCCTGCATTTTTTAATTCTCCTTAAGTTTTTTTAACATTTCATAAACACGTCTTGATTTTTCATCAGTTAAACTCTGAAACTCTTTTTCTGCAATCAGTTTAAAAGCATCGTTTATCTGCTTCGTTTCATTTTCACTAATGATGCTGGAACGGCTTGAACTAAAGTAACTTTTTACAGTTTCATTAATTTTCTGAACAGATGCGCCGGACTTATGATTAGAGAAACAGTTGCAGTCAATCATATCAGAATTAAGGTTTGAACTTTCTGTGTAAATGACAGGAATGTAATTTACTTCAACACAACTGCAGTTTTTTTCTGATACAATGCTGTTTACTTTTTTTGAATAGGCAGTTTTCTGTACAACGTTTTGCGCAAGACCGTCCATAGCCTGAAGAACACGTGATTTTGCATTGGCAATTATAAGCTGCTGCTGAACAATTTCATCTTCGTTAACTCCAATCAAAAACTGTGTTACTTTCTTTGAAGTTTCTGAATGAAGCTGCTCGCCCTGAACACGCTTTGAAATTTCAAATACGCTTTTATCAAGGGCTATAACTCTTTTTTCCAGCTCTTCATCAAGGTTCTGAAAAATTTTGTTATAGCGGTCTGATATTCTGGAATAATCATCCTGCATAACAATATGCTGCTTCTTTAAAATTGAAGACTTTGTAGAAAGCAATTCAAATACAGCCTTAAACTTTGCAGCCAGTGCAGCCATATTCTGACTCAGTTCCGAGCCAATCATATTGAAAAATCCTGAAATAATATGACTTGAAACTTCATCTGCTGATTTTGAAATAGACGCAACTTGAGAAGAATTCATTGCAATTACAGCGCCATTTAATTTACGTACAGAATGAGTACAGTCAGCAACACTTACATCAAACGGATCTGTATCAACGTACAGGTTTACGCTTACAGGAATGTCACCGGAATAATGTGCCGTTCCCGAACCAGTTCCGCCGTGTTCGCTTGCAGGATAAGAATATGTATAACTTATGCTTCCTGAATAAGGTACTGTGCCGTGGTAGGTTTTTGAATAGCTCATTCATTTCCCCCTGCATCACACCATTTTGATTCAGCAAAAAGCCTGAGCATTTCTTTTGCAACTCTTTCATTGTAAATTTCAGAACTTACTTTTGCCTGGAAGGATTTTTTTACAGCATCATAATCTTTTTCACAAACATCTTTCCACTGAAACTTTTCTGACTGCTCTTTGATTTCATTCAGATATTTCGGGTTGCCGGCATATTTTGCATCTGACGGAGAATAATAATTTTTAATAGACGAATCTTCTGACAGCATTGAATCTGTTTCTGCAATAATGACAGGCACATATTCAGGCTGAAGTTCAGCAAAATCACAATCCTTAAGAATGCTTTTTACAGAATCAGAATACTGGAGCTGCTCAATAACGTCTTTTGCCATTACGCCGATAGACTTTGCACTTTTGTTTTTTACAATTGCACTTGCCTGCTTTACATTAATTAACTGAGTGTCGTCACTGTAGCAGATTGCCTTGATTACTTCGCCGCTAGTTTTAAACTGACTGAGCTTGTAGTTTCTTGAGATTTCATAAGCTTTTTTATCAAGTTCATGAACTCTTAATTCCAGCGCTTTATCTAATGAAGCAAAATGTTTGTTATAACGAAGCTTGATTCTTTCGTAATCGTCCTGCATTATAACCATGATTTTGTCAATTTCGTTTTTGAATGTTTCCATAAGCTGCATCTTGCTTAGCATTTCACTGGAAACCGCTGCAATTTTCTGGTCAAACTGACTCTTCATTAAAATAAAGAATCCTGAATCAACATTTTGGCATATACGCCTGGAAGCTTCCTGCTGGGCAACTACAACTGCACTTTCCATTGCAACTACAGAAGCCGTAACGTCCCTTACATTTGAATTAACATGATTAAGGGAATTTGCCATAGGTGAAGTGTCTACGGTAATATCAAATGTAGCCATTATTCTTCTCCTTTGCTTTCTTCGTCAATTCTGGCAATCTGTTCGGAAGCAACCTTCTGCAAGTCTGCGGTAAAGTCTTCCATAAGTTTAGGCTCAACACTTGGCTCTGGCGGAAGTTCTGCGTATGTAGCAAAATAGCTGTTGACTGGAATTATTTTCTGACGTCTTGGCTCAAGGCTCTGAAGGTTTTCCGGAATAATGGAATCTGCAACTTTTTTGCTTTCACCGTCACGCAAAGAGCCTTCGAAGTATTCAACAAATCCGAACTTTTCAGAAGATGCATTGATGTCATTTTGAAGAGTCCTCATATAAAGCTGGAATGCTTCACCTGCTTCCCTGCATTTTTCAACTTTTTCTTCTATTTCTTTAATTGCATTGTCAGGAGCTTCAGTTTCTTTTGTTTCAATGTCAGCTCTTCCTGTCTGCTTCATTACGTCCTGAGTCTGCTTGTAAGAAATATAAGTGTTATGTGCTGTAGAATATTCGGCGTAGGCATTTGTAATTTGAGTAATCAAATCCTGGCCTGACTTACGGTTGTCACGGAAAGCTGCTTCAACGTCCTGATGCCATTTATTCAGATAGCTGAGTTTCTGGTCTTTAATGTTGTTGTAAATTTTAAGGCGCTCAACTCTTGTTTCCTGCATGAGATTGTTAATCAAAGGCATAAGAACTTCTTCTTCAATCTGATTTATTCCGAACGGCATGATAGTTCTTGTGTTGTCTTCTGCAACCCAGTTCTGATTGTAAATGTCGTACTTTACTTTTGAACTTTCCTTTAACTCGAAAGGCTTATAGCTTTCAACACAGTCCTGATAGTTAAAGTTTGTATCACGAATGCGGGAAAGTTCTTCTGCTTCAAGCTGTGCAGAATACTGGTTGTAGCCTGACTTTAATACGGCAGCAAGAATTTGATTTGTGTAATCAAGAAGGCCTGAAGTAGAATTCGTCTTGATTTTTGAAACAATCTGAACTGAATCACCAAGTTTGCGGATAAGTGACTTGAAGTAATTTGTGTTTCCGCCGTCTGTATTTTTTTCAAGCTCTTTCTTTAAGTTGCTGATATTCGTGAAAGTATCAAGTTTCGATTCAAAATCATCTGTGGCAAAAACTTTTACTACAGGCTTGCCTCCTGTTTCAGTTGTGGCGTATTCATTTAAGAATGTGTCTTCTTCACTGTGAGGCGGAATTACAGGAAGTGCAACTGAACGTGCATCAGAATCCGTAAGCAGATAGCTGATGTTCCTTACTTCACGATCAATATTTCCCATGTAGTTGTGCATTGTAATGTTCTGAATGCTTTTTGAATAAGAACTTGTATCTATCTGTTCTGCGTCTTCGTTTCCTTCAACAATAGGAATGTTGTTAAGATTTTCTTCAAGATTTGCCAGCGATTCCTGAAGCTCTTTTGGCTTATGCAAAACAGACAGACTGAAGTTTGTATTCGGCATAGTGCCAGTGTGATCTACGACAAAACTTTTTCCTTCAAAAGGAACTCTTGTTGCTACAGGAACATAGGCAACTCCAAGCCTGGACACTTTGTAGTTCCGCCGGATATTCTTTTTTGCTTCTTCGTATGATGCCACCAGATTTTCAAAATTATCAAAATCATTTTTTGCCTTGTTCTTTTTAATAAGATTAATGACGGCAGTTACTCCGCAGCCTAAAAAAATACAGCTTGAAATTATTCCTGCAACTATTATTCCAAAAATAAAAGTCAAGACACCGGCAACAAGTGCAGCACCGCTTACAGAAGCTGTAACAATCGATATTAACTTATGCTTGTGCTGCCTTTCCTGCGATGTATTTTTATTGCTGACAGCTTCTTCAATTTTGTTTTCTAAATCAATTTCTTCTTCAACAATTTTTTCTGCAGCTTTTTTGTAATAGTCAAAAAGCACACGTGCTTCATCTTCATAAATATTTGAAGAGTCTTTAAAAACTTTTCCTGTCATACCGTTTCTCCATGCAGCTTTTATTTTCTTAACAGTTTTCTCTGGTTAACTAAATTTGTAAGTTCAAGAATTTTTGAATTCATTTCACTAGAAGGAAGGTTTGAATCTGCAAGAACATTTGCGCAGATTATAAGTTTCATTTCTAACTTTGAAGCATTTTCTGAATCAACAGGAGACATATACTTTACGTCATCGCATAGTTTTTTTACTGCACTTTTCTGGCTGTCAAGTTCATAGCTCCAGGCATCAGTTTTTAAATTCAGCATTTCGAATGCAACCTTTAGCTCTGAAATTTTGGACAGGGATTTTTCTTCCTGAGCCTGTACGCTTCCAATGTGGCTTCCTGCAAAATATCCGAAGTAAACAAAAATTGCTGCCAGAAAGAAAACTATCATCTCTACTATAAATGATATTTTTACTGCAGCCTTTTCGTTTAAAACAAGAACAGCAAGGACAATGGCTGCTGCTTCAAAAACCATAACGCTAATCCATACGTTTACAGCCGAAGTAATTTTTGCATCTGCTTTTCCAGATTTAATTGAACTAAAGAAAAACGGCACGAAAAAAACAATGTAGCAGACAAGTATGTTTGCCCAGAAGAATTTCTGATTTACGCTAAGACCATTTTCCGGCATTGGATGATTTATAATTGCAAATGCAGCACCAGCGATTGCAAGTCCGGCAACAAATAATAAAACCTTAAAAACATTCAGTTGCTTTGGATTCATATTTCTCTCCATAAAAATTAGGCGTTTAAAAAGAAGTTTTTCTTTATATTCTGTTTCCGCAGTTAGGGCAGAATTTAGTTCCTGAAGGCACAGACGTACCGCATCGTGAACAGGCATTTCCGCTCATCATGCTGTTTACTGCATTCTGATTTTGAAGGCTTGCTCCGCAAACTGCACATCGCCTGGCATTTACGTCATTGTCTCTTCCGCATACAGGACAAGGATTGTAAGGGTCGCCGCAGTGAGGACAGAAACGATTGCTTGAAGGAAAACTTTTTCCGCATCTTGAACAGAAAACTGTTGTCTTCTGATTTATTGGCGAACTTCCAGACTGTTGTGAAAAATTACCGTTACCGTTTGGAGTCATCATGGCACTTCCCATTCCAGGATTACCGTTCATTCCTCCGCCCATCATCATTGCAGCACCAATCATTCCTAAACCGCCGCCACTGTTCTGAACTGCATTGTTGACAGTTCCGAAACTCTGCTTTTGCTGCCAGGTATAGCCGGCAATATTCTGGGCACTTCTGTCGCTCATTGCATCTGCAATTTTCTTGCCGTCAGGAGTTGATGTATCAAGGTCAACTGAAGTAACGTAAAAGCCCGTTAAGTCAAGTCCGTATTCGTCCCAAAACTGCTTTAACGGCTCTGAAATAAATGTTGATAACTGATCGAGATAAGCTGCAATCTGCATAACGCCTACGTGGTTTGCCGTCATATAAGTTACGATTGCACTGTTTGTTTTTGCTACAAGCGGTCCCATAAAATGATCCGTAAGCTGTTCTGAATCAAAACTGTTTAATGTTCCAACAAGCTTTACTAAAAACTTTTCAGCGTCACGGATTTTTACGCCATAACGTCCTTGTGCAACTATAGGAAGCATTTGTCCGTAATCAGCATCCATTATTCTGACTGATGAAGTTTTCCAGTCGATTGTCAGCGGTGCTGCTTTGTTAACGAACCATACTTCTGCAGTAAAAGGATTTTTCTTTCCGAATGGTATGCCGAACAGATTATGCAAAACAGGTAAGTTTTCTGTTGATAAAGTATGTTTTCCCGGCCCGAACTTTCCCAGAATCTGACCTTTTGAAAAAAATACCGCTTCCTGACTTTCCCTGACTATAAGCTGGGTAAAAGTTGTAAGGTTTTCTTCCGGATAGCGCCATGCAAATATATCATTACTTTGCGGTTGCCATTCCACGCAATTAATAATGGCCATAATTTTCTCCCATAAAATGCAAACTGATAATGAAATTATATATCTGTGAAAATATGTTGTCAAAATAAAAATGCGGCAATGGCTGCCCTGACATCACTTTAATTTCGAATATTGCAAAATTACTGGAACTTGACATTTCAAGCCTTCTTTGCGGTGGACTGTAACGGCAACGGATTCAAACTTTATTTTGAATAATCTCATTCTGCAAGGCAAGTCAGCACTGATTTAGAAAAAGCCGGTGTATTCTGTCATCAGTTCCTACTTCAGGGTGAAAAGCCAGTGCATTCTGATTTTTCCATCGGACTGCAACAGGTTTTCCCCTGACTTGAGCAAGAACTTCACAACTGTTTTCTACACGCTCAATAGACGGCGCCCGGATAAAATGCATTACGGAATTTCCTACGCCCAGAAACTTTTCTTCTGCAATAAAACTTCCGCACTGACGGCCGTAAGCATTCCGCTGAACTGTTACAGGAAGAGTTGCAAAATATCTGTTTTCATCATTGGTGATTTCTTCAGCCAGCAAAATCAGACCTGCACAAGTTGCAAGTACAGGAATCCCGTCTTGAATGAGTTTTTTAAGCGGCACAAGCATATCAAGTTCCCTAAGAAGTTTTCCCTGAACAATACTTTCTCCGCCCGGCAAAATTATTCCGTCAAAGTGATTTTCTGTAATGTCTTTTTTCTGCCTCAGCTCAATACATTCTGCACCAAGATTTGCAAGCATTTTTTCATGCTCAATAAATGCACCCTGAACGGCAAGAATTCCCATACGCTTCATTTCATTTTCCCCGCTCAGCCATAAGAAGCTTTATTTCTTCTTCGTTAATGCCGACCATTGCTTCGCCTAAATCTTCCGAAAGAGATGCTATAAGTTTTGCATCAGTGTAATTTGCAACAGCCTTGACAATTGCAGTTGCACGTTTGGCAGGATTTCCCGACTTGAAAATTCCAGAGCCTACAAATACGCCTTCTGCACCAAGCTGCATCATAAGTGCTGCATCTGCCGGTGTAGCAACTCCTCCTGCAGCAAAATTAACTACAGGAAGTTTTTTATTGTCATGGACATATTTTACAAGGTCATAGGAAACCTGAAGTTCTTTTGCTTCTTCAAAAAGTTCATCTTCCCTAAGAGAAACAACACGGGCAATTTCAGAATTTATAAGCCTCATGTGGCGGACTGCCTGAACAACATCACCTGTACCAGGTTCACCTTTTGTACGAATCATAGATGCACCTTCTGAAATTCTCCTGAGGGCTTCTCCTAAATTTTTTGCACCGCAGACAAAAGGTACGCCGAAATTTTTCTTGTTAATGTGATACACGTCATCTGCCGGCGAAAGAACTTCGCTTTCATCAATGTAGTCTATTTCAATTGCTTCTAGAATCTGTGCTTCTGCAAAGTGACCTATGCGACATTTTGCCATAACAGGAATTGAAACTGCATCTTGAATTCCCTTAATCATTTTAGGGTCACTCATACGTGCAACTCCGCCTGCTGCCCGAATATCTGCAGGAATACGCTCAAGAGCCATAACTGCACAGGCACCTGCTTCTTCTGCAATTTTTGCCTGCTCTGGTGTAGTAACATCCATTATAACGCCGCCCTTAAGCATTTGTGCAAGTTCCTTGTTAAGTTCATATCTGTCTTCCATTTGTTGCCTCCAACTTTGAAACACAGTACAACCATTGGGCAACTCCTTGAATATCCACTTTAAAATTTTACAAAATGGTCAGTTGGGAAAAAAACGCATCTCCGGCAGACTAAATCAAGCTGGCAAAAAACGGTGCAAATACAACTGTAAGCAAACCAGTAACTGCAATGGAAAGTCCGCTCATAGCACCTTCAATGTCACCCATTTCAATAGCTTTTGCAGTTCCAAGTGCATGGCTGGAAGTTCCTATGGCAACACCTTTTGCAACAGGATCTTTAATGCGGAAAAGCCTGCACAGCTGAGGAGCAAAGAGATTGCCTATATTTCCCGTAATAATAACCATCATTACAGTAACGGGAACAAAGCCGTGGAATTCATCTGTAAGTGCAAGTGCAATAGCTGTAGTAAGTGATTTAGGCAAAAGCGAAACGTATTCAGTGTGACCGATTTTAAAAAACAGTGACATTAAGAAAATAAACAATAAGTTTGAAATTACGCCGCAGATTATTCCGCCTAAAATTGCATACCAGTTTTGTTTAAGTTTTTCAAACTGTTCGTACAAAGGAACGGCAAGACAGACAGTTGAAGGCGTAAGGAAAAATCCAATCCAGCTGGCACCAGTCAAATATTTTTCGTATGGAATTTTTACAATCAAAAGTGTGAGTATGCACAGCGTTATGGAAACAAGCAGCGGACTGAACAAAAAAAACTTTGTCTTTTTATGAATGATTCTTCCCAGTAAGAAAGTTGCAATTGTAAGTACGGCGCCGAAATTTGCTGAGTTAATAAATAATTCTTTCATTGTAAGTTTCCTTCTTCTGATTTAACTGAACTGTTTTTCCTGCGGTTTTTGATTTTCATAAGAAACTGAGTTACAAGACCTGTAAAAGCAAAAACTATTACAGTAGAAACAATTCCAATAAGCGCAAACTGCAATCCGTATTTTTTCATCAGAGGAAGTGCATTTATAAATCCCACGCTTGAAGGAACAAAGAAAATTGACATTATTCCCAAAAGAAATTTCGAAACATCCTTTACCTGTTCAACTTTAAGGATTTTAAACTCCAGACAAAGAAACATCAGCACAAGACCGTAAATACTTGAAGGAACAGGAAGAGGTATTAAAAAGTTCAAGACTTCACCTGCAAGAGAAAATGCAAGAATAATGAAAAACTGTATTACATAATTCATTTTAAATTCCTTTGATTCATTATATCCATTTTGGCAGTGCATTTCAAATGGTAGTAAATTTATTTTTTATTTTTCCTATTGATTAACTAGGAAAAAGGTACTAATATGCTTTCAAGGAGGCTTTTTTATGGCAACAACAGATTTTTGTACAGACACACTTTGCGTAACAGGAAATCCACTTATGAAAATCACCGACATCAGAAAAACTGCTGAATACGCCCACGCACACGGAATGATTTTAATAGTAGACAACACATTTCTTACGCCTTACCTTCAGCAGCCTCTTGCTTTAGGTGCAGACGTTGTAGTTCAGAGCGGAACAAAATATCTTTGCGGACACAACGACACGCTCGCAGGATTTGTCACCACAAACAATGATCAGATTGCAGAAAATCTCGTTGTCATTACAAAAACAACAGGCTCTGCTTTACCGCCTTTTGACAGTTACCTTATAATACGCGGAATATTTACAAATGAAACCACCTTGTCCTGTATTAAACTGCTCCTTAACAACTTTAATTAAAAAGCCAGGCAAAACTTCTTAAGAAAATTCTGTCCGGCTGATTTTAATGCTGATTTTACATCACTCTGTTTCAGGCTCTGTTAAAACAATTTTAAGCGAATTTGATTCAACTCCATCTGTCTTTACAGTAAACCAATATCCTCCTGCCTCGTAACTTGAAGTATCAAATTCAATAACTGCATCTGTTACATTAGAATCCCAGAAAGTTGAAATACTTGTTAATGAAAGTTCCGTATCAGATGTTTCTCCACTCTCATGAAGCAAAACTGTTTTTGGAACTGAATTAAAATAAACAAATTTCACATTCAGTTTAGCAGTCTGACCTTTTACAACCGAAACTGTATTTTCATCAGAAATTTCGCACTCAGTTCCATAAACTCCTATTGCAGGCTGTCCGTTTCCAGACTCATCCAATGGTGCAAAGTAGAAAGTATAATGTACTCCGCCTACCTTTTGTTCTATTAAAGTGAAGTATGCTATACTTTCAGTTTCATACAAACCGCCGCTGTAACCAGGACTTTCATAATTTGCACCATCATGTAGCATATAGTAAGTTCCAGTTATTTCCGTATCATCAGCAGTAATAGTAACTGCTTTATCTGCTCCAAACGATATTTTTGCATTATTTATTTCAGGCTTAACGTATATTTTTTTCCCGCTTCCATCATCAGACAATATGAAACTATCTTCCAATACTCTGGTAGCGTAATAAGTTTTGCCTGCACGTGTATCCGGGATTTCCTGCGCACCATTTCCGCTTATTGTACAGATTTGTCCGCTTTGTCCCAGTGTGTAAAACGGAGCGCTTTCAAAGAAATCACCATCTAACCTACCTTGCGTAATTGATTCTGATTCCTCTGTGTCATCGTAACTTTTCTTAAATGAATACCCCTCTGTTCCTGACATGGAATAACCATTTTTAGGACTGGCTGACATTTTTATCTGCTTGCCGGCTTTTGCGTAATAAAGGTAATTTGCTTCATCACCGAATAAATATGATTTAAACAACTTGCCAATATATTCTGTTTCAGTGTCATCTGCATAACTGAAAGAAACATTTATTGTTTCTGTTAATTTATCATCAACCCGGATATACGAATAACCGGTTTCGTCTAAAAGCCTTATATCTTCCAGGCTGATTTATTCAGGTGCGCCTTCAAAAGAAACGGTTAGTTCAGTTTGGGACTGATCTTGAAGCTGTGCATAAAAGTGCGCAGAAAAATTCATTTTCTTATAATCCCATTCAAAATAATCTGCTTCGTTTTGAATTTCAATTCCGTTTACAAAGACTTTGAAATTTGTTTTGTCTTTTACAGTTCCAATCAGTTTGTCTTCTCCTGAATAATAACCTTCGTAAGTTAATTCAATGAATAAAGATCCAAACGACTCGCTTTCTTTCTGCAAATTAGTTTCACCTTTTTCAAAATAACTTCCACCAACATAAATTGACTTTACATTTTCAGGCCAGTTTACAATAGTTGCCTTTACAATGCCGGATTCAGACTTATACTCTTCATCACAACCTGAAAACATTCCCAGTGCAATCACCAAAGGCACAATTACCTTACTTAGCTTAAAGATTTTTTTTCATAATCTCCTCCGTTTAAAAAATATTTCTCTTACTAAGATTATGTTTCGCAATTCTGGAATTTTCAAGTTGATTGTGGCTCTGTGGGTGATGGGGCTGTGCAGGCTTTAACTTTTGCAACTAGAACTAAAAAAGAAGAATGAACTCTTACGTGCAATTTGGTTGGCATAAGAGCCAGCTCTTTGGCAAGTACGCCCGGGCGGCGACGCCTGTGCTTGCGAAGATGTGCACGCTTTGCGAGAGGGCTTTGCAGATAAGTGCAGGCTTTAACTTTTGCAACTAAAACTAAAAAAGAAGAGTGTACTCTTATGTACAGCGTTTTGGAAGAAGAGCCAGCTCTTTGGCAAGTACGCTCAGGCGGCGACGCCTGTGCTTGCCAGTGAGTGCCAGCTTTGCGAGAGGGCTTTGCAGATAAGTGCGGGCTTTAACTTTTGCAACTAGAACTTTGGAAGGAGGTTGTGCGCTTACGTGCAATTTGGTTGGCATAAGAGGCGGCTCTTTGGCAAGTACGCTCAGGCGGCGACGCCTGTGCTTGCGAAGATATGCACGCTTTGCGAGAGGGCTTTTACGTATACATCACTGACGCAATTTTTCTCGAAGGGACAGGACAGCGTAGAGAACGCATCCGCTTGCAACTATAATCACGCCAAGAATAAAATCTTCTGAACTTAAATCAAAAAATCCTTCGCCGTCAAGAACAGACGCAATTGAGTCAACACTCCACATAAGAGCAGCTGCAGCAAAACACATCATTACGGAAAAAACGGATTTACCGCTCTTACCGTTTTTACGCTGAACTGCATAAACAAAAGCAAACACTACAGCCGCAAGAAAAGTCATAATCAGGCACATAATGCACCTCTGGATTTTGTCTTTTTAACAAAATGCTTTACCGCACAACCGATTCCCCAGACTGCCGTAACTAACGCTGCCATGCCAACACCTACAGTTGCCATTTCCTTAAGCATAACGGGAATTTCTTCTGGAGTTTTTACTGCTGTCAAAAATGGCGGTATAAGAGAAACTTCCCCGTGGTAAATGTGTTCGATAGCAAGAAGAAAACTTCCGCCATAAAGCATATTTTTAAGTACGGCAATATTTTTCTTTGACTCTGAGATTACTCCGTCAGCACTTTTTTTTGAACAAAACACAATTTTATCTAAAGCAGAAACAACTATTCCTTCTGCCAGAGGAACTAAAAAACAAGCCATAAGGCCTCCGCTTAAAACGAAAAGTTCAGGCTGAAAGTCCGCAACGCAAACTAAAACAAACAACCCTTTCCCTCAATTTTACATGATTTCCAAAAAAAGTACATTTGTTTTTATTTGCCTGCAACAGTAGAAATTTTGTATTGGTCTTAAACAAGTCAAAGGCTGAACCGCACGAATATATCTACAACAGTAGAAATTTTGTATTGGTCTTAAACATCCTTTCGGATATTCTTGGAAGACAATCTACAACAGTAGAAATTTTGTATTGGTCTTAAACTTGCAACTTAAAACTTTATGAATGTTAATCTACAACAGTAGAAATTTTGTATTGGTCTTAAACTAAAATATGGCAGCATGGCCGGAGAATGATCTACAACAGTAGAAATTTTGTATTGGTCTTAAACAAGTACCAAAATGTAAAAATTGACAGATCTACAACAGTAGAAATTTTGTATTGGTCTTAAACTATCAACCCATTCTAGCCACGCCTCAATCTACAACAGTAGAAATTTTGTATTGGTCTTAAACCGCAATTTTACACGATATAGAGCAAAATCTACAACAGTAGAAATTTTGTATTGGTCTTAAACAAAAACAGGCGAATACGAGAAATACCAGATCTACAACAGTAGAAATTTTGTATTGGTCTTAAACTTCACTTCATACATTTACTCAGGATAATCTACAACAGTAGAAATTTTGTATTGGTCTTAAACCAAGAATTCCTGCGGGGAATTTCTTGTTATCTACAACAGTAGAAATTTTGTATTGGTCTTAAACCGAGAATGGTGTTTCGTTCTTTATCCTATCTACAACAGTAGAAATTTTGTATTGGTCTTAAACATTATATTTTGGCGGTGAAAATAAAAATCTACAACAGTAGAAATTTTGTATTGGTCTTAAACGTTTTGAAACAGGCAATTTCATTTGATATCTACAACAGTAGAAATTTTGTATTGGTCTTAAACCGCATGTTCCCGCGTCTGCCGTCTTAAATCTACAACAGTAGAAATTTTGTATTGGTCTTAAACAACATCTGATATCCCCAGCGTTACAGCATCTACAACAGTAGAAATTTTGTATTGGTCTTAAACTGGCGACATGCGGGCGCATAAAAGTGCATCTACAACAGTAGAAATTTTGTATTGGTCTTAAACCCCCATAGTGACAAGCCTACGGCAAGATCTACAACAGTAGAAATTTTGTATTGGTCTTAAACATATTCAAATTGACGACGCATATTCTTATCTACAACAGTAGAAATTTTGTATTGGTCTTAAACATCCAATTTCATAAGAGCCAACATTAATCTACAACAGTAGAAATTTTGTATTGGTCTTAAACAAAACGCGAATTGCGCAAATGTCGCGAATCTACAACAGTAGAAATTTTGTATTGGTCTTAAACGATAAAGATAAAAAATAGGAAATAAAAATCTACAACAGTAGAAATTTTGTATTGGTCTTAAACCCTAGCCTTTGTACTACAGTACGGTTTTGTGCTATATTTTGCATTTGTTACGTCAAAATATGGTGTTTTAAGACTTTTCATGGCAATTTTCTCCAGTAAGACTGGGGGTTTGCAATTTTTAAGTTATTACAAAAACATCGGTTTCTTCGTTTTTTGCGTAGCCGTAGCATGTTTTTTTGCAAGTTGCCGACAGATTGAATATTATCACAGAATCTTCTTCTGTAAAAGCCTTCATATAAACGTTTTGAATTTCATTTTCGATGTTGGAAAGCACGGCTTCGCTGTTGTGAATTTCAAAAACTGAATACTGGAGGCGGAATCCGAACTTGCTTAAAAACTTTGCAAACTTTGTTCTTACCTTATCATTACTTATATCATAACTGACCAAAATCATCAAGATTCCTCCTGTTTTTTATTCTGTTTCTCTTCTTCAGGCTGTTCATCGAGGTCAAAAATCGGGAAAGCTTCTGGGGATTTTTTCTGCACGAATGCGCGGTAATAACTTTGCAGGTAAATGAAAATTTCGTTTTTATATTCCATAATCGCCTTGATAAAAAGTTCAATGTAGGGAGCAGAATTTTTCCATGGCAGAATGTACTGCTCCTGATTTTTCCAGAAATCTTTTTCGTTTATCTGTCCAAGATTTAAAGCCTTGATGAGAGCCGCGTCAATAATGGGGCGGAACGGTTCTTCCAAATCGCATACAAGGGATTTTCGGTGAAAAAACTGCGTGTGAAGAATTCCGACATAAACATCAAAACCGTACATTTCCAAAAGTGCGTTTATTACATTGAACAAAATCGTATAACCGATATCCAAAAGGCAGTTTGTAATGTCATGCTTAACTCGTGGCCGCCGTGCTGTCCAGCAATGCTCCTTAAAGAGTGTCTGAAAATACAGTTTTGCACTTACGCCTTCAATTCCCATAATTTCCTGAACTTTTAAATCCGGTTTGAGCACTTCTTTTTCAAAGTCTTTGAGTTTCTGAATGACATCTTTTTCTTCTTCTGACTTATTGCGCCGTTTTTTTAGCAGGAAATTCTGGTTATGGATTTTGTTTGAAATTATTCTGGCGGCAATGTCGGTTTTGTCGTATTCATACTGGCGGCGGCGTAAAAGGACATTGCCTTCTGCCCTTGAAGGAATGATTTTCGTTACTCGAAGGTTGGGTGTCATAAGAACAATGTTAAAGCCGAATTTATTTGCCCTGTCTAAAAGTCCCGATGTAATGCAGAAATCACCGCAGATAAAAAGCAGGAATAGTCTGTAACAGGTTGACTGATGCTTTATTTTTCCTTTTTCGTCCGTAATCAAAAGATTGTCGTTTTTAAAGCTGATTTTTTCGCCCTTGCCGGTAAACACAAAGGCAATCTGCTTATATTCAAAATCACGGGTACTCATCATACGACGCCTCTATTTAATCAATTTCCGCCACGGTACGCTTTTGGAGCAAGCGGTCTGTCACAAAAATCGTTGTAAATGCAGTTGCGGCATTTTTCTGGGGATTTTGGAATGTATTCTGCAGGATTAAAAAACTGCATTTTTTCGTTTGTGGATTTAAATTTTTCAAACATTTCAGGATTTTCTTCCGGCAGTTTCTGCGGATAAACCTTGTTGTCGTCGCTGGAATAAAAACGCATTTCCTTTACCGTGTACCCCATCTCCCTAAGGCAAAGGCATTGCGCATAAAGCTGAAAAATATAGCCGTCATAAATCTGTTCAATATGTTTTTTTCGTTCCGTAAGAAGCGATTTTTCCGTGTCAAAAATGTCAATCTTCCCGCAAAGCTTAAATTCGTCAGAATAAACATCAATTCCCTGCAAAATATTTTTATGCGTTGAATATCGCTTTTCATCAATTGCAGAGTGGGCAGTTTTTCCGTCAAGCTGGGCGCTGTCATAATAAAGTCGTTCTGCCAAATCACCGTACAGCTGATGATAATAAATCGAAAGAGGACAAAAAATAAAATCGTTCAGATAAGTGATTTTTAGGTAAAGCTCCATGGATTTATTTTCCGAATAGCTGGCAATATTTTTCAAGATTAAGAATATCTAAAGTGATTTGCAGAAGTTTGGTTTTAGTAGAATTGCTGCTATTCTTTTGTTAGATAATCAATTTCATTTTCAATCTTTTTCAAAATATCTTTTGGAAGTTTTGAAAGTCTGTTTTCTAATCTGATTTTATCAACGACAATAATTTGATGTACTAATGCAACTGAATCTTTTGAAAGTCCTGATTCTTTTTTTGAAATGAAAACATTACCTTTAAAATTAGAGTTTATCGTATTTGATGTAAGCGGAACTACAACTTTCGTATTAAGATTATTCAGGTTTTCTTTATCAGATTGAATTATTACAACAGGACGGCGCATTCCCGGTTCACTACCAAAAGGAATGCCAAAATCAAGCATATAAATATCACCACGTGTCATTTTTTACAATCTCCCATACAGTTGACAGGCTTGATTCTCTAAGTTTTTGTAAAGATTCTTCTTCAGAATTTTCATTAATCAAAATCGAAGTTTTTTTGTTTATGTTATTGGCAATAAAATTGAGCAATTGAATCTGCTCTGCTAAAGAAAATTTTTCAACCTGTTCTTCAACATAGGCAAGGGCATCAGACATATCACACCTCCTTGATTTATTATAGCATAGTTTTCTATTAGTTTCGTAAAATAACACAGATAATCATAAAAAATCCATAATTTCCAAACCACCAGCACGCCTGCAAAAACTGTGTGTTTCTGGCAAGCGTGCTGGTGGTGGGGTTAGTTCAAATATTGTTTCTCCTGCACAAACTTGAACCAGTCGGCGTTGGAAATCTTCATATCAGCTTTTTTTAGTTTTATTTCATCTGTTTCATTAAAACGTCTTAAAAGTTCCAGACCTTTCAATGCAATATGATAAGCTCCGTTTGCATCGGCATCTATTGGAAGTTTTGCCTCTTTTCCAAGAGAAAGCTGGTTGCGGCTGTCAAAGAATGTTCCATCATCGGCTTTTACAGGTGAAATGATGTAATCTTCTCCTGTCTGAGCATTAGAATTTCGCATTTGAAGTATTAGTTTAAAATTTCTGAGAAGCGAATCCCAAAAAGAAGCAACATTTTGATTTGGTTTTTCATCAGGTTTTAAATCTGCACCGATTTCCATAATAACATCAAGCAGATTTTCATCATCATGAATTTTTATTTCAGCCTGTTCAAAAGTCTGTTTTAGTTCATCAGTCGGGAAAACATCTGAATAAGATTTATTTTTCGGGAAATAAACAATCCGCTTGTCTTTTGAAAAAACAGTCCATTTAGTTTTGGCCATTTCAGTTTTACCTTTGCCATCGAAGTTTTTATAGTCAAAAGCAAACGAAAAAGACATAGTTTCGCTATCATATTTTATCGAATCAAATTTTGAAAAGAATTCTATCTTTCTGCGGACATTCGTTAAATCACGCAAATTAAAAAGATCTGCAAAGCCTGTTTTAGGATCAATTTTTGAAGTGTAGCCGGCAGGAACATAGAACAAAAATCCTGATTGTTTGCCTAGCTTTTGAAAACTTTCAAACTGACCGGCAAGTTGATATCCGTTCAATACTCCGCCAGGTTCTGTAAATCCTTTATCTTTAAACACAAGATAATTCAGTTTATCAATAAGCATGCGCTCAAATTTCTGATAAACCTGTTTTTCAACATGGAAGCGTCCGCGTTTAAATCCAAAATTCAAATCTTCCATAACGATGACTGCATTATACTGGATCATCATTTTTGTAAGTTCATGAATAACAGCAGAAAGATACCCTTCTTTTAATTCTGCGATTTTTCCAATTGCTGTCCAGTTTTTTCGTGCGGCATCACGTTCCTTTTCACGATTGTCGAGTTTTTCGTGATAATCAACCTTTACAATCCTGTCATTTTGTTTTCGTTCAACTTCATTGAAAGTAAATTGTTTTATGATTTCACCTTTTTGATTGATAAGTGAAAAATAAATAAGATGGCGTTCACCTCGGTCCAGTCCGATTATGTTTACCTCAGGGTTGTTTTTCAAGAATTTTCTTACGCGCTCATTCATTGTCAGTGAATTTCCCTGCGCCTTAAAATTAATTGTAATTGGAACATGAAATAAAAATTTTGCTTCAGTAAAATGCTTGTCTTTTGTTATGTCGTGACTTGCTGGTTTTACTCCAATTTCATGCTCTTTTACAAAAACCTGTGCAGTTTCAGACAATTCTGTCTGCATTCCATTATGAACTTTATAGATTTCATTATAAATCTCAGCAGGGACAGAAACTCCGTCTTTTGTAACTTTGTTTACAAGTTTTGAACCGGCTTTATGAACTATAGGTTCTTTTATTCCGGGTTCACGATAAAAAATTTCTGCCTCTCCGTTAAGTTTCAAAATCGTATCAGAAAGATTTTCTTTGCTGAAAAGCTGTTTCCAGTAGAGAGTATGCATATTCGGTTTTCCAGAAGCACCTTTTGCAAAATCTTTGTTATAAATCTGAAAAAGGAAAAGATTTCCGTCTGTAACCATTTTTTCTACTACAGATTCAGGAATAGCAGTAAAAGTGAGTTTGTAGCCTTGTTCAGAAATTTCTCTATAAAATTCGCTGATGTCTTTATACGAAGATGTTTCACTAAATTTAAAATCAAATTTTTTCCAGTCTTCATGACGATTTATTGCATCTTTAAACCAGTCTATCAGGCTGTGGCAAAAGTCAAGGTCAAAACTATCTCCTTTCTTATGTTTCCCGGCATTGTACCCGTTCAAAATTTCTTTTGGGGGATTAAAAGTTTCAATTCCTTTTGTTGAAAAAAACACTTTTGGAAGCATCTTATTTGGTCCGGGAAGAAGTTTATAAATCATTTTCTGGTAACATTTTTCAGTATTTCCTTCATAATTTTCAAGAAACTTCGGTTTGTTATTTGCATTCATAATTCCAAGAAAATATTCATCATCTTTTATCAATATGACAGAAGTATTTGCCTGTTCCTTATTTTGATCCCATCCATCCGCTAAAGTCGGATTATCAAAATTTAACTTAAATTTTTCAGGTATACCGGATTTTTTTGAGATATAGTTTCTTGTTTTATTGTAAAGTGAAATTACTTCATAAAGCACAGAATAAATTTCATCATACTCTGAATAAAAACTTGTATCACCGATTCCATTAACTTTCAGAGGTTTTATTCGATGCAGTAAATTTTGTACAGAATCAAGATAATTCTTGATTTTTTCAACTTCTTCTGGGTTTTCCCTCAATGTATTTTCGGAAGAAACATTCCCAAAAACTTTATTTACTTCGTCAAAATTACTTTTTATTTGTCCGCACAATCCGCTTATTGACGGCTCAATTATTTCTTCACCTTTTGTGAATATGCCTGTTTGTTTTTCAAAATACCAACGCTTTGTTGTTTCAAAATATTCTTGAATTTTGATTGAAACAGCAGAACAATTTTCTGAACTATATTCTAAGACTTTGTTTAATTCTTCAAAACTGAAAATTCCTTTTGATTTTGAAGTATCATCATCAAGTTCTTTTTTCCACCGTTTCTGTTCAGATTTAGTCAAAGTTTCTTCGGCGAAGATATTCATTCTTTTTTGCAAATAGGCCCAGTCGCCTGTAAGAGTTTTTGAAACTGCGTTCATGTCTTTTTGGTTTATGTAAATTTGGGATAAATCATATTGGTTAATATTTTCAGTCAGTTCCATAACCAAATCAAAAATATTTTTTCCATCTTTATTTTTTGAATCCAGTTTTTTTGCAAAAGACAGAACAGCCTCTTTTAATTCTTCATCAGATTCTAATGTTTGTATTTTAAACGACAATGAACTTCTGTCGCTCAAAATCTGTTTATACAATGGTACAAACTTAATTCTCCTATTGTCTTTTGCAAAATCAACATGCTGCTGCCAGAACAAGTTTAAAAATTCATTTATTCCTCGTAATTTCACATCATTTTCTTTTTGAACAATTCCGCCAATTATCTGATTATAATAATCAATTCCGCGTTGATTTTCTGCTCCTGTCTGGCACAGATACCTGTTAAAACTCTTTACGCAGAAAATATCTGAAAGCTTGTCATTCCCAAGATATGCAGACAGTTCTTTCTCTACAAGTTCAATAACCTCAGGGCATTTTTTTTGAATTTCCTTAAAAGACTCTGCATTTTGCAAAAACTTCGGGAAATTTTCGTTTACAATCCTATAAGGCACTGCTGTTGGAATCGGTTCGTCCTTGTACATATTTTTTCTGTTTTCTTGAAAACCTTTAAAATATGAACTGAATCTTTTGAAAGTTTCCACAGCTTTTTTATTTAAACTAAATTCAGTTGATTTTTCAAACCATTCTGGCAGAATACTGTTGAAAAGGTCTTTTGGGGTTGATGCCGTAAGACATGCAAACCTTTTATCTTTTGAAATTATTTTTACAATTTCTTTTCTAAGAAAATCCTGTTCTTTTATTACAGATGAATCATCTTCTTTGTTTTTGTTATAATCGGTTATAGAAGCTGCAAGCTTAGTCCAGTCAAGATTAACTTTCTGCAGAACATCATCAATAAAATATTTATGATAGTTGTCAAGAATTATTTTTACATCTTTATAATCCTGCGATTTTTTAAAATCACTTTCCAGTAATTTTTCTTTTTCAATATTTTCAAGAGTTTTCCCCTTTGGCTTTAATTCAAATCTCAAAGTTTTTGAAATTGAATACCCGTTCCCCTGTCCGCAAAATTCTTCGCTGATTTTCATATTTTCCTCCATTTATTTGGTTATGTATTTTTCTGCCACTTTTTCACATTCTGCACGGATTTTTTCGCGCAGTTCTTGGGGCTTTATTACAGTGGCGTTGTTTCCAAAGCTTAAAAGCCAGGTGTAAATCATCTGCGACTGGTTCGACTTGAATTTCAGTAAAACTGTTCCGTCTTCGTTTTGTTCAATAATCTGGTCTTTGTGCCATTCGCGCTCCAAAACATATCGGCTGGTTTCTTTTGCAAATAAAATTTCGTATTCTTCAAACCGGTCGGGATTGTTCCAGATGCCTAATTCCAAATCAATATACTTTTTTATGTCAAAATCTTCTGATATTTTAAAAGATTCATTTTGTAATTGTGCATTTTGAATTCTTGCAAGTGAATAAGTTCTAAAATCACTTATCTCGTGTTCAAAACCGAAAGCATACCAGTTTCCTTTCTGGCAGATTACTTTATATGCGTTAAAAGTTTTTTCTTTCGGCTGCTGGCTTTTGGAACTTTGGTATTTTATGGAAAGAACTTTCCTGCTTTTTATAGCCTTAAAAATCATATTAAAAATATTTTCGTCGATTTTTGGGAGCGGGTCTGAAATAAAGCTGATGTCCTGATTCAAAAAAGAAGAATTGACGCTCACCGTATCCGGCAAAAAATCAACAAGCTTTTTCATAATGTTTTTAAACGATGATTCAAGAGGTGTGTTTTTGTACTGTTCCATAAGAGGAAGAAGCGCGGAAACTGTAAAAAGTTCGCCTTCTGTTAAAATTACATTTGGAACAGAAAAAGTCGGGTCGGTGTAGTGATACATGTTTTTTGACTTGTCGTATTCAAGTGGCGCATTCAAGTCATCACGAAGTCTCGCAAAATCACGCTCAACAGTGCGCTGCGAAACTCCAAATTTGCGTACAAGAGAGGCAATTTTAACATAAGAACCGCCGCGAAGCATTTCATCAATCTGAATGATGCGTGTAGTCCGGCGGATGTCATCGTTTTTCTGCAGTTTTCCCATATTATGATTATAGCATTATAAATCAAAAGAGCGACATATAATGTCGGAGTAAGCGAAAATTTAAACCGTCTTTGACTTTGGCAGATGCCAGGATTTCAATAATACTTCTCAATTCCTCCGAAGCCTTTTATCAATTTGCCGTCGCGAGTTTTGGAGATAAAGTTTTCAAGCCGCTTTTTAAACTCTTCCGGGCATTTTCGGGAAGCGTCAATATATGCAATGCGGATTCGTTTGTAGCCGTCGCCAAGGGTCTGGTAATTTTTCCAGGCAGAAGCATCATTTTTTATTGCAGCGATAATGTCATCAGGAAAAACATACGGCGAACGAATCAAAGGCAGAACTTCCGCGCGGATTTCGTCCATCAAAAGATTATTTTTTTCAAGCCAGATGAGCCGTTCTATGTTCGGCCGGGAATACGTACTTCCCTTTTTGCGCGGCGTAAAATGCTGTGCCCGGTGAGTTCTGTCAATGTGCTTGATTGTGCTGTCAATCCAACCGAAACACAGCGCCTCCTCAACCGCATCATTATAAGAAAGACTTTCCTCGCCCGACTCTTTCATGGGAAAGACAAACCACACATCTTTTTGCGTCCTGTAATTTTCCAACAGCCAGGTGCGCCACACCGCCCTTGACGAAGTGTAAAAAATATTTTCCGTAATGCCGCACTGTTTTTCTTCCATAGTAGTGACATTATATATGTTCAGTCTTGTTTTTTAAATGAGGGGCGCCTGTTCTTGCCAGGAAGTGTACACTTTACGAAAAGTTCGTTGCAAATAAGTGGAAGCTTTAACTTTTACAACTAGAACTAAGAAAGAAGAATGAACCCTTACAAGCAGCGTCCTAGAATAAGCGGCAGCTCTTGGGCAAGTACGCCCGGACGGCGCCGCCTGTTCTTGCCAGGAAGTGCCAGCTTTACGAGAGGGACTTTGAAAATAAGCGGCAGCTTTAACTTTTACAATTAGTTGTATAAAAGAAGAGTGTATGCTTACGTGCAGCTTGGTTGTATGTAAGAGTCCGCTTTGAAACAAGCTCACCCAAGTTCAGCACGAAGATGTAACTGTACAAAATTCACCTTTTAAAATATAATATATATAATGAAGAATTTTAAAATCAAAGACAAAATTCTTTTCTTCACAGTTGCATTTGTATTTCTCTTTGCCTTGTTAATAGACGTTTGTTCACAAGAGATTATTTCCCGCATGATGGAAGCTGATATTTACAAAACAATAAACGGCGTATGCTGTGAAACGTCTTACATTCTCAAGGAAAAGTATTCTACAGATTTTCGTATTGAAGAAGAAAAGCTTATTGCCGGAGACACAGTTCTTTCAAACGAACTTGAATTTCTTGATCACCTGAAAGAACATTTTGAATCGGAAATAAGTATTTTCTACGGAAACAAACGATACCTTACAACAATTCGGGGAAAAAACGGACTCAGGATTACAGGCACAGTTCAGGACAATGAAAAAATTATCTCAACAGTATTTCGTGGCAAAACATATCAGGCCCGGAACGTCATGATAAACGGCGACAAATATTATGGCGTATACCGTCCTCTGTGGAATTCTTCAAACGAAATATGCGGAATGGTATTTGCAGGCATTTCAACAAGCAGCGTAACTAATACAAAAATCCATCTGCTCTTTACGATTTTGATTATATCAGCTGTTTCCTGCTTAGTGGGCATTCTCATAGTTTCAGTATTTACAAACCGAATGTGCATGGACTTGTACTACATCAGAGTGTTCCTTGACCGTCTTTCAAAAAACGAAATGGGCATAAGCTTAAACGAGTCAGTTTTACGGCGTCATGATGAAATCGGGGAACTTGGAGTTCATTCAGTCCACATAAGCAGAAACATAACTGAACTTATGAACACTGATCCTCTTACGCACCTTATGAACAGACGTAGCGGCTTACAGCTTATCAAAACAACATGCAACAGAAACGTAATGGATTCACGGCCGCTTACTTTTGCCATGGGCGATATTGATTTTTTCAAGCAGGTAAATGACACTTACGGTCACGCAATCGGTGACGATGTCCTTATAAAAATTTCTGATATTATCAAGGATATGTGTGCTTCACCTGATTTTGCAATCCGATGGGGCGGCGAAGAATTTCTGCTTGTAATGCACAAAACTCAGGAAGAAACAGTTGAAGTTCTGGAACAAATCCGCACTTGCGTAGAAAAACTTGACTTTGCAGCTCAGGACAAAATTTTCCGTGTAACAATTACATTCGGTGTTTCACCTTTTACGCCTGGAGAAGACAGCTACGATACAATTCACCGTGCAGACACAAATCTGTACAAGGGAAAAGAATCAGGCAGAAACACTATCATTTCAGAGTAAACTTTACTGCTGACCTGCTGTTTTTCTCTTGCGGTAATATTCAAGAATGCTTTTTACGTAAAGCTTGTCTTCGTGTGCAATGTGAGACAAAACCCAGTCATAAAGAAATTTTACGAACTTTAATGCTGACTTTATGTTGTTTTCATTTTGAACTGAGCGTGATGTCTGCAAGACAGTTTCTATAAACTCGTCATGGCGCTTTTTGTGTTCAGCAAATCCCTCATACCCGCAGGCTTTCATAAGCGTTTCTTCATCTCTAAAATGGGTCTTTACATATTCAACACATTCATGAAGTGTATTTGAAAAAGAACATTCAAAGGCCGGCTTATTACTTTGCTGCAAAATTTCCTGGTAAAAATTATTGCACAGCTGCACAAGATTTTTATGCTGTTCATCTATAGTTGGAATTCCAAGTTCAAATTTCGAATCCCACTTTATGTAATTTTTATCACCTGTTTCAAAATATTCAGTTACATTCATAAAACTACTCTTTGCAATTATATTTATAAGACTATGCTTATATGTATCTGTAAAAATCCTTTACTCCAGCTTGCCTGTGTATTCAAGAATTCCGCCTATTTCAGTTACTTTTGTATATCCGTAGTCAGAAAGTTTTTGGGAAGCTTCTTTACTTCGCCTTCCGCTCCTGCAGTAAACAAAAACAGGTGTTTCTTTTGAAGGAAGAATTTGCAAAACTTTTTCTTCAGTCATTGTTTCGTTAGTAAGCAGAACTGCACCCGGAATGTGCCCGGAAGAATATTCATCATCACGGCGGACATCAAGCAAAACAGCACCTTCTGTTTCAGAAAGCATTTTAAGCCCTTCTTCCATTGAAACTGAAACGTAAGATTTTTTCTGTGTCTTAGCATTACATGAAAAAGAAAAACAAATCATCACTAAACTCAAAAATATAAAATTATAAATTTTCATAGCACCTTTTTTCATAATATCACATATATAAAAAATTACAACAAAATTTCCTGCAGCTTACCTTGCATCTTACTGGCGGTCTTTTGTTTCATTGCATTTAAATCGCTTTATAAATTTCCTGTTTGCATTTTCCAGAGCAACGTTTGCATCAACATTGTAAAGGCGGCACAACTCTACTGCTGAAAAAAGCAAATCGCCCAGTTCTTCTTCAACTTGAAAAGCATCACCTTTTTTTTCTGATGCGGAAACTTCATCAAGATCTTTTGAAATTATATTTTTCACTTCCTGAATATCTTTTTTCTCAAAACCTGTTTTTGCAGCTTTCTTTAAAAGTTTGCCTGCTTTAAGTAAAGGCGGAAATCCCTTTGGCACTGAATCAAGTACGCTGGCAGTTTTTCTTCCTTCAACGTTTTCCTTTATCTTATCCCACTGAGACAAAATCTCTTCTTTCTTCAAATTCTTTTTGGCTTCACAAAATCCTTCGCTTATTTCACCAAAAACATGAGGATGACGCCGCACGATTTTTTCGCACACTTCGTTTACTGCATCTTTTACAGAAAAATTCTGTGACTGTTCAAAAATGTAAGTGGTAAGCATAAGGTTAAAAAAACAGTCGCCCAGTTCTTCTTTGCAATGCATCGGTTCACGGGAAGTAACTGCATCTATTGCTTCAAAAATTTCTTCAACAAGTGCATCCCGCAAAGAAAGAGGCGTCTGCTCCTTATCCCAGGGGCATCCGTTTTCGCCACGCAAAGTTTTTACAAGTTCATACAATCTGTTAAAGGCTGCAGCTGTTTCCGACTGATTTTTAATCTGCTGCGTTAAGTCTGATTCTTCCAAAACTTTCATTTTCATTACGCCATTACTTTTTTCTTTCCCCATGGCTGAATTAAATTCTGAATGTCTTTTGAAGTAACGATTTTAGAAAATAATTCACTTGTTTTTGCAAACACTTGCGAAAGAATAATTTTTTCATCATCAGTAAATGAACCTAAAACGTAATCTGCAACATTTCCGTTTGCCGGTTTTCCTACTCCAAATCTTAAGCGCCAGAAATCTGCGGTGCCAAGAACATTTTTTGCTGAACGCAAGCCGTTGTGTCCTCCAAGTCCGCCTGACCATTTTAAGCTGACAGTTCCTAAAGGAAGTTCAATTTCATCATGGACAACTAAAATATCACTGGCAGGAATTTTGTAAAAACGTGCAGCTTCTCCAATTGCGTCTCCGCTTAAGTTCATGTAAGTAAGAGGTTTCATAAAATGAATTTTCGAAGGAGGATTTTCAGGAACAGGAAGTGTGCCGTTGCTTCTTTCCTTTATCAAATCATTTTCTTTAAGCCAGGAAATTAAATCCATGTAATCAACTGAAGAAAAGTCTGATTTAAATTTATTCTGCCACGAAATTTTTGAACTGAACGGAAGAGCGTTTTCAAAAAGCCATGCCGTGTTGTGCCGTGTCTGTGCATATTCGCTTCCATAATTTCCAAGATACGCTATCAACTGAATCATTTTAAAATCCTTTTATTTTATTTTTTTTACAGCCAGAAGCCTGAGTGAATTTAAGACAGCAAGAAGAGTTACGCCTACATCACCAAAAACTGCCATCCACATATTTGCAATTCCGAATGTACAGCACACTATTATTGCAAATTTTACAGTTAAAGCAAATACGCTGTTTTCCAAAGCATTTACCATTGTCTTTTTTGCAATTGATATTGCCTGAGGAATTTTAGAAGGCATATCGTCCATTATGACAACATCGGCTGCTTCTATTGCTGCGTCACTTCCCAAACCACCCATTGCAATTCCAATATCGCTGCGGCTTAAAACAGGTGCATCGTTTATTCCGTCACCTGCAAATGCAACTCTTTCTTTTTTATTTTTAACTGCTGCAAGGAACTGCTCTATTTTTGAAACTTTATCCTGAGGCAAAAGTTCTGCGTAAACTTCATCAAGACCAAGTTTTTCTGCAACAGCTTTACCTGCATTTTTTCCATCGCCTGTAAGCATTACAGTTTTAATTTTATTTTTCTTAAGTTCATCTATTGCAAGTTTTGAATCATCTTTTTCTTTATCACTGATTTCAATGTGGCCTGCGTAAATTCCGTCAACTGCAATATGAACGATTGTTCCGCTTTTACATTGCTCACATTCACTGAAGTTTAAAACATTTTCTTTTTTCATCAGTTTTGAATTTCCTGCTAAAACTGTCTTGCCTTCAAGCCTGCACTTTATTCCGTGTCCTGAAATTTCTTCTGCATTTTCAAGTTCAAGAGTTTCGCATTTTTCACAATGATGAATGTTTTTAAGTGATTTTGAAATCGGATGTCCTGAGTAATATTCTGCGTGTGCTGCAATTTCAATCAGCTGTTCTTTAGAAAAATTTTCGTTTAAAAGATGAACGTTGCTTACTTCAAAAACGCCTTTCGTTAAAGTTCCTGTCTTGTCAAATACAACTGTCTTTACGTGGCTCAGCATTTCAATGTAATTCGAACCTTTGATAAGAATTCCGTTTTTCGAAGCAAGTCCAATCCCGCTGAAAAAACTTAACGGCACAGAAATCACAAATGCACATGGACAGCTTACAACTAAAAGTTCCAGAGCACGATATATCCACTTGCTCCACAATCCGCTTTCTGAAGCAAAAACCAACGGAGGAATTACGGCTATGCATAATGCAAGGAGACAGACGATTGGCGTGTATATTTTTGCAAACCGTCTGATAAATTTTTCTGATTTTGTTTTTTTGCCCTGAGCATTTTCTACCATTTCAAGAACACGGCTGACTGTACTTTCTGAAAAAACTTTTGTTACTTCAATTTCAAGAACGCCTGTTGTATTTACAAATCCGCTGAGAATTTCATCGCCTTCATAAATTTCTCTTGGAACACTTTCCCCTGTTAATGCTGATGTATCAACGAAAGATTTTCCCTTGATTATTTTTCCGTCCAGCGGAACTCTTTCGCCAGGCTTTACAATTATAATCTGCCCGATTTCTATTTGTTCAGGTGAAACTTCTTTTTCGCCGGTTTCAGTTTTTAAAGTTGCTGTGTCCGGTCTTATGTTCATTAAGTTTGTAATTGATTTTTTTGAATTGTCTAAAGCGCGTTCTTCTAAAAATTCACCTAACTGAAAAAGAATCATTACTGCAACTGCTTCACTGTATTCGCCTATAAAAATTGCGCCTATAGTTGCTGCTGCCATTAAAAATTCTTCTCCGAAAAATTCGCCTTTTACAAGATTTTCAACTGCTTCTTTTATTACGCCTAAGCCGCACAAAATGTAAGACACTGCATAGAATGCCATAAACAAAATATTTAAAGGAAGCAAGCCGTAAGTTTCCCACAAAATTTTTTCTGAAAATATTCCAAGTGCAAACAATGCAGCTGCAAGAATTATTTTTTTTAGACTGATTTCCTCTTCGTGATTTTCATGTTCTGTGTGTTCTTTGTGTTCCATATTTTCCTCCTTGTGATTTTACTGAAAGACAGACTGAACTATTCAGCCTTCCTGAATATGTTCCATTCCGATATTTAAAATGGAAAGCACGTGATCGTCTGCAAGGAAATAAAAAATATTTTTTCCTTCCCGCCTGAATTTTACAAGGCCATTTGATTTTAAAACACGAAGCTGCTGACTTATGGCTGGCTGCGTCATGGAAAGTTCTTCTGCAATTTGAGAAACGTTTTTTTCATTCTGCAATAATGTAAACAAAATTTTTACTCTTGTAGAATCTCCGAAAATTTTAAACAGTTCTGCAAGATTGCAAAGCATTTCTTCATCTGGAAAAATTTCTGTTTTCTTTTTCATATAAACATATTATCATTTAATTATATGTTTTGTCAATTATTTGTTTTCATGGCACTGGGCGGCGGTGCCTTGTACTTGCCAGGAAGTGCATGCTTTACAAGAGTGGCTGGCAGAATAAATTAAATACTCCTGAATTTAAGTTGTCCGTTTTCAAAATAGCCTATTTCTTTATATCCGGCTTTTATGGCAAAAGATTCTGCTTCATCAAACCAGTAGTCAATTTTGTCTGCATCGTGGGCATCAGAGTTTATTGTAACAGGAACATTTTTTTCTTTTAAAAGTTCAAGAAAATACAAAGAAGGATATGGCTCTTTTAAATTGCTTCTTGCAATTCCGCCAGTGTTGATTTCAACGCAAACACCAGACCTTGCAATTTCCCTTGCAAAAGCCTTTAACTCTTTTTTATACCAGCTTTCATTTTCAGAAAAAATTTCATATCTTGCATTTTGCTTTTTAATTAAATCAGGGTGACCTAAAATGGAAAAACTGCATTTGGAAAGCATCTGCCTTTCGTTGTAAAAATATTCGCAGACAGCAGATTTTACATTCCCTTTAAAATATTTGTTAAGCCTTTGTGCAAACTCATCAGGGGAATCATCAGCAACAATAAAACCGTTTTCGCCGGGAATGTAATGAACAGACCCAATTAAATAGTCAGGAGAAAATTCACTGTAGCATGAAAAATCAGGAAAACAAATTCCCTGAATGTAATCAGCTTCAAATCCAAGGAAAAATTTTATCTTGTCTTTAAACTCATTTTTTACAACACGAACTTCTTCCACGTAAGATTTAAAATCTTTAAGAGGAATGTGCCAGTCGCCTGCAAAGGGAAACATTGAATGACCGCTAAAACCAAAATGAGTAAAGTTTTTTTTCACAGCAGCTTCCGCCATTTCCCTGATAGAAAATCTTCCGTCGCAAAAAGTTGAATGACTGTGATAATTTGATTTTATCTGACTGTCCATAAATTATTTTTCCAGTTGTCCACTAAAGTTTTTAAACGAGTAAAGTCAATTGCAAATTCAATCCTAAACTCTTCAAGAGAATTCAAATCTTTCTGTTTTGCCGCATGATTCATTTTTTCTCCCAAAGACGAAAGCTTGTTGACACTTACAACTGCACTGCTTCCTTTTAAAGTGTGAGTGTAAAGTTCAAGCTTGGAAAATTTCTTTTCGCCGTCCATTTCAGATTTTATTTTTTCAAGAAGCGCTTCTGTCTGTTCAATGTATTCTTCCATAAGTGACTGGGCAAATTCCACAGAGCCGCCTGTCGTATCCATAAAATCATTTAAATCCCACAAATCAGAAGACTGAGAATTTATGTAGGCAAGAGTAATCATATTTTTAGCATCAGAAATAGAAAGTACCGCCTTCCACTTTTCTATAAACTGATAAATTGCTTCACGCTTAAATGGCTTTACAAGAATGTCGTTTATGCCAAGCTTTTTGTAAGTTTCAAAAACCTTAGGATCATTGTTTGCAGTACAGGCTATGATAATTCCGTTGTAATTATTTTTCCTAAGTTCCATTGTTGCATCAATTCCGGTTTTTACAGGCATAAGAATGTCCATAAAAATCAAATCAATTCCCGGATGAGCTGCAATCTGCTGAACGGCTTCTTCTCCATCTGCAGCAAGAAAAACTTCAGCACCAAATTTTTTCAGGAACGTTTCAATGATTTTTCTGTTTACAGGATGATCTTCTGCAACAAGAATTTTCAAACCTTCAGCAACTTTATCATCAGTAGAAATTTTTGGAATGGTAACTTTTTCTTCTTCAAGTCCGCCGTTTTGAACGAACATTTCCTTTAAAAGACTAATCAGACTGTTTTGCTTAATGGGCTTGTAAAGATATCCGTTAAAATAGTTAAGCATTTTAATTTTAGCTTCTTTACCCATCTGCCCTTCAGGAACCATAAGATAAAGTTTTGCATTTTTAATTGAAGAATCTTTTTTTATTTCAGAAGCAAGATACCAGCCGTCCATTTCAGGCATAAGTGAATCAATAAAAGCAAGAGTAAAAGGTTTTCCGTTACGGGCAGCCTGCCTCATAAGTGCCAGTGCATTTTTCCCGCCGGCAGCTTTTTCAATATTGTTAAAACCGAATTTCCTAAGCTTAGACTCAAGGCTCTTTAATGTTAAATTTGAATTGTCAACAATAAGAACTTTAGTTTCAAGCGGAATTATAAAAGGAGGAATTTTCTTTTCATCAAAAAGTGATTTTTCCAAAGGAAGGGTGAACCAGAAATTTGAACCAAGCTTGCCGTTTGAAAGAATTCCTATTCTTCCGTTCATAACTCCAACAAGATTTTTAGAAATGGCAAGACCTAATCCTGTACCGCCGAATTTTCTCGTAGTACTTGCATCAACCTGATAAAAATCCTTGAAAATAAGTTTCTGTTTTTCTTCCGCAACACCAATGCCGCTGTCAATCACTTCAAATAAGTAATAGCCTTTTTCGTAAGTGAGCTTTATCATTACAAAACCCTGGCTCGTAAACTTAACTGCATTTTTTACAAGATTTAAAATTATCTGCTGAATGCGGGTAGGATCGCCCATTACGTTGTTTGGAATGGAATAATCAATGTCAGTTATAACTTCAAGATTTTTATTGAAAGCTTCTATGCTGATTAAGTCAACAGCCCGTTCAGTAAGTTCAACTATATCGAAAGGAACATTTTCCAACTTAAAATTTTCAGAGTGGATTTTCGTAAAGTCAAGAACATCATTTGCAAGTTCAAGAAGTGCATTTGCGCTAAACTCAATCTGATGAACATATTCAGTCTGCTCTTTATCAAGAACGGTGTCTTGCAAAAGTTCCGTTGTACTTATGATAGTTTGAATCGGAGTTCTTACTTCGTGAAGCGTACTTGCAAGGAAACGGCTTCCAGACTCAACGGTTAATTTGTCCATTTAAAACCTCAACAGCTTTTTGTAAAATTATATTCGGCTTTTGCGGCTTTACAATATAACTTTTTGCACCAAGAGAAAGTGCCTGAAGAATGGCTTCCTTTTGAACTGCCTGTGAGTAAACAATAATCGGGCTGGAAAAATTCTGTCTTTGTAAACTTGCAAGAATACTGAATCCGTCAAGATCAGGAATAAAAATATCAAGTATTACAAGATCAAACTTCTGCCCCGAAACTACAGCCTGAAGAAAAGACGTTCCTTTTTCAAAAAGCACTGACTCTGCACTGATTGAATTAAATGCACTTTGCAAAAGTTTTCGTATTGTAACATCATCATCAACAATGGCAACTTTCATGACAATGCCTTCTTCCCTGAAATCTTTCGGGCTCGATTCGTTAAAGCGGATGTCTACAGTTCCGGCAGTTAAGTCTTTGCTTGAATCAAGAATTTTATCTGCAACAAAATCATTTACATTTGCAAAACTGTTTTTTGATTCAACAAGCGTGTTTACTACATTGTTAAGGTTTTCCGTTACTTCAATTCCATAATAAGCAGGATGGCCTTCAATAATTTCTTTAATGAGCGGTTCAAGGGAAAGGACTTTTATGTTCTGATTTTCGATTAAATTTCCGGCAGTAATGTTGTCAAAAAGAAGTTCAATGTTCGTAATGTCCATAAACGAAAGGGAAAGATTTGTAAGCATAAGGACGATTTTAGGATTTTTAATTTCATCGCCAGAAAGAAGTTCCGTAAGCTTATACTTTAAAAGAAAAAGTTTTTCCCTGTTAAGTCCACGGGCAATTTCAACAAAAATAATGCTGCCGTTAATGTGAATGTCCAGAACGCATGGAGTTGTATCAAGCAGAAAATTTGCATTTAAAAGCTTACTTATTGAATCAAAAAAAACATCAAACTTAATGGGCTTTTTAAAATATTTTACTACGTTATACTGAACAAAATTTGCAATAAGGCTTCTGTCAATTTCCGGACCTGTAAGAATTACCGGGATTTTTTTCGCATTAAAATCCATGGTTTTCTTTTTTAAAAGTTCAATTAAAACTTCATCAGTGCAATCCGGCGTTTCTATAACAATCAAATCAGGAAGTGTTGAAATTATTTTTGTGTAAGCATCTAAATTTCCTTTAGCCGTATCAACAACAACCTGTTCAACTTTCAGCTTATCTTTTAAAAATTCATAAAACAACGGAGAGCCGTCTATAAGCAAGACCTGTTTCATAATGAATATTTTACTTTATTGACTTTGTTTTGTGAAGTGTCTGAAACTGAAGAACACACCCTAAGCATTTCAATCAGCAAAATCACTTTGACGGAACAGTTTCACGTTAACCAATTCAATTATTGCATTACAAAAAAAACGTGGTAAAATTAAACCGAGGTGGCTTATGAAAAAAATTGTAGTTTTTCTTGCTAATGGTTTTGAAGAAATTGAAGCTCTTTCTCCGGTAGATTATTTACGGCGTGCAGGAGAAGATGTAGTTACAGTTGCAGTGGGAACATCTAACAGAACAGTAGAAAGTTCGCACAAAGTTTCTGTCCTTGCTGATATTACTTTTGATTCTTACCTTGATTCTTTAGATGATTTGCCTGATGCCGTAGTAGTTCCGGGAGGAATGCCCGGTTCTTCAAATATTGCTGAATGTTCCAAAGCACTTAGTTTTATTGACGAAATGAACGAAAAGCAAAAGCTTGTCTGTGCAATCTGTGCAGCTCCGGCGCTTGTTCTTTCAAAGACAAAAGCTCTTGCAGGAAAAAAGTGGACCTGTTACCCTGATATGGAAAAGAACGCTCCTTCTTACGCAGGAAACCACATAACCACAGAGCCTTTTATCCACGACGGAAATTTAATTACAGCAAGAGGTCCTGGTGCAGCAGAACAATTTGCCATGGAAATAGTAAAGACTTTAAGCGGAAACGATGTTTACAGCAAAATAAAAAGTGCTGCAGTTCTGCGCTGATTTTCCCATAAGCCTTGCGTGCAGACTGTACTTGCGTCACTTAAAATGCAGTTGTAAATAACATCGTATTTGTGTATAATCACCGTGTTATGAAAGCGATTATTACTGTAGTTGGTGGAGACAAAGTTGGAATTATTGCAAAAGTTTCAGCTTTTCTTGCACTTCATTCCATTAACATTGTTGATATTACACAGACCATTTTAAGCGGCAACTTCGTTATGATGATGATGGTTGATTTTGCCAATGCCGATCTTGATATTGATTCTGCCAGAAAAAGCTTAATGGAAGAATGTAAAGTTCTTGACGTTGAAGTAAACGTTATGAACGAAAAAGTTTTTACTGAAATGCACAGAATATAGTCTCAAAAAAAAGAGCACTAGGTTTAAAACCCGGTGCTCTTTCTGTAACCCCAATTTTTATAAACTTAGCCTATAAAACAGACTTTACGAATTTTTTCTGTTATAGTCGTCGTCTTCTTCCTGACATTTAATGCACAAGCCTGCATAAGGAACAGCTTCAAGCCTGCCTTCCGGAATCTGTTCACCGCAAGAAAGACAAAAACCGTAAGTTCCCTGATTGATTCTGTCAATTGCATTTGAAATCATCAACAGGCGGTTTTGATCAGCTTCTGTAAGCGAGTTAAACAATGTTCCATCTATTTTGTCAGAAGCAATGTCAGCTTCATCTCCACTGTCAATCGTTTCAACTAATTTTTTAAGCTGTTCGTTTCGATTTGCAAGTGTTTCTAAAATTTCATTTCTCTGTGCAATAAGCTTTTTTTTCTGTTTTTCAATAAATTCTTTTTTCATAATAATTGCCCCTTGTTGACAGTTTTTTATATTTTATAGATAATATTATACGAATTTTTTAATTAAAAGGCAAATAAATTCTTGGAGGAATCGTGGCTAATAAAGACGAAGCTATTGAAGTTGAAGGCATTGTAAAAGAAGCACTTCCAAACACAATGTTCCGCGTTGAATTACAGAACAAGCACATAATTCTTGCACACTTAAGCGGAAAGATGCGCAAACACTACATTAGAATTGTTCCCGGTGACAGTGTAAAAGTTGAACTTTCACCTTATGACTTAAATCGCGGAAGAATAATTTTCCGTGAACGCTGATTTTTTTAAGAAAACGCTGCAAGGGAAAAATCTCTGTGCAGCTTTTTTTTACGCTTCAGTTTCTACTTCTTACGCTTTCTTGAAGAAAACAGATAAATCACGCAGGAAACTGCATCCTTTACTCCGCTGAAAAAATAGATTATGCACAAAAAAGTCAGCAGCAGAAAGTATCTTCCAAAAAATCTGAAAAGAAATGCACTAAGTAAAATCTGGAGCAAAGCAAACAAAAGCTGACCTTTTACTTCACTTCTTGTGCGCTCTTTAGTTTTTCTTGTTGTATAAGTGTAAGTGTATCTGTTTTGAGTATTGTTTCCAAAGTTAAAGAATTCTTCAAAAGGATCGTAATTTCCGTACTGCCTTTGCTGGTTTCCGTAATTGTTCTGATTAGAATAATTCGGGTTGTAGTAATTCTGATTAAATCCCTGACTACTATAAGTATTCCATTGAGTCTGGCTTCCCATAAAGTCGTATTCTTTTCGCTTAGTTTCATCGCCTAAAACTGAGTAAGCTTCATTTATTTTCTTAAACTTTTCTTCTGCATTTTTATCTCCGGCGTTTCTGTCAGGATGATATTCAAAAGCAAGGTTCCTGTAAGCCTTTTTTATTTCTTCAGCAGAAGCGTTTTTTTCAACGCCAAGTGTCTTGTAAAAATCTTCCATCAGTGTATAAAAATCCTCTCTCTAAAAGATAAATAAATCACGGTAAATTTACAACTAATTTTTTTTATATATCAGTTTTTTATAATGACCCAAGTTGCACCGTTGCCGCCATTGTTTCTGTCAGGATGACCTGAAATTCCAAGACGCTTATCCTGTTCAATAAAAGTTCGCACCATAGGACCTAAAACAGGATCACTTCCGTTTGAATGAATGCCCTTTCCGTGAATAATCATGATTTTACGCAAACCACGACGTACACATTCTGAAACAAATCCGTTTAAACGCTGCCATGCTTCTTCCCTCGTCAACTGATGAAGATCAATGGTTGCTTCACATTTCATTTTCCTAAGATAATTTATGTCATGGAACTTTTGATTTTCTTCTGCATCATCTGCAATTTTATCTTTATCAACTGTGCCGTAACGATTAAGCCAAAGTTCCATAGGATTTATGTGACGCCTGTTTTCAATTTCCATCTGCTGTTCGTAGGATTTTTTTAAAGCTATTTCATCTTTTTCTTCCTGAGTGGGAGCGTTTGCTTTTTTGTTTGATTTTTGAATGCCTTTTTTATGTTCAGACTTTTTTTTCTGCTGAGAATCCCACTGTGCAAGAATATCGCCGAAATCCATTTTTACCTCCAAAAGAAATCTATTTTATTTCGTACATATCATCTTTTAAAATCCAGCCGTAAGTTTCATTGTGCTTTACGTAAAGCCATTTGCCTGCTTCACTTTGAACACAAACCAGGCTTCCCGATTTTAATTCAGCTGCCGAAGAAACATTTTTTTCAGGAATAGGACGGATGACTCCGCCTTTAAAAATTCCGTGCTTTTCGCTGCACTTTATTCCGCAGATAACTGTTGCCGTAAAAACAAGAAGAAACGCAAAACTGCATATAAAAGTTCCGTAAGTTTTTTTCGTTACAATCATAAAAACAGAAACTGCAAAAAGCAAAATGCTCATTACTGCAAGAATAATAACTGCAACTACAGAAGTTTCGTTTTCATAATTTTCAAGAGCGAATTTTTCTTCTACAAGAATTCTCTCTTTGCGGTATTTATTAAAGAAAGGAAAACTGTGCCGCTCTTTATTTCTAAGTGAAACTAAATTGTAAAGCTCTTCAAAACTCATAGCTGTATTTTCGCTTTTATTTTCAACAGGGAAATTTTCACGGAAGGAGTTTTCAAAATTTTTTCCGGTTGCACTTTCATCTTCTTTTTTAATTTCATTTTTGCCTACAGAAAATTCGTAGTCTGGAGTTTTTATTTCCATGTGGGAACCGTTGTAGGCTAAGGCAATTATTTTAATTTCAGGGAAAGAAAATTTTCCGCTTACAAGAGGCTGCCAGCTGAAACTTATTACAGGAATTTTCTGGTCTGAAAAATCAGATTTTAAATTTGAACTTTCTGCAAAATCGTAGCGCAAGGTTTCTTTAAAAAGTGAATCCTTTGGAAGAGTCCAGGAAATATTTGTAATCTGAACGGCGTACTTTGCATAAACTGTAAATTCAACATTCTCTCCGGCAAGCACTGAAGCTTTGTTTTTTTTCACCTGAGTTTCATCATCAAATTCAACGGAAAGTTCCGGCATAAGGTTCCGGGGATTTTCATAAACCTGAACAGTTTCAAATGGAAGCCTGTAAAATATTCCGTTTACAATTACATCAATTGATTTGATTTTATACGTTCCTGGTTTTGCAAAATTCAAATGCATTACAATGTGAGTTCCTATGTCGTCGTCAGAATCAGGCTCAGGAAGAAGTACTTCTTTTTTGGAAGAAACAAAGCTTACGTTTTCAGGCAGAGAGTTTACGTAAACAGTTACATTTTCCGGCAGAACATTTTTTATATCAAGATAAAACGTGCAGTCAGAAAGAGTAAAAAAATATTCCTGCCCCTTTAAAAATTTTAAACTGCGCACATATTCGTAACTTGCCCGCTTTGCAAAAATTTCCGAAGAGCAGAATGTAAGTAAAAATAAAACTAATAGTCTAAAGATGAAGACTGGCTTTTTTTCTGTTGATTTTTCCATTGCTGATGTTCACTTTCCTTTATAATTGAATAAATTGAATTTTCAAGATTTGTGTTGTCGCTGTTTTCCTGAACAGATAAAAGTTCCTGCTGGCCGCCTTTGTTTTGTCCCGACTTGCCTTGCTGAGAAAGTTCAAAATTTATTTTTGCATTTATGTCGGAACTGTTTATTTCAAGAGCTTTTTTAAAAAAGTCTACTGCCTGTTCGTAATTGCCTTTTCTGTGGGCAATAATTCCTGAGTTGTAATATGCCGAATATTTTACAGCCGCAGAAGTTTCGTTAGTTGCATTGTCTATAAGTTCCTTGTATTTTTCCAGAGCAACATCAAGTTCATCCTGCATAAGATAAGATGCCGCTAAATTACAGGCTGCGTATTCGTAAACCATTCTGTCTTTCCTTGCATCCGCGTTTTGTTCTACTTCAAGAAAATAAGATATGGCTTTCTGATAGTTTTTTCTGTTCCATTCAAGCTTTCCTTCAAGAAGTTTTGTGCCGTCGTTGAATTTCTGGGAGCATCCTGTAAAAAGCAGAAGCAGGCATAAAACCTGAGTTTCTTTTGCAAGACTTCCGATGCTTTTAGAAAAATCAAATTCTGCAGAAATAAATGAAAGTATAAAAAATACAATTGCAAGAATTATAAAAACATTATGCCTGTCTATTAAACGAAGCTCGTAGACAATCCTGCTGCCGCTTTCATTTTTAAGCATTTTTAAAAGCGTACTTGCCGAACCGTTTTCTTTAGCCGTAACGTAAGTAAGTTTTGTCCTTGAAGGATTGCGTCTGTCTGCCCTTTTGTTTTCAATTGATTTTATAACGTCAAGAATTTTTTCTTTTCTAAGTGCTGACTTTACTTTTGTAATTCCGTCACCTGCAAGGATTTCACTTTCCTTTTCTGAACCAAAGCCGATTATGGAAACTGGAATTCCATATTTCAAAGATTCGTTTATGGAACTGCTTAGTTTAGAATCAGTTTCTTCACCGTCTGTAAAAAGCCAGATGTTTCCTGCGTAAGATGATTGAGGCGGAAAAGACAAGACTGCACAGTCAATTCCCGAACCTAAAGACGAACCCTGCGAAGTCATAAAATCAGAAGTAAGCTCAGAAAGAAAACTCCGTATCGTAGAAAAATCTTCCGTTAAAGGAATAGCAACTGAACCTGAACCTTTTGCAATGACAACACTTACAGCGCATCCGTTAAGATGGGATAAAAGTTCACCTGCATATTCTTTTGCTGCATCAAGACGTGACATTCCGTTTACTTCATCTTTTCCGTTCATGCTATGGGAAATATCAAATACAAATGAAACAGCCGAACCGTTTTTCTGAACAGGCACATTACTTACGCCAAGAGAAATTCCGCTGTAGGCAAGAACAATGCACACTAAAGCAAGACTTCTGAACAGTGTCCTGAAAAAAAAGCAATGCTTAAAGCGGTTAAATCCGTGAGACTGACGCTGCAGTGAATTACGCTCGCTGAATGCATTTAAAAGACGCTTGTATCTGTAAAGTGAAAAAAATAAAACCGGAATTAAAAGAAGCAGTCCGTAAAGAGAAGCCGGCCGCTGTATTGCAAAATTCATATAATCTCCTGAAGAAAAATTCTTCTTATTATCCATGCCAAAGCTATAAGTAAAATTGCCGCAAACAGAAACTTCTGATAGTAAGGCGTGTCGTTGTTTTTAATGCTGTATGTCTGAGCCGTATTTTCTTTTTTACTTACTGATACTAAAGCCTGAGTCAAAGACTGAAGTGTTTCAACTTCGTAAAATTTTCCCTTAGCTTCTGAAGCAATTTCTGCAAGTGCTGAACTTTCGTAATTGGAATAAAATTTCCCGGCGTAAACTTTTCCTGTTTTAGGATCAGTGTATTCAAGAGGAACTTCTCCTTTAGTGCCTACACCAAGAACGTAAAGCTTTATGTTGTTTGCAAGAGCCATGTGGGCTGCCGTAAAAGGATGAATCTGTCCTGCGTTGTTTTCTCCGTCTGTAATAAGGATAATGCTTTTCTGAGACGAAGTGGAATGTTCCAAATGATAAACTGCACAGCTAAGTCCTGTGCCTATTGCAGTACCGTCGCCTAATTCACCTACAACAATTGACTGAAGCTTGTCGTAAAAAACTTTTCTGTCCATTGTAGGCGGAACAATATAAGCTGCTTCTCCTGCAAGTTCCACAAGCCCAAGACTGTCGCCTTCGTTACTTGAAGCAACTGTGTAAATTGCATCTCTTGCAGCATCAAGTCTTGAACCGTCGCCAATATCACGGGCTGCCATGGAAGGACTTACGTCAATGACAAAAATAATATCTGAACCTCTTGAAGTAAAAATTTTTTCCTGTTTACGCAGCACCGGATTTGCCAATGCTATGACAGTTAAAACGTAAGCTGAAAAAACAGAAAGAGTGGCAATAAAGCTGAAGAATTTTCTTGCCTTAGAATCCCACTTAAAATTTTCACCGTTCCAGTCACTTAAAATTAAAGGGAAAGAAATTTTTGTAAAAAGCTTTAAATACCGCAGAAAAAATAAAACCGGTATAAGTGCCAGCAGAAAAAACGAAAATGGATTTTCAAACTCAATCATTTTTAACCTCTACAATTTCTTCAGCACTGACTTCCTGAATATCTTTTTCATCTTTGTTGATTTTAAGTTCAATTTTCTGAATAAGACTGTCTGTGGATTTTACAATACTTTTCCGCTCATTTTTTCCAAGAACAGTTTCATGCTCACTTGCAGGCAGAAGTCTTGAATCAATAGAACCGCGGGCAAATTTTATGTAGTCAGTTCGTTTAAAAAGCTGAACCAAAGAAATAAGCGCTTCTTCAATTTCCACAGAAGAATTTTCCGAAGCAATTTCGTTAAGGGAATTCATTATTCTTCCTGCTGCAACTGCTGAAAAATCTACTTCAAATCTTGACTTAAGGTAACGGCGCATAATTTTCTGCCACTGAACGCAAAATTCAACGTCAGTAATTTTTTCCTTAAGCAAATACCGCAGACTGATTTTAGTAAGGATTTTGTTTTTTATAAAAAGAAATTCACTGCGCCACAAATTAATTTTACGGACAATCTTCTGGAACTTAACTAGAAAAACTGCAATAAAAATCATCAGCAAAACTAAAAGGCAGATAAATGTCCACAAAACGTAATGAGTTCCAGGCAGAACAATGGGTGCTCCGGGAAGACGCAGTGAAGCTTCTCCAAGATTTTCCGCCATAGATTCAATCCTTATGTTTTCAAAGCTGATTAAAAAAATGTCTTCCTGCAAAACTTCTGGATTTTTTTCCAGATATTCGCTGCCAAGAATTGCGTCCTGCAAATCAAATGAAGGAATTTTTATAACGCCTGTTTTCCATGGAACAAACACAAGAAGCATAACGTAAGACACGCCGTTTCTTGAAAGAGTAAAATCTTTTACAGTGCATATTTCCGTAAAACTTTTAAGCTGGGGAATAGTGCTGTCAAGAACAATTTTTTCTGTTTCCGAAAATGATTTTTCATTCTGATTTACGCCAGCCTTATTTCCTAAAGCAAAAAGATCAATCTGTTCAATAAACGTAAGCTGCAGCTGAACTGTGTCGCCTACAAATGCATCTTTTGGAATAACAAGCTGTTCAGGCTTACCTGAATCCGAATATGAATTTTCAGCAGAAAACTTTTCCTGAGAAAAAATATTTGCAGAAAAAAATGCTGAAAGAAAAACTAAAACTGAAACAGCAAAAACTCTTTTTAAAATCATCGCTTTTCCCGAGAATCAAAAAATTTTTTTAGTCTGGCAGTGCAGTCGTCTACAGTGCTTATTGAAAGAGGAATTCCACCGTGACGTATACATTCTTTTTTCCATAAGTTTACTCTGTTCTGATTTGCAGTTCTCCATGCCTTGTCAAATTTTGCAGAAGAAGAAGGCAATACACATTCGTAGCCCGTTTCAGAATCAGCAAACAAAACAGAACCTATTGAAGGCAGCCGTTCATCAGAAGGGTCAGTTATACGAAGGGCAACTACTTCATTTCTGTGGCAAAGTGCGCCTAATGCATCTTCCCAGCCGGTTGTGCGGAAATCAGAAATTACGACTATAAGCGTCCGTTTTTTCAAAAGATGACTTGCACCAGTTAAAGCACTGCTTAATGCCGAACCAGCCGGAACTTTTTTTTCATCACCTTCAAACTGAGAAAGCAGCATCATCAGGTGTTTCCTTCCGCCTTTTGGTGCGCAGGAAAAACTTATCTTGCCGTCGAAAGTTACAGAACCAACAGGGCAGCCGTTTAAAAAAGAAGACATTGCTAAAAGTGATGCACATTCGCAGGCAGTTTCAAATCTTGTTCTTTTTGACGTACCGTGATTCATGGAAAGTGATTTATCTAAAACAATAAAAACATCAAGCTCGTGTTCTTCTTCAAAAACTTTTACGTAAGGCTTGCCGTTTCTTGCAGTAACATTCCAGTCAATCGCCCTTACGTCATCGCCTGTAAAATATTCCCTTACGCCGCTGAACTCTACGCCCTGACCATTGAACAGAGAACGGAACATTCCCGTTTTCATTCCGTCAGCAATAGAAGCAGCATTCAAATGAAGAAGATAAGCTTTTTTAGAAAGCGTTGTTTTATTCATAGAACAGCCTTTTACTTCAACTCATTAAGGAACAGGCATAATGCTTACGATTTTGTAGATAAGTGCATCTGAAGTAACTGAATCTGCAGCAGCTTCATAATTAAGCACAAGCCTGTGACGTAAAACTTGCGGTGCAGCAGACTGAACATCTTCCGGCAATACGAAACTTCTTCCTTCAAAAAGTGCCATAACTTTTGCACACTTAAGGAGAGCAATTCCCGCTCTAGGTGAAGCCCCGAAAGAAATGTAATGCTGAATATCATCTTTGTGATGTGAATTTGGTGAAGGTCTTGTAGCGTTTACAATTGAAACTATGTAAGCAAGAATTTTTTCGTCTGCAGTAACGGCTTCCATTGCATTGCGACAGCGGTTAAGGATATCAGCAGAAAATACTCTATTTACGGGAATTTTATCTGCCTTACCGTTAAGCTTTAAAACAGAAAGTTCTTCTTCCGGCGAAGGATATGAAACTTTAAGCTTTAACAGAAAACGGTCTAATTCTGCTTCCGGTAAATTGTATGTCCCTTCCTGTTCTATAGGATTTTGTGTAGCAAGTACAAAAAACGGATCCGGCAGGCTGTATGTTGTTTCTCCAATCGTTACCTGATGTTCTGCCATTGCTTCCAATAATGCAGACTGAACTTTAGCGCTGGCACGGTTTATTTCATCGGCTAAAACAAGATTTGCAAAGACCGGTCCTTTTCTTACTGAAAAACGTCCAGTGTTCTGTTCGTAAATTAATGTTCCTGTTACATCTGCAGGCAAAAGATCCGGGGTAAACTGTATGCGCTTAAACTCAAGTCCTGATATTTCAGCGAATGTTTTTACAGCCAGCGTTTTGGCAAGTCCTGGCACGCCTTCCAGTAAAACATTTCCTCCTGCAATTAAAGCTGTTATGATTCCGTCAACTACTTCTTTTTGTCCTACTACTCTTTTTGCAACTTCAGAACGGCATCTGTTGATATATTCAGAGCACTCATTCAGCTCAGTTTTTGTGATTTCCATTTTTTCCCCTTAGCATAAACTTTCTAAAAATTATATTAACATTCGCTGTTATTTTCTAGTAGAAGCCGGTTTTCTCCCACCAGCTGCATCTTACATACAACCAGGCTGCACATAAGCGCACACTCTTCTTCCAAAGTTCCAGCTGCAAAAGTTAAAGTCTTCACTTATCTGCAAAGCCCCTCTCGCAAGCACAGCCACAAGCCCCATGAAAAACAAAAAGTGCAAAAAAAAAGCTTCCACTTTAAGTGAAAGCTTCTTTCTGCGACAAACACCGGCTACTCAGTTAAAATCTTAATGATTTCAGCCTTGTCCTGTGTGTTCAAAATCTGAGCACGCTTGTCTGCTGATTTAAAGAGAAGACTTACTTCAGCAAGGAACTGAAGGTGTGGTCCTGTCTTATTTACAGGTGATAATGTCATAATAAAAATACGGCAAGGTTCCTGATCAAGACTGTCAAAATCAACAGGATTTTCAGAAATACCAATACATGCTACCAAGTCAGAAACAGTATCTGTTTTTCCGTGAGGAATAGCAATTCCGTGCTTCATTCCAGTAGACATTTTGCGTTCACGATCAAGAATGCATTCTTTTGCTGTAGCTTTATCTGTGACCTTTCCAGCTTTAACGAGAACATCAAGTAACTCGTCAATAATTTGTTCTTTCGTAGTGCCTTTCAAATGAAGGTCTACGGTGTCAGGTGTTAATACTGTTCTTAAGTCCATATTCTATATATTATGTTTAGTGTTAAAATTTGTCAAGAAAAATTGCACCATCTATAAGCAAAATTGTTACTGAAATTTTACAGTCATCTTTAGAATTTTTACTTTAAATCTGGCGGCGTAATTGAGAAGTTTTCATTAAAAGTTTATTATTTTTTCATGGATAACGTACAGAAATTCAATTCGGACATAGAAAAAATCAGGAAATTCGAGCGTGCTCAAAAAGGCCCGGAATATAACGGAGAAAACGTATGCAATCAGGCTGCAGAACTTTTTGTAAAGTCAAGCAAAGGTCTGGAAACTCTTGCTGAATGTTTTGCAGAATACTGGCTTGAAACATATATACGCTGTTCGCCGGATTCAGAAAATGAACCTTCGCCGGAAAATATAGAAAAACTCTGCGCACTGAAAGCCCTTCTTGAAAACGACACAGAACAGACATCAGCCTTAAGCGAAAAAGACTGGAAAGAACTGTGCCTGATTGTAAACGCCGAAGCAGAAGATTTGCCTCTTGAACTTTTAAGTGACTTAATGACGATTTTCGTTGACAAAAAAGCATACTAGGTTTTATTTATGACTTTATCAGACACACAGACAGAAACTGACTTCAACAAAAACTTCTATTATTCATGCAATCAATGTCCAAGAAAATGCAGCATCAACAGAGCCGAAAAAGCCGGATACTGCGGATGCAAAAATGAACTTACAGTTGCAAGTGCAGGACTTCACTTTGGAGAAGAGCCTGTAATTACAGTTTTTGGAGGAAGCGGAACAATTTTCTTCAGCGGATGTACATTGCGCTGTGCATTCTGCCAGAACTATCAGATAAGCCAGCAGGGAATGGGCCGCACTGTAGGGCAGGATGAATTTGTAAAAATATGCCTTAAACTTCAGGATTCCGGTGCTGAAAACATAAACCTTGTTACAGGAAGCCACAACATTCCTTTAATTGCACTTTATCTTGAAAAAGCAAAAACTGCAGGTTTAAAAATTCCAGTTGCATGGAACAGCAGTGCTTACGAAAACACAGAAAGTCTTGAACTTTTAAAAGGTTTAGTTGACATTTACCTTCCTGACTTTAAAACACTTAATCCAATGATGAGCAAGGAATTGTTTAAGGCGCAGGATTATCCTTCAGTGGCAAAAAAAGCAGTCCGCTGGATGATGGAAAACACGCCTCTTAAAATCATCAGTGTTAAGGAAAACGGTGAAGTTAAGGAAAAAATGCTTGGCGGAACAATTATACGCCATCTGTTTCTTCCGGGACGTCTTGGAGATACAGAACTTGCACTTTCATGGCTGAAAAATCACGCCGACGGAAGAGCCTGCATTTCACTTATGAGCCAGTACACGCCTGTTCCTTTTGAATGTGAAAAATCTGAACTTGAAAACAGAAATGCCAGCCTTAAAGCTTTTCAAAACAGGCTTGTTAATAGGGAAGAAGACTTTCAGCTTAAAGGCTTAATTGAAAAGTATGAGTTTGAATATTTGTTTTATCAGGATTTAAGTGACGACACTTCATGGCTTCCGGACTTTAACAGGACACAGCCTTTCAGCAACGCTTTGGCAAAACCTGTATGGCACTGGACAAAAGGATTTCTAGGCTAAACAGGAAAAATAACTTGATTAGTAAAAAAAATTATGGAAAAATAAGTTTGTATATTTTAAGTCAATCAGAATGTAATATTTTTGGCTGACTTTTTATAAGGAGTTCTTAATGAAGAAATTTTTAGTAAAAGCAGTATGTATCTGTGCTGCAGTTTTAGCTTTGGGTTCTTGCTCTGGCAAAAAGAAGACAGGCATTCGTGTTGCAATGGTAACTGACTCTGGCGACATTACAGATCAGTCTTTCAATCAGTCTACTTACACTGCAGCAAAAGAATTCTGTGAAGCAGAAGAAAACAAGCTTGACTTTAAGTATTACAAGCCTTCAGCAGATTCTACAGAAGCTCGTGTTGCTTCTATCAACCAGGCAATTCAGGACGACTACAATGTAATCATTCTTCCTGGCTTCCTCTTTGCAGAAGCTATTGTTAAAGTTGCAGAAGATAATCCTAGTGTAAAATTCATTGGTCTTGACGTAAGCGAATATGACCTTAACGCTGCTGCAAACGCTGGTAAACCAGAAGCTGAATGGACAAATTATCCTATTCCTATCAACGTATTCTGCTGTGTTTATCAGGAAGAAATTCCAGGATTTATGGCTGGTTATGCTGCTGTTAAAGAAGGATACAAGCACCTTGGATTCCTTGGAGGACTTAATGTTCCTGCAGTTATCCGCTACGGATTCGGTTTCGTTCAGGGTGTAAATGCTGCTGCTGAAGAAATGGGCATTGCTGATCAGGTTGCAGTTGAATATGTTTACGGCGGACAGTTCTTTGGTGATCCTGCAATTACTGCTCAGATGGACACATGGTATTCTATCAAAGCTGTAGAAGTTGTATTTGCATGTGGTGGCGGAATCTGGTCTAGTGCTGCAGAAGCTGCTAAAAAAGTTAACGGAAAACTTATTGGTGTTGACGTTGACCAGAGTGCACAAATCAATGCATACAACGCAGATTCTTGCGTAACTTCAGCAATGAAAGGTTTAGGCGCAACTGTTAAGTCTGTACTTAAGAGCATCAAAGACGGTACATTCGACGGAACTTATGCTGGAAAAAACCAGAACCTTGGCCTTGTTTCTGATACAGAAATTGAAAACAACTACGTTCAGCTTCCTGTAGACACATGGTCAATGAAATCATTTACTGTTGAAGATTACAAAGCACTTGTTGCTGACATTTACAACGGAAAAATCAAGATTTCAAATGACATTGAAAAAGATCCTGTTGTAAGCGTTAAGTTTACAAAGTATGCAAATATCAAATAATTGAATTATCTGTAAGCTAATTTTATAGAAACATTCTTAACAAAATTGCCTTTAAGTTTTATTCAAATAAATGACTGAATAGCTTAGAGGCAGTTTTTTTTTATAAAAATCATTCGACAGAATTAACTTATTCGTATAAAATGGAATCCTAAAAATAAGAATTTCAAGGTACGGTATGAGTGAAAATTACATTATAGAAATGCTGAATATTACAAAGAGATTTCCTGGCATTGTTGCTAACGACAACATTACGCTTCAACTTAAAAAAGGCGAAATTCACGCACTTCTTGGAGAAAACGGCGCAGGAAAATCCACTTTAATGAGTGTTTTATTCGGTCTTTATCAGCCGGAAGAAGGCAAAATCCTTAAAAATGGTAAAGAAGTTAAAATCAATAATCCAAACGATGCAACTGACTTAGGCATTGGAATGGTTCATCAGCACTTTAAGCTTGTAGAAGTTTTCACTGTTCTGGACAACATTATACTTGGCTGCGAAACTGTAAGGCACGGCAAGCTTGACAGGGAAAGTGCAAAGGCAAAAATCCTTGAACTTAGCAAAAAATATGGTCTTGCCGTAGATCCTGATGCTAAGATTGAAGACATTACTGTAGGAATGCAGCAGCGTGTTGAAATTTTAAAAATGCTTTATCGTGACAACGAAATACTTATTTTTGACGAACCTACAGCAGTTTTAACTCCTCAGGAAATTGATGAACTGATGGAAATTATGAAAAATCTTGCTGCAGAAGGAAAATCCATTCTGTTCATTACGCACAAGCTTAACGAAATTATGGCTGTAAGCGACAGATGTTCCGTTCTTTGCAAGGGAAAATATATCGGCACAGTTGAAATCAAAAACACTTCAAAAGAGGAACTTAGCCGCATGATGGTTGGCCGTGACGTTAACTTTACCGTAGCAAAATCTGATGCAAAACCGGGAAGAGTTATTCTTGACGTAAAAAATCTTAGCGTAGAAAGTCACATTCATCATAATCTGGCAGTAAAAAACGTAAGCCTTCAGGTTCATGCAGGAGAAATCGTAAGCATTGCAGGAATTGACGGAAACGGTCAGTCTGAATTCATACAGGGCTTGACTGGTCTTGAAAAACTTGCAGCCGGAAGCGGTGAAACTTCAATTATGCTTGACGGTGTTGACATTACAAAAAAATCCATTCGTGAAAGAAGCATTGCGGGCATGAGTCACATCCCTGAAGACAGGCATAAGCACGGACTCATTCTTGATTACACTCTTGAACAGAATATGGTTTTGCAGCGTTACTGGCAGCCTGAATTTGAAAAGCTGGGCTTTATTAGAAAAGACAAAGTTTCTGAATATTCCGGCACTTTAATTGAAAAATTTGACGTTAGAAGCGGTGAAGGCAGCAAATCAGTTGCAAGAGCTATGAGCGGCGGAAATCAGCAGAAAGCAATTATTGCCCGTGAACTTGATAAAGAACACAAGCTTCTTATTGCAGTTCAGCCTACCCGCGGACTTGATGTTGGTGCAATAGAATACATTCACAAAACAATTGTTGCTGACCGTGACAAAGGTGCTGCTGTTCTTCTTGTTTCATACGAACTTGACGAAGTATTTAACTTAAGCGACAGAATTCTTGTTATGTATGAAGGCGAAATTGTGGGCGAACTTGACCCTAAAAAGACAACTGCTCAGGAACTTGGTCTTTACATGGCTGGTTCCAAAAGGAATTAAAAGGTGGTTTTAAATATGGAAAATACAAATAAAAAGAGTCTTTTTGCTTCTAAAACTTTTCAGGCTATTTTTTCGGCTGTTCTTTGTGCTGTAATTGGAATTTTAGCAGGATTTATAATTCTCCTTATCATAAATCCTCAAAATGCTCCGAAAGCAATACTTACTATTCTGGAAAATTTTATTTACTGGAAATCAGGAAAACTTAAGCTTTACTATTTGGGTTCTACGCTTGTTCGTGCAGTTCCGCTTATTTTATGTTCACTTTCAGTTTTGTTTGCATACAAGTCAGGACTTTTCAACATTGGTGCCGGCGGACAGTACTGCATTGGAATTGGTGTAGCAATATGGTGTGCATTGTTCTGGCACTTGCCTTGGTACTTATGCGTTTTGGCTTCGGCTGCTGCAGGTGCACTTTGGGGCGCACTTTCCGGAGCTTTAAAGGCATTCTTTAACGTAAACGAAGTAATTGCCTGCATTATGACTAACTGGATAAGCCTTTACCTTATCAACACTTTGATGCAGAACGAAAAAATCATGAAAAATGCAGAAACTATTTCTATTGCAGCTAATTCTCCAAAATCAATTATTCCTTCAATGGGATTGAATAAATTTTTCAGCAGCAACGAATACGTTACTATTGCCATTCCTCTCTGCATTTTGATTTGCATTGCAATATGGATTATTCTTTCAAAAACTACATTCGGCTATGAATTACGTGCAACCGGACTTAACAAAAACGCTGCCAAATACGCCGGAATGAAAGACAAGAAAAACATTATCCTTACAATGGCAATTGCAGGTGCTCTTGCAGGAATTGCAGCTTCATTCTTCTACTTAACTGATATGGAACACTGGAAAACAAGTGCATCTGTTCCTGGAATGGGCTTTAACGGAATTGCAGTAGCTTTCCTTGGCGGACTTAATCCTATAGGCGTAATTTTTGCCGGTTACTTTATTCAGCACATTACAACTGGCGGAAGTTTCCTTGATACAACTTACTTCAGCCCGGAAATTGCAGACTTGATTTCAGCAATTATTATTTACGGATGTGCATTTGTACTTTTCTTTAAGAGCATTATGACAAAAATCGCATCGAAACAAGACTCTAAAGTAAAAACTGCCTGAAACAGCGTCAACTTTTTTCTTTGACTTTTTATAGGAGAAAATAATGGAACTTCTTATTCAATACACACTTATTTATGCTTCAGTTTTAATTTTAGTTGCTTTAGGCGGAATGTTTTCTGAACGAAGCGGCGTAATAAATCTTGGTCTTGAAGGAACAATGGTTTTCGGTGCATTAGGCGGCGCTTTTGTTTTGTTTCTTATGCCTGTAAATGCAAATCCTGCTTTAATTGTAACGGCTACTCTTCTGGCAAGCGTTATCTGCGGAATGCTTTTTTCACTTTTACTTGCTGTAGCGGCAATCAATTTTAAGGCAGACCAGACTCTTGTAGGAACTGCAATGAATATGATTGCAACTGCTGCCTGTACTGTTATTGTAAAATCTTTCAACAATGCAAGAACTGCTGGTATGGTAGAACGGGATCCTTCTGCCATCATCAAATTTCTTGAAAACATCAAATGGTTTCGCTTTCACGGCTGGAACTTAATCTACATTGTAATTACAGCTGTTCTTATTGCAGTTTCAGTTTTTGTGCTTTACAAAACACGCTTTGGCTTAAGGCTTATGGCTTGCGGCGAACATCCACAGGCAGCAGACAGCGTAGGCATTAACGTTTACAAAATGCGTTACTGCGGCGTTTTGATTTCAGGCTTTTTAGGCGGACTTGGAGGAATAATCTACATTACGTCAGCTGCATCAGAATGGAACTTCCTTTATGGCGTTGCAGGCGCAGGCTTTCTTGCTTTAGCAGTTATGATTTTCGGTCAGTGGAAGCCTGTACTTATTGCAGTTTCAGCTTTGTTCTTTGGCGTATTCCGTGCAATTGCCGACACTTACACAGGCTTTGAGTTCCTTGTAAATCTTGTACCTGGAGAAGTTTACAAAATGCTCCCTTACATTATTTCTCTTGTAGTACTTGCATTTACATCTAAAAAGAGCCGTGCACCAAAAGCAGAAGGCATTCCTTACGACAAGAGTACGCGGTAAATTCAGCAGTCATACCAGGAAGCCGCACTTTGGTCAGCGAATTGAATTAAAAGCACAAGTGGATTTGTCAAAAAGTTTGAATAGTTAAAGCTTTCCATTTCGCTTAAATCGCTGAAACCCATGTGGCGGCTTACTGCTTCAAGAACGTTCCGTCTTTTTATAAATCCAGGCATTGCTTCAAGAAGTTTTAAAACTGATTCGTTGCCATGACCAAGGTTTCTTAATTCATCTTTAGTTTTATAAACTGATTTTTTTGTCCAGTTTCCCAGAATATCTTTTGTATTTCTGTATTCAACTTTATAGCTTCCGGCTTTGCAAAAATCGTGGGCAATACAGCTTACAAAAACGTCTTCTGCCGTAAATTCCATTTTTTCCTGCAAAGTTGAAATCATATAATTTCGGGCAAATGCAGGTGCAAGACGCAATGCCTGAACTGTAACTAAAAGAGAATGAACGCAAAGTCCGCTTTCCCAGTTACCGTGAAATTTTGTAGAAGCAGGCGTTTTCCAGAAATCATTTTCGTCCATCCACTTTTGCAAAGATTCACTTTCCTGCTTATCCTGAATTATAAGGCTGCACATTTTTTTTATAACGTCTTTTACTTTTTCGAGATCAAATTTTTTGGCAGCAGTAAAGCACTGTGAAGTTTCAAATATTTCAAGAAGGGCTTTACATTGATTTTCTAAAGTTTCGATTTTTTCGTTTTCCATAATGAATTTTACAGTTTGCGTTTTGAGTAGTTTTAAAAAGCAACAATTTCACCGTTTTTCAGCAAGTCTGAGTTTTTACTGAAAAAAGTGTAATGCTTGTGTTTTGCAGAAAGTTCTTCCATAAAGTTTTGGGCAGAAACTTCCTGCGGTACGGCAAATCCTGCTACACTGATGCAGTCTTTAATGCGTCTTGCACAATGTTTGCAGCTGGCAATAAAATCTTCTTTTTCCTGTTCAGTTGAAATGGCGCTGTCTGCTTCCGGAATTATAAACACAAAATATTTTTTTTCTTCAAGTAATTTAAGGTTATCTCTTAATAAGGCAAGGAATTCTTCGTTGTAGGTTTCTTCGCTGCAGCCTATTTGCGTCCAATTTAGAGCAAGTGCAAAAAAGTTTTGGGAAGGAATTTTGCCATTGTTAAATTCAGCCGCACTTATTGCAGAACATTCACGTACATTTACTTGTGTTCCGTCTAAAAAATAAAGATTGTTTTCTTTTGATTCAAATTGTTTTTCCAGTTTCATATTGTGATTATAAAATTTTCCCCTTTAAATGTCACCACAAAACTAAAAAGTCTGTTCTTAGTGTGCACACCCATTACTTTCCTTTGATTTTTTACAGTTATAATGATAAACTTGTTAGGAGTGAAAATTATTATTAGACTTTTGGGAGATACACTGAAAATGAAAAAATTTACAGCAGTTCTTTTTGCCACAATGGCAGTTTCTTTGTTCACAGGCTGCATTAAAATCAAACAGACAAAAACAATAATCGGTTTTGTTCAGGTTGGTCATGAAAGTGCATGGCGCAATGCCTGTACAAATTCTTTTAAAACTACTTTTACAGAAAGCCGTGGTTACGAATTGCGTTTTTTTGATGCAGACAACAACCAGAAGCGTCAGATTGAAGCCGTAAGACAGCTTATTAACGAAGATGTTGATTACATTGTAATTGCTCCTGTAGTTGAAACAGGCTGGGACGAAGTTTTGCAGGAAGCAAAAAACGTGGGTATTCCTGTCATAATCTGCGACAGAAAAATCAAAGTGGAAGACGAAAGCCTTTATGTCTGCTGGATTGGAAGTGATTTTGAAAAAGAAGCACAAAAAGCAGTAGAATGGCTTGACGAATACATCCGCACTCAGATGATACGCAAAAAGGACGTTATAAACATCCTTCATTTTCAGGGAACAATGGGTTCTTCTGCACAGCTTGGCAGAACTCAGGGAATTACAACAGGCGTCATTACACACAGAGGCTGGAACATTCAGTCTTTCTGTGCAAACTTCAGCGAAGAAGAAGGCAAAAACTTAATGGATGACTACATCAACTTAGGAAAGCCTTTGCCAGACGTTATTATTGCTGAAAACGACGATATGGGCTGGGGAATAGTTGACGCTCTTGAAAAAAACGGCATAAAGCCTGGCGAAGACATTATTATCATTACTTTTGATGCAAACAGAAAAACTCTGGAATACATTATGGACGGAAGAATTAACTGCTGCATTGAATGTAACCCAATCTTAGGCCCTGAAATTGAAAAAATAATTTCAACATTAAAGCAAGGCCGCATTGTAGATGATGTTGTAGAAAAAGAAAATTACATTACAGAACAGCTTTTTGACAAATCAAACGTAAATACTTATTACCAGTACCGTTTATACTGATTTTACTTAAGCAAAATTGCGGGGCTTTTTCTGTCCCGCAAAATGCTTTATTTTTTATACTTTATTTTTTATACTTTATTTTTTGCAGTTCAGCCTATAAGGCTTACGAAATTTTCTATCATAACGTTAACTTCATTAAAAAGAGAATCATCCTGCTGGAGAGTAAAGAGTTCTCCGTTTCCGCTTTTTGGATTTTCAATAATGATTTTTTTCCGCTCAAGAAGGACAGAACTTAAAATATTCAAAACACCGTTACAAAACCACACTGCAGCAAAGTGAATTTTTCCTTTTTCAAGAGAAAGCTTTCCGTTCTGCACTAAAGAGTTAAGGACAAGTTCAGTCTGTTCAATAAGCTTTTCTTTTTCAGCATTAACAATGTCCATACATTCCGTGTAAAAATATTTTTCACTTTGCACAAACGTATAAATCTGAAAAAGAGGTGACTTTTCATGCATCTTAAAAAATCTGTTTACAATGCCTTTTAAAACAGTTTCAGCAGAATATTTTTTTGTTACGGCTTCAATATCATCAGGAATAAAATTTATTTCGCTTATATACTGACCGCAGTTTTTTATAGTCTGGGCAATTAAGTCTTCCCTGCTGGCAAAATGATTGTAAATTGACGCTTTTTTTATGTGAATTCCATCTGCAACGTTAGAAAGACTTGTGCTGCCGGAAGATTTGTAAAACGCTAAATCCAGAAGGCTTTTAATAATTTCATCATTTGTTTTTCCACTCATAATCACTCCAAAACACTAACGAACGGTAGTATTATTTTATAACAAAACATTCCCTTTTGCAAACAATAATCTGTCTGGAATACATTTTGTGCCGGGAAAAGCTGCAGGAAAACATCAACACTAGAAAAGCCGTGGCAGAATTGCTATAATAAAGATATTTTGGATATTAGGGTGGATAATTTTATAGATGAATTTTGTAAGCACACGCAATTCAGATAATAAAGCAACTTTTACTAAAGCGGTTTTAAATCCAATGGCACAAGACGGCGGACTTTTTGTTCCTGATGAATGTGAAGATTTACGCCGCTGGATTTTGTACGCTGACGAAAACACATCATTTGCAAGCCTGGCTGGTGCACTTACTTCCGCAATGATAAACAAAGAATACAGCCCGATTATTTGCGAAACAATAGCATCTAAAGCATTCAAAACTGATCCTGTTTTAAAACAGCTTGACGATAAACTTTTTATACTTGAACTTTATCACGGACCAACCGGCACGTTTAAAGACTTCGGCGTTTCATACTTAACTTCTGCGCTGGAAACTATTGCCCAATACAATGGAGAAAAAGCAATTTTACTTGACGTTACAACCGGTGAACTTGGAGCCTGCATGGCAAACGCTATCCGTGACAAAAAACACATAAAGTCTGTACTTGTTGCGCCAAAAGGAAAATTCCGCGGCTTAACAGAAGAAGATTTTGTGTGGAACGGAGGAAATATTTTCCCTGTTGAAGTAGAAGGCACAGAACAGGACTGCCGCAATTTAGTAAGAAAAATTTTTTCACAAAAATCACTTGTAGAAAAATACAACCTTACTGTTGCAAATACGGCAAACATCGGGCGTCTTTTACCGCAGTCTTTCTTTTACACTTATGCTTTTGCACATTTACGGAAAATTGTTTCAGGTGATATTTACTACGCACTTTCAGCAGGAAATTACGGAAACTTAGTTTCGGGACTTTACGCATGGAAACTTTCACTTCCTGTAAACGGATTTATAGTTCCTGCTACTCCAAACCTGCAATGCAACGCAAAAGGTCAGTGCATGGTTTTAGACAGCGTTGTTCCTGTAGAAAAACGTACAGCCTGCGATCCATGTGACCCTTCAAACATTGAACGTCTTGAACAGATTTTTAAAGCAAATGCACTTATGCTTCACAGTTTTGTTTTTCCGTCTACAGTAACACGGGCTTTGAAAGAAGAAGCCTGCAAAGAATTATTTGTAAAGTATCACATTTATGCAGACAGCGACACAAGTTCGGCTTATGCAGCATCTCTTTTGCAGAAAAAACTAATCACTCAGGACGACGGAACAGTTGTACTTATTGCAAGAGATTCCCCTTGTCTTGATTCAGATTTTATCTGCCACAATATTGGTGAAAAGCCTGAAGTTACGGCTAATGTAAAAAACGCATTTTCTCCAGTAGAACTTTACCGCAAGAGCATTTCACCTGATGATACGGAAGCGCTTATTTCTGTATTAAACTCCATAAATCTTCTGCGGATTTTTTAGGCTAAGCTTTTGCGCCTCAGCTGCTTTTTTAAGGCAACTAAGGCAGCAGAAAGTTTATTTCTTTACAGATTTTTTTCCAGTCTTTTTAGCGGAAGTTTTTTCAGCAGCAATTTCTTTTTTTACGGAAGATTTTTTTTCCGGTGATTTTTTTGCAAGAGCTTTTCCTCTTACAGAATCAGTTTTTGCAGAAGATGAAGTTTTTGCACACTTAGGCCTGCTCTTTTTTGCAAGAGGCTTAACTGCTTCTATAAACTTTTCGCACTTATATTCTGAACTTTCTTTTGCAGCAGTAAGTGTTCTGTAAAGGCGGAAAATCTGTTCTTTAAGAATCCGCGGGCTGTTCATTACAACAGATGCAAGGGCAAGCCACAGCGTATTTTCCATAAGTTCCTTGTTAAACCACTTGATTCCGTTGTATTCATTAGCGCCGGTTAAAAGGGCTGCGTATTTTGAATCAGCAAGAAGAAGTGCCACTTCATAAGTTGATTTTACAATTCCGCTTGTACCAAAGTTAAAGTCACGAATTCTCATGCAGACAAAAAGACGTACAAATTGTTTTTCCAGTGAGCTGCTTCTGATATCAGCTTTTGCAAGGAACTGTGTAAGCTTACGAGGGAAGCCCCACTTTATGCAGTTTGAACTTCCAGCCGAAGAAACTAATGCAAATCCGCTTAAAACATCAACTGCATTTTCGTAACGGCTTAATCCTTCATAAATGGTGTTGCTTGAAGAAAGTTTTAAAGTTGAATCAGAACCGTCTTTGACTTCTCCAAGTGCTGACTGCATTACTTCGTAAAGATAATCAATCTGGCGGCAGAAAAGTGTGTATCGTTTTTCCGCAGTAGCCTGGATTGCACTTAAAGTTACACGTCCGCCTTTTGTTGCAGAAAGTTTTTCCTTGCCTTCTGATAAATCTTCATATTCTTTTTGTGCAGTTTCTGCTTCTTTTTCATAATAGGCTAAAGCTGCATCTTTAAGTTCCGTGTAAATGTCTTCCGGCTTGACAGGAGAAATTCCCTCTGCTTTAAGAACACTTGAAGGCGTAAGGAGAATGTGCATTTTTTCGAAATATTCTTTGGAAGCAAATTTTTCAAGTAAAGCGTAAAGTTCCTTATACTGATATTCCTGCCATGCAACATCAAGGTTAGTTACACCGTTTCCGTCTAAAATGCGGCACAAAGTTTCATACTTTTTGTCTTCAGTGTCCGTTACCTGCTGAACTTCTACATAAACCTGATATTCAAATCCGTTAAGTGAAACGAACATTCCCTGATTTATAAGATCGTCACTTCTGCGCACATACCATAAGCCTGAACGATGTTCCTTAAAGATACAAAAATTTTTACTTCCTGAAGTAAGTCCAAGTCCTTCACCTAAAGTGCGTGTTTTCATCTGAACGTCTTTCTCGCCAGTTCCGGTTTTAACGGCATATTCGCAACTTCTCTTTATCCAGCCGGCAGCACGTTCATATTTATTGTTGTAGAAAACTATAGTTTTTTCCTGATCAGTTCCGTTTGAATAAGCAAAAATGTTTTCGTTAACAGTTCCGTTGTTCCATACATCATAGAAAAGGAAATTATCAACTCCGGAGAAAAGGTAGCGCTTGTGCATGAGAGGGAAAATATCGTGGCAGTGACGGTTGTAAAGTCCTTCGTCAACTTTTTCGTCTTTATAGGCACGAGTGTATTCCATTCCATACTTTTCTTCAAAACCTTCAAGCTGACCGTGACCAAACATTGGAAGTCCAGGCATTGTAACCATCAGCGTGCAGACACCAAAATATTTGTCGCCTTTTCCAAACTGAGCTACAGCTGTTTCTTCGTCCGGATTGTTCATAAAGTTTACAAATCGCTTTAAAATCTGAGGATCAAATTTAATTGTATTTTTTACAGTGTCCCTGTACTTTTGATTTTCCTCTTTTTTAAGCATATTCATAAAGGCTGAATTGTAAACACGATGCATTCCTAAAGTTCTTGTAAAATATCCTTCCATCATCCAGAAAGCTTCTGCCAGCAAAAGTGTGTCCGGTTTTTCCTGAGCACAGCGGTCTACAACTTCACGCCAGAATTCATTCGGTATACGGTTTTCAAAATCAGCAGGGCTCATGGCGTAACGGCTTCGTGTTGCAATGTCTCCTCCATGTCCCGGTTCAGGGTACCACAAACGGCGGATGTGCTTCTTTGCAAGAACCATTGCTGCATCAAAACGGATAATCGGGAAGTTTGAAGCAACTTTTAGAATTTCCTGCATAACGGCTTCCCTTGCCACAGGGTTTAAAAAATCAATCTGAGCAGTATCGTTCCAAGGCATTCCTGTTCCGTCGTTGCCGTGATAAATGTAAGTAACATCACCAGTGTGAAAATCAACTCTTTTAAAGCAAACGGCACAATCTGTTTTTGAATAGTAATGATCTTCCAGATAAATTCCTACACGAGAATCCTGGCTTAAGTTTTCACCGTTGTATGTATATTGAGGAAAAGGATTTTCTTTTGTAGTAATAAAATAATCAGGATGCTCCACAACCCATTTTCCGTCCATTCCAGTGTGATTAGGAACCATATCGCTTCCAAGACGAATGCCTCTTATCCAGCAGCGTTTCCTTAAATTTTCCAATGCACTCCAGCCGCCAAGATTCCATGCAATTTCGTAGTCAAAAAGTGAATATGCACTGGCTGCAGCTTCCGGATTACCGCAAATCTGTTTAATTCTACGGCTGGCAGAACTTCTCTCCCAAAGTCCTATAAGCCACAAACCAGTAAAACCTTCTGCCTTTAAAGCGTCAAGTTCTTCGTCAGGAATCTGGTCAAGGCGCGTAATTTCACGGTTATACTTTTTGCTTAACTGATAAAGCCATACTAAAACTGTTTTTGCCATAAGAACAACTTTAGGCATCCAGTCTTTGTCTGGAGAAAAACGCTCATACTCTTTCATTAAATCACTGTCGTAAGAATAAGCGTCCATGGAAACTTCGCCGCCGTTTACAGGATGCCAGAAAGCTTTTTCTTCTTCAGTAAGAGTGTCTATTCCTGCAAGAAGCTTTAAAAGCCAATCGCCTAAGAAATCTGCCCAATATTGACGGATATAATCAAGCTGACCTTTTAAAGAAGTTGGAGAAATTTCAACTGGCTCTTTAAGCATAGTAATAAGGTCGTTGTTTTTAGGGCCGAATACAGGCTGAGTTTTGAAAAATGCCTTTATCTGATTCCAAGTGCGTATGTAAAGAGGATTTTTTGCAAGTTTCGAATCATCAAAAAGAATCTGGAAAGGATGAAATGCCGGATTTTCGTTTGCCAGATGCAAAAGAATCATTTCTTCAAGAACCTGCTCTCTGTTTGAACGCATAAGTTTTGTGCCTTCATCGAAACAGTCCTGCTGGAGATACTCCTGTGCAGTAAGTTCACCTTTGTAAACGGCAACAGGAGGAAACTCTTCCATAAACTCAAGAAGCAAATCTGTAATTTCTTCCTTTGAAAAATAAGTGTTTAAATCTTCAAGAATATTTTTAAACGCATGAGCTGATTTGTTCCGCCTGAAAAGCATGCAGACGTAATGGAAAATTTCATCAATTAAACCCATTGCATTTATGCTTCCTGCAGAAACACGTTTTTCCGACTGACCTCTTTCGTCAAAAAGAAGGTTAAGCTTAATCTGGAAATCCTGCACTGCTTTAAAATTTGCAAAGATTACGTTTCCGCAAGAAGAAAAAAGTGACTCATCAAAGTTACAGGCTTTTCTAACCGACTTGCTGATGTGAAATTCATTGTAAGAAATTTTCATCATAATACCTCTTTATAAAACATTTTAAAATTTACTAAAGAACAACTTGCCAAACTAAGCCAGTTATTTTTCCAGATTATGTATAGCAGAAATAGTTTTTATTTTTTCTACTAAAGTTTCGTTTTTCTGTAAATCTTCAATTGCAGAAGGAATTCTGTAAGTCCAGTTAAAGCTGTTCACTGAACCAGGCACATTTATTCTTTCATCATTTTGATTTTCAAGATAATATTTTGCGTCAAGATACAGATAATCCTGAAGCGGATTTACAAACCATGCACTTGTACATTCAGCAGATTTTTTCAAAACAGCAAATGCCAGTTCGGGAGAAAAGCTTTTTTCGTAAAGCCGTTCTGTTTCAACCTGCAAGTCTAGTTCTTCGCCAGAAGTTTGTGCCGAAGATTTTTTTGCAAGAAGTTCAAGTTCTTCTTCCGTGAAAAGCTTTAGGAATTCCCTTACGCTTGATTTTTCTTCATTCCACCACTGACGCAAAGTTGAACTGTCGTGAACAGAAGTAGTTGCAACGCTAAGTTCAGGATATTTTTCCAAAGGCCAGTAAGGCTGATTTTCTTCCTGCCACAAGCGGTTCCATCTTATAACTTTAAGCGAAAGAATTTTCAGCTGATTTAAAACATCGTTCATACATTCAAGGGAAACGCCTAAATCTTCTGCACAAGGAATCATTTGTGTGGCATTTACAACTGGCTCCAAAACTTTTAAGGCATGATTTTTCCAGATAAGGTTTTCCTTTTCTGTGTTTAAGCTTACAATTTCCCTGAACAGTGATTTTTCTTTTTCGTTAAGTGTTGACCAGGAAGTTGAAGCTTCGTATGCGTAAACAGGAATAAATTCATCTTCGCTAAGCTGAATAAGTGAACGGTCACGCCATTTTTTTGCAAGACATTCTGCCACACGATGATTTTTTTCTGCATCATCAAAAAACTTTACCTGGAAAATCTGGTTGTCTGAAGTAATTTCTTCATTAAAGTTCCACAGTTCTTCTGTTCCAAGCCTGCAGCACACTTTTTCAAGAGCAGCCACAGCTTCTTCGTGGTTCCATGTAATGTCTTCAACTAAAGATGTAGGAATGTGAGGAGAACTGAGCCAGTGAATGCGTCCTTTGTCAAAACCTGCTTCTTCTAAAGTTTTGCGTGAAACTGATGAATAAGGAATTGTTCTGCCTAAAAAAGCCGTTGTTTCTTTTTGATTTACAGCCCAGATTCTGAAAAATCCCAGAATGTGATCTATTCTGAATGCTGAATAATATTGAGCTGCATTTTCAACACGTTCTTTCCACCATGAAAAACCGTCTTTTTCAAGATTTTCCCAGTTGTATGTAGGAAAGCCCCAGTTTTGTCCCAGAGGATTTTCTCCGTCAGGCGGTGAACCAGCCCTTAGTTCCTGATTAAAATATTCCGGATGACACCAGCAGTCAACGCTGTCTTCGTTCATTAAAATAGGAATGTCGCCTTTTAAGACAATGCCTTTTTCCTTTACGTAATCTGCTGCTTCTTTAAATTGTTCTGCTGCACGAATCTGGCACCAGACAAAAAAGTTGTGGCTTGACTTTAAGACTTTATTGTTCCAGCGGAGCTTTATTTCTTCTGCACTTAAGTTTGCAAGATTTTTTTCCCAGCTTTTCCATGAAGCCTGATTTGCAATGTCCTTTAAGTTTTTAAAAACAGCGTAAGGAATAACCCATTTGTTTGCCCGTGCAAAACGTTCTGTCAAAAGAAAGAATTTTTCGCTTTCGGAAGAACCGCCGCCAGCTGATACAACATTAACGTTTCCCTTTACAGGCTTTACGCTTGAGTTCAGTTTTTTTTCTATATGATTGTAAAGAAGATGGAGAAGTTCATTTTTTGCTTCAAGAATTTTTGTGTAGTCAAATCTGGAAGAATATTTGAACTGTTTGAGAAAACGTTTGTATGCTGCAGAAAAAGTCCTGTTGTTTTCAAAAGCTTCTTTAAATTCAGGTAATGCGGAAATTCTTATGTAAATAGGGTGAAGGGCAAATGCAGAAAGTCCGGAATATGGAGAAGAATGAGTTCCTGTATCATTTACAGGCAGAAGCTGAATCACTTGAATTCCTGATTTTACGCAAAAGTCAGCAAAATCCTTAAGAGCAGGAAAGTCTCCTATTGGAGAACATTCTTTTGTATAAAGTGCACTTAATGGCACTGTAACACCGGTTTTTTTATTCATAATTTCAATTATACCACGACTTTTTTAAAAATAAAATTAAAATAACCTTAAATATTTCGATATTAAATCAGAGTGAAAGAATTCAGCGTAATTTTACTGCAATGCGGCTCTTGTTTTACATTGATTTAAACAATATATTCAAAGTATGAAAACTATTGATATGACTAAAGGCGAACCTTTTAAGCTTATTATTTCTTATTCTGTGCCGATGTTAATAGGTCAGCTTTTTCAGCAGCTTTACAGTTTGTGCGATACTGTTATTGTAGGAAAGCTTCTTGGTAAAAATGCACTGGCAGCTGTGGGAAATACCGGCGCCATGAACTTTCTTGTTTTAGGTTTTCTTTACGGAATGACTAGCGGATTTGCCGTTATTACTGCCCAGAAATTCGGCGCTCACGACAAGGAAGGTTTAAGCCGTTCTGTTGCAATGAATATTATCCTTAACCTTGCCAGCGGAATTATCATTACTGTTATATCATGCGTTCTTACCAAGCCTATTCTCCTTCTTACAAATACGCCTCAGGAAATTTTCAGCTATTCTTTTGATTATATTTTTGTGATTTTTCTTGGAATTCTTGCAACTGTTCTTTACAACGGATGTGCCTGCGTTCTTCGTGCTGTTGGTGACAGTAAAACACCTCTTTACTTTTTGATTATTTCTTCATTTTTAAACATTGCCCTTGATTACGTGTTCATTAAGTATTGCGGTCTTGGCGTAAAAGGTGCTGCTCTTGCTACTGTAATTTCCCAGGGAGTTTCCGGATTTGCCTGCATTATATGGATTGGGGCTAAATTTCCTGTTTTAAAAGTTTCAGCAAAAGACTTTAAATGGGACAGACGTTTTGCCATGAAGCATCTTTCTATTGGAATGAATATGGGCTTTCAGTTCAGCATAACTGCTGTAGGAGTTGTAATTCTTCAGGGTGCTCTTAACCGTTTTGGTTCAACTAAAATTGCAGCATATACTGCAGCACAGAAAGTTGAGCAGCTTGTAACACTTGCAGCCGGCGTTATTGGCGTAACTATTGCAAATTATGCAGGACAGAATTTCGGTGCAGGTAAACTTAAGCGTGTTAAGGAAGGCGTTTCTAAAGCAATTATTATTTCCGTAAGTTTTGCCGTTCTTGCTGCTGTTCTTGCATGGGCATTCGGCGAGCAGATGGTTTCTATTTTTATAGACAAAAACGGTTCGGAAATGACTTCTGAAATATGGAAGGATTTAATTGACTCTTCCCAGATTTATCTTCATTTATGCTCGGTTTTCTTTCCTATACTTTTTGTGCTTTTTATTTACAGAAATGCATTGCAGGGAATAGGTCTTGGATTCTGGCCTTTAATGGGCGGAGTTTTTGAACTTATTGCAAGAACGGCCGGTGCTTTTGCAGTTTCGTCAGCTTATACGGCAGGATATTTAACTGAAGTAACAGGCTTTGCAGGAATATGTGCTTCAGGCCCGTTTGCCTGGATTGCTGCCACTATTCCTCTTGGAATAGCCTATTACATCATAATGTCTAAACTTTCAAAGAATACTACTTTTTTGCAAGAAGCTTAGATTCTTCTACTGCGTTTCCTGAATTGAAAAGAGCTATAACTTCTGTTTTAAAGTTTTCTTCAATGGCGCTTCTGTAGTTTTCAATCTGATTGATGTAATTAAGCGTAACTTGAGGAGTGCCGTTGTTTCTTACTTTGTTAGTTCCTGCGTTGTACATTGCAAGGGCGGCAATTTCGTTTCCGGCTGTTGAAATGCAGAACTGTAAGTGGGAAAGTCCGTACTTAGCAGATATTTCCGGGTTGTAGAAGTCTGATTCACAAAGTCCGGGAAATGAATTGTTGTTTAACTGAAAGAGTCCTCTGTCAACAGTTCCGTTTTTATTTTTGTGTACTGCAGTTGTGTTGTAGCTGCTTTCTGTATGTGCAAGGGCGAATGCTAATGAAAGTGAAATGTCGTATTTGTCTGCATTAGTTAAGATTGCCCGTGCAATGTTTCTGTCTTTTACAAGTCTTGAGTAAAACCATTCTACTGCTGATTTTGACTGAGGGTCTCTGTAGTAAACAAGTCCTACGTCTTCTTTTTCCGATAAGTCCATAACTAATTCAGAAAGTTCTTCTAAATCAAAAACCACTTCTTCTTTCTGTTCTTCAACTGCTTCATGTTTAACTGCAACTATCTGTTCAATTTTCTGATTTTGTTCTTCCGGTAAAAAGATAAGAATTCCTGCACCTAAAATAATGAAAAAAATACTAAAAACTGCAGTTCCCCAAATAAGTTTAGCAAGGTTCGGATTTTCCGGTTTCATTTCGGTTCTCCATTTAAAAGTAATAAGTTTAAATTCCAATAACTTTTTTTTGATAACTCTGGTGAAACAATTTTTTGTTACATGGATTTTTAACTAAAACTACGATAAAGTCAAGTAAATTGTGAAAAATTTTGCACTTTATGCGAAAACACTGCGGTTTTATGCAAAATCTTACTACTTTTTACAGAGCGACAGCGCACTTTACGAGAGGAGCTCCTTCTCGTAAAGCAAACACTTATTGGCAAGAACAAGGGGCGCCGGCTCTAGAAAAAGAAAGGTTGAACGTCGCAAAGCCGGGTGTCAAAATCGGGGCACTTATGCCCCTACACACTGTTTGTGGCATGGGAACTATTTTATTTGTCGCTTGCGCGCCTGCCACAAACAGAGCGTTTTTGCACCCGACTTCTGCTCCTAGCGCCTTTCAATTTATGCCGCCGCCCCAGCGTACTTGCCAAACAGCTGACTCTTCTTCCAAGACGCTGCACATAAGCGTGTACTCTATCGCAAGTACGCAGGGCAGGTGCAGGGCGGTTCTTGCACAATTTTGTTTATTCTGTTATAGTCAGAAAAGTTCGGGGGTGTAGCTCACCTGGCTAGAGCGCTTGCATGGCATGCAAGAGGTAACCGGTTCAAGTCCGGTCATCTCCATTCTCTTCTATTGCACATACACACATCTTCTGAAAAAGTTATGGACTTACAAATAACTAAATGTTTCATAGACGGCATTGAATGTCCCGGTCTTCTGCAAATAAATCATAAAATTTTTGGCGACAAACGTGGTTTTTTCTGCGAAACATACAATCAGCGTGACTTTTTTAACGCAGGTCTTGCAATGAAATTCGTACAGGATAATCAGTCTTTTTCAACAAAAGGCGTTTTGCGTGGACTTCATTTTCAGACAAATCATCCGCAGGGAAAACTTGTCAGCGTTATACAAGGTTCAGTTTATGATGTAGCTGTAGATTTAAGAAACGGCTCGCCTACTTTTGGAAAACATTTTGCAGTTGTTCTTGACGGCGTAAAAAAAAATCAGCTTTACATACCGGAAGGCTTTGCCCATGGCTTTTACGTTTTAAGCGAAAATGCACTTTCTTCATATAAATGTACGGACTTTTACGACCCAACTGGAGAAGACGGAATTATCTGGAACGACGCCACAATCGGAATCAACTGGCAGAAAGTTACCGGCGGCACAACACCAACACTTGCAGAAAAAGATCTTCACTACAAGCCTTTTGACTTTTCCAAAAAATATTTCGAGTTTAAAAACAAATGATCTGGATAACCGGCTGCAACGGAATGTTAGGAACTCAGCTTTGCCTTACTTTAGCAGAGAAAAAATTTAACTTTGTAAAAACAGGCAGGGAAGTTGACGTAACAAATTTTCTTGAAGTAGAAAGTTTCGGAAAAAAAATTTTATCTTCCGGAGAAAAAATCAGTTTTATAATCAACTGTGCTGCATGGACTGACGTAAATGGCGCCGAAAATGAACAGGAAAAAGCTCTGGCTTTAAACGAAAAAGCTCCGGAAAATCTTGCACGGTTTGCAAAAGAAAACAAAGCTGTCTTAATCCACATTTCCACCGATTACGTTTTTGACGGAAACAAAATCAGTCCTTACACAGAAGAAGACAAAACCTGCCCCGTAAACTTTTACGGAAAGTCAAAATCAGCAGGAGAAGAAAAAGTTATAGAAACAACACAGCAGTTTTACATTCTGCGCACTTCATGGCTTTACGGTTTATACGGAAAAAATTTCGTCTGCACAATGTTAAGCTTAATGAAAAAAAAATCCGCCATAAAAGTCATAAACACACAAAAAGGCTGCCCTACTTCCTGCACCACTTTGTCAAACGTAATTGCACTTATTCTTGAAAAGAAAAACGTTCCTTTTGGAATTTACAACGTAACTGACAGCGGAGAAATTTCATGGTGGGATTTTGCTCAGGAAATAAAAGCTTCAGGAATAAAGCTGGGTATTCTAAAAAACACAAACTGCAAAGTTGAACCCTGCTCTTCCAAAGAATATTTTACGCCTGCAAAAAGACCGGAATATTCAGTTTTAAGCATTGAAAAAATTCAGCAGGCACTTGGAATAAAAATGCCTTACTGGAAAGATTCACTTATGGATTTTTTAAAACAGCCGTTTTTAAAGACTAAACTTACTTGCTTATAAGTTTTTTTTCATCATATAATTTCACAGATTTATCTTGGAAAATTGGAGTAACTTATGATGAAAGTAATTCGTCCTGAAGCAATTTCGGACAATGCATTTAAACTTATCGGAAAAGACTGGATGCTTGTTTCAGCCTGTACGAAACAACTTAACGACGAAGGAAAAGTAATTACAGGCAGACCGAATACCATGACGGCAAGCTGGGGCGGTGTAGGCGTGCTCTGGAACAAACCTGTTGCAACCATTTACTTAAGGCCTCAGCGCTACACAAAAGAAATAATCGATCAGACTGATACTTTTTCTTTAAGCGTTCTTTCTGAAAAATACAAAAATGCACTTAACTACTGCGGACAACATTCAGGCAGAGACGGCGACAAATTTAAAGCTGCAAAACTTGATGTTGAATATATGAACGGTACGCCATGGATCAAGCAGGCACGCCTTGTTATGTTCTGCAAAAAACTTTACGTTCAGGAGTTTGACCCGTTTTGCTTTACAGAAGAATTGCTCTGCAAACAGAATTACCGCAGCAATGATTTCCACACAATGTATATTGGCGAAATTGAAAAAGTGATGATTGACAGCCGTTCATGAAAACTTCTCAAAAAAAGCTGTGGCGTTTAATTGCTGCAGCAGGATTTTCAATCTCACTCATAAACGTTGTAATCAGCATAGTGCAGTATTATTATATGGAAAACAACATAGGAATTTTTGCACGTACAGTAGGACTGATTATAAACCTCATGTCCACCTTGTTTTTTTCTTATTTGATTCTGAATCCGTTTATGTTTAAGATTTTTGCCATTAACTTTTACATTTACGGAATAGGAAATTTTTTAGACAAGGGAAACCTTTTAGGCTTTATATGCATTGTATGCAGTTACTACTTTTTTTATGCTGATAATTTTTTCAGGGAACACAAAAGTTTTAAAATTTCAGTTTTTCTTATTTTACCGGCAGCTTCTCTTTTCCAGCAATTTTTTACTGTAAATCCCTTAGCGTTTTTTGTTTCTACCATGCACGTTATAGGCGGTTCACTGATTTTTATAATTATAAGCCTTCTTTACAAAATGATTTCGCAAAATGAACTTAACGAAAAGAAAAATATTTTTCTTGATTCAAAGACTTTTACAAATCAGGATTTAGTGTTTCTGGAAAAAGTTTTAGCCGGAACAAAATACAGGGACATTGCACAGCTTTACGAAATTTCAGAAAGCAAAGTTAAAAACAGAATGATTGAAATTTACAGGATTTTAAATGTAAAGGACAAAACTGAATTCGTTACTAAATTCTGCAATTCAAAGTTTCAGCTCCGTTAATCTGCCGGCAAGTTATACGAACGGACAACTCTGAAAGTTATGGTGTAATATCTTGTGCTGGAAAAATTGTAGCAGCTGTCCATCATACAGTTGAATTTGTTTCCGGAAAAATTACAGAAGCAGCCGTCATCTTTGTATTCAAGGTTATAGCACCATTCCCAGAATTTTTCTTCTTTACCTATTTGCTGCCATTCTTCTATTAAAGGAAGCCTGTATCCGTCTGCATTTTCGTTCAGCTGTATCTGCCCTTTAATAGTCTGTCTTTTGTGAGGCGTATAATTCCATAAAGATGCATCTGTTTTTCCGTTTACTGAATAAACAGGAACAAGCCCATGAGCTTCACTTAATTTGTTGCAGAAATAAATTGCATCGCACCAGCTTACATTTTCTACAGGCAGGTTTTCATTTTTTATTACACTTGGATTTTCTCCCATTAAGTTTTCGTACTCTTTTTGAACAATCTGGGTTTTAGCAGCAAGAACTTTCTTTCCGCCGTATTGAATCAGCTGAAAATCTGAACTGTCAAAAGCAGACAGCGTTCCCTTTGCCATAAAAGCCAGCAGAACAAAAAACACTTTAACCTTCATTTCCGTAAACCTTCCATTGCTTCAAATATTATATGTTATGTAATGATTTTGCAATAAAGTTTTTTAAGATTATGCATAACAATTAGTAGGTCAAATTTCGAGTTTTAAATAAATTTACAAAAAAAAGCATTCTCTGTAAAAT
>CAMCRZ010000007.1 GCA_945877425.1 uncultured Treponema sp.
ATGCCATGGTTCTTACTTGGTTTTAATTCCGTTACAAAACTTGAATTTTGACCTAGTAAAATGTTACCTTATATGAAAATAAAACAGTTTATTCTTGCAAAGAATTTAATTTTGATATTATTTATGCAAATAAGAGTGTTTATATTTTCACTTTTTAGTTATTTTAAGGAGGTTTTGAAAATATGAATCTTATTCGCGAAGATTATCTTAAACTTATCCGTCCTTATTACGATGTTGATCTTATAAAAGTGATAACTGGAATCCGACGTTCAGGAAAATCGGTTTTAAACGTATCGAATTCGCTACGTTTAAAATCTGGATTATGTAAAACTTCCCAAAGTCCCAATGATAAGTTCATTTAAGAGGCAGGGAATGTAATTGGCAATTAACTGCGTTCGTTAGTTATAAAGTCTAAACTTGACTACTTTCCCTTTTATCATTATAATTTTACTCGATTACAACCGAGTCGATTTTAATCGAGTAAAAGAGTTTCATATGGCAGAAGACGAACCTTTTTTTGGAAGAAAAGAAAATATCAAAGCAATCTCAAAGTTTTTCAATTCAGATAAAGATAATGCAGCCCTTATTTATGGTCGTCGCCGTGTTGGAAAAACAGAACTGATTAAGCATTGTCTTAAGGCAACAAAAACAACTTCTATTTATTATGAGTGCAAAGAAACTTCTGAAGTAAATAATGTTAAATCCCTTTGCGAAATTATTTCAGAAACTTTTGGTCTGCCGCCATTAGCCTTTGATACCTTTGAGTCAACTCTCGCATTTCTCTATAAACAGGCAAAAGAAAAAGAATTAATTGTAGTAATTGACGAATATCCATATATCCGGAAAGTTGTTGAGGGCTTAGACAGCATAATTCAGTCTTTTATCGACAATAATAAATCCACTTCAAAATTAAAGCTTATTCTGTGCGGCTCTTATGTAGAAACTATGAAATCTTTGCTTTCAGAAGAAAATCCGCTTTTTGGCCGTTTTGATTTAGTCATGAATCTCAAGGCCATGGATTATTTTGATTCTTCACTCTTCTATCAGGATTTTAGCGACGAAGATAAGGTTCGTTTATTTTCTGTTTTTGGCGGAATTCCATATTACAACAGGCGAATAGATTCATCAAAGTCTGTTAAGCAAAATATAATTGATTTAATCGCAAGTCCAGGCAGCCGTTTTGAAAATGAAGTTCAGATGCAGTTGAAATCAGAAATTTCAAAAATGCAGAATGCCTATGAAGTCTTTGAAGCTCTTGCAAAGGGATTCGTTAGATTTAAGGATATCCTCTCCCAGTCTCAAGTTTCAAGTTCACCTACTTTGGTGGATGTTCTTGATAAGTTAATAAGCATGGATATTGTTGTAAAAGAATCTCCGATTAATGATGAGAATAACAAGAAAAAAGCCGGCTATTATATTTCGGACCAGCTTACTTTATTTTATTTCAAATACATTTACAGAAATCTTTCTCGACTTGCAGTTATGGATTCAGAAGCGTTTTATGATAAATTTATTGAAGCTGATTTTGAAGAACATTATGTGCCTCTGACTTTTGAACAAGTTTGCAAACAGTTTTTAATCCGTAAAAACCGTTCAGGAGAATTAGAGGACTCATTTGAGAAAATTGGAAAGTACTGGTATGACGATCCGGCAAATCACAAAAACGGTGAATTTGACGTCGTTACCGAAAATGATAACTGTTATATTTTCTATGAAGCAAAATTCCGTGAAGGAAAATTAGACTCCAATCTTATCTGGAATGAAATTCAGCAGGTAAACAACACAGGACTTGTTTGCAGCAAATATGGCTTCTTCTCTAAATCTGGTTATAAAGAGATTGATGAAAAACATAAAAAGCAGCTGATTCTTTATGAATTGAAAGATTTGTATAAGGAATAATTGAATTGAAATGGAGAGCAAATTATACAGAGCAATCAAAATTGAAGGTAACAAAAGTTATGAGTAAATCGGTTTAATTTCTGACATTCCCGAAAAAGCAATTGAAAAAAGAATAGAACCTAACCACCTATTCGATTGGTGCGTAAAGAAATCTTTTGAAAAATCTCCCTATTTTGGCAGCGCCTCCTTAAAAAATCCTAAGTCCCAAAAATTCAACAATATCACGACTTCTAGCCACGACGGCATTGAGCACCTGAACATTGTGGATTTCTTGCTGCACAAGGTCAGTTTGCATTTGTCGTAAAATATGAGCTGGTTTGATTATCTAACCTGCATCCATTTTTTTTTCACCAAGGGCAGAAAACATACGATTGATTGAAAACGACTGTAAAATTCTTCGCAAGAGATTTTTCCTGTATCTGCCAGATATTGAAGATGCTTTATTTTTCTGATTTTTCTTTTCCAGTTTTTACTTAAAACTTTTATGCACGAATGTTTGATTAAGAATCCTAAAAATGGAACGCCATTTTTGCAGCTGTTAATCACAGGAGTTTTAAATTCAACACGAATATTCTCTTCCACAAATAATTTCAGTTTTTGATAAAAAGAATTAAGTTCAGCCTTTGAATTGGAAAACAGAAGAATATCGTCCATATAACGAACATAACCTTGCGGTTTTAATTTTTCTATAACAAAGTGATCCGTATGTGATAAATATAAATTTGCAAAAAACTGGCTTGTCAAATTTCCAATAGGAAGTCCTTTATCTTCACAGCCGAAAGAATCTATGATATTAAAAAGAAGATTCAGGCATTTTCTGTCTTTGATAATTCTTTCAAGTTTTTCTTTTAGCACAGTATGATTGATACTGTCAAAATATTTTCTTACGTCAAGTTTCAAAAAATATCCGCCGGATTTTACTTTATTAAAAGCATAAAGAACTGCCTTATGAGTTCCTTTTTCTTTTCTGCATGCATAAGTATGAAAAATAAACTGTTTTTCAAATACCGGCTCAAGAACATTCATGATTGCATGATGCACAATTCTGTCCTCAAAAGAAGCCGCAGTTATAAGCCGTTCTTTTGGATCATATATTTTAAACTGATAATAATTTCCGATTTTATATGTATTTGACTCAAGCCGGGTTTTTATAGAATGTAAATTTTCATCCGCCTTGCAGTCAAAAATAATGGCGGACGGTAAAAAACGTTTTCCTTTTAGAGCCTTTAAATATGCATTCCTTAAATTGTTAAAATCTGTAATCTGATAAAATAAATTTCCGATGCGTTTCATAAAAAAACTGTGTTAAGCGTTCGCGTATATTTTACCGCTACCAGCACAACACAGCCAAAATTATTTTTTGTAGATTTTTAACAAAGCAAAAACCTACAGGAATAAACCGGTTCTGCAAAATTGACGAATCACGTTTATTACAGAGCTGTAAGAAGCGGAACAAACAATGCGGAAACCAAGGTTGTTGTTCTGGTTGTTGGCCAGATTCATACGCACCTGCTTTGAATCTGTGTTGTTCCTGTTGTCCACCTTGCAGTTGTTGTCGTTGTTGTTATAGCTGCCACCACGGTTATAGCGGTTGTTGCTGTTGTTCGGGTTAACATCCCAACACCACAAGTTCTTCTAAAGGCTTATCCCAAAGATACAAAGTATCTTAAAATATATCCAGCTGAGAATCAGCGGAATTTTCAGTTTCATTCGTTATATTCTTTGGCGCTTCTGCAGTAGAAACCAAAGCTTTTTCAATTGCTTTTATGAAGATTTCACCCCATTGTTTGTACTTTTGCTCATTAACACCTTTTATCTTAAGAAAATCTTCTTTTGTTTTTGGTGGATTCTGAGCCATCAAAGCCAGCTGTTCATTACTTAAAATTCCATATAGCGGAATTTTAGTCTTATCACCAATTTCCTTTCTTGTTTTCCGTAAGAAATCATAAACAGCAAACTGACTTGGATTTAATACATCTCTCCAGTCTATTTTTGAACTCATTGTATAAGCGGATTTACCACCTTCAATGTCCGTATATTCAACAAGAAAAACCCAGCCAGTGCCACGTTCGCCGTCTATTAGCCGTTTTTCAACGTTAATTATTCTGCGAGACTTTAAGAAATTATTTAGTTCTGCACTGGAACTCGGTTCAGAGAATGGACTTATGAAGAAGGTCATGAATTGGGTTTGTAGGGCCATAATTTTTATCTTTTCTGCATCCTTTATATTTCAATCAAAGTATTGCAATAAATCTTATACCAATCACATTCTTCCCTGTTTACTTTTATTTTTTTTATTTCAAAAAAATTCTTTTTTTCTTCTACACCGAATGTCATCTTGTTAAGTAATTTTAGCTTTTCTTTTGTTTTATATGAATCTTTACAAAGCAAATAAACAAAATTCAAAGTAAAAATAATCAAAAAAGCAATAACAAATAACAAGGCAAACTTTAAATCAATTTTTTTAATGATGCTTAGAATAAGTAATGCTACTAAATATAACGAACCTATTGCCAAACCACCAAATAAATTTTTCATCTCTAAACCTCCATTTCGCGCTTACTTTTCTTCAATAGATGATAAAGTCTGCTTATTCCTTTATTAATCCCCTTCACATGATTTGGAGATGGAACGCATTCAAAAGATGAAATATCTTTCATTAATACTGGATCATCTTTTATTGCTTCATCAATATAAAAAAGAATTTTTAAGATATCTGCTTCTTTTGAAGTATAGTCTTTTCCTATTCTTCGCTTTCCAATGAAAATAGAATTAGCGCATAAATCAATTTCATAAAAAAACTGAACCAATAAGCGACGTTGATAATGTAATATTTTTGAATTATCAGTCACATCATTTTTTAAAGAATCTATATATACTTTTCTACAGTCTTCCAGACTTGCTTCCTGAGGATCAACTTCTAGATTTGGATAAAAATCATGAAGAAACCTCTTTCTATACTCCGAATCGATTTTTGAAACATCTTTAGAGCAGTCAAATACAAAGAAATCCACAATTGCCTGTATCGCAGCTCCATATTCCGTACTTCTGTAAACATCACACAAAGAATTATATGTTTGTTCCCATTTGATTTTTTCCGGAATAATCCATGCCAAAATACAAGCTAATAAAGATAAAAAACACTGAATAATACCTGTCATCTGTTCTACACTAATTGTCTTCATATTTCTCTCGCTCCGCTCACAGCAGTACTGCCCATTTCGGCTTACCGCCTTCATGTGCCGTACTGCTGTAGGCTACACTCGTCTGCCTAGTTATCAGCGGAACAAACAATGCGGAAACCAAGGTCGCTGCTCTGGTAGCTGGCCAGATCCACACGCACCAGCTCTGAATCTGCGCGGCCCCTGTAGCCCACCTTGCAGCCGTCGTCGTAGCTGCTATAGCTGCCACCACGGTAATAGCGGTAGTCGCTGCTGTTCGGGTAAACATCCCAACACCACTCCCAGACGTTGCCGCTCATGTCATATAAGCCGTATCCGTTTGACTTCTTCTGTGCTACAGGGTGTGTTTTGCCTCTACTGTTGTTTGAATACCAGCTTACTTCATCAAGATTATTACTGCCAGAATACCTATAATTCTGTCCGCCTCTTGCGGCATACTCCCATTCTTCTACTGTTGGTAATCGGAAGCCGTTTGCACTTGTATTCTGAATTACATTTCCTCGAATTGAATAACCATTATGTGGTGTATAATTCCACTTAGTAACATCTGTCGTTCCGTTTACTGAATATACCGGTGTGAAACAAAAATACTCACTTAATTTATTACAGAAATAAATTGCATCATACCAGCTTACATTTTCTACAGGGTTATTGTCACCTTCAAATTGACTTGGATTGCTTCCTATAATAGATGTATACAAATCCTGCCAAACTTCAACTTTCATCATTGCATAATCTTTATTCGGTATTTTTACAAAATAATGAGGTAACCATTCATATAACACAGGAGATCTATTCTTTGCTTCAGTTAAATTCAAGCCATTTTCAAGAAAATATTTCACACATACATTATCAACTTTTTCCTTTGCAACAACCCCCACAATCTCCCTCAAATCCCATTCAGGCTTCATTGTACGAGGCTCAATTTTATTCAAAGCGCTTGTCTGTGTTACTTTTCCGCTTACAGTATTGAGGATGCGAATCTTGTTAAAATTGAACTTATATTCACCTGGCTTTTCATCACTTTCAGCAAGGACATTGTAGTCAATTTCAAAGTAGATGATTGGGTCGCCGCGAACTAAAAGGGAGTTGTACATATCTACGTTGTTCGTGTACTCTTCAATTACTGCATCGTTCAGTTCTGTTGCCATGTCAGGGGCTTTTTTTCCGCTCAGGGCTTCGTACTTTACGATAAAGTTGTCTGTGTAGAGAAGAATTCCGTCTGAATAAAGGCTAAGGTATGCATTCCAGCCGTCCTGGCTTCCTTCGTATTTTCCAAAGCTTACCTTAAGTTCTTCTCCCATAGAAGATACGGTTCGCACTGCGCTGAGTGCTTTCTGGTCTGCACGGATTTCTGCAAGGAGTGCGTTCTGCTGTGCCATTGTAGACTGTTTTACGCTTTCGCAGTCGGAAAAAAACTTGTTCGTTAAGTCTTCATAGCTTTTTATAACCTGATTTTCGCGGCGTTCAAGTGCCTTTTCCGTAGGTTTTCCGTCGCTTCCAAGTTCTACGGTTGAATATGACTTGTTGCGTATTCGTTCTTCTTCGCTCTGGCGGTCTTTTACAAGCTGGTCATAAAGTTCCCGGCTCCTGCTTTCTACGCTCTGGCGGATTTCTACAAGTGCTTTTTTCTTTGATTCAAGAATGTTTATCTGCCCCAAAACTCCCTGCTTTTCCATTTTAAGCTTGCGGACTTCTGCAGCTTTTGCAGCGGCATCTTTTGCCATCTGGTCACGCTGGGTTTTTAATGCAATGGAACGCTCTGCTTCAAGTTTTGCATCTTCGTCTGCACGCGCTTTCTGGGCTTTAAGTTCTTCCTGACGTTTCTGTTCTGCCTTCTGTTTTTCTGCAAGAAGGGCTTTTTCTGCTTCAATTCTTTTTTTGTTCTGAACGGCGTTTATGTCGTTACTCTGCATGAGTTTTGAAAGTTCTGCATCGTACTGGTTCATCATTTTTTGGAACTGGGCTTCGTTCTGTCTTGCAAGTTCAAGCTGGTCGTCCACAGAAAAATTTGCAGAACCGCTTGTTAGAAGGTTTCTGTTAAGGTCAGAAATCTTAATTCCAAGTTTGTCTGCCAGTGAAAGAGTCACTTCGTCGATTGCACCTGTTGAACCGTAAAGGTATTCTGCCTTTGAATACTCTTTTGATGTTGCACTTGCCATCTGCTCGCCAGTTGTAAGGTCTGTAAAATCAACACTTATAACATAGCCGCTTGCGGTTTTACGGAGCTTTGTAAAGATTGCAAATTTTGCCGTGGTGATTTTTCCAAACTCTATTGCAGTTTCTTCGTCGCGCCCTGCACTTTCGCTTTCTGCTTGAAGTTTTTTAAGCGTTGCTTCTGACTTTGAATCTACTACGGTTTTCATTCCAAGGTAGTCCTGAAGGTTACTTTTCAGCTTGTCCTGAATCTGCCCCGGAAGCCATGCTGTTTCTGATGCACTCAAATTTGAAACTTCCTGATTTACAACCTGTACGGGAAATTTGGTGAGGTTCTTTCTGGCTTCGGCTTTCTGCTCTTCAAGATACCGCTCTTTATATTGGGCAACAGTTTCAATGCCATCTATTTTTGTAATTGCGTATGTTTTGCTTGCTAAATCCTTTACTTCAAAGGTTGTTGCAAGTTTTTCCTTTTTGGTATATGCAATGCGTTCTTTGATATTTGTCATGTCTATACCAGATACGACTTTAATCTTGTTCTTTGCAAAAAGTGGAATAGTTACCGTTCCGCTTTCAGTAACCGTCATTTTTCTAAGGTCAATTTCACTTACAAAAACTGCCGTTTCGTCCTTGTTGTTTTCGAGGTTTTTTCCAAGTTTCTTTTCTGCTACATTTGTCTGTGCAAAAAGGGAAATTGAAAAAAGGCTTATAAGCAATAATGATAAAAATTTCTTCATTTATTTTTCTCCGCCAACTTACATCAAAAAGTCAGCCAAATCCATCGCTTCTTCTGCGGCGGCTTTTGTCTGTGCTTCCTGGGCATCAAGTTTTTTTGCTTCTACGGCTGATTTTGCCACTTCTGCGTTACTTACAGCGGCATCTGCATTTGCCTTTGCTTTTTCTGCTTCAAGTCGTGCAAGCTGTGCTTTATACAGTGCTTCTTCTACTGCCTGTTTTTTTGCATCTTTTTTGTCTGCGTCGTCTTTCATTTCGCTGAAAAGCGCACCGATTTTTTTCTGAGTTTCTGTTTCAAGACCTTCCGTTCCCATAACGTCCATCAAATATTTTCTGCAAAGTGCATCCCAAGTAGATTTATCCATTGAATACACGGTGAAGTAAATGTACTTCTCACTCTGCTCTTTTGTTCCGGCTTTTGTAGTACGCACTTTCTGGTAAAAACCGGTTTCTTCACGCAGGCCTGTCATATCTGCCTTTGTTTCGCTTGCAGCAACATAAACAGCTTCAAGCTGGCCAACATCATTCAGTCCCTGTCCTACACGACCGATTACTTTCTGGCTGAGTTCCGCTGCCTGAGTGTAGGCAAAACCTGCCCTTGAAAGTGCCTGTGCCGTTGCTTCCGTCTTTCCTGTTGCCATGCTTACCTTTACAACACGGCTTGCGTCTGTTCCCCACATTTCCTTAAAGGTGTCGGAATTTCCACGGCGCATATTCTTGAGCCACTGCGGTGCGGCAACTTCTCCCAAAGTCCTGTCTGTCCAATCAATGACGGTAACCTTATCAACATCATCGTCTACATTAACTTTTAGTGTCGGGTCAGAAACTGCCTTTGTTGTTCCACAGCCTGAAAGCCCTAAAATAAGTGCTGCAAAAGCACCTGCCATTTTTACCGAGATTTTTTTCATCATCTTCCTCCGTATGTATGAATGATTTTATAATGCAAAGACAGTTCCAAGATTATTTTTTATTTCTGTCTTTAATTCCCCTGCCAGTTTTGGATACGCTTTTTTCTTTGCGTTTTCCAAAGTATACGAAACTGTTTTTTCCTTTGATTCTGCTTCAAATGAAAAAACGGTCTGACCTGTTTCTTTTCCGATAAGTTTCAAACTTATAGCCGGAATGATAGATACAGGCTCACTTCCTTCTGCATTGTCTTCTATTAAAACTTCTGCAATATGAGATGCTTCGCTTAAAGACTTTGCTACAGAAAAACCGCACTCACCAAACGAAGAAGTTACGGCTGCCGTAATAATTCTGTTGTAATCAGCCGGAACGGAAACATACACCCTGCATTTTGCTTTTTCTTCCGAAAAAGCTGCCGGTATTTCTGAAAGGCAGTTTCTTTCCGGAGCATATTTTTCTTCTTCAGCAGGATTTATAATTCTTGCATATTCAAGCTTCTGCAAAAGTATTTTTCCCTGCTCAAAGGCAGTCTTTAAGCTTTTAAGTTTTTCAAGCGGTTCGCTTTCTCCGCAGGCTTTCTGATACATACGGTTGAATGTATTTTTTTCCATATCAATCTGCGGTTTTAATTGCGTCCATGCGCTGCTGCGTTCTATAAATGCTACGCTGTACCACTTTTTTTCTTTTTTGTAGTAATAGCCTTCCGTGTACTCAACTGCAAACAGTTCCACCTGCGAAAGAACCGATACTTCGTCAATAACGGTAGTATTTTCAGAAACTGAGTTTTCCGCAGTTACGGACTGCATTGTTGTAGTAAGGTTTGCATTTACTGTAGTCTGAAAATAGCGGGCAATCTGAGAAAGCGCATCTGTCTGGGCTTTTTCTGCATTTTCGCCACTTCCGCGCTGTGCTATGTATTTTTCGTTAGGATAAACAGTCCGCCAGTTCAAAAACCATTCCGGCTCGCCCTTTGCAAAACAAGAAAATGTACACAAAAAAAACACAAAAAACCAGAATATTTTCCAGTTTTTTACATCAAGAATTTTATTCTTCATTACAGCCTCCTACTCCGCCTGCTCCCTCAAATTCTGCAGACCAAACAAAAAAAAGGCACACCACCCCCATACGGGCAGCATGCCTTTTAATCTCATATATAATTTTCGTCCAAAGATTATATCAGCGAACAGAACAGAACAGAACAGAACAGAACAGAACAGAACAGAACAGTGCGATTCATTAAAGTACCCCTACTTCTCTATTATACACATATATTTTTATACGAGCAAGTTTTTTTTCATGCAGGTTGCCGGCCAGCCCCCAGACCAGCCTTACCGCCCTTGCGACCTAACCTATGTTATGTGGACGCCCACATTGGGGCGCGATGATTGGGTAGAAAAAAAATCAATTTTTGATATAATAATCATTATGGGTTACGAATCAGTTGATAAACTACAAAATCTCTTGGCTGACAATGTGTTTTCATATACAAACGATAAAAAAAAAGCCGCTGGGAGAGCTTTAGGTACTTTTCTTGAAATAATAACATATTATCTCATAAAATCATGGAAACTTGATACATTTGCGGCGATAGAGCGACCATTGCCAGAATTTGCTAATAGCGAAATAACGCACAATGTAGAGTTTACTCTACACGGACATAAAAAAATTGCAGAATCAACCTACGAATCTACAGATATTCCGATAAGCGGTTCGTCAATTGTAAAAAAATTGAATTTAGCCGACTCTGTCTCAAAACAAAAGTCCGTAATGCTCATTGATAAAGAAAATGTGCTTAGAAATGCCTGCACACTTTTATCAAACGAAAATAAAATTATAAATTCTTATGTAGACTCCTCTTCAAATTCTTATAGTGTATATAAACTTTATTCAAAACCATTTGCGATGTTTGAATGTAAACGAGTCGGAGTTGAAGAAGGTTCGAAAAAAGGACCTCAGACTATAGAAAAAGCAAAACAAGGCTCCTATGTCGCACGTACAGTATCTGCTTTGCAAAGAGTTAGAAAATCAGATGGTACTTTAGCCGGATTTCTGCAAAAATCTGAAGATGAATATATAGTTGACGACTATTATAAATTACTTTCAAATGTGATTAAGTCTGAAGAAAAATCACTACTTGAAAATTTTATTCTTACAGTTGGCGTTGTCAGCAATCATGGAAACTGGTTTACATCTGAAAATCCAAATAAAGAGTTAAAAGTTCTTGCACAATCATATGATTGGCTTATTTTTTTAACAGATAAAGGAATATCTGAATTTATAACAGATTTGTTGCTTTCCCCGAATAAAAAATATTCCGCAGTAAAACAAGCATTCCAGAAAAGTTACTCTGCTGATAAAAAAGGAAATATTTTTACGAAGGTAAAAATGGATTATGAGAGTGATGTAGCTCTTTGCAATTATTTTACTGAAAATATCTCAAAAATAGAAAATTGGTTCAACATTATTTCTCCAAGAAATAAAACGCTTTTGGATTTAAAGAAAGAATTGTCTGTTTTATCTAAGAAGGATTGGGAGGCTGTATATGGAACAAACTAAATCTATTACAGATTTTGCAGGAAGAAGTGTAAATTCTCAATCGCAGCATTGGTGTACGCCACCCAAATATGTCGATGCCGTAAAAAGAGTTTTTGGAGGAGAAATAGAATTAGACCCTTGCTCAAACGAAGGCTCTATAGTAAATGCAAAGACAGAATACCGTCTTCCTGAAACAGACGGCCTGCATCAGGAATGGAATTTTAAGACTGTATATATGAATCCTCCTTATGGTGCCGATAGGGAGCGTGGAACAACCATAAAGGATTGGCTTTCAAAATGTTCCTATACTCATAAACTATATAAATCAGAGATAATTGCACTGGTTCCAGTCGCAACGAATACAACTCATTGGAAACAATTTGTATTCGGAGATGCGGATGCCGTTTGTTTCTTATATGATACAAGACTTCGTTTTTTAGTAAACGGAAATACGGATAACAAAGGTGCTCCTATGGCTTGTGCTATGATTTATTGGGGAAATGATATTTCAAGTTTTGAAGCTGTTTTTCAAGAATTTGGTGCTGTGGTAAATTTAGAGAATCTCAAAAAAATTAAATTGCAAAACACTTCCCAGGAATTATTGTTGTTTGCATAGAATAATCACCTAACACATATAAGGCCCCGTTGTGTCAATAATATTTCATAAAAAATAATATCCTAAGGCTGTCTTTTTTAAGGCAGCTTTCTTTTTGAGAAAGATGAAGTTCAGATTCAAAACAAAAAAGCAGAAACTGAATCGTAATTCGAAGCGGATTGCAGGAAAGGCTTCCTGAATCAAACACATATAGTCAGTCACTAAAAGAAGTGCTGAAGAAATCATTCGGTACCCGGCTAAGCCTGATGCAAGATTAAGTGGTAGCAGCAGCTCCAACAGTTATATATGCAGGTCAAAGCCAGGACAGTCAGCCTGTTATTTCAAATCAAAACAGAATATATAGGGAGCGGCCACATAGTGGCAACAACAGTCCAGTGGCCTGTTGTTAGCGACTCTCCGAGCAGCTGAGCTGCGAAGTAAGGACCGGAACGGTGTCTATTCACAGGTTCAGGAAGTCACGGCATGTAGTCAGAAAGTGTAAGGCTGTCATGCAGCAGATAATCCACATTTTTTCAAAGGACTCGCCGTTTGTTGCTTCAGTTATGCGTAAGCCGCGTGAGCGGTGACTTAAGTAATTTCCTCTCATGCAAACGGCGCGAAGCGACGTATGCGAGGTGCTCACCGTTCCGTCCTGTCATTCACCATAGAACTTGTCCGGATCAAAGGGTTCCTTACGCTTGAGCATGTAGAACACTGTCCTTGCAAGTTTCTGAGCGATAAGGCTCATGGCCTTTGCCTTTCCGTATCTGGATACAAGCTGCTCGTGCCATTTCTGTCCGCGTTCATTGTTGCGAAGGAAAAGAACCGCACCTTCAGAAAATGCCCATTTGAGGTGGACGTTTCCGATTTTGTTGTGTCCGCCTTTCTCCTTCTTTCCGGCAGATTCATGTGCACATTTTACGAGGCGGCAGTAGGAAATGAATTTCCCAACATCGGGAAAGCGGGAGATGCTGTCTATCTCATAAAGAATCGTAAGCGGAAGAATAAAGCCAAGACCAGGAATCGAACGGAGTAAGCTGAAGGAATACGGATCCTGAATCTCCATCATGTCCTCAATCTGAAACTCCAGCTTTGTGATGATGTCATGGTAAGCCTGGAACATGAAAAGATCCGCGTTTACCATTTTGAGCGTAGCCGGGTCGCTGAATTTTTCTGGTATTGTGTTCCTGTAAGTTTCACTCCTCATCCTTGAAGATGTCAGAGGTTCGTTTATGTTGTACTGGTGGTTCGTATTCTGAAGATGCACTGAAAGTTCAGCCCGCTGGCGGACAAAGAAGAGCCGCCTTCTGAGGAGGTCACGTACTGCACGCTTTGTCTTTGGATATGCATATGCGATGGGAAACATTCCTCCACGGAGCATGTTTGCGATTTTTTCAGAATCAATCTTGTCAGATTTTGTTTTTCCGCCATGGATTGCTTTCATGTAAAGAGCATACCCAAGTGCAAAGTCGATTCCGTTTTCTGCACAGAAGTCTGCAATCCAGTACCAGGTGAAGATGCATTCGACACCGATTACAATGTCTTTTCCGAATGTGTTGGTTACTAGTTCCAAATTTTCTGTGGAACAGATCATGTTCTTGTGGAATACGGTCTCACCAAGATTGTTGATGACGCAGACATACATCGTCCTTGCATGCAGGTCGATACCGATGTAAAATTGATGCTGGTTCTTATAGAATCTCATTAAGGTTCCCTCCAGAAAAAGTAAGGTATTGTGTTATCTTAGCACGATAACCTTGGGGCCTTAATGATTTTCATGGTTTTCAAAGCGGATGTCGCAGTCAAGCTGCGCCACCGTTTAAAACGCTAGTTATTTCCCCTTTCTAGAAATCCACGTCTTTTAAATACCGCTTGAGCAAGAATGCACAGAAGTATGGAAAAGTATGAATGTTATTTTCAAATCCCACATTTCCATGAATCAGTTTTATTCCAGTTGTGATGTCAGGATACGAATCACTTTTTATAAGTGTCGAAAGGGATTTTGCTTTTCCGTTAGTTGATTTTACTTCCACAGGCACAAGAGACTTTTTAGTACGAACAAAAAAATCCTGTTCGAGAGTCGAACTCTTCTTTTTATAATAGAACAGTTCATATCCCTGCTTACAAAGAGCTTCCGCAATTACATTTTCGTACAAGGCACCTTTGTACACATTCATGTTTTTATTTGACCGTAAATCATCCTGAGATTCTTCATCAAGATTTGCAATTAAAAGTCCTGTATCACGGAAATAGACCTTGTATTTGTTATCTTCGTAATTACCCTTCAAAGGTAAATCTGGAGTATGAAGACAGTAACACAGATTTATCATACCAGCATCATTGAGCCATTCAATACAGCCCCAGTAATCTTTGAACTTTGCCCCGTTGGCAACTTTCGAGATCTGGAACTTTTTATTTTCCTTTGCAAGCTGAACCGGAATATGATTGAACACATTCAGAACTCGGGTTTTGTCGATGCCGTCTACGTATTTTTTGATATCTTCTATGTAATCAGCAATAAGTTCCTGTTGCAATTCAAGACTGCCTTCAAAAGTTCCTTTTTCAATATAGTTAGAAACGACCTTTGGCATTCCGCCCAAAATGCAGTAATCAAGGAAGAGCTCATTGAAAACATTCATTGTTGTCTGATTAAAGGCAGTACCTGACCTCATGTGAGAAAGAAAATCTTCTACAGTTTCATCGCCATAACCCTTTGCCCACAAAAACTCTTCAAAGTCCAGAGACTGCATTGAAAACTCTGATTTGTATCCGACGCTGTTGCTCTGGATTTTTTTATAATTGATTCCAAGCATAGAGCCACTGCAGATAACATCAAAACGGCCGTCGATGCAGAAGGATTTTAAGCTTGCAGCAATTTCGGGGAAGTCTTGAATTTCATCAAAAAGAATGAGGGTCTTTCCTGCTTCAAATTTCTTTGAGGGGTCAATGCGCGAAATATTTTTTATAATTGAATCAACATCAAATCCGTCTTCGCAGATTGTTTTGAATTTTGTTTCGAGTGCAAAATTTATGCTCACATAGTTTTCGTAGCTTTCTGCAAAATGGTCGATGGATTTTGTTTTTCCAATCTGTCTTGCACCTTTTACAATAAGAGGTTTTTTATCAGATGAATCTTTCCATGAAATCAAAAAATCATCAATCTTTCTTTTTAAGTACATGCTGCACCCCAGTGAGGAACATTATACCACAGCTTTACTAAAATATGAGCGATTTTTACAGAAAAATTACTATTTTATGAGGGAATATTATAACAATACACCTATTTTATGAGGGAAATTTTGTCAATTCTTATTATTTTATGAGGTAGTTTAATCCCCTTCCGCAATCATATTACAAGATGAAACGCTCTTGATTATTTCACTATATATAATTTTTATTTCACTTCGGTTACAAAAATCTACCCCTAAACCGTGAGTATAAACTTACAAAAGTTTTTTTTTAATCCTTAAGATTATATATTAATATAACAATCTTTTGAATAAATGCAAATTTTCAGACCGAACTTGAATCAGAGGGAATAAAGTATATAAACTTTAAAAATTGCGGAATGCTTTTAGCCTAGCCCCGATTGGAGTGGTTGCGCGGGGAACTTCGTTGCAGGTTGCGCCGCAAGTGCGTAGTGAAACGAAGCACCGGCCGTGAGGGTAAGCCACGGAAAGCGGGTTAGCAAGAGGGTCATGCTCCATATAAAAAATGTGGATTTTTCCTGCTGTTTTGAAGTAAAATGAATTATGAAGTTGTACAAGCTTTTTCTTATGTGCATGATGCTTTTGTCTGCTGCGGAAAAAATAAACGGGCTCATTATTTACAGACCTTCTAATTCTTCGGCTTTAGATACGGTGCGCTGTTTTCTTACGGTTACTGATATGGACGGCAACGATGTTACTTACTCCAAGGCTAAGGCCGGCTACGAATGGGTTACAAGCAACTTAACTGCAAAATCTGTTCCCAAGGTTTACTTTTACGAGAAAAGTTTTTATTTAAGCGGCGGTATGGCTATGCATATTACTCTTGAGCCAGGCAAGTACATTCTTACTTTTTCTACGCCTGTTGACAAGCAGAACAATTTTTCTCTTCCTGCAAATAATGCTGATGTTCACGACTGGATGAGCAACGAATATTTTCTTGATACGGAAAATGCTCCCCGTGTAATTTTTGTTTCTCCTACTGCAAACGAAAACGGTTTTTACAACGGCGGCTGGCACATAAGTTACCGTGCTCCTGAATATTTTAAGTGGACAAAGCCTTTTCGTAAGGATTGTCAGGAATAAGCCGTAATTTTCACCTTTAAATGCATAAATTCACTGTTTTTATGCATAAATATTTACAAGAAATGCATAAATAATTATAATTCAGTCATTATGATTAACCCATTAGCTCAAGAATTAAATGATTCATTAAACGGCACAACCCCTGGCTGTCTCCTTTCTGATCTTGGACAAAGACTTTACTTTCCAAAGGGAATTATTGCTCAAAGCGGTGAAGCTAAAAAGCTTGGTAATGTTGCAAACGGAACTATCGGCATGACTGTCATAAACGGAAAGCCTGCAATTCTTCCATGCATACAGAAGCTTGCTCCAGAACTTTCTTCCGGAGAACTTATAGCATACGCACCAACTGCAGGCAATCCTGATTTCCGTGCAATATGGAAAGAAACATTAGTAAAGAAAAATCCTTCTCTTAAGGGAAAAAATTTTTCACTTCCTGTAGTAGTTCCAGGTCTTACAGCAGGCATTTCTTATCTGGCAGATTTATTCCTTGATGAAACTAAAGGGCTTGTTGCAGCAGATCCAAGCTGGGACAATTACGTTTTGATTGCAAGTGCAAGACGCAACGCTCCGTTCGTTCAGTTTAAGGCATTTGTAAATGGAAAGTTTAATATTGAAGGCTTAAAGGAAACTCTTGAAAAAGAAGCTGAATCAGGTTCTGTAAGGGTAATTCTGAACTTTCCTCAAAATCCTTCCGGTTATTCTCCTACAAAAGATGAAGCTGCTCAAATTATTTCAATTATAAAATCTCTGGCTGAAAAAGGCACTAAAGTTATGGTCTGGTGCGATGATGCATACTTTGGACTTACTTACGAAGATGACATTTATCCTCAGTCTCTTTTTGCTGAACTTTGTGATGTTCACGAAAATGTTCTTGCCGTAAAAATAGACGGTCCTACAAAAGAAGATTTTGTCTGGGGATTCCGTTCAGGATTCGTAACTTTCGGCGGAAAAGGTCTTTCTGAAGCTCATTACGATGCTATTGTGAAAAAGCTTATGGCTGCAATCCGTTCTTCTGTTTCATGTGCTGCAACTCCTTCACAAACAATGCTTCTTAAAGCTTACAGGGAAAGCGAAAAAATGGAAGCTGAAAAAAAGTCATACCGCACTGTTCTTGAAAACCGCTACAAGGCAGTAAAGAACTTTGTTACGACACATTCAAGCAGTCAAGTTACGCCTTATCCCTTTAATTCCGGATACTTTATGGCATTTGACACAAAAGTTGATGCTGAACTTTTACGCCAGAAGTTGCTAAAAGAAAAAGGAATTGGTACAATCGCTATTGACGCTCACACTTTACGTGTAGCATTCTCCAGTCTTGAAGAGGATAAAATCAATCTTGTGTACCAGGAAATTTACACTGCAGCAGATGAACTTGCTAAATAGTCTCAGAATAAAAACGGCAGCTTTTGCGAAAAGAATTCTTTACGTAACGGCTGCTGTATGTTCACTTTTTGTTTTCAATTCATGCAAAAAATCCACTGATCCAAAAAAATTCGTTATATGGACAGACAACACTGAAGTTGTTTCTTACGTTGAGATTTTCAATTCAACTCACAAAGACGTTAAGGCTGTAGTTATTTACAAGGAAAGCGTTGCAACTTCACTTCCTCCTGCACATGATGAAATTCAGCCTGACATTATTATAGGGTCGTGGCTTAAAAATCAGAATGTAAGGAAATATTTTACTCCACTTGATTTTGTCTTTAAGAATTCTGATGTTCACAAAAATGAATTTTACGACAAGCTTCTTGCTTACGGCAATTTAAACGAAAAGCAGTATCTTCTGCCTGTAAGTTTTAATCTTCCTGCAATGATTTTCAGCCGTCAGAATGAAGACTTGATTTCTTCGGAGCATTTTTTAAATCTTTCGCAGATAAAGTCTATTTCCAGAGAGTTTAATGTTCAGGGAAAAAACAGCGATTCCTTTACTTCAATGGGTTACGGCATAAGCTGGAATCCAAACTTTCTTTACGAAGCAACTAAGCTTAATCAAGTTGAGTATATGGAAAAAGGTTCAAGCTTTAACTGGAACAGCCAGGCTTTGGAAGAAACTATCGTGCAAATGAAGGAATGGACTGCTGAATGTAACGGTGACACTTCCACAGAGCAGAACTTTCAGTTCCGTTATCTTTATATGCCTGAATACCGCCAGGTTACTACAGGACGATGTCTTTTTGCCTGCACTACAAGCAACAATCTTTTTACGCTGAATGACAATCAGACGGAAGGGCTTTCTTTCAGATGGCTTGAAAGTAACGGCACAATTCCTGTAGAAGACGATTTGACTTGTCTCGGTATTTACAAAAAATCAAGGAACTTAAAGCAGTGTGCTTCTTTTATAAACTGGTTTTTCAGGGAAGATACTCAGACTACACTTTTAGAGCGTTCCACTTCCATGAAGCTTGATTCAGTTGTTTTTGGAATAGCAGGCGGTTTTTCTTCAATGAAGACTGTAAACGAAAAAGTTTTTCCTGTCTTTTATCATCAGCTGCTGGGAAACCTGCCTGGAGAAAAGTATCTTGTGCTGCCGAAAATTCTTCCTGCAAGATGGCAGAGTTTAAAGCAGAAAGTCATTCTTCCTTATTTAGTTGATTCTACAAAAACTGATTCTGACAAATACGTTGAATCTTTGGAAAACAGAATAAGAGACTGGTCTAAGCAGTTTTACTGATAATCAGGAAATGGAAATATTTTTCTAAAATTTTAAAATCAAATTCCGATAATGAAAACGTAAGGAAGTATATTATGTTTTCAAACGGAGTAAATTTAAATCCATCTTCTTACAAAGTACTTTTCTCTTCTTCTTCGGGAGTTTTAAATGTTCCTGTAAAGCCAAGTGCAGTTATTTACTCTCAATTTGATTACGTCAGGGGCGTTTCTGCAAAAAGTGGTCAGAACGGCATTTCAGTTGACAGGATAAGAATACTGAACTCTTTAATAAATCAACTTGTTTCCATGAAAAAATCAAAGCCGGCAGACGAAAATGAACTGTCCCAGCTTACAGATGAACAGAAAGACAAATTGATTGAAACTTATCAGAAAGAAATTGAACGGGAAGTTGCTGCCGCTCAAGTTCAGCCTGCATCTTACGGAATAGCCGGCTTAATGCCTGAAACTGGCAGCGTTATTTCTATAATGGCTTAAATCATCTCCAGATAAACCAAAGGAAAACTGAAGCTACTGCTGTCGTTATGATTGTAAACGGCACGCCTACTTTAAGCCATAGCGAAAACTTCATTGGATAGCCTTCTTTTTTAACAATTCCCATGCTGACAATATTTGCGCTTGCACCAAAAGGAGTAAGGTTTCCGCCAAGACAGCTTCCAACTAAAAGGGCAAACATAAAAAGTTCAGGGTTTACTTTAGATGCTGCCGTACTCATATTTTCTGCCATAGATGCTGCAACAGGAAGCATTGCTATGATGTAAGGCACGTTGTCTACAAATCCGCTTATGACAATAGAAACTCCAAGTATAATCAAAAAGCCTTTTAAAACTGAACCGCCTGTTACTCCCGAAAGGAACTGGGCAAATACTCTTAAAAGTCCTGTGTCTTTAATTGCGCCTATTACGATAAAAATTCCTATCAGGAAAAAAATTGTTTCCCAGTCTAAATCTAAAATAAGGGATTTTGTTTCTTTTAAAGTTTTGCGCTGGAAAATCAGGTACCATAAAATTCCTATAACGCCGAGAGAAAAAACGTAAAGCCCGCTTAAAAATTCAAAAGTTGTGTCTATAAAGCTTACTGCAGCAAGTCCGAAAATCATAAGCAAAAGAAGAACAAGCGGTACAACTGAAATGATTTTTTCTTCTTCTACTTCAACTTTATTTTTGCCGTTTCTAGTAAAAAGAAAGTAAAAGAAAATGCATCCTGCTAAAAGTCCTGCCTGAATAATGAAGAAAATTGAAATCTTTCCCTGATGAATGAAAAAGTCGTTGAAATTGTAACCTGCAAAAGTTGCAAATATCATTGAAGGCGGATCTCCTACAAGAGTTGCAGTTCCTTCAAGGTTGCTCATAACGGCAAGACCTATCATAAAAAATGCAGGATTGATTTTTACCTTACGACATAAAGCTAAGGCAATAGGCGCCATAACTAAAACAGTTGCAACGTTTTCTACAAAAATAGAAATTATTCCTGTCATGGCAAGAATCAGAACCATTGCAAGTCCTGTGCTGCGGCTGTTGTTGACAATTACGTCTGCAATTTTAGCAGGAATTTTTGAATAGATGAAAAGAGATGCAATAATCATGCTTCCAAGATAAATAAGCAGAACGTTCCAGTTGATAAGGTCAACAAAGCAATGGCTTAGATTAAAAATTCTTGAAGGAAGGTTTCCGCCCTGAGCAATAACGTCTTCTGGCAAAGGAAAAATTGTATCCGGAAAAATCATTGAAACAGCAATTACAATCAACGCTGCCAGAGACGTAAAAATCACTTTTTTATTTTGAAAAGCAATAACAAGTGCGTACATAACAACTGCTATTGCCAGTACAATCCATTTCATTTCCAACATTATAATACCTCATTTTAAAATCTGATTTTTATTCTATCATATTCTTAATAAAGATTTCTATCCCGATTAAAATCAAAATAAAGCCGCCTAAAATTTCAGCTTTTTTAGAAAGATTTTTTCCTGCTGCCTTTCCTATTGCAAGTGCGCCCATGCAAAGTGCAAAAGTAACAGCTGCAATTATAAGCGACGCCGTAAATGCCATAAGCAGATTGTATTCAGCAATAGTAAACCCTACGGAAAGTGCATCTATGGAAGTTGCAATTCCCTGCACCAGAAGCAAAGTTCCGCTTAATTTTTTAAACCCTGATTTTTCTTCTGAAGGAATTTCCCCACTTTCTTTAAGTGACTCAAAAATCATTTTTCCGCCAATAAAGCAAAGAAGCAAAAGTGCAATCCACGGAATGAATTTCTGGAATGAAGTAAAAATGTTTAGAATTGTATGAACGCAAATCCAGCCGGCCATAGGCATAAGAAACTGAAACATTCCGTAAACGCCTGCAATAAGGCACATCCGCAAAGTTTTCATCTTTGGTTCATTCAGTCCGTTTGCAAGAGAAACAGAAAATGCATCCATTGCAAGTCCAATACCTAAAAGAAAACTGTTGATAAAAAAAACAACGCTCCAGTTCATACTTTGTCTCTTTAAAATAAAAATTAAAACTTATTTAAAACGTCTTGCCGTAAGTGCATCTGAAAGATACTGGGCTTTTCTAAACGTCTGAATCATAAGGGGAACAAAAAGAGGAATTAAAATCTTTAGCTTTTTAAGACCCTTCGCTTCTGCAAAAACGCCCCGGACTATCTGAGTTTTAATAATGCCGGAAAGTTCGTCCATAAGAATAGGCACAAACCGTAAAATTATTTCTGCCACAAGAACAATGTATCTTTTAAACTTACCAAGAGGCCGGAGCAAAATTGCCAGAGAATCAATAATTTCCCTTTCGCTAGTTGAACTTAAAAAAGTGCCGGCGCATATAATTGAACTGCAGGCTCTCATAAGCATCCGTACTGCATAGAAAATTTTTGACCTGCTAATAATAAAGATTTTCCATTGAGTGTAAATTACATCGCCTTCCAGAACAGGATAAAACATAAACTGAAGTATTGCGAAAATCAAAATTACGGGAAGAAGATTTTTAAAAGCATGAAGCGGTTTCTTAAGTGAATGTTTTGCCAAAAGAGAATAAACTGCATTTATAAAAATAAAAATTCCGCAAAGCCACAGCGGCCGTGCCAAAAGCGTTAAAGTAAAAAGTAAGGCAAAAATAATGAACTTTACAAGGCCGTTGCATCTGGAAATCACTGACGGAGGAATTTCAGGAGGCGCCATTACCGAAGCAGAAATTTTCCGTAATGAACTTATAATTGCAGCGTTTGGAATTTTTTCCATAAGTTCAAGACTTTCGTTTTCAGCCGGTTCTTCTGCTTTACTTTCACTTTGATTTTTTGAGTTCAGCACAAGTTCTTCCCATTTAAGATTTACGTCTGCAATAGAAGTTTCTTCCATGCGGTGAGTGCTGAACAAAATGGTTTTTCCTTCATCAGCTAATTTTCTCAAGCCAAGCAGAACTTCTTTTCTTGCGTAAGGATCAAGGGCTGAAGTTGGTTCATCAAAAATAAGTATGTCTTTATTTAATGCAATTATTCCTGCAATGGAAAGTTTTCGTTTTTCGCCGCCGCTTAAAGTAAAAGTTCCTCTGTCTGCAAATTCTCTGTAAGAAAGCCCTGCCGTTTCCATTGCGCTCTTTACGTTAAGAACAAGATTCTTTCCCTCAAAGCCTGAATTTTTTGCGCCGAAAGCAACATCGTCTGCAGCAAAGGGACAAAACAAAGAAGCTTCACTTTCTTGGAGGCAAAGCACTGGTCTGGAAGAAGCCTTTACTGTTCCTGACTTTGGTTCTGCAAGTCCGCACAGACATTCAAAAAGTGTAGACTTTCCGCAGCCACTTGGTCCGCTTAATGAAGTTAAAGTTCCTTTCTTCAGTGAAAAAGACATATTGGAAAAAATTTTCCGTTCAGGATATTCAAATGAAAGATTTTCAACTTTAAGTGCCGTTTCTTTATTTTTTTCAGGCGGATTTTTTTTCCATTCAGTTAAGTAGGAATTGTTGCCGAATACTTTTTCGTATAAAGATTTGTCGTTAAAGAAATCAGTTCCGGATCCGTCAAATAAAATGCTGCCTTTTTCAAGTACAATAATCCGTCTGGCTTTTCTGGCTTCGTCTTCATCGTGGGTAATGTGGATTATAGTGTGACCTTTTTTATTCCACTGCCCTACAAATTCAATTAAATCTTCCCGTGCAAGAGGATCAAGCATTGCCGTAACTTCATCAAGAATAAGAACTTCAGGAAACAAAGCAAGAATTCCGCTGAATGCAATGCGCTGTGTCTGGCCAAGTGAAAGTTCGTAAGTGCGGGAAAGTGCCCTGTCTGCCATTCCGATTACCGAAAGACATTCTATTGTGCGAAGTTCAGTTTCGTCTTTTGAAAGTCCTAAATTTTCAGGCCCGAAAGATGTATCACGTTCAACTACTCCTGCAACAATCTGCTCTTTTGGCTGCTGAAAAACTATGCCCGGGAAAACATTTTCTTCTACAATGCATTTTCCTTTGTCTGGAGAAATAAAGCCTGCAAGAAGTCTGCCCAGCGTACTTTTTCCTGAACCGTTAGCGCCTAAAATTACAGTGTAGTCTCCTTTTTCAATTTTAAAAGATACATCATTCAAAGCATTTTTTTTACTTTGAGGATAACTGTAAGATGCATCTTTAACTTCCAAAACCGGCATAGAACTGAGTTTACAATTTTTTCTTAGATTATTAAAGATTATAGGAAAATTATTTTCGCCGCCATTGCTGCCCCTGCGTACTTGACAAAAAACTCTTATTGTAAACATCATCTTTTTCCTATAAACTAACAGCATTATGGTTATCGCTTCTATTGATATGAAAGACGGACACGTAGTCCAGTTAAAAAACGGAAAAGACTTAATGCTTCAGCGTGATGATGCAGACGCACTCATTAACGGCTTTAACAAATATGGCGAAGTTGCAGTAATTGATCTTGACGCCGCAATGGGCAACACAAACGAAAAAGGAAATACACCTAACACTGAACTTTTAAAATCACTTTTGCGAAAAGGAAACGTTCGTACAGGAGGAGGAATCCGCAGCGTAAAGAAAGCCCGTGAACTTATTTCACTTGGAGCAGAAAAAGTAATTATAGGAAGTGCAGCCTGGAATTCAAACCGCCAGAACGAAAGCGACCCTATTTTAAACGTAGAATTTCTTGAAGAATTGACAAAAGCAATCGGCAGGCAGCGCATAATAATTTCAGTTGATGCCATTAACGGAAAAATCGCAGTAAAAGGCTGGAAAGAAACAGTAAACATAAGCTTAATTGAAGGCGCAAAAGAAGCAGAAAAATACGCCTCTGAACTTCTGTTTACTTGTGTAGAAAAAGAAGGCTGCATGGAAGGCACAGACATGGAACAAGTAAAGGCATTACGCAGTGCAGTAAAGTGCCGTGTAGTTGCAGCAGGCGGAGTAAATTCCCTTGAGCAGATAACAGAACTTGAAAAACTCGGCTGTGACGTTCAGCTTGGAATGGCATTGTACACAGGCGTTGTAAATTTAAAGGATGCATTTATAAGCTGCCTTAATTTTGAAAAAGTTGACGGAATGATTCCTGTAATTGCCCAAAGCGTAAACGGCGAAGTTTTAATGATGGGTTATTCAAACAGAGAAGCTTTTGAAAAAACATTTGAAACAGGAAAGCTTACTTTCTTCAGCCGTACAAGAAATGTTCTGTGGACAAAAGGAGAAACAAGCGGACACTTCCTTCAAGTAGTAAAGCTTCGTGCTGACTGCGACAGAGACACTGTTCTTGCAACAGTTATACCTCACGGCGGAGCCTGCCACACAGGAAGCTGGACTTGCTTTGGAAGCCAGCCTGATGAACGCTCTACATTAGAAAGACTGTACGCCGTTATTTCAGAACGATTTGCAAATCCAAGACCGGGAAGCTACACTGCAACTTTAAACGACAAGCGTGTCCGTGAAAAAGTTATGGAAGAAGCAGAAGAGCTTACAGATGACGCAGAAACTAAAGAAGACGTTATTTGGGAAGCAGCTGACCTTTTGTATTTTGTAAGCGTTTTAATGTACAAGGAAGGAGTTTCATGGCAGGACGTTTACAACGAACTTGACAGACGCCATAAAGAAAAATAACTTTTCCGCAATCTTTTACGCAGAGAAAGAAAAAACTTGTCTTGTAGTATAAAATTAACTATAATTTACCTATAAACAATACATTCGGAGGAATTAAATGAAAAAATCATCTTTGGTAATTGCAGCTGCCATTCTTGCTGCAGGAACTTATTTTAATAGTTGTGCATCAAGTTCAGCATCAACAACGCCAACTGTAGCAAAAAAGTCATCTCCAATTGAAAGAACCTTAATTGACTATAAAGGTGCAGCTATTGGTGCAGACATTCCAGACTGGGTTGACGCCGCTTTAGCTGACGACGAAGAATCACTTAAATCAGGTACACTTGCAAAAAAACTTGAAAGCAAAAAAGTTATTGTAGTTAACGGAGTAAGACAGAAAAAGACAGACAAAGATCTTAAGCTTCTTCAGGATTCAGTAAATGCAAGCTATATGGTAGAAATTGCCCAGTCACTTAACAACGGTGTAGACAGACGTTTCAGCGGCGTTCTTTCAAGCAATGAAGACACACAGAAAACACTTACAGCCAACTCAACAAAAGCACAGTTTACAGGCTTTATCAAGGCAGCAGATTACTGGGTTTTACAGCGCATTACAGACAAAGACAAGAACAAGACTTACGACCAGTACACTGTAGTTCAGGTTTACGCTTGTGACGAAGAATTATTCCAGCAGCAGGCAGCACAGTACATCAGAAGACTTGGACTTGATTCAGACAGTGAAGATTTAAAGAAAGCAGCTTCTATGGCTGACTCTCTTGCAGCAGAAATGACTTCTTCACCATTGTCTGTTACAGCAAATTTTGATGAATACTGATTTTTCTAAATAAGAAGTACTTGAATAAATCCGTGGAAAATTAAATGTTTTCTGCGGATTTTTTATTTTAAATAACAATTAAATACGGTTTTCCATTTTTTTTACGCTGTTTTTCTGATATACTTAACGGGTAATTTTTACTTTTGCGAATGGAGAAGTTTAATGAATATTTTTACTAAAAACACATACTTAAAAAAAATAACTGCACTTTTATTTGTTTTTGCATTTGCCTGTTCCTGTAAAATCTTTGCACAAATAAACGCACAAGGTTCCGGAAGTACAGAAAACGAAGCAAAATCTGCAGCACTGAATTCCCTTGCACAAATATTTGACACACGAGTTCAAAGTTCCCTTGAAAAACAGGAAAGCGCTTCTGATTCAAAAATCAACGGCAATACAAATTCATCTTATATGTTAAAGATGGAAGAAAAAATTCTTGTTTCTACTCAAGTTGAACTTTTCGGAGTTGAATATGAAACAGAAGACAACGGACTTAGCGGTTCTAAAAAAATATATACAGTAACGGCTTCCATAAATCCGGAAACAGCAATTCCCCTTTACAAAGACAAAATAGAATCAACTGTAAAAAAGATAAATTCAAATCTTAAAGGAATAGAAAAATTAAGCGCTTCAAAACAGGAAGCTGCATGGAACATTCTTGCATCAGACTATGCAGACCTTAACAAATTAAAAATGATACTTAAAGTTTTAGGCTCATCACAATCAGCTGAACCTGAACTTTCCCAGGAAGAATTTTTTGTTGAATACGAAAAACGCTCTAAAGAAGTTACAACTTTAGAAAAAGCCGCATCTGCCGTTACTGCAAACATAAACTCTTCTTCAAAATCAATTTACGTTTACCCTGCACTTTTTGAAAGCGACACAGTTCCAACTGAATTTTCAAACGTACTTTGCGAACAGATAAAATCATCTTTGGGAAAAAAACTTTCGCTTACATCTTCTGCTGCAGATTCATTTTTAAAAGGCTCATACTTTTTTGTACCAGGCTCTGTTGACGGCGAAGATTTACTTTTAACTTATTATCTTGTAGGTTCAGACGGAAAAGTTTTGTCATCATCAATAGTAAAAATTCCGTACAAAGTTTACAGCGAATACAGCTACAGACCAAGAAGCTACAACCTGCAGAACGAAATTGCCAGCGGAAGAGTAAGCGACCCTAACTTTGCAGTTTCAGTAAGGCTTAACGGAGAACGCAACGGCATTTCACTTAAAGAAGGCGACGGCGTAGAACTTGAAGTAAGGGCAACTGAACCCTGCTACATTTACGCTGTAGGTTACGTCTTTAATGAAAATCAGGAAAAGCTTTCTTACCTTTACTGTTTTGATTACACTGCTGATGGAAAAGAAAAATTCGTAAAGCGCATTTCAACAAAAGATGCAGGCAAATGGGTTGTAATAAATCCTCTTGTGTACGGCGAAGTTCAAAGCATAGAAATTGTTCCGCCATACGGAGAAGAAACGCTGCAAGTTTTCGCTTCTACCACAAACGACTTTGATGCATTTGTAGGAAAAATTCCGTCTTACACAGAAACAGACGATTTTTATTTAATAAGCGGCGAGCCTGAAAAAACTGTTTCCAAAACACGTGCCCTTGCCATAAAAAAAGCTGCTGCCAAAGCCTCAAAAGCTGAAGCCTATGCAGAAAGTTCTGTTTCCTGGAGTTCACATAAATAATTTGCTTCTATAAAATATAAATTAAATTTTCAGAGAGGATTTTATGAAAACTACTTTTACGAAAAAGATTTTATCATTTTTGATTTTAATGATTACTGTGTGTGCTGCTTTTTCTCAGTCAAATAAAACTACAAAAAGAAGATATGCTCTTGTAATCGGAAATCAGAATTATCAGGACTATCCTTTAAAAACAAACATTGCTGATGCCGAACAAATTGCAGAAGTTTTGCGCTCAAAAGAATTTAACGTTACATTCAAAAAAGACTTGACTTCTCTTAAAATGGCAAATGAAATTCAGGATTATATTTTAAAAGTAAACAGCGATCCTCAAAGCGTTTCGCTTATTTATTTTACAGGCCACGCTTTTACCGACGAAGAAAAAAATTATCTTCTTCCAACAGACAACTCGATTATCAGGAATAAAGATCAGGCAAAAGTTTACGGAATTGATTTGCAGTCAGACATTGCAGACAAAATCTACTGCGAAACTCAGCTTTACATTATTGACGGTGCTTACGACAATCCGTTTAAAACAGAAGGAACAAGAGCACTTGGCGTTAAAGGCGGACTTGCTGCAACTAAAAGCCAGAAAGAAAGTACTGTAGCTTATCTTTTTTCAGCTGAACCGAATTACCTTGTCTTAACACCGGAAAACAAAACTTCAGTTTTTGCAGATACACTTGCCCAGCAAATCAAGACTTCTTCTGCCAACGTTGACGCAACATTCAACACGGTTAAGCAAAAAGTTAAGGAAAAAACTAACGGCAGGCAGATTCCTTACACAACTGCCACAACAATTGATTTTTCTTTTAACGGAAACGACCTTATAGCACTTAAGAAAATTTCTGCAATCAACGAAACAGACAAAGCTTCCATTGAAAGCATTTCCATAAAAAAAGAATTCGAAGCAGAACTTGCAAAACAAAACGCCATTAAAGAAGAGCTTTTAAGAGATGCACTTGATACACACGAAGAAATCCAGCTTGAACTTGAAAAGGAACGGAAAGAAAGAGAAGAACTAGAACTGACACGCAAAAATTTGGAAGAACAATTTGCTCAAGAACGCACTGCAGAAGAAAATGCACTTATTGAAGAAAAGCGCCTTCAGTTTGAAAAAGATGCAGCTTTATTAAAACAATCCATTACAAAAAATTCAGACGCCCAGGAAAAAATCAACTACATTGAAAGTTTAAAGCTTAACCTTTATTCTCTGCGCAAAACTTCACAAGATTACATTGATAATTACAACTCTACTTTGAAAAATGAAACTCTTGAAAAAGTAACTGCAATTTATAACGCTGAACCAAAAAAAGTTGAAACTGACGACAAAGGAAATATAACAGAAGTAGCTTTAAAACGCAGAGAAGATGCTGCACAAAAAGTTAGAGACGAAGCTGAACTAAAAAGATTAAGTTATGAAAAACAAAAAAACAAAGAAATTGAAAAAGACAATAAAAAATTTCTTCCAATGATTTCCGCTGCTTACAAAGATCTTGAAAGTTCCACCTACACTGCAACTTCTTTAACAGGTGAGCTTTCCACTTTGGTAAGCGAATACGACGGTTCAATTAACGCTTGGAAACTTTACGTAACATCAAACTTTTTGGACAGGGCAAATTTGTTTACGGCAGAAATTCCTCTTTCTTACACAGAAGTAACCGGCGAAAAAAGCATCTCCATAGAAAAGATGAACGACCAGCAGCTTTCTGCTTACAACGACAACGTTATGGTTTACGACTCGCTGTTTAGAAGTGCAACTCCTGTTTTCTATGTAAAGCTTACTTACAAAGTTTCAAAATGGGATAGACCAAGCGAGTATCACATTTGTCCAATTAAGTGCGAAGTTATTAAAATCGGAAAGAAGAATAAAACAATTCATACAGTTAAACAAATTAACCTTGAATCTTCAGAGCTTTCAATCTATCCACGAATTGAAATCCGAACAAAAAAAGAAATTGAAGCGGACGAAGAAAAATGCAACGCAATATACGAAAAAGAAAAAGCCGATAAAGAAAAAGCTATAGCTGCAAAGAAAATAGAAGATCAAGCCGAAAAGCAAATTCTGGCAAAAGAAGAAAGTTATGATGATGATGACGATAATTCTGATGATTCTGATGAAGAAAAACGCAGCGGAAGAAATATGCTTTTCATTACAATAAATTCATTTTACCCGGTTGAAGAAGCAATATCCGAAAACAAATACAACCTTACGTCACTTGCATTTGCATACTCTCAGTCAATGGGCAGATTCTTTTTCTTTGAAGGAAGATTTTTCGGCAGCATAAGTAATTCAGAAAATGAAGATGATGTTTACGGCGGAAGTCTTGGCTTAGGCGCAAATGCAAACCTTGGAATGCACTGGCGTCCTTTTATTACAGGAAATGTAAGCATTTGTACAAACAAAACTTTCGGGCTTAACGCTGGCGGCGGAATAGACTTTACTCCGGGAGACACATTTACCATAACAACTGGATTCAATTACGGCTGGATGCATTACTTTGACAGTTTAAAAAACGGCATTGTTACGGAAGAAGTTAATCATGGAGAATATGAAGTTAAAACTGACTTTTTCTCTGTACTTAAAAATCCTGATTATCACCAGCTGGAATTTTATATCGGCTGTGGATTTGCCTGGTAAAAATCAATTCATAAAATAAAACTTAAAGACAAATTTTTTAGAGGAGTTCATAATGAATCATTTAATAAAAAAAATGCTGATATGCTGTACTTTATTTTTTGCAGCATCATCTTTTGCCCTTGCACAATCTGACTCAACACCACGCTTTGCACTTGTTATAGGAAATCAGAATTATCAGGAAGGAAAACTTTCAAACCCAATTGCCGACGCTAATTTAATTGCATCACAACTTCAGGAATGCGGCTTTGAAGTAACAAAAGCTTTAGACCTTTCAGTGTCTGACTTTTTAACTACAGTAGGAACTTATGCAGACAAAGTTAAAGCTTCAGGAAGCAATACAATTTCTTTCTTCTACTATTCAGGACACGGCGTTCAGATTGGCGGAAAAAACTATCTTGTTCCTGTAGATAACAAAGACATTACAACTGAAGTTCTTGCACAGGCTAAATGTTTTTGCGTAGACACTTTTTTCACATTAGTAGACTCTTCTACACAAATCGTAGTTCTTGATGCCTGCCGAAACAATCCCTTTGCTTCAACAAAAGAAACTTTTTCAAAAGGTCTTACTACAATAAATGCACCTAAAAACGTAAAGGATTTTATGGCACTTTTTTCAACAGGTCCGGGACAAACTGCAGAAGACGGCAAAGGAAAAAACTCTCTCTTTACAGAAACACTTGCTTCTAAAATGACTCAGCTAAATGTTCCTGTAGTTACGGTTTTTAATGACGTTGCCAGCGAAGTAAAGGAAAAAACTCAAGGTCGCCAGATTCCAAATATTTCAGGAACATCTGTAAATTTTGAACTTATGAACAGTTCCATTGCAGAAGCAAAAATCAAATCTTTGCAAAACCAGATAAAGAAAATAGAGCAGACTTCAAAAACTGACAAGTCAAAAAATTATTCCAGCGAAAAAAAACTTCTTGAAGAAGAAATTAAAAAAATGCAGGAAATAAAAACCAAAGCTAAAGCAGACGCAGTTGAAAAGGCAAAAGAAAAAGCCAGACAAGATGAAATAAAAAAGAAAAATCAAAACGAACTTGCCCGTATTCAAAAACAAAACGAAGCAGCAAAAAAAGCACTTCAGCAGCAGAAAGCATCTCAAAAATCATCTGCAACTTTTATAAAAGAAATTGAAGACAACAAAAATGCATTGCAAAAAATAAGGACAACTGCAGCTGAAAAAATTTACAATGCAAACGAAAAAGTTCAGGCTGCAGCAGACGAAAAAATCGAAAAAATCGAAAAAGAACCTGTATCAATATCTGAACAGGACGGAAACGGAAACTTAACTTCTAAAGCAAAAAAAGCAAGAAAGAACAGACAGAAAGCCGTTCAGAAAGATGCAGATGAAGAAAAGAAGCAGAATTACAGCGACTTCTACAGTGTCATTCTGGACGAAGAAAATGAACGCATAAACACAATGAATGCAGACTTAAAGACTTTAAAATCTGCAACATACGCGGCAAGTTCAATTCTTGGTGACGTTACATTTGAAACAGGAAAGTTTAACTCAAACACAGAACAATGGATTGTTTCACTGGACGTAAATTTATTTGAAAAGAAAAATCTCTTTACTACAACAATTGAACTTCCTTTAAAAGAACTTTACACAAAAGTACTGGATCAGAAATTTGTTTCAATAAAAAAGCTTGATGAAGTTCCTCAAGACTACGAAGAAAATGTTGAACTTTACGATGCACTTTTCCATCAGCCTAACCCGCCACTTATTGTAGAAGTTGAATACAAAATTGAAGGAAACAGTTCAGACTCAACTTACAGCATTACAACTTCAAAAGTAAATCTTTACTACATGAGCGACAAAGAAATTCTTTTAAACTCAAAAACATTCTTCAAAAAAACTTCCGTTACATGGAACAGCAGCTACAGCAAATTAATGACAGTAGAAGAAATTCTTGAAGAAAGATATGACGAAGACAAAAAGCTTCAGAAAGAAATGGAGAAGAAAGCAAAAGAAGCAAGCGCTAACAAAGTAAGCACAAGCAGCTCAAGTTCAAAGAATTCCACAAGCTCGAAAAATTCAACAGGCTCAAAAAGTTCAGGCTTAAGTTCCCTTGCAAATTCAATTAAAACTTCAGGAACAAAATATTCACTTAAAGGTTTAGGATTTGACTTAATTTTTTCAAGCAAAGGCAGCGGCTTTAACATGGATTATCTTTTTTCCATAACCGATTACATTTTTGCAGGACCTTACTTAAACGTTATTCTTGACGACATTGTAGGATTAGGCGGAAAAATCGGTATAAATCACACTATTGATTTCCACGGATTAACTCTGCAGCCTTACGTTTATTCCAACATAGGATTTGAAACTGTTTCCAGAGAAGAAAACGGAGAAACAACTTCAAAAGAGAGTTTTGTAATGGGATTTCACGGCGGATGTGCATGGCGCATAAATGATTACTTCAGCCTTAGAACTGATTTAGGTGCAGACTTTTCTAAAAAATCAAGATTTGTCTTTTCAGCAGGATGTTCTGTCGATATCTTCGACATAGACTAAACTCCTGCAGCACGCAACAGCCTGGTCTTTTACTTAAACGTTATTTATGATAGTATAATTTTCACTATGATTAAAATTATTAACGCTGAAGAAGTTGAAGACTCTTTTTTTAACGGCAGGGATTTTGGTAAATCCATTGAAACTGTCCGTGAAGTTCTTAAAGACGTTCAGTTAAGAAAAGATCAGGCTCTTCATGAATATACAAAAAAATTTGATGTTTCCAATCCTTGTGAATTTGAAATTCCACAAAGTGAACTTAAAGCTGCTGCAGAAAGAATGGAAAAAAACAATCCGGAACTTTACAAATCACTTTGCTACAGCCACGACCTTGCCTTAAAATTTGCACTTAAACAAAAAGAATCATTTGACGATTTTGAAGTAGAACTTGAAGAAGGGGTCTTTACAGGTCAGAAAAATATTCCTGTTGAAAAAGCCGGTGTTTATGTTCCTGCAGGAAGATTTCCTTTAGTTTCAACTGTAGTGATGACGGTAACTCCTGCTGCAGCTGCCGGTGCAAAGGAAATAATTCTCTGTACGCCGCCAAGAGTTCACCCTTCCCAGAAAAGTGTTGCTGAACAAAAAGGCACAGGCGTTCCGGGCAATCCTTACGAAAACGGAAAACCTTACGCTGACGAAAACATTATGGCTGCAGCTTATATTTGCGGCGTTACTAAAGCTTATGCATGCGGAGGAAGTCAGGCGATTGGCGCTATGGCTTTCGGTACACAGTCCATTCCAAAAGTTGATGTAATAGTCGGTCCTGGAAATAAATTTGTTGCCGAAGCAAAAAAACTTGTCTACGGAACTGTAGGTATTGATATGGTTGCAGGTCCTACAGAAGTTTTCATTATTGCAGACTCAACTGCAAATCCTGAATGGGTTGCCGCTGATTTACTTGCACAAGCAGAACACGATATTGTTGCCCAGCCTGTTCTTGCTACACCAGATAAAGCTCTTGCAGAAAAAGTTGCTGCTGAAATTGAAAAACAGCTTGCCGTTCTTGAAACAAAATCAACTGCAGAACAAAGCATTGAAAACTTTGGAAAAATAATCATTACGGAAAGTCTGGAACAGGCAGCTGAACTTGCAAACAGAAAAGCTCCTGAACATCTGGAACTTGCAATGGAAGAAGGCGAACAAAGAAATAAAATACAGAATCTTGTGCACAATTACGGTTCACTTTTTATTGGACACGGTGCTGCAGAAGTTTTTGGCGATTACGCTGCAGGTTTAAATCATACGCTGCCAACTAGCGGAAGTGCAAGATTTACAGGCGGACTTAGCGTAAGGGTTTTCTTAAAAACAGTTACAACTTTGCGTACAGTTTCCGGTGCTAAGGGAACAATTGCTTCTGCTACAGCTTCTGGTTTTATAGGCGATGCAGAAGGACTTGCCGGCCACGCTAAAGCTGCAAGGTTAAGATTAAATTAAAGACAGGAAATGAATATGAGAATTACAAAACTTGGAGAAGAAGTTCTCCGCCAGAAATGTGAAGCAGTAAAACCAGAAGAAATTAACGATGAATTTCGTGCTACTTTAAACGAAATGTTTGAAACAATGATTAGCGCAAACGGAGTAGGACTTGCCGCTCCCCAAGTTGGAATTGCAAAAAGATTTTTCGTTATAATTGCTGATGATGACGTAAGGCGTGTCTTTATCAATCCTGAAATCATTAAAACATCTGCAGAATGCGGCGACTACGAAGAAGGCTGTCTTTCAATTCCAGGCGTTTACGAAAATATAAACAGACCGCTGAAAGTTTCAGTTACTGCTTTAAACGAAAACGGAAAGCGCTTTACCATAAATGATGCAGACGGACTTCTTGCCAGAGTAATTCAGCATGAAAACGATCACCTTGACGGCATTTTATACATTGACCGTGGAGAAGAAGATTTTAAAAACAAAACAATAGAACAGTTTAAAAAACGTGCTGAACGTAACGAAAAAAAAGCATCACTTAAAGCAGCAAAAAAAGCTAAGCTTGAAGCAAAACTGGCAGCAAAAAAAATCAAAACAGGAATTTAAATGTTAAGAGTTATTTACGGCGGAAGTCCCGCAGCATCAGCAAAATCTCTTGAACTCATACTTAAAGACAGTGCAATGTCCCAGAACGTACCTGAACAGGCGTACAAAATTGTGGGCATTTTAACAAATCCTCCGGCACCACACGGCAGGCACAAAGAGCTTATTCCTACAGAAGTTGAACATTACACACGCATCTGGAACGAAGCCAGAGAAGACAACATTCAGATTTTAACTCCTGAACACATTGGCTCTGAACAAAGGGAAATTATTGCTCAGCTTAAGCCTGATATTTTTGTCTGTTTTGCTTACGGTCACATTGTTGGTCCTAAGTTTTTTTCACTGTTTAAGTTTGGCGGAATAAACCTTCACCCTAGCCTTTTGCCTAAATACAGAGGCGCTACTCCTGTTAACGCCTGTATTTTAAATCAGGACACAGAAACAGGTTTTTCAGTTCAGAAAATGTCGGAAGGAATTGACGAAGGTGACATTATCTTCCAGCAGAAAATTGGACTTACAGGCACAGAAACTGCAGAACAGATTTTAAACGGAGCTTCCATTCACGGCGGAATTGCAATTACAAATATTTTAAGGCAGATTGCACAGACAAACACACTTCCTGAATCTTTCAAGCAGACTGGTTTGCCAAGCTATTGTTCTCACATTAGAAAAGAAGACGGCAAAATCAACTGGAAAGACAGCGCAGAACATATTGATGCACAAATTCGGGCTTACACACCATGGCCTGGAACTTACACGGAAGTAAATGGCGTACAGCTCAGGATTTTAAAAGCAGCAGCTGCAAGTAAAGTTGCGCTTCAGGATAATTCAGTGCCAAAAGATACAGCCGCAGTTGCAGGAACTGTTCTAGATTACAACAAGCACAGAGGCATTTTAATTCAAACAGGAAAAGGCATACTAATTGCCACGGAATTACAATGGCAGTCAAAAAAGGCAATGGATTATAAATCATTTATGAACGGTGCAAGAAATTTTGTAGGAACTATTTTAGGCTGACTTTTACAAGTTAAGTTTAAAATCAACTTTGATATAAAAAATGATTTTGGGGTAACAAATGAAATTCAGGAAAAGTAAAAATGAATCTAAGGAAATCAAAAATCTAACTGAAAATGATTCAGCTAAAACAGAAAAATCAAAAGGCAAAGGATTTAGTTTTTCTTCTGCAATTGATTCCCTAAGGACTTCAACAGGAGTTTTGCTTTTTACAATTATCGGCACTTTTGGCATAATGATTGTAACTTGTCTTGCAATTTTCTTTTCTACAGTTCAGGGTGCAGAAAAAGTTATGGTTCCTGACGTTATAGGAAAAAATCTTACAACGGCACTTATTGAATTAAGGCAGAAAGAATTGTATCCGGAAATCCAGCTCCGTTATTCTGAAAATGAAAACGACATAAACACAATCCTTGAGCAAAATCCCCAGCCAGGCGCAATTACAAAAGCTTACCGCAGAATTACCCTTACCGTAAGCAGAGGAATGTCACTTGATTCCATTGGAAATTACGTTGGCAAAACTTACTCTGAAATCCAGCAGAAATTCGCCACTCTTTACGCGGGAGAAACGCCTCTTGTAAATGTTGCACCGGCAGTTGTCATGAACAATGATGCACCGGAAGGAACTATTCTTGCGCAATACCCTTACGAAGGAACTGAAATTATAGATCCTATTGAATTGAAACTTATTGTCAGCAGCGGAAACAAAACCGAACTTATTGCAATGCCTGACATTAAAAATATGAAGCTTAATCAGTTTATGGATTTGCTTAAGACTTCAAACATTATTTTTGACTTTACTTCAAAAACTTCAACTGAAAAAGAGTCTTACATTGATTTCCAGGAAATTGAGCCGGGCGTTATGGTTGAACCTTTTACCCGTGTAAGAGCAGGAATTGTTCTTGCTCATAGAAGTTCAGAAAATGAGCCTGTAAGCGGATTGTTTACTTACACTCTTCCGGATTATCCTTTCCCGGTTTCAGTTCAGCTGGAAGCACAATCTCCGGATGGAAAAGTTTCTACTTTAGCAGATTTCTTCCACCCTGGAAAAAGTTTTACGCTTCCTTATTCAGTTGAAAAAGATACTTCATTAAAGTTTATTGTTAACGGCGAAATTCTTGAAGAATTAATCGTACGCTGATTTTTTAAAGCACCTTGTCAGCAGTTAGTTTTTACTCTGACTAGGTGTTTTTATTTCAACACTTCCGTCTGATTTTGCAATAAAAGCTGAAGGTTTTATTTTTGTAAAAAATCCACATTCAACAACGCCTGTAATATCATCAATTTCATCTTCAAGTTTTGCTGCATCAACAGGATGTTCCCAGGTACAGTCAACTATAAGATTTCCGTTATCCGTAACAACAGGACCTGCTTTTTTTACGCCTTCCCTAAGAACACATTTTGCTCCAAGTTTTTCCAGCTTTTGGATAACCGGCACTCTGGCTTCTGCAATAATTTCTACAGGAAGAGGAAATTTCGTTCCGTGAGAGTCAACTGCTTTAGATTCATCGGCAACTATAACAAATGCTGCTGAATTGTAGGCAATGATTTTTTCCCTTAACAATGCTGCTCCGCCACCTTTTATCAAAGAATTTTCAGGTCCAATTTCATCAGCACCATCAATTGCAAGATCAAGCTTTCCGCCTATAACTTTATCATTTAAAGTGTAAACCGGAATTCCGTATTCTTCGCAGGCAAGTGTTGTCTGAAAACTTGTTGCTACAGCCTTAACATCTTTAAGCGTACCGTCTGCAATTCTTTCGGCAAGACGCTTTACTGCAGGCATTGCTGTACTTCCTGTTCCAAGCCCTATTTTCATTCCGCTGAAAATTTTGCCTTCCTTAATTAAAGTGTCCACTGCCGTTACAGCAGCCAGAACTTTCTGTTCATCCTTTGAAATTGCCATCGTATTCCACTCCTGTATATAATTCAAATTGTTCGTATCCCTGATACTTTAACATATTAAATCCGTTTATAACTTTACAGCCTGCACTTTCTGCCCTTGCCATAACTGGTGTAACTGCAGGAACGTAAACTATGTCGAAAAGCATTTCCTTGCCTGTAAATTCGTAAAAGAAAATCGGGTCGTTTTCAGAATTTGATTCTTCTGTAGAATACATTCCTTTAGATGTTGTCTGAATTATAATATCGCTGTATTTTTTCAGAATGTTTGCTGACTCAGGACTTAACGAAGCATATTCAAATCCGTACTGTTCTGCAAGATTTTTTGCTTTAGTTACAGTTCTGTTAAAAACGCAGGCTTTTCCTTTTAAATTTTTAACTGCCCATGCAATTCCTTTTGCAGCTCCACCGGCTCCTATAATTGCAACTTTTTTGTGCTTAAGGTTTTTTAATCCGCAGAATTCCAGCAGCGACTTTGCAAATCCATGTGCATCTGTGTTATAGGCAAACCATTTGCCGTCTTTTTTTACAAGAGTATTTGACGCACCAATTGACTTTACTTTTTCATCTTTTTCGTCAGCATAAGATGCGGCTTCTTCTTTATGAGGAATTGTAACGGAAAGTCCTTCAACTCCAACTGCATTTGCGAACGACATTACGTCTTCAAACTTTTCGCCACGGAACGGAACGTAAACTGCATTTATTTTTTTCAGCTCATATCCCTTGTTGTGAATTTCAGGGCTTGATGTTGAAGTTAAAGGCCAGCCTGTTATTCCGTAAAGTTTTGTGTTTTCATCAATTGACTTGAAACGGTAAACATCATTTAAAGTAACTGGATCAAGGTGACCTATATGCGACAGACTTTTTGCACCTTCTCCGCTTTTTGCTGAAACAAATGTAAGGTAATTTTTTAATCTTGCACTTAAGATGCGGCTTGGAAGTCCTAAGTCTCCCATTGCAATAAGTATGTGATTGTTGTCTTTTAGTTCTGATGCTTCTTTAAAAAGATTTTCTACGTCTTTTACGCTTTCTGGCATAAAGGCAATTTTCGGAATTTCGTATCCGCTTGTGCAAAGGCTTTCCAGACGCTGCTTTATGTTTGTAACAGGTCCGTGCATATTGTGAACGCTTCTTATGATTTTTATTTCAAATGCAAGAGCTGCGTCTTGTAAGCTTGGAATGTGGAAGTCTTCTTCAAAATCTATGTATTCAAATTTTTTTGTTTCTTCTGTAAATGCAAGTGCTCTTCCAAAAAGAATTGTTCTGGCTGCTTCTCCTTCTTTAAACATTCCGCCGTCGTTTACTCTTCTTAATGTTAAGATGCATGGGATTTTTGCCAGGCTTGGAAATTTTCGTATGTGAAGCCGTTCATCATCTTCAAGGAAATCGCCTCTAAGTTCTACTATGTCTACGTAGTTTCTGTATTTTTCTATAAGCTCTAAATCTTCTTTGATTGTTTTTCCTGTTAATGTAAGACAAATCTTTGGACGTTCCATTTTTCCTCCCGGAATTTCTGTTGATTTTACCACATAAAACTTTTTTGTTGAATATCGCCCAAAGCGTACTTGCCCGGAAGCTGCAACTTTCTCCAAGACGCTGCACTTCAACGCAAGAACAAACAGCAAAACCCTATTGACATTCGTTTCTATAAATAGTAACATACTTAATAAGAAACAGATTTTCACTTGGAGGATACTATGAAAAAAATCGTTTTTGCAGCACTTTCACTTATGGCACTTGGAGCTTTTGTGTTTACCGGTTGTACTAAAAAAGAAAATAAAAAACTTAAAATCGGTATTGCTAAAATCGTAAAACATCCGGCAATGGATTCTATTGAAAAAGGCATTACAGATCGTCTTGCTGAACTTGGAATTGACGCAGAATATGATCTTCAGAATGCAAACGGACAAGTTGAAACGGCAAAACAGATTGCAGTTCAGTTTAAAGACGAAGGCGTTGACTACGCAGTTGGAATTGCTACACCAGTTGCAGTTGCTCTTGCACAGACAATTACAGACAGACCTGTTATCTTCAGTTGCATTACAGATCCAGTAGAAGCAAAACTTGTTGACACTACAGATCACGGAAAGGGAAACGTTACAGGCGTAAGCGACTACATTCCATCAGACGAACACATTGCACTTTTCCAGGAAATTGCAGGAATTAAAACATTAGGCTACATCTACACAAGCAGTGAAGCAAATTCACAAAGCGGACTTAAAATCGTAGAAGATGCATGTAAAAAGCTTAACATCAAACTCATCACACAGAGCATCACAACATCAACAGAAGTAAAATCAGCATGCGAGTCTATAGTTAATTCAGTTGACGGACTTTACCTTACAACAGACAACACAGTTTTCAGCGCTATTGATGCAGTAAAATCAGTGTTTAACAAAGCACACAAACCTATTTTTTCAGGAGACGTAACTTCTGCAGAAACAGGCGGATTTTTTATGGCACGTGGATTTAACTACTACAAAGCTGGAGTTGAAACAGCTGACCTTATAGTTAAAATCATTGAAGGCGAAAAACCGGAAAATCTTCCTGTAGTATTCCCTGCAACAAAAGACCTTCTCTTTGATCTTGACGTAGCAGCAGACTGTGGAATTTTCATTTCAGAAGAAATGCTTTCTCAGGCAAACAAAATATTCAAAGACGGAAAACTTGAAGTAAAAGAAAACTAATATTTCTTAAAATCGCAACTTAATTGTATACAATAAAAGCCCGAAATATGTTACTATTCATAGTATGATTTCGGGTATTTTTATTGAAGGCTTAATTTACGGAATAATGGTGCTTGGCGTTTTCGGCACATTCCGGGTTTTAAATTTCTGTGACATGACAGTTGACGGCTCTTTTCCAATGGGAGCTTGTATTCTTGCAGCGTGTCTTGCAAAAGGGCTGCCTGTTTATACAGGAATGATTCTTGCTTTTACAGGCGGACTTGCTGCAGGTTTAGTTACCGGCTTAATCTATTCCAAACTTCACATTCCTGATTTACTTGCAGGAATTCTTACTATGACAATGCTTTATTCCATCAACATCAGGATAATGCACAATTCGTCTATTTATTCATACCTTGGAACCAGAACACTTTACGATTCAATCCTTGAAAAAACAAAAGCAATTTTTCCATCACTTGTAAACACAGACTGGGGCTTTGTGGCTTTTCTTGTGATTTTTGTGCTTGTACTCAAATTTGCCATAGACTTGTTTTACCACACTGACATGGGCCTGACTATGGGCGCTTTAGGTTCAAATCCTCAGCTTATAATTTCTCAAGGCGTAAACCCTGACTTGCTTAGAATAATCGGCATTTGTTTCGGAAACGGAATGGCTGCTCTTGCCGGTGCATTGTTTTCCATGTACGCTGGTTCTGCAGACGTAAGCATTGGCACGGGAACAATTGTAAGCGGACTTGCTTCACTTATGCTGGGAGAATTTGTAATACGGTCTAACAAAATTGAACTTCAGACTTTCCGTGTTTTACTTGGTTCATGCATTTACAGGGCACTTATTATTCTTGCACGACGCTACGGAAGATTTATAGGGCTTACTGCAAACGATCTTAAACTTATTACAGGCATTCTGATTATACTGTGCCTTATTTTTTCAAAACTTAAAATTTACAAAAAAAGAACTGGCGGTGCAAAAAATGATTAAACTTGAAAATATTGGAATTACTTTTCATCCTGGAACTCCAGACGAAAATCAGGCTTTAAAAAACATCAACTTAAAAATCAACAAAGGTGATTTTATTACAGTCATTGGTTCTAACGGTGCAGGAAAATCTACGCTTTACAATGTGATTTCAGGAAACCTTTTTCCCACAACTGGAACTATTACGCTTGAAACTTCTGAAGGCATAAAAGACATTACTAAGCAGAAAGAATACAAACGTTCCCGTTACATTGGACGTATTTTCCAGAATCCGCTTTTAGGAACAGCCGGAAAAATGAGCCTTGAAGACAACATGACCATTGCTTCTAAAAAAGGATTTAAAGGTTTAAAAATCAGTTTGAATTCAAAAACACGCGCAATGTTTAAAGAGCAGCTTTCTGTTTTGGGAATGGGTCTTGAAAACCGCTTAAACGATAACGTTGAACTTTTTTCTGGCGGACAAAGACAAGCCCTTACTTTGCTTATGGCAGTTATGTCTAAACCGGAAATTCTTTTACTTGATGAACACACAGCTGCCCTTGATCCTACAAACGCCGCAATTATAATGGAACTGACAAAACGTTTTGCAAAAGAATACAATCTTACTGTAATGATGGTTACCCACAATATGCAGCACGCACTTGATTTTGGAAACCGCCTTATTATGATGGACGCAGGTGAAATTATTTACGACGCTGACGAAAAAGAAAAATCAACTCTTACAATGGAAACTCTCATTGCTAAGTTTAAGTCCATCAAAAATAAATCACTTACCAGCGATCAAATGCTTTTGCAGTAAAGCCTTTGTACCTTCTGATTTTCTTAATACGTTTTGCACTGCTTATTAAAACTGAAACTTCAGTATTAAGATTTTCAAGAAACAGTGTTACAGTCTGCTGTTCAGATTTTTTGTTTAAACTTACAGGGCTTCCAAGATAAGGTTCGTTTCTTCCTTCCACTTCAATGTAAAGAAGGGCACCGCTTTGCATTGCACTTTCTATTAAGTGAATTTTTCCAGTATGATCCATTGCAGTAGCTTCATTTTTTTCAAAGCGCACAGAAGTAGCACGAAGCTGTTCGACATTTAAAATCGTCTTATTTTTAATGCGCTCTTTCAGACATTCTTTTTGTGCAGCAGTAAAATTACTTTTTTCAAGTGCATCTTCCATTTCCGCAATTACTGACTGCTGAAGTTTTTCGTCCGGCAGTTTTATCTCTTCACTTTTGTTAAAGAAAGAAGTTTCCAATTCCTGCTTATAAACTTTTGTAAACGGAACAATTTCTTCTTCAACTTTTGGCGTTTGGATTTTTCCTATAAAGTCTAAGCCGCTTTTTGCAATAATCATTTGAGCCTGAATGTCATCAGTGAAATTCAAAATGAAAATTCCGGGAGCAATTTCTTTAAAAATAAATTTTTCTAGAACGGGATTTTTTCTTACAATAATGGAATTTTCTTCTGAAACTTTTAAAACAAAACCTTTGTACAAAACGGCAGAATTAAACGAAGCTTTCCAATCCTGCAAATTGATTTTTAAATTCTGAGGCACAGGATACAAACTGAATTTATTCAATGCATTGCAAATTTCTTCTTCCGTTAAGCCGTTGTCAAAAGAACTCATTACGCTTTTTTTCGTAAGTTCAAAAACTGTTGCCGTGTCAAAATGCTTTACTTCAAGAAACTTCATCATTGAAATCAAATTTAAAAGCGACAGTCCTTTTATTATCGTTACGGAATTTCCTGCGTTAATGCTTACAAGCTTTTCTTCAGATTCTTCGTTTAAAATTTCAAAAAAGTTTTTTTCTACAGTAAAAATTTCTTCTCCGCTTTCTGACGTTCCCACATTCTGAATGAGCCCTAAAGAAATTGCCCTCTCTATAACAAGTTCAAACAAGCCTGAATCAGAAAAAGTTTCCGCTGTCTGAACAAAAACTTTTGACATCATTGAAGCAAATCTTTTTCTGCCAGGCATATTGTCTTTGCCGCATTCTTCTTTTAACAAAAAGCCAAGACGCACAAGCTGAAGCTTAGTAAGAAGCCGCCCTTCTATCTGATACATAAGCGTATTTAAAAGCTGTGCATTTTCATGTAAAGTACTTCGGCTAAAATGACCTGCTGCAGCCGTACACAAGTAACAGGCAATGGCACAAAAACTTTGCTGGGAAAACACTTCAATTCTTTTCCAGTCAATTAAAATATCTTTTTCACTTTCTTTAATAAGAGAAAGATTTTTCATGGCAGTAAACAAAATCTGCATCTGTCCGGCGGTTCCGAAAATTTCTTCAAGTTCGTTTAGGTTTTTCTTTTTAAAAATTCCGTCAGCCTTTGCCAGTTCTGGATGAATGTTTATGTAAGAAATAAAACTTCCAATCAGTAAAGGTGAAAGCGCAAAATTATTTTTCTTATGTTCAGCAATTTTATTTTCAGAAAAAATTTTTGTGCTGTTAATGTAAGGCTCAAGTTCCTGTGCAAGCATGGGATTTATTTTAAAAATCACTTTTTTAGTTTTTGCATCTTCAATGTGAAAAATTATAAGCCTGTCTTCAAGATTTGCCATTCGTTCAAAAAATGCAACGGTCTGTTTCAGTTCAGAAAAATCATTTCCGCTGTTTATAAAATCAAGAAGTTTTTGCTGAGTGCAGTCAGGAATTATTTTTATTGCTGCAAGAAGTTTTACGTCAACATCATCAAGTAAAGAAATAAGATTTTTTTTATTTTCACTTTTGCGGATAAAATTTGAAAGTGACTTTACAATGTCGTGTTTGTTAAATGGCGTTTTAATTTGCCCGAGATAAACGTGAACGATTTCAAAAAAATATTCATCTTTGTAAGACGCAATACTTTCCTGCCATTCCATTATCTGCTTAACTTTTTCGTCTAAAATCATAAACCCTTAACTCCATTCAGGCGGCAGCTCTTCATCAAGTTCGTTTAAACTTTCACTGTTTTCCCAACGAATTATTCTGTAAGCATAACCTTGTTCCGCAAGAAATTTCTGTCTGTTAGAACCAAATTCTTCTTCAACTGTATTCCGTGTAATAAGCGTAAAAAATCTGCTCTTTCTTTCTTTAGGCCGCAATATTCTTCCAAGACGCTGGGCTTCTTCCTGCCGTGAACCAAAAGTTCCGCTTACTTGAATTGCAAGGCTTGCGTCCGGAAGGTTGATTGCGAAATTTGCAACTTTGCTTACAACAAGAACACGTATCTTTCCGTTTCTGAAGTCATCGTAAATTTTATCACGGTCAGCAGTTTTTGTTTTTCCTGTAATGATTGGCGCATCTAAAAGTTCAGCAAGAATGTTCAGCTGTTCAAGATACTGACCTATTACAAGAATTTTGTCCTGGGAAAACTTTTCAACTATATCTTTTACAATTTGATTTTTAACAGGATTTTCGCTGGCAATGCGGTACTTTTCCCGTAAAGTTGCAACTGCATAATCAAGCTCTTTTTCCTGCTGAAAATTCAACCGCACTTCAATACATTCGGCACTGGCAATCCATTTGCTTTTTTCAAGTTCTTTCCAGGGAACATCGTAACGCTTTGGACCTACAAGAGAAAAAACATGACCTTCCTTTCCGTCTTCACGAACAAGAGTTGCCGTAAGCCCTACACGGTTTATAGCCTGAACTTCTGCAACAACGCGGAACACTGGAGCCGGAAGCATGTGCACTTCATCGTAAATTACAAGTCCCCAGTTGTTTTTCCTGAACAAATCAAAATGTGGGTAAGGTCCGACTTTATCAGGACGCCACGTAAGAATCTGGTAAGTTGCAACTGTTACAGATTTAATTGTTTTTTCTTCGCCTGTATATTCAGCAATGTCCTGGGAAGTTAAGTTTGTCTTTTCTAAAAGTTCGTCTATCCACTGATGAACGGCAGAAATGTTTGTAGTTAAAATCAAAGTCTTGGTTTTTAGCCGTGACATTATTTCCATGCCCACAACAGTTTTTCCTGCACCGCAAGGAAGTACAATTGTACCAAAGCCAGTTCCAGGTCCGCCGTCGCCTAAAAGTGCATCTGCTGATTTTTTCTGATAATCACGAATATCAAATTTCTTGCCCTCAGCTGTTTCTGTTTTTAAACTGATTTCAAGGTACTCGCCTTTCGCCAAAGGAACATCATCTTTAACAGGCCAGTTTAATTCCAGCAATGACTGTTTTACAGTTCCACGGTCAACAAGCAAAAGCGTAAAGCAATATTTTTTTTCGTCTTCAGTAAGCTGCACAACGGAATTTTCTGTTTCTTCATAAACTGCAGGTGAAAGATATTTTTTTGCAACAGAGCTGGCATTTATTTCTTTGTATACACGCTGATTGCCTGCAACAAGATAAAGCCTGTCAATAATTTTGCCGTCTTCTTCTTTTGGAGCACATGGAACAAGCCTTAACATTCCAAAGCGGCTGGCAGTTTCTTCTATCCAGATTTTTACAGAAGCAGGCACATCGTATCTGGCAAATTGATCTAAAACAGCAACTGCATCTTTAGCACTGAAATCTGCACTGGCAGCATTCCACAAAGAAAGAGGCGTTAACTGGTAAGTGTGCAAATGTTCCGGAGAACTTATAAGTTCAGCAAAGGGAATAAGTGCATTGCGACATTCTTCGGCTAAAGGAGAATGAACATCAAGTAAAAGTGTTCTGTCCGACTGAACGATTAAAGGATTAGAAGGATTTGCCATAACAATCCATTTTACATCTTTACGAAAATTTCAGCAATTAACTAAAAGATTTTTCTTGATGAATATTTTTTAATCAGTTATGGAAAATTCGGAAAGGCTGCCTATTTCTTTAAGCTGCAAAACTAAATCAGAAAAATTTTCTTCTTTTGGAGCTTTAACTGAATAATGAAGTATAAGCTGTTTTGTAGAAATTACGTTGCTTATGTTTAAATCGCAGATAATAAAACCGTGGCTTTCTATAATTGATTTTAATTTTTTTAAGTCAACATTTTCCTGTTCAAAACAAAGGTGAAGGATTTTATTTCTTCCGGCAGGAAACATTTTTTCTTCAACACGCTCAAGAGTAAGAAGGAGAATTAAAATTACAAATAAAACAAAAAAAGCCGGAATAAAAAGCCCTGCCCCAATTGCCAGACCTAAAGCAGCACTTGTCCAGATTACAGCAGCAGAAGTTAAGCCCCTTACGTTAATTCCAAGCTTCATGATTACGCCGCCGCCAAGAAAACCAATTCCGCTTACAACACCGGCAGAAATTCTCGTAGGATCGCCGCCGCCTTCAGTGTTAAAAACCGAAGCAGAAAGAATGGAAAGAAGAGTTGAAGATACGGAAATTAAAATCAAAGTTCTTGAGCCAATAAACTGATTGCGGCTTTTTCTTTCAAGACCAAGTACAAAGCCAATTACAATACTGCACAAAATTTTTATAATACATTCCAACGAAAAGCCTAGAGAAAAATCCATCTCAACTCCATTAAATCAGTTATAATTGCAAAAGCAAAATTATTTTTTTCTAAACAGACTGAAACCACTGCCTGAAGGTTTAGCTCCGATTTTTATCCACTGGAAATTTTTCTTCTGCTTACCGTTTGAACTTTCAGCAGCATCAAGATAATTTCCCAGCCACTTCCCGATAGTGTCGTCTTTTCTTGCTTCATCAAAAGTTGAATCACCGCGGACAAGGTAAATGTTAAGAAAATCTTCTTTAGAATAAACTGCACAGATATTTTCAGCAAAAGATGTAAAGGCAGCCGCAGCAGCAGCAACTAAAGGAGACGCAATAGGAACTGAGCCGTTTTTTACAGCAGGAGATTTTAATGCATCAAGTGCGCAAGGTCCTTCTTTTATAAGGAACACAAGGCTTCCTGGTTCAGATGAATTATTTTTTCTTTCAAACCGATTTATAATTTCAGAAGTCAAATACTGAAACCCAAGAATAAGTTCATCACAACTGCGGGCAATTTCTTCCGGTTCAAAAGGCTGTGCATTGGAAGCAAAATATTCTTCATCAAAATAAAGAACTGCTTCGTCCATTTTTTCAAAAAAATTTTCTGTCTGCAAAACAAGGTTTCTGGCAGAAAGTGCCGAAGAAGGATTCCATGGAAAAGTACAGATGCCTGTCTGAGACTGAAGTTTTTTTTCTTCTTCAAAAGCCTCAACTTCTGCCTTACGTTCTGCAATAGTTTTTTTCTTTAAAGACAAATCGTCTTCATCAGAATCAATATAATTATCTTCCCTTTCTGTCATTACAACTTTTCTAGAAGTAAAGGCAAGACCGTCTGAAAATTTTTCGCCGTCGTTAGAATTTTTTCCTGCAACAAGAATAGTTTTACTCATACCCGAAAAGTATAGCACAGTTATTTCCATTTGCAAATAATACCTAAAATGATATAATCTTTTATTATGAAACTTTGGCTTAAATATTTAATAGGTGTTGTTCTTGGAATTTTTCTTGCAGTGATTTTTCCTGAAAACAGTGTAAGAGGACTTGATTTTTTAGATTTTATAAATAATCTTGTCATTCACATTGGAAGATATATGCTTCTTCCTGTTTTATTTTTTTCCATTTCAACTGCCTGCTTTAATCTTAGGGAAGAAAAGCAGATTTTAAAATCAGGTATATGGATTTTCGGAGTTTTAATTGCATCTTCCGTACTTCTTGTTTTAATAGGTTTAGTTTCTTCGTTAATCGTAAATTTAGACAGGCTGCCTGTTCCTTACAAAAATGATAACTTAAACACAACTTTAGACATAGGCACTTTAATTACATCAATTTTCCCAACTTCAGGATTTGAAGTATTGCTGAACGGTGCATACCTTTTGCCATGCTTTATTTTTGCAGGTTTAGCGGGAGCAGGTGCAACAAGTGACAAATCTGCATCAAAACCGGCAGTTACGCTTTTTGAATCTTTAGCTCACGTGTGCTACAGCGTAATGTCTTTCTTTACGGAAATTCTTTCCATAGGATTTATTGCATTGATGTGCAAATGGGTTTTAAACTTTTCAGTTTTATGGAAAAGCAAAATATTTAACTCTTTAATTTTAATGCTTACAGTTGATTTTTTTGTTGCAGCACTTGTAATTTATCCGCTTATCCTTAGAGTTTTATGCCACGACACAAGGCCTTACAGAGTTCTTTACGCTTCAATCTGTCCAGTTTTAGCAGCATTTATCAGCGGAGACACTAATTTAACTTTAACTCTTAACTTAAGGCATGGAAGGGAAAGTTTAGGAATTAAGCCAAACTGTGCAAACGTTTCATTTCCTCTTTTTTCCATTTTCGGAAGAGGCGGTTCTGCTTTAGTTGAAACAGTAAGTTTTCTGCTCATTTACAAATCTTATTCTACAGAAGATTTATCTTTAAGCTTCATACTTTGGATTGCAGTTTTTGCATTTTTACTTTCATTCGCTCTTGCAAACTTTCCTTCAGGCGGAACATTTTTTGCCATTACAATTATGTGTGCAATGAAAGGTCACGGTCTTGAAGCAGGATATCTTTTGCTTAAGGATGTTGCACCATTTCTCTGTGCATACGCTGCAGCTTTTGATGCATTAACTGCAATTACAGGAAGCTACATTGTTGCAGTAAAAACAAAGATGATTCATCACCAGGAAATCAAGAAGTTCATCTAACCAGACATCAAGCGCCAGACGTCACCTGCACCCGCAACGAAGTTCCCTGCACATGTTGGCTGAATGTAAGTTGCGGCTCTTTGGCAAGTGCGTGCAAATGCAGCGTCCGAACATCATCTTTTGTAAATTCTGTTTATTTCATCAGTAAAAACATTTTTGTCTTTATACACAAACAAAGGCGGTTCTACAACAATGCCGCTTTTAGCTTTTTTAACAGCTTCAATTAAAACCATTGTTGCATTTTTATTTGCATCAGGGTAAACAAAGCGCAGTCTTTTTATTTCAAGTTTTGCTTTTTTAAAAGCATCACAAATTTCGGCAAGACGTTCCGGCCTGTGAATCATAAAAAACTTTCCGCCAGTATTTAAAAGATAAGATGCACTGTCTGCCACATCTTCCAGAGTACACAAAATCTCGTGACGTGAAATTGCCTTTTCTTCATAAGGATTAACGTTTCCCTGCAGTGTTTTCATGTACGGCGGATTTGAAACTACAACATTTGCACTGTTAGCAGAAAAATTTTTCCTTACGTTTTTAATGTCTTCGTTAAGAACAGAAATTTTTTCTTCAAGGCAATTTAACTTTACACTTCGGGCAGCAGCATCTGCAACTTCACTTTGAATTTCCAAAGCGTTTATTTTTTTTACATTGCACTTTGAACAAATAAGAAGGGGAATTATTCCGGTTCCAGTGCCTAAATCAAATACAGTGTCACCGTTTTTTACAGAAGCAAAATCAGCAAGTAAAACTGCATCAATTCCAAAGCAAAAGCCTTTATCTTTCTGAATGATTTTTTTGTTCCATTGTTCCAGAAAATCTATATGTTCATTTTGTTTAAGCTCAACTTCCATAAAACAATTTTACTGTTGAAAAGAAAAAGTAACAATAAAAAAAAGCCCTTCGCTTCCGATGGGGTTACAAACCGAAAGCAAAGGGACAAAATCTATCTTACAGCATTCACTGTAAAATCCACTTATTATTCTTCATCCTGAAGAGCATCGTATCCAGATTCACCTGTACGAACTTTAACAACATTATCAACAGGATAAACGAAAATCTTTCCGTCACCAATGTGACCTGTGTAAAGTGCCTTCTTAGCAGTTTCAATAACTGTATCAACAGGAACTTTAGATACAACAATTTCAACTTTAATCTTAGGAAGAAGATTCATTGTAACAGGAGCACCACGATAATATTCGCTTGCACCATGCTGCATTCCGCAACCCATTACGTTTATAACAGTCATACCGTTTACACCGATAGAATTCATTGCAGTCTTAAGTGCATCGAACTTATTCTGTCTTGTAATAATAACAATCTTGTGTAAGCTTGCATCTTTTGAAGCAGGGATTGTTTCCGGAACTTTAAGCACAGGCACAGCTTCTGACAAAGAAACACCTGCTGCTTTTGCTTCACGGATATCATCTGCAGAAAGTGTCATGCCAAATCCTGCATAAGCTGATTCAAGACCATGTTCAAGTTTATCAAGACCAACAATTTCTTCTTCTGGAGTAACACGCAAACCAATTGTAACTTTAAGAAGGAAGAACACAATAGAAATTGTTACAACTGTCCAAAGAATTGTAATTCCCATACCTTCCAGCTGAAGAATAAGCTGACTTACTCCACCGCCGTAGAAAAGTCCTTCTTTAATTCCAGCTGCTTCAAATCCAGGTGCTGACTTTGTTGCGAAAAGACCAACTGCAACTGTTCCCCAAATACCGTTTACCATATGAACACCAACTGCACCAACAGGGTCATCAATATGCATTACGTAGTCAAGGAGCCAGATTCCGAAGATTACAAGAAGACCTGCAACTACACCGATAATAGCTGCACCGGCACAATCTGTAACGTCACAAGGAGCTGTAATTGCAACAAGACCTGCAAGTGAAGCGTTAAGACACATTGAAACATCAGGCTTACCGTATTTAATCCATGTGAAAATCATTGCTGTAACAGTTGCAACAGCAGGAGCTACAGTTGTTGTAAGGAAGATTGAACCAAGTGTTGCTACATCAGTTGCAGCTGCACCGTTAAATCCGTACCAGCCGAACCAAAGGATAAATACACCAAGTGCACCCATAGCAATGTTGCTTCCAGGGAAACCGTGAACTTTTGTTACCTTACCCTTAGCATCTTTTTCAAACTTACCGATACGAGGACCAAGCATTGCGGCACCAATAAGGGCACAAATACCGCCAACCATGTGGATACAGTTTGAACCAGCATAATCGTGGAATCCCCACTGAGCAAGGAATCCGCCGCCCCAAACCCAGTGAGCTTCAATAGGATAAATAATTCCAGAAATAATTGCTGAATATATACAATATGTGCTGAACTTTGTACGTTCTGCCATTGCGCCTGAAACAATAGTTGCAGTTGTAGCACAGAATACTAAGTTAAACACAAAGTTCGAATAATCAAAACTAACGTAATCACTGAATACGCTGAAACCTGGCTTACCTAAGAAAGACCATATGCCTTTGCTAACTTCACCAGTTGTAGGATCTGTATAAGAAAGCATGAACGAAGCACCAATAAGGAACCACATTACAGTACCAATACAGAAGTCCATAAGGTTTTTCATGATGATATTACCAGTGTTCTTTGCACGGGTAAATCCAGCTTCAACCATTGCAAAACCAGCCTGCATCCAGAAAACTAATGCTGCACCAATAAGGAACCAAACGCTAAAAGTTGTACTTCCAGCAGAAGCAAGACTTTCGCCGATTGCATTTACAATTTCTTCACTCATAGTCACTCCTCTAAAAAATTGCATAAAAAAAATGGCACACATCACCCTGCAAATTCCGACTTTAAAATTTTCTCCAAAATCAGAACTTCTAAAATGATGCACGCCATTGTGCCAAAATATTTAATTTTAATTCTTTAACAATTCAACAAAACTTGTAAATTATTAAACTTAAACTCTAAAAAGTAAATCTTCGTAACTTGGGAATGGTTTGTAATCTTCTCCAAGTAAAGGTTCAATCTGATCTGCAATAGCACGTGCTTCTGCCATAGTTGGAAGAATAACATCAGCATAAGAACGAGCCATAGCCATAACATCACCAGCAGCTTTTGTTGCAAGATGCTTAGCAGCAAGATCATCTGCTTTAAGAGAAAGTTCGTTTACAAGACCGTCAAGTTTTGCAAGAACAGCACTTTCTGCAGTAGCTTTTGCACCAGGAACAACTGCCTTAAGATTAATAACCGTTTTAGAAACATCGTTAATATACTTGTATGCAGCAGGAAGAATATCCTTGCTAATCATTTCAAGCATAGTTTCAACTTCAATGTTGATAATCTGTGAATACTTTTCAAGCTTTGTTTCGTAATGAGCTTCCATTTCTTCTTTTGTGTAAACGCCCATTTCTGTGTAAAGCTTAACGTTTTTAGCATCCATGTAGTGAGCCATTGCATCTGGAGTTGTTCTAAGTTCCATAAGTCCGCGTTTTGCAGCTTCTGTTTTCCAAGATTCATCGTAACCGTTGCCGTTGAATACAACTTTCCAGTGAGTTTTTACTTCACGTTCAATAAGTGTGTTCAAAGCTTTTTCAAAATCAGCAGCGCCTTCAAGTTCATCAGCAAACTGTTTAAGTGAGTAAGCAACAATTGCATCCAAAGCTGTGTTAGGACCTGCAATTGAAAGTGATGAACCGCAAGAACGGAATTCAAACTTGTTTCCTGTAAATGCAAATGGTGAAGTTCTGTTACGGTCTGTAGAATCTCTTGGAATTGGAGGAAGAACATCAACACCAATTGTCATTTTTGAAGTTTTATCTGCTGAATAAGGTTTGCCTTCTACAATTGAAGAAAGCACTCTGTAAAGTTCATCACCAAGATAAACTGAAATAATTGCCGGAGGAGCTTCGTTTGCACCAAGACGGTGGTCGTTTCCTGCACTTGCAACAGAAATACGCAGAAGATCCTGATTTTCATCAACAGCTTTAATAATTGCAGTCAAGAACAAAAGGAACTGTGCATTGCTTTCCGGAGTTTTTCCTGGTTCAAGAAGATTTTCACCTTCATTTGTAGACATAGACCAGTTGTTATGTTTTCCTGAACCGTTAAGTCCTGCAAACGGCTTTTCGTGAAGAAGACATTCCAAACCGTGACGCTTAGCAACTTTCTTCATTACTTCCATTGTAAGCTGGTTCTGGTCTACAGCAAGATTTGTTGTGCTGAAAATCGGAGCCATTTCGTGCTGTGCCGGAGCAACTTCGTTATGTTCAGTCTTTGAAAGAATACCGTACTTCCAGAGTGTTGAGTTAAGGTCTTCCATGTACTTTACAATTCTTGGGTTAAGGGCTGCAAAGTACTGGTCGTCCATTTCCTGACCTTTTGAAGGCTTAGCACCAAAAAGTGTGCGTCCTGTCATGCGAAGGTCTTTGCGTTTTGACCAAAGTTCATGATCAACAATAAAGTATTCCTGTTCAGGTCCAACTGTTGTAGCAACATGGCTTACTTCTTTGCCGAAAAGTTTAAGAATACGTTTTGCCTGAGTATCAAGAGCTTCCATTGAACGAAGAAGCGGAGTTTTCTTATCAAGAGCTTCACCTGTATAAGAACAGAATGCTGTTGGAATACAAAGTGTGTGTTCCTTTATGAATGGATATGATGTAGGATCCCAAACAGTGTAACCGCGGGCTTCAAAAGTTGCACGATGTCCGCCTGAAGGGAAAGAAGATGCATCAGGTTCACCTTTAACAAGTTCCTTTCCGCTGAAACTCATAATTACAGTTCCATCATCCTGAGGATTGATAAATGAATCATGTTTTTCTGCTGTAATGCCTGTTAACGGCTGAAACCAGTGAGCATAGTGTGTAGCACCATTTTCGATTGCCCATTCTTTCATAGCATGAGCAACAACATTTGCAACATCAAGTTCAAGCGGAACTCCATCATCAAGAGTTTTCTTAAGAGCTTTAAATGTTTCTTTTGGCAAACGATCTTTCATTACTTTCTGATTAAAAACCATACTGCCAAAAATCTCTGGGACATTTGTCATATATAACCCCCTAAAAATTAATTACTTTTTTAAGTAAATAAAAAAAGGCGACGTGAACCCTATTATTAAAAAATAAATAGATTCACATCGCCTTTGATGTTGATTCGTATATTATTAAATCATTAAAAAAAAATCAATACTTTTAATGCATAAAAATACAGTTTTTTAGCCCGAAAGCTTGATTTAATAAATATTACTTGCGTTTAAGATACTTAATGCTGTCCAATGCAACTGCTGCAATAATAATCAGACCTTTAAACACAAACTGAAGGTTAGTATCAATCTTAAGGAATGTTAAGCAGTAAGTTAAACTCTGGAAAATAATAACACCAATAGCAGCACCGCTTATCTTACCTATACCGCCGTTAAATGAAATGCCGCCTACAACACAAGCCGCAATAGCATCCATTTCGTAACCCTGACCAGTACCGGCTGCAGCATTTGCACGGAAAGCTTCAAGGAAAGAGCCGCATCCGTAGAAAATACCTGCCATAATGAAGATTCCCATAGTTGTCCAGAAAACACTGATTCCGGAAACAGCAGCAGCTTCAGCATTACCGCCTACAGCATACATATTTTTTCCGAAAGTTGTTTTGTTCCAGATAAACCATGCTACAGCTATAGCTATGATTGCAGGAATAATCAGTTTAGGGAAAGTGATGTTGCCGCCTAAATCCCATCTTCCGCCAATTAAGTTTTTAATGCCGCCGTCAATAGAGCCTACTGGTGCACCTTGAGTTCCGAACATAAGTAAACCGTAAATAATCAGCTGTGTTGAAAGAGTTGAAATAAACGGATGGATTTTAAGCTTAGCCGAGAAAAATCCTGCGAAAGAACAGAACATTACGCACAAAACAATTGCAAGACATAAAGCCATTGCAAGCCTTCCGCCCATTGGAATTGCTGAAAAATCAAACGGTCCTTTATTGAAAAATTTTATAACGTTTACTCCAGGATGAAGAATCATACCTGTAATAACTGCGCCCAATGCAACCATACGGCCAACGCTTAAGTCCGTACCTGCAATAAGAATAAGACCTGCAACACCTAATGCATAGAACATACGTGTAGAAGACTGTTCAAGGATGGTAAGAATATTCCTTAAAGAGAAAAGATTACCTGCACCTTTTAACGGAGCAATAATAATACATGCTATAAAGAACAGAATAATTGCAAGATAAAGTCCGTTGTCAAGAAGGAACTTTGATGTCTTGAAATTGTAGATGTAATTCTTAAAGTTTAAGGCAACATTTTCTGCAAAAACAGTTTTACCGTTTCTTAAAGCACGATTTTCCTGAATGTGATCAGAAAATGCCTGTTTCTTCATATCCTTGCAATGTTCAATTTCTGTAGCAAGATGATTTTTTGCATCAAACAATGCAGATTTTCTTTCGTACTTTGCAGTAATAATGTCAACTTTTTCTTTAAGAGAAGCAATTCTCTTTGAACTTTCTTCATTGATTTGTGCAACTTTTGAAACGTATTCAGCTTTTGCTTCCTTGATTTTATTGTCAGCCTCTGCATTTACCTGTTTTACGTAATCAACAGCAATTGAGTTGGCATAAGCAACAGCTTCTTTAGAAATTGCCTTGTCTTTGGCAGCATTATTTTTTTCTACAGCTGAAGCTTCTTTTAAAGCATTTTTCTTTTCGCTGATTAAGTTCTGAAGTTCTTCTTTGCTAAGCATTTTGTTTTTCTTGGCAGATTCAATTTCCTGCTTAAGAAGAATTGCTTTGTTTACGCCGTCCTTGCGAAGTTCATCAAGTTGAGCATGATATTCTTTAAGTTTTTCGTCTTCACTAAAACTTTTCATTTATTCCCCCAATAAAATAAACTGTAACTTTCAAGCAGTAAATTACAGGTATTTTGCAGAAAGTCTTAAAAGTGCTTCCTGATCAGTTTCTTTTGTATTTACAACTCCGGCAATTCTGTGGTTAGACATAACTGCAATTCTGTTTGTAATGCCTAAAATTTCAGGCATTTCACTGGAAACTACAATAATAGTCTTTCCTTCTTTCGCCATCTGAATTATCAGCTGATAAATTTCATACTTAGCGCCAACGTCAATACCGCGAGTCGGTTCATCAAGCAAAAGAATATCCGGAGTACGTTCAAGCCATTTTCCTATAATAACTTTCTGCTGGTTTCCGCCCGAAAGTGATGAAATCAGATCTGCTGCAGAAACACATTTTGTGTGCATCTTTTTAATTTCTCTGTTTGCAGCTGCAGTCATCTTTTGTTTGGAAATAATGCCATGAGTTTTATAAGCGTTCATGTTTGTAATAGTAGTATTAAATTCAATACTTGCTTTTCCAAACATTCCGTTAAACTTACGCTCCTCTGTTACAAGTGCAAAGTTGTGAGCCATTGCATCCTTGCTGGAATTAAAGCGAAGTTTCTTTCCCTTAACGATAATTTCACCGGTTGAAATAGTTCTTACTCCAAAAAGTGATTCAAGCAATTCACTTCGTCCTGCACCAACAAGACCGTAAAGCCCGAATATTTCACCTTTTTTTACAGTAAACGAAATATCTTCAAGATGAGGTTCGTATTTTGTAGAAAGATTTCTTACTTCAAAGTAATCTTCGCCAGGAGTGTTATCTACATCAGGGAAGCGTTTATCAAGACTTCGTCCAACCATAGCAGAAATAAGGACATTCATATCTGTATCTTTGATTGCCGAAGTGTAAACCATATTTCCATCTCTAAGAACAGAAACTTCATCGCAAATCTGGAAAATTTCATCCATTTTGTGAGATATATAAACGAAAGAAATGCCTTTCTCCCTAAGATCCCGAACAATAGAAAAAAGTTTTTGAACTTCTGGTTCTGTAAGTGAAGATGTAGGTTCGTCTAAAACAATAATTTTTGAATTGTAGGAAACAGCCTTAGCAATTTCTACCATTTGTCTCTGACTTACAGACATTGTTCTCATTATTGTTGTTGGATTTACGTTCATATTCAGCGATGCAAAAATTGCCGAACATTCCTTTACCATACGTTTTTCATCTACAACACCAAACTTTTTCGGATACCGACCAAGGAACATATTGTCCATAACAGTACGGTCCAGGCACTGATTCAATTCCTGATGAACCATTGCAACACCGTTTTCAAGTGCATCCTTAGGATTTTTAAAATCCACAGGTTTATCATTTAAAGTTATCTGACCTTCATCTTTTGCGTATATACCAAAAAGACATTTCATCATAGTAGACTTACCGGCACCATTTTCTCCCATAAGTCCCATTACGCTGCCTTTTTTTACTGTTAAATTAATTCCATTAAGAACTTTATTTTTTGCAAAAGATTTAGACAAATTCTTTAATTCAAGAACATTATCGCTCATCTTAATTACCTTATTTTCAATTTGACAAAAAAAGCCTGTAAACCCCAAAAGATTTCTGTTTCATAAATTGCACTGAAAAAAAAACTGCAACTTAGTCCGCACAAGCGAATTTAAACATACTTTTTAAGATTACAGGCGTATTACATAATGAAGCTGTCCTGTTTCAGAATGACTGAACTTTTCAAGACAGCTTCTTAAAAGGTTATAAATTAGTTCTTAAGTTTATCAAGATAGTCGTTTGAAGAATTTGTCTTAACCATGTTGATTGCGTAAGCATCGTAAGCATCAAGGTTTTCAAACTTATCAAGACAAGAAGCTTCGTTCTGACCATCACCTTCTACGATTGTAAGATCAATTCCGAGAAGTGGTGCATAGTACTGAAGAGCTGGTTTGTAAGAAGAAGAAAGGAAGTTGTCTGCTCCATTGTAAATTGTAAGAAGAACTTTCTTCTGTGGTGCTGAAGACTGTTTGATTCCTGCATCACGTGTTCCTGCTTTGTAAAGTTCCCAGTTGTCTGAGTTTACGCCAACGTTTAAAGCGAGAACTGCTTTTGTTTCTGGAACGTATGTAAGGTCAGCAGAGATTTTGTTTCCGTACTGGTCTGCTTCGAAGATACCCTTGTTCTTAACGTCATCGCCAGTAAGACCGTCAAGCATATTGCGGAGAACCTGAAGTGTTGCTGTAGCCTGTGCGTCTACGTTCTGTGAAACTGTTCCTGTAAGTTCACCTTTTCCGATAGCTTCAATTGCATCAGCGTTTGCATCATATCCGAAAATAGGTACTCCTTTTGGATAGTTAGAAGCCTGGAGACAACCCATAGCCATACCGTCATTGTTAGAAATTACAAGGTCAATCTGAATACCGAATTTGTTAACCCAGTTACCGATAGAATCTGTTGCAGCATTTGCATTCCATGTTGTACCGTCTGTACCAGTCATGAACTTTCCTTCAAGTTCTACAACTTCGAGAGTTGCATCTGCAACTTTTACAGAACCAACTTTTGTTTTTCCTGCTTCATAAGAATCTGCCCATGTGCCTAATGCTTCACGAATTCCTCTTGTACGTGCCATAGAGTCATTATGACCGGCATCACCCATACAAAGAACATAACCGATTTTTCCGTCACCATTGCGGTCAATAACAGAAGCTTCCTGTTTAGCAAGATAATCAGTAATAAGTTTTCCCTGAACAGCTCCACCACCAGCAGCATCAAATCCTACGTAATAAGTTTTATCGCTAAAGTTCATTGCGTCCATATCAACTTCACCAGTTGTTGGATTTGAAGGCTGTCTGTTGAAGAATACCAAAGGCTTGTCCTTGTTTGCTACAGCATTTCCTTTAGAACAACCAATAAAACCAGCTGCTGCAGCGGCAAGTGCTGCTACTGCTAAAACTTGCTTTTTCATTATCTATTTTCCTCCTTTAATAATGAAAAAAAAGACATTACCGTAAAAAATACCGGCCTCACATCTTTTTATAGGCACATTATAAACCCACTTGCGAAAAAACGCAAAAATATTTTATAAATATTTGTAATTCCAGTCAGCAATAAAAGCTAAGCACTGAATGTTTCTTCAAAGCGCTGACACTTATGTTGAAATTAACTTTATTTATGTGTTAGTATTTGCTACTAATTCTTAAGGATTTTTTATGCACAAGAGCGATAACGTTAAAATTCACGTAGAAAATTTAAAGAAGAGTTTTGGAAAGCTTGAAGTTCTCAAAGACATCAACATTGACATTAAGGAAGGTGAAGTTGTTGTTGTAATAGGACCTTCAGGAAGCGGCAAGTCTACTTTTTTAAGATGCTTAAATCAGCTTGAGACTGTTACTTCAGGCAAAGTTATTGTTAACGGTTTTGACATTTGTGATAAAAAAATTGACATCAATAAAGTCCGTGAAAATATCGGAATGGTTTTCCAGCATTTTAATCTTTTTCCTAATATGACTGTTCTTGAAAACATTATGCTTGCTCCTGTGGAACTTAAGAAAATGTCTAAAGATGATGCACGTGAAAAAAGTCTGGCTCTTCTTAAAAGAGTTGGGCTTGAAAGCAAGGCCCACGTTCACCCTGACCAGCTTTCCGGCGGACAGAAACAGCGTGTTGCCATTGCTAGAGCTCTTGCCATGAATCCTTCAATCATGCTTTTTGATGAACCTACTTCTGCCCTTGATCCTGAAATGGTTGGTGAAGTTCTTTCTGTTATGCAGGAACTTGCCAGAAACGGCATGACAATGGTTTGCGTTACTCACGAAATGGGTTTTGCACGGGAAGTTGCTGACAGAGTTATTTTTATGGACGGCGGTTATATTATTGAAGAAGGTACTCCAGATGAAGTGCTGAAAAATCCTAAACAGGAAAGGACTATTTCTTTCTTAAATAAAGTTCTGTAGCCTTAAAAGCTTAAGATAAAACCACTTAATCAGCTGGAATTCCATTAAACTCTGGAATGTTTCTTGCAGCTTAAAGACGTTACGCTGATTTTAAAAACGCCTGTCTTGTTTACCATTGCTTCAGGGAAATTCCACTGAGAATTTCCTGTTGCTTTTTTCATAATTAAGCTTAACGCTGATTTTTTTTCCTCAAGTTCTTTGATTTCGCAGACTGTTCCTTCTCCAATAATGCTGGAATAGTAAGTTGAAAAGCTGCAGGCTGATTCTCCTGCTTTAAGTTCGCAGTCAGTTTCACATTCAAATCCTACAGAACAGCCTGAACTTATTAAATCAAATTTTCTGCCTTCCAATGCACCGTGAAAATACAAAGCGTAAGTGTTGTCTTTTTCTTCATAACCAAAATTTACAGGCACTATGTAAATGTGATTTTTGTCGTTAAAGCCAACGTGAAGGACAAAGCTTTTTTCAAATACTTCATTTATTTCAAGAAAGTCTGTAACTTCACGCTCTTTTCTCCTCATAAAATCTCCTGATGATATTCTAGCTGATTTTTACTTTGCAGTTAAGACTGAGTTTTATCACGCTCACGGATTTCTACACGGCGGATTTTACCTGAAATTGTTTTTGGCAGTTCAGGAAGAAATTCAAAAATTCTAGGGCACTTGTACATTGCAGTATTTTCTTTTGCAAAAGTAAAAAGTTCAATTTCCATTTCCTTAGGGTCTTTTTTATCGTAGCCTGGAGAAAGTACAACTGTTGCCTTTACAGCCATTCCGCGCTTTGCATCTTCAACTCCTGTAACGGCACATTCCATAACGGCAGGATGTTTTTGCAGAATTGATTCTACTTCAAAAGGACTTACACGATAACCGGCAGTTTTTATGATGTCGTCTTTTCGACCTATAAACCAGACATATCCGTCTTTGTCCATGTAAACGTTGTCGCCAGTGTGATAAACGCCGCCTTCAAATGCATTTGCTGTAAGTTCCGGATCTTTGTGGTAACCCATCAAAAGTCCGAACGGTCTTCCGTTTTCTACGTGAATACAAAGTTCACCTGTTTCTCCTACCGGGACAGGCTTATTGTTCGGGTCTAAAATTTCAACATCGTAAAGCGGATTTGGTCTGCCCATTGAGCCTGGACGGATTTGTGAAAGTTCAAGGAAGTTTCCGCAGATAATTGTAGATTCTGTCTGACCGTAGCCTTCATAAATTTTCTTTCCTGTATGTTCAAGCCATTTGTTATAGACTTCTGCATTCAGGGCTTCTCCTGCCGTACTGAACCTTGTGCATTTGCTCAAATCGTATTTGCTTAAATTCTGGCGTACAAGATAACGGTAAACTGTAGGCGGTGCGCAGAAAGTTGTAAGCCCGTATTTGGAAATCATTTCAAGCATTTTTGCAGGCTTAAACATATTCATATCGTAGACGAACAGCGCAGTACCAGCAATCCACTGGCCATAAAGTTTTCCCCAGGTTGATTTTGCCCAGCCTGTTTCTGCAATTGTAAGGTGAAGTCCGTCTTCTACAACGCCGTGCCAGTATTTTGCCGTCATAATGTGCCCGATAGGATAGTCGTAGTCCTGAAGAACCATTTTCGGATAACCTGAAGTTCCAGATGTAAAATACAAAAGCATCGGGTCTTTGTTGTGAGTTGCTGCTTCTCCAACAGGACGAGGAAATTCTGCCGGCGCTTTTTCATATTCTTCGTGGAAACTTATCCAGCCGCTGCGCTTTTCTTTGCCCACAGTTACAAGATACTGAACTGTTTTTGAATTCGGCATAGATTTTTCAATTTCGCCCTGGATAATGGGATTGTCATAAGAAATTATCATTTTTACATCGGCGGCATTAGTGCGGTACTCAATATCGCTTTGCAAAAGCTGGTCTGTTGCAGGAATGACAATTGCGCCTATTCTGTGAAGTGCCGGCATTAAAATCCACCATTCATAACGGCGGCGCAAAACGAGCATTACAGTGTCGCCCTTTTTTATTCCTTTTGAAACAAGCCAATATGCAGCACGCTTTGATTCACGAGAAATATCGTCGAACGTAAAAGTCCGCTCTTCACCGTCGTCATTAATCCAGACTAATGCGCGTTTTCCAGGAAAATCAGAAGCATATCTGTCAACAATGTCATAGGCAAAGTTGAAATCTGGTTTTGTCTTTAGCTTGCAATGATTTTTAAAATCGTCATAATTTGTAAAATCTCTGTCTTCAACAAGGTATTCATGATATAAACTAGACATTAGGTAATCTCCAAAATATGTAAATAGAATAGTATAATAGTAAATTCTGGTTTAATGTTAAAAACAATCAAAACCATTACGAGTAATTAGATACGGATTTTTCAAAAAAAGTTGCAAAAATTCAAGATTCTTTACAATTTTCTTTCAGAAGTTACCTGCAAAGTTCTACTAAAGGCTTAATTGCATTTTTATCTGAGTTGTCAAAAGAAGTTCCAAGATATTGCGCCATAAATTCTTCCTGACTGTTGCGGTTTTCTTTTTTAGAAACAACTTTTTTAAGCATCTTTAACATTCCACGCTTTAAGAAATTAAGCTTTTCAAAACGAAATCCGCCGGGAAAATAAAACAGAGGAATGTCATCTAATTTGTTTTGAGTTTTTATTGAAGAAGCAATTTCGTCGCAAAAAGGAGTTGCACCTACGGCAAAAACAGCAAAAGGCTTTTTTACATTACGCAATTTTTCCAGCCCCATAATTCCGCCGCCGAAAATCCATCCGCCAAAGATTACTCTGTCAAACTCTGACAGTTCTGAGCGTGAAACCTGCTTTAACTTTTTACATTCACAGTTAAGTTCTTCTGAAATCCATTTTGCATATTGTTCCGTAAAACCTGTACCCGATTCATAAATTATAATTGTTTTCATTCTGACCTTTATTGTATTGTTTTTATTGTAAAAAATAAAGTTTGTTTCCTGACGTTTATTTTCCTACGCAGAAATTTGCAAAGACTGATGACAAAACATCATCTGGAGTAACTTCACCTGTAATTTCACCAACGCTGTCAAGGCAGTCTTCCAGATCCTGAACTACTGCATCAAGACCGTACTCGCCATTTTCTGCTGTGTGCAATGCGTGGGTTATGCGCTCCAGTGCTTCTGTTACTGCAGCTTTCTGCCGCTCGCTTCCAAGTCCTGCCTGAATGCGTTCAGTGCTGTTGTCTTTGGAAAGAATGTTTTTTACTTCAAGAGTAAGCTGACCAATGCCTTTTCCTGTTTTAGAACTGATTTTTACTGCAGGAATATTCTGGAAAACGTCAGGCTCATTAGAAGAAGATTCGTTTAAATCAGATTTTGTTAAAACTAAAACGAGAGGAATTTTTTTGTTGTTAAGGATAAATTCCTTGTCTTCATCAGTTAAAGGCAAATTTGAATCAGCAAGGTAAAGAATGACGTCTGCTTCTTTAGATAAATCTTTTGTAATTTCAACGCCCCTTGCTTCGATAATGTCATCTGTGTCCCTGAGTCCTGCTGTGTCAAAAAGACGAACCGGTATGCCTTCAAAGTTAGCCCAGCTTTCAAGCCAGTCACGTGTTGTTCCTGCAATATCGCTTACAATGGCACGCTCTTCTTTTAGCAGTGAATTAAACAGCGACGACTTTCCTGCATTAGTTTTTCCGCAAAGAACTACACGAGCGCCGTCCTGATAAAGCTTTTCACTTTTCCATGAATCAGCAAGATTCTGAAGTTTGGCTTTTGCTTCTAAAAGTTTTGAGTTGTCAAAAGTTTCGCTTATGTTTTCTTCGTCTTCCGGATATTCAATTTCAACTTCAATGGCTGCAAGAGAATCAACTATGAGTGTTTTTACTTTTTCAATTTCGTTATACAGATTTCCTGCAAGACGACCTGCTGCCCTTCCCTGAGATGCATCTGTTTTGCTGTCTATGATTTCCTTTACAGCTTCTGCTTTTGTTAAATCAGTTTTGCCGTTTATGTAAGACCTGAATGTAAATTCACCACGCTCTGCCTGACGAAAACCGTTTGCCAGCAGAACCTTTAAAACTGAAGTTACAACGTTAACGCCGCCGTGACAAAAAATTTCCACCATATCTTCGCCGGTAAAACTTTTTGGGTTGCGGTAAACGCCAAGCATTACTTCATCAATTTTTTCATTTGTTGACGGATTAAAAATCCAGCTGTAAACAAGAGTATTTCCTTTTGCTTCAAGTAAAGCTTTCGGGCGGGAAATTATTTTGCTTACAAGTTCAATTGAATTTTTTCCAGAAACCCTTACTATTCCAATGGCTCCTGGAGAAAGTGCTGTAGCGATTGCTGCAATTGGTTCTTCCGGTATGTATCCTAAATTAGTCATGGTAATTTCCAAACGGCTCTAAATATAGAAAGTTGTGAGTTGAATTTCTTGAATGTCTTTTTTCAACATTTTTCAAGTCATCGTCCCACTCCTGATCCAGTACTGTGTTTAAAATTATAACAATGTCTGCCTGCTGCTTTTTAAGTTCTTCAAGAGTCGGTGCGTATGAAACTATAGGTTCGCTGTCAGAGCTGAATGCAGGAAGACGATGCTGCAGGTTACTTTCATTTTCTTTCCATGGAGATTCCTGTGAATCATCCGGGTCTGGAGAAATGTCTTCGTAGTATCCGCCTGAATTGTTCCAGTACATATAGCCTCGGTTAAGTCCGTCCCTTACGCCAAAAATTTCACGCTGAACGTAATCTTTATTGTAGTATGCCCTATCGTAACGAACGCCCATGTAGAATGCCTGAACCCAAGGTCTTACAATCACTCTGTTTCTTCCGATTACTGAATTGCGGTAACTTCCGTAAAAGTAAATTCTGTAAGGCCTTTCAACTACAGGTTTGTATTCAAGAAAATCCTGCTCGAAGTGAGACGGATAATACATAGGACAAATAACGTCTACATATTCGCTCATAAGTTCTACGTCCTGACCTGTTCTTGCGCCTGTTCTGTACCAGCCGTTCGCTCCGTAAATGTCAATTCCGATTGGCGCATTTATGTTTTGCCTTGCGTAGTTTAAAAATGAAATGAGTGCACTTTCTTTGTCCATGCCTTTGTCTTTCCAGCGGTAAGTTGCCCTTCCAAGATTCAAGCCGTCTGTAGGAAAGCGGATGTAGTCAAACTGAATTTCATCAAATCCACGTTCTATAAGTTCCTTTGCAATTTCAACATTATATTCCCAAACTTCTTCGCTGTAAGGATCAACCCAATTTTCATCATAATAAGTCATAACTGAGCCGGTTACGTTGCCTTCTTCGTCAAGTACGTCTTCTGTGCCTTTAGTTCCAACCCAAGGTTTTTTATTTACTGAATCCCACACTGCATACTTTCCGCCGCCGTAAGAAGCAAGATTTTTGTCTTTAAACACAACAATTCGTGCAATTAAGTAAGTGCCGTCTTTTTTGTATTCTTCAATGAATTTGTCAAGGTCAACTTTATATTGGGTAACTTTGCCTTTTTCCCTTAACATTTCATTTTTTGGCTCGAAGCGTAAAAGTCCGTAGTCATCTTTCATGTCCACAACAAGGGCGTTAAGATTATTTTCCCTGATGATTTTTCTGTACTTTTCAATGCCGTCCATGTTCCGCATCTGATAAACTGATGTGTAGATTGCCTTTTTTCCTGTAGCTTTGGAATCCCACGGTGAAAGAGATGAGTTCGGATCTAAAAGCCACAATTCTGAAAGCTGGAGCGGTGCGTCAAATCCTGATATTGCTTCGGGAATATATGCGCAGTTTAAGATTGAGCCTGTTGAAAAAATTGAATTAACCCAGTTTTTGTATTCTCCGCCTAAATCTGACAATTCGTTTGCAGCAAGAGAAAATGACTGAAGTTTTCCCATTGATGAAAAAACTATGTGGCCATTATTCTGGCACAATCCGTCAAAAGTGTCGCAGGCTTCTGTTCCCTGATAAACTTTTACTGCTTTTTTTGATTTCCAGTCGAAGCGGTAAATGTTCGGGAGAAAAGTCTGGGTAAGGTAAATTTCTGCATAAATAGTTCCGTCCTGTGTTTTGTAAAGAACTGGAAGTATGTCTGCAATTTCATCAATTTGAGTAAGGCTTTGCATTGCTGAAAAACCTGCACTTACGTCTGTCCACTTTGGATTAGGCAAGTCTGCCCTGTAGTAGCTGAAGCCGTAAATGGGGTGGCTCATAAAAACTACAACTTCACTTGATGATATGGAACCGTCTGAAGCGTAAACAGGAATGTGGCTTACTGCAACTGCTTTCATTCCGGAAGAATTTTTGCTCATTGAACCGATTGATTTCCATGTTTCGCCGCCGTCTCTTGTTAAGTAAACTTCATCTTTTGTGGCTGTAACAAGTATGTTCGGATCCAGAGGGTCTGCACAAAGGTCTTTTAAAAGCGCTGCCTGCTGTTCCAGTTTCTTTTCTTTGTTTTCGTAAGTTTTAATTGTAAGGAAAGGAAGTCCGTTGTTTTTTTCTGTAAACGTTTTTAAATCTTCTGAGAAAATAATGCCTTTTGATGTAGACAGCCAGAATCCACTGGAAGTTTTTACAATCTGATGAACTTTTCCTTCTGACCACAAAAGCTGATTTTTTCCTTTTGAAATAATCCTGTAAAGCCCGTCGTCTGTTCCTGCAAGATAAGGCAGATCTTTTTCCTTTACTTTTTTGTAACCTTTTTCAGGCAAAGTATACAAAGGATTGCTCTGGGAAAATATTTCTGAGCAGCTGAATAAAACAATTAAGAGTGTACACAGTTTAAAAAGTCGGTTTCTCATAAATACCTTTTCGGCATTCCAGCCTGATATTGTTAGCAAAATCTTGGCACTTTACGAGAGGGGCTTACAGCTGGTCTGTGCAGTTTGGCTGGCTATAAGTTGCAGTGCATTGGCAAGTACGCTGCAGACGGCGGAAAATTTGCGTACAGCAGCAATTAGTGTTAATATAGGAACAATGTTTCAGGAATTTACTCAAAGCATAAAAGATTTTTTCTTCACAGGAACAAGCCAGGAGTCAAGTGAAATAATTTCCATTTTATTTTCCGGCATGGGAATTATATTTTTAACACTTGGAATTTTCATACTCATTTTAATTTTGCGGCTTATAATCCTGAAAAGCAAACAGAAAAAGTTTCAGAAAAAATTCCTTGAAAACATATTTCAGATGGAAAGCTTTAAAAAAGAAGAACTGAAAATAAATCTCGCAGGACTTTTTAAAATAAACGGCATAAAGTCAGACAGCACTTCAGAAGAACTTGAACTTACAGGCGAAGAAATCCGTTCACTTGCAGTAGAATGCTGGAAACTAGGCACAAAAATAGATCATCACACAGCCCGTACTGAAAACTCAAAATACGTAAGCACACTTGTATACGAAACAGCTCTGAGACTTGGAATTGAAAAAGACATCTGCATAATTTACTTTTGCATTGCATTTGTTTACGACGCAGGATTTCTTGACATTCCGGGATATTTTTTCAGGGCAGAAGTACTTAATTCTTCAGAGCGGACTCTTCTAAAAACCCACGTGCTAAGGGCATCCAATTACTACGGATTTGTTCCCGAAAAGCTTAAAATTGTTTTTCTAATGGCGTCAATGTTTCACCACGAAAATGCAAACGGTTCAGGTTACCCTGAAGGACTTATAAAAAACGAAATTCCACAGATTGCAAGAATAGTTCACATAGTTGAGTCATACATTTCCCTTACAAGATGCAGAAATTATCACAAAATACTGGAAAAAGATTCTGCCATTCAGGAACTTAAAAATCACTGTCAGCTTTACGATCTGGAAATCATAAATCAGCTGGAAAAAGTTGTGTGCAAATAAATTCGGCAGCACCTGCAAAAAGTTTCATCCTACTTGCAAAAAGACCAGTTTTCCCAAAATAAGATTTTAAAAAAAAGTATGTATCTTTTGGCAAAAATAATCTAAAATTGTAAAATCAACCGAGGAAAATTATGTGTGGAATAGTAGGTTACATTGGTGAAAAAAATGCATCTCCTGTTTTAATAAATGCACTGAAAAAACTTGAGTATCGTGGTTACGACAGTGCAGGCATTGCAGTTTGTGACGGAGAAAGCATAGTTGTAAGAAAAGTAAAGGGCGCTCTTCGTTCCTTAATTGAAAACATTACAGATGAAATAATCAAAACTTCACAGGGAACAGACAAATCTCTGGAAGAAAAGCACGAAGTTGAACTTATAGAAAAAACAGGTTCTATTGTGAAGGGCAAAATTGGAATCGGTCACACAAGATGGGCAACCCACGGCGAACCTAGTGACGTAAACGCTCATCCTCACTTAAACGAAGACGGCACAATTGCAATCGTTCACAACGGAATTATTGAAAATTACACTAAACTTAAAGAGTGGCTCCAGAGTCAGGGCGTAGTATTCAGAAGTCAGACTGATACAGAAGTTGTGGCTCATTTAATCAACTATTACTACAAACAGTTTAACGATATTTTCCAGGCAGTAATTTATTCCCTTAAGAAACTTGAAGGAAGCTATGCATTAGGCGTTGTCTGCAGTGATTATCCTGACAGAATAATTGCCGCCAGAAAAGAAAGCCCTCTTATTGTAGGACTTGGAAACGGGGAAAATTTCATTGCAAGCGATGTTCCTGCAGTTCTTGAATACACAAGGGAAGTTTACTTTCTTGAACAAAATGAAATAGCAGTTTTATATTCTGATCACGTTGATTTATTTGACGATGACGGAAACAAAATCATCCGCAAGCCGTTCCATGTTGACTGGGACGCATCAAGTGCAGAAAAAAACGGCTACGAACACTTTATGCTGAAAGAAATTTACGAACAGCCTAAAGCTTTAACAGACACAATGCGGCCGAGACTCATTTTTGAAAACAATCAGCCTGTAGACATAAAATTCCAGGAAATAAGCGCAGACGATGCATGGAAAAATGCTCAGCGTGTAGTAATTACAGCCTGCGGTACTGCCTACCATGCTGGAGTTGTAGCAAAATACGCTTTTGAAAAGTTTGCCCGCCTTCCAGTTGCAGTTGATGTTGCTTCGGAATTCCGCTACAGAAATCCTATTTTAAACAAAAACGACATATTTATTGTAATAAGTCAGTCTGGAGAAACAGCAGACACTCTTGCAGCATTGCGTCTTGCAAAGTCAGCAGGCGTTCACGTAATTGCCATAACAAACTGCGTAGGTTCAACTGTAAGCCGTGAAGCTGATGAAGTAATTTACACTTGGGCTGGTCCTGAAATTGCAGTTGCATCAACAAAAGCATATACCACACAGCTTATGTGCCTTTATCTTCTTGCATTAAAAAGCGCTCACTTAAGAAATACAGTTTCTCCTGAACAATACAAAATGCTTTTAAAAGGGCTTGCATCAGTTCCGGAAAAAGTACAGGAAATTCTTGACGATAAGTCTGGAATTCAGCGTTTTGTTTCAAAAAACTTCAACAAGGAAAAAGTATTTTTTATAGGCAGACTGTTCGACAGCGCCACAAGTTTGGAATGTGCACTTAAACTTAAAGAAGTAAGCTATATGCATTCAGAAAGCTTTGCTGCCGGAGAATTAAAGCACGGACCTATTGCTTTAGTAGACAATTCAACTCTTGTAGTTGCAATAGCCACAGAGCCTGAACTTTACGATAAAATTGCCAGCAACATAAAGGAAGTAAAAGCCAGAAACTGTACGACAATGGTAATTACATTCGATAAGGAAAAAACTTTCAGTGATTGTGTTGACGAAAAAATCCTTATACCTGAAATTGAAAGTTCCTTTGCACCGATAATTTCCATTATACCTGCACAATTATTTGCTTACTATTGCGCAGTTCACAGAGGAAACAATCCTGACAAGCCTAGAAATCTGGCAAAATCGGTTACAGTAGAATAATTTATAAAAATGAGGTTTACAATGGAATATACAAAATCAGAAGTTTTGCAGTACGTTGCGGAAAATGACGTTAAGTTTATCAAACTCTTTTTTACAGACATTCTTGGAGAAGTAAAGAGCATTTCTATTCAGCCTTCAATTTTGGAAAATGCATTTGAAAACGGAATAAGTTTTGACGGAAGCGCAGTTCCCGGATTTTTAAAAGTTGAACAAAGTGATTTGTTCCTTATGCCTGATCCAACTACACTTTCTGTTTTGCCGTGGCGTCCTACTCAGGGAAGAGTTGCAAGAATGTACTGCAACATCTGCTATTCAAACGGTAAGCCTTTTGAAGGAGACAGCCGCCTTATCTTAAAAAACGTTCTTGATAAGTCAAAAAAACTTGGCTATGAAATTAAAGTAGGAACTGAATGTGAATTCTATCTCTTTAAGCTTGACGAAAACGGTTTGCCTACAAAAATTCCTCACGACAAGGCAGGATATTGCGATCTTGCGCCATTGGATAAAGGTGAAAATGTCCGCAGAGACATTATTACAAACCTTGAGCAGATGGGCATAGAACCTCAGACAAGCCATCACGAAGCAGGTCCTGGGCAGAATGAAATTGATTTCAAATACAGTTCTGCAATGCGTGCTGCCGATAATTTTGCAACTTTTAAAATTACAGTTAAAACTATAGCTGCAAAAAACGGACTTTGGGCAACTTTTATGCCTAAGCCTCTTGAAAATCAGTCTGGAAGCGGACTCCACATCAACATTTCAATTTACAAAGACGGCGAAAATCTTTTTGCAACAGAAAACCCTGAATCAAAGCAGTTTATTGCCGGAGTTTTAAAGCGGATTTCTGAAATTACGGCTTTCCTTAACCCAATCCAGCAGTCTTACAAGCGTCTAGGTGCATTTGAAGCTCCACGTTACATCAGCTGGTCAAGACAAAACCGCAGTCAGCTTATACGCATTCCCGCTGCAAAAGGTGATTCTGTACGTTTTGAATTACGTTCGCCGGATCCAACCTGCAATCAGTATATTGCACTAGCTTTAATAATTGCTGCAGGACTTGAAGGCATAGAAAACAAAATGGAACTTGCTCCAGCCTGCGACAAAAATCTTTTTGAAATTTCAGCTGATGAAATAAAAAATCTTGGAATTGAAAGTCTACCTTTAACTTTAGAAAATTCACTTAAACTTTGCGTAAACAGTGATTTTGTCAAGCGTTATATTCCGGAAATAACTTTACAGGCATTTTTCAACATTAAAAATCAGGAAATTGCAAAAAATTTGTATTCTTGACAAAGAAGCTAGAGGTTTTTAATTGAATAATGTTTTAATAGCAAGCAACTCCGCAAGTACTATGAATATTATTTCTGACCTTTTGCGCAGTGAAAGTTTTGAGAGAATCGTTACTACACAAAATGGTTCAGAAGCAAGACGGTACATTTCTGACGTTGATTTTGACCTTGTAATAATAGACACTCCTCTTCCCGACGAATTTGGCGACGACCTTTCGCTTACGGCCGCAGAACAAACTACGGCAGGAATAATTCTTATAGTTCAGACGGAAAATGTTCTTGAAGTAGGTGCTACTGTAGAAAATTACGGCGTATTTGCAGTGCCTAAACCTGTAAGCTCTGAATTTTTCTATCAGGCTGTTAAACTTCTGGAAGCAAGCAGGAAAAGAGTTCACTTTCTGGAAAACGAAAATCATAAGCTGCAGAAAAAAATTGAAGAAATACGCCTTGTGGACAGAGCAAAGCTTATTTTAGTGCAGGTTCTTAAAATGACGGAAAGTCAGGCTCAGCACTACATTGAACGGCAAAGCATGGATTTAAGGCAGACAAGAGTTGCTACTGCTGAAAATATTTTGCGCACTTACGAACAGTAAACTGATTTTGAAACTCACTTAAAGCAGTTAAGGTTCAATCTTTTGACTTTTTAGATATTTTACTTGTTTTTTTCACAAATTGACGCATAATCTAAATATGGAAAAAGACGAACAGATGAACGTAAGTCAGGAAGAGTTAAATCTTCTTCTGGAAAAAAATAAAAAAAGCGGCAGAAAGAAATGCAAAAGCACAAAATCATACATCAGGCGCATAAGGTCTAAGATAAATCTTGAAAATATGCAGAAAGCTTCAATAGCGCAGGGAGTTACGATTTCACAGGAAGAAGTGGACAATGTTTTCTGCGGTAAGGCAACCTGTTAAACAGAAAATTCTGCATAGAATTGACATATCAGCGAGAATTCTGTATATTTATGACCAGACAAAGTGGTCTGTAATGGAGTTTTTCTATTTAAATTCCATAACAGGCCTTTTTTATTTTAAATATTTGTCAAACATAAAAGTCTGTCTGGAAAGTTTTTCTCTTTTAAGTTAATGATTTTTCAGCGGATTAAACGGGGGTTATAAAATGTGTGGATTTGTAGGCGTTTTTGATTTAAGTTCTGGTTCCAAGCCTATTGCAGAAGGTTTAAAAGAGCAGCTTCGTGAAGAAGTTTTGGCTATGTCTAAGAAAATCCGTCACCGAGGGCCGGACTGGAGCGGTGTTTATACAGGAAAAAATGCTATTTTAAGCCATGAAAGGCTTTCCATTGTCGATCCGCTTTCCGGAAAACAGCCGCTTGTCAGTGATGACGGTAAAATCATTCTTGCTGCAAACGGTGAAATTTACAATCATATGGAAATCCGTAAAAAGTTTGAAGGAAAGTACAGTTTTCAGACAGGTTCAGACTGTGAATCCATCATTCCTTTGTACAAAAAATATCGTGATGAAGGCAAAGACTTTACCAAAATGATTGAAGAGTTAAGCGGAATTTTTGCCTTTGCTCTTTACGACAGCGAAAATGATGTTTACCTTATTGCCCGTGACGAAATAGGAGTTATTCCTCTTTATCAGGGTTGGGATAAAGGCGGACATTACTATGTTGCTTCTGAACTTAAGGCGCTGGAAGGTCAGTGCATGACTATAGAAGAATTTCCTAACGGAAGTTATTTCTATTCTAAAGACCAGAAGCCTGTTAAATGGTATCACCGTGACTGGGAAAGTTTTGATGCTGTTAAAAACAATCCTAAAGCTACAGACGAAAAAGGCGAAATTATAAATCCAAGCGTAATTGAAAAAGTTAAGGACAGTTTGGAAAATGCAGTAAAGGCTCAGCTTATGTCTGATGTCCCTTACGGTGTTTTGTTAAGCGGCGGTCTTGACAGTTCGATTATTGCGGCTATTACTCAGAAATTTTCTAAAAAACGTGTTGAATCTGATTCAAAAGAAGCTGCATGGTGGCCACAGCTCCACAGTTTTGCCGTTGGTCTTGAAGGAAGCCCTGATTTAGTTGCTGCAAAAAAAGCTGCCGAATACATTGGAACTGTTCACCATGAAGTGCATTTTACAATTCAGGAAGCATTAGACGCATTGCCTGACGTTATCTATCACATTGAAACTTACGACATTACGACTGTACGTGCATCTACACCGATGTATCTTTTAGCCCGTGTCATAAAATCTATGGGAATAAAAATGGTACTTTCCGGAGAAGGCAGTGACGAACTTTTCGGCGGATATCTTTATTTCCACAAAGCACCAGATGCACAGGAATTCCACGAAGAACTTGTACGCAAAATGAGCAAGCTTCACCTTTACGACTGTCTCCGTGCAAACAAATCGCTTATGGCATGGGGCGTTGAAGGTCGTGTTCCTTTCCTTGACAAAGATTTTATTGATGTGGCTATGAGATTAAACCCTTGTGACAAAATGAACATCCGCCTTCCTGATGGAAAACAGCGTATAGAAAAGTGGATTTTGCGCAAAGCTTTTGAAGAACTTCTTCCAGAAAATATTGCATGGCGTCAGAAAGAGCAGTTCTCTGATGGCGTAGGCTACAACTGGATTGATACTCTCAAGAAAATGACTGAAGAAAAAGTAAGTGATGCAGAATTTGAGCGCCGTGAAAACCGATTCCCTGTAAATCCTCCAAAGACAAAGGAAGAATATTATTACCGTGAAATTTACAGCCGGCTGTTCCCAAGTGACAGTGCTGCAAAAGTTGTTCCTCATGAAGCCGGTGTTGCCTGTTCAACTGCAAAAGCTCTTGAATGGGACGAAGCCTGGAAAAATATGGACGAACCTTCCGGCCGTGCAATTTCCGGTGTACACGATGATGCTTACAAAAAGTAAAGTCTTATAAAGAAAAAGCCGTCATTAAATCAGCGGGAAGATAAAACTTCTTCTTTGATTAGATGACGGCTTTTTTTTAATTTAACAAGCAGGCTTCAGCTTAACTTATTTTTTTGTAGCGTTTGGAAGAACAGGCAGATAGTTTAAAACCATATCTTTAAGTTCCTTGTAGTGAGTTTTTTCATCACCGGAACCCATTTCATTAATGTGCTTAACTTGTGCAATTCCACGCATCTCTTCAAGATTTTTATATCCGTGAGTTTTCATAAAGGATTTCATTCCTTCAACTACATCAACTGCAACATTTGAATTCGTAAACTTTGCCTGACCGATTTCTACTGCCGTACATCCTGCCATAATGAATTCAACTGCATCCTGCCATGTACAAATTCCGCCTATTCCTATAACAGGCACACGCTGCTCTGGAGGAAGCTTGTTGATTTCTTCCACTACGTCATAAACAATACGCAATGCCAGCGGTTTTAGTCCAGGTCCTGAATATCCGGCGTGAACATTATTAAAGAAAGGCTTTCCTTTTTCTATATCAATTGCAACTCCGTGAACCATGTTTATAAGACTGATTGCATCGGCTCCTGCTTTTATACAGGCAAGGGCTACAGGTCTGTTGTCGGGAGCGTTTGGGCTAAGTTTAACCATCAACGGCTTTTTTGTAACGGCACGAACTGAAGAAACGCAATAGTAAGCTGTTTCCGCACTAAGTCCCCAGGCAAGTCCTGCAGCTTTAATGTTCGGGCAGCTGATGTTTAATTCGATTATGTCACATTCAGTTTTATCAAGAAGTTTTGCTCCTTCAACGTAAGATTCAATGTCGCTTCCTGCAAGGTTTGCAATTACAACTGGTCCAAGTCCAATCATTCCCGGAAGAAGCTCTTTTATAAAAACTGGAATTCCTGGATTTTGCAGACCGATTGAATTCATATTGCCGCCAGCTACTTCAAGACAGCGCTCTCCTTTGTTGCCGGCTCTAGGTTCAAGTGTACAGCCTTTTGAGCAAATTCCGCCCCAAGATGCAACGTCACTTACGCCACGGAAATTCTGTCCGTAAGAAAAAGTTCCTGCACTTGCTATAACAGGATTTTTAAAATGAACTCCGGCAATGTTTACGGTTAAGTCAGGCTCTTCGTTCTGGTTTAACGGCGGACGGCGAGGTTCAGGTTTAGGAAAGCTGATGATTTTTGCGTCGAAAACAGGTCCGTCTTTGCAGCATCGTTTTAAGCCTTCTGATGTTTCAATCGTACAGCCAAGACAAGCACCTAATCCACATAACATTCTGTGCTCCATGCTGATGTAACACTGTACGCCCAGTTCTTCTGCAATTTGTTTTACGTAAGCAAGCATTGGTGTTGGTCCGCAAGCGTAAATCACTTTGTAACCTGCTGATGCAACTGCTTCTTTTGACAAAGCTTCAGGCAACATTCCGTGAATTCCCACGCTTCCGTCATCTGTTGTAATTTTTAAATTTGCTGCCTTAACGTTTTCAAGCCCGTAAGATCCGCTTTTAAAGCTGGCGTAAAAATCATAAGACTTTTCAGGAAGTGCTGATGCAAGATTTGCAACTGGTGCTACTCCGATTCCTCCTCCAACGATACAGATTTTCGGCGAACTGCCTGCATTTTCCGTAAGGCTTTTTTCCGGAAGCTGCCACTCTTTTCCCAACGGTCCTATAACTGACATTTCTTCGTTTAAGTTTAAATGACAAAGTTCCTGAGTTCCCCTGCCCTTTTCAAGTATCATAAACTGAACTGTAAGTTCCTTTTTTCCGTCAACGATTTTTTCACTGCAACTGTAAACACTGATTGGTCTGTTATAATTAGTTCCTGTTTTTCTGCTTCTTATCAGATAGAACTGTCCTGGTTTTGGCGAAAGCTGATTTGTCCGTTCAAGAGGAATTTTTGTTTCAAGAAGATAAACGTTTGGCTGACCTTTTACCTGCTCCAGTTTATGCACTTTTGTAAATCCCGAAAAAAGCAGTCCCTTACCTTTTTCATCTATTTCTGCTAAATCCATACAACACCTCCAGTCTTTGTAAATGAAAATAATTTTAATTAGACTATGCTAACTATAAAACATTTTACTGTCTTTGAGAATATAATCGGGAAAATTTTCTGTTTGCTTGGTGGAAGCAGCGCACACTTCTTTGCAAGAGCAGAGTCGGCGGTTTATAAAAAAATAGCTAACCGTCGCAAAGCCGGGTGTCAAAACCGGGGCACTTATGCCCCTACACACTGTTTGTGGCATGGGAACTATTTTATTTGTCGCTTATGCGACTGCCACAAACAGAGCGTTTTTGCACCCGACTTCTGCTCCTAGCGCCTTTTGTTTTAGAACCGCCGCCCGCACCGCACTTTCCAAACGGTTGCCTCTTCTTCCAAGAAGCAACACATAAGAGCTCACTCTTTCTCCAAGCAGCAAGCCCTTCTTGCAAAGTGTGAACAAATAAATTTTTAGTTTTATTTCCTTAAGTTGCATGTTTGGAATTCCGATTTTAAAAACATGAGTGAATATGCAGAAAGAATAAGACGGGAATTTGGTGAAAGCGATTTTCAGCGTGATAAAAATTTAACGACACCGCAGGACATTCAGCGTTATGACAATATTTTTTACGGCAAAGATGGAATGCAGGTGCTGGACGTTTATCGGCCTAAAAACTCAAGAAAGAAACTGCCTGTAATTTTAAACGTTCACGGCGGCGGCTGGGTTTATGGCACAAAAGAAACGTATCAGTTTTACGCAATGGATTTAGCGCAGAAAGATTTTGTCGTCGTCAACTTTACATACAGACTTGCTCCCGAACATAAATTCCCTGCTTTTCTTGAAGACATAAATTCAGTCGTAAAATGGATTGTAAAAAATTCTGATATTTACGGATTCGATCTTGAAAACTTTTTTGCCACAGGAGACAGTGCAGGCGCTCACATTTTAAGTCTGTACACTGCTGCCCTTTCAAATGCGGAATTGCAGTCAAAGTTTAAAATCGACTTTATACAGGACTTTAATTTTAAAGCTTTAGTTTTAAATTGCGGAAAGTACAGTTTTAAAAAAGAAGCTTACAAAGACAGGGAACTGCTTTCTGAACTTTTGGAAACTCCTGATGATGAACAGCTCCTTAACCTTATTGAAACAGTTGATTTTATTACGCCGGATTTTCCGCCATCATTCCTTATGACTTGCCAGGGTGATTTCTTAAAGGAACAAACTGTTTTTCTTGTAAAGGAACTTACAAAACAAAACGTACCTTTTGAGTTTCATTTTTATCGTGAAGAAAAAGCACAGCTTTGGCATTGCTTCCAGAATACAATCGACTTTGAGCCAGGAAAAAAATGCCGTCAGCAAGAGTGTGACTTTTTCAAAAGCTTTGTAGTTTAATGCATTGCAACAGTGAAACTAGAAAACTTTAAACTTTCCTTTTTTGCCGCCAGATTTTTCTTCCTGCCGTTCAGTGCTTTCTTTTGACTTTTCTTTTTGAGCTGCAATAAATTCATCACGTTCGCTTTTTACAACATCAAGAATCTGATCAAAATATACGAGCATGGAATTTACGCCTGAACACACTTCTGAATCAGAATCTTCAGCTTCTATTAAAATTTGAAGTGAATCAAAAATCTGATTGTACGCCTTGTTTAATTTAGGATATTCCTGAACATAACTTTCTTCTTTTGTCATATCTGCCTCTTTTTTCAGCATATACAAAAAAAATCATTTTGTCATTCCTTACATCTTGCCATCACAGCTTTGTTCAACGGCTTTATAACCTTCATTGTGGCATAATTTTTTTGGAAAAATCTGGATATATAAAAATAATCAGATTTTATGTATTTTGTATGTCAGATTAATTTTAAACTTGCTTATTTTAAGGAGCGTTTATGAAAAAGTGTTTTCGTTATATTTCAGTGCTTGCTGTTTTAGGTTTATGTGTTCTGTTCGGCTCTTGTCAGAAAAAATCGGAACTCCGCATTTATTCAATTATTCACGAAGAAGAGACCCGTGCGCTTACAGAACTTTTTACAAAAAAGACAGGAATTCCTGTTACGTATTTGCGCGCTACAACTGGCGAACTTGTAAACCGTGTAATTTCAGAAAAGGATAATCCGCAGGCAGATGTTCTTTTAGGCGGCGCTACAAGTTATCATATTCTTGCAGAAGAAGCAGGTGCTCTTGAAAATTACGTTTCTCCCCTTGCAGAAAACATTCCTGAATATGCAAAGTCAAAAAACGGAACATGGACAGGCTTTTGTGTCCTGACTTTGGGAATAGGCATAAACGCAAAACGCTTTGAACAGAAATTCCCTGGCACGCCATATCCAAAAACTTGGGAAGACCTTGCAAATCCGCTTTTCAAAGGTGAAATTGTACTGACAAATCCTGTTGCCTCTTCTACGGCGTATCTTTTTGTGCAGAACCAGTTGCAGCGTCTTGGCTGGAGTGACGGCTGGGATTATCTTTTAAGACTTGCACCTCTTGTAGGCCAGTTCCCTGATTCTGGCAGCGCTCCTGCAAAATTGATTGGCACTGGCGAATATGCTCTTGGCGTTTCGTATCTTCATGCTCTTGCAAAATATGCTTCGGAAGGTTTTGACATTCAGCTTGCCGCTCCTCCAAAATCAGTTGGCGATGTTGACTGCATTTCAATTATGAAAAATACAAAAAACCTTGATGCTGCTAAAAAGTTTGTAGACTTTATGCTTTCTACAGAAGCCCAGGAACTTATGAGTTCAATTGATTTTACAGTTCCGGTAAATCCTGAGGCAAAGGCTGCAAAAGGTTCAATTCCATTGAGCGAAATTGATTTGATTGATTACGATGCAAAACTTGCGGCTTCTCAAAAAGAAGAAGTTCTTGAAAAGTGGAGCAAAGAAGTAAAGTAATTTGAGAAAAATTGATTTTAACAAAAACAGCAGGTCACTGTTTGCAGCGTGGTCTGTTGTTTTTATTTTTTTAAGTGTCTGTGTAGTTTTTCCTCTTTTCTGCGTTTTAATTTCTGTTCGTGCTTCAGATTTTGCAAAAGTTTTTTCTTCTGCAAATTTTCATCAGGCTGTTAAAAATACTTTTCTTGAATGTCTTGCTTCGTCCTCTGTTTCTGTTTTGATTGGCTATGTTTTTGCGTACGCTGTAGTAAAGGGAAATATTCCGTTTAAAAAGTTTTTTTCGTTTGTTCCTCTTGTTCACTTGATGACGCCGCCGTTTGTGGGAGGGCTTTCGTTCATTCTGCTTTTGGGGCGGCAGGGTTTTGTAACTCATCATCTTTTAGGCTTGAATGTTTCGCTTTACGGATTTTGGGGACTTTTGATTGCGCAGGGATTGTGTTTTTTTCCCATGGCGTATTTGATTTGCCTTCAGTCTCTTCTTGCAATTAATCCTAATCTTGAACAGGCTGCAAGAAGTATGGGCGCAGGGAATTTAAAAATTTTCTTTTCCATTACACTGCCTTTGAGCGCACCTGGAATTCTCTCGTCGTTTTTATTTGTCGCCGTAAATGTTTTGAGCGACTTTGGAAATCCTCTTATTGTTGCAGGCAGGTTCCGTGTTCTTGCTGTTGAAATTTACACTCAGCTTACAGGCTGGCTCAATGTGGGAACAAGTGCGGTTCTTGGAATTGTGCTTATAATTCCGTCTGTTGTTCTGTTTGTAATTCAGAATAAAATGCTGAAAAATTTTATGCCGAAAATTTCAAGTATCGGCGGAAAGAATTCTTTTTCTGGCGGAATTGATTTTAACGCAAAAAAATATTTTGGACCCGCTTCTTCTTTTTTAATGACGCTGTTTGTAATTTTTATTTCGCTTTGTGTGGCTGCCCAGTTCATTGCAATCATCGTGGGAAGTTTTCAAAAACTCTGGGGCGTAAACACAAGTTTTACTCTGGAACATTTTCTTGCCGTAAAGCATTATTCAAAGGGACTTGTAAATTCTGTTTTATTTGCCTTGATTGCAGCGGTTTTGAGCACGGCGTTTGCGGCGGTTTCATCGTACATTGTTCACAGGACAGATTGTGCCTTGAAAAATATGATTGACATTTTTTCGCAAATTCCTTCGAGCATTCCGGGCAGCCTTCTTGGACTTGCAATCAGCATTGCTTCCAACATTCTGAATTTTCACGCATCGCCTGTCCTGATTGTAATTGCAATGACAGTGGCGTTTCTTCCGTTCAGTTACAGAATTATTTCCCAGTCTTATGCGCAGATTAGTCTGACCCTTGACGACAGTTCACGCTCCCTTGGTGCAAATCAGATGCGGACGCTTTTTTCTGTAATTGCTCCCATTGCGTCTAACGGAATTTTTTCAGGCTTTATTTATGATTTTATCCGCGGAGTTGGAACTTTGAGCGCAGTCATTTTTCTTGTTTCTTTTAACACACCGCTTACTTCTATAAATATTGTAAATCTTGCAGAACAGGGCGACTGGGGAAAATCATGCGCACTTGCTTTTATTCTGACTTTGATTACATTTTTAATTTTGGGAACAGGTTATGGAATTATTAAAATTAGAGAACGTAAAATTCGCTTATAAAGATACGGCTGTTATTGATGATTTTAATTTGTCTGTTGAAGAAGGAAGTTTTACCACTTTGCTCGGTTCAAGCGGCTGCGGAAAGACTACGATTTTGCGCCTCATTTCCGGGTTTTTAAATGTGCAGGAAGGCTTTGTAAAAATCAATGGCGAAATTCAAAACGGAATTCTTCCGAACAAGCGCAAAGTTGGAATGGTTTTTCAGGACTATGCGCTTTTTCCTCACCTGACTGTTGAACAAAATCTTTTTTACGGACTGAATTTAAAAAAGCCTTCAAAAGAACAGAAAGCCCTTGATAAGCAGATTGTAAAAACTACTGCAAAAAATCTTGATATAGATTCCCTTATGAACCGTTTTCCTTCTGAACTTTCTGGCGGTCAGCAGCAGCGTGTTGCACTTGGGCGTGCTCTTGTTCTTGAACCGAAAATCCTTTTGATGGACGAACCTCTTTCTTCGCTTGATACAAACCTTCGCCTTAAAGTCCGTGAAGAACTTAAAGAAATCCAGCAGCGGCTTAAAATCACAACTGTGTATGTAACTCACGACAGGGAAGAAGCGTTTTCTCTTTCTGATAAAATCGCCGTAATGAACAAGGGAAAAATCGTTCAGTATGATACGCCTGAAAATTTATACTTTGAACCCAACAGCCGCTTTTGCGCAGAATTTTCCGGCGCGTCGAATTTCATTTTGCAGGACGGAAAAACTTTTCTAGTGCGCCCAGACTGGTTTGCAATTACAGGCAACGGTTCTGTAAATGGCAGAATAATTTCTTCATCATTTTTAGGCAGCCGCATTGAATACAAAGTCCAGACAGAAAATCAAATTCTTACAGTTGATTCAAGCAGCATAAACCGTAAAATCGAAATCGGCGAAAACCTTTGCCTTGAAATTCTCAGAAAAGTAGAAGTTTAAAATCTTCTTTCAAAGACTGCGCTTCTGCTTCTGCTCCTGAATTCTGTCGGAAAATCCCTTCTGCTTTAAAAAGTCAGACACTTTTTCATTTATCATGATGTTCTCCGTGATGAGAGCATTTTGCATTAAAATCAGGATTCAGTTCACCTTTAGCAAAAAGTTCTGCTGCTTTATCGGCACTTCCTGTAATTCCCGGCATTTCCTTTAATCCTGCTGATGCAATTGCGTCTACTGCACCTTGTCCCCGGTTTCCCAAAATCAGCACTTCTACTCCAAGACTTTTCAAATAAGGAGGCAAAGCGTGATGTCCGTTACCACCGTTGTCTATTACTTCTGAAGAAATGATTTTTCCTTCTTCAATCTGATAAATCTTAAAGTATTGTGTTTTTCCAAAATGCTGAAATACGTTTCCCGTGTCTTTTTCGTATGTTACTGCAACTTTCATTGTGACTCCTGAAATTTAATTTTTATATTGAGTATACTGAATATTCAGTTTTGTGCAAAGTTTGCATGCAAAAGTTCATTCTTTTAGCAATTCATTCAGCAATAGAACAACCACCTGCTCTGTGATATAATGGAGACGGAAAATGAACGAAAGATATTTGCCCATCGGCATTCAGGATTTTGAAAAACTTCGCAACGGAAATTATGTGTACGCTGACAAAACGCATTTGATTTATCAGCTAGCACGCACAAGCACTCCATATTTCCTTAGCCGACCGCGCCGTTTTGGGAAGAGCCTTCTGCTTTCAACGATGGAAGCATATTTTCTTGGCAAAAAGGAACTGTTCAAGGGGCTTGCAATAGAAAAACTTGAAAAGGACTGGACTGAATATCCTGTGCTGAAGATAAGTTTCGGGCGAGGCTCTTACGAAACGAAAGACAAGCTCCTTTCTGTAATCGATGCAATGCTCTGTGAATACGAAAGGCTGTACGGAGTTGAAAAACGGTCTGACAATCCTTCCGTCCGCCTTGTAAATTTGATAGAAGCCGCCAGTGAAAAGACAGGGAAAAAAGTTGTCATTTTAATTGACGAATACGACAAGCCTATTCTGGATGCGCTCTACACCGAATACGAAGAGCAGAACCGCCAGGAACTGCGCAATTTCTACAGTCCGTTAAAAGACAGCGACAAGTACATCCGTTTTCTTTTCCTTACGGGAATTACAAAAGTAAGCCACGTAAACATTTTCAGCGGACTGAACCAGCTGAACGACATCAGCCTTGACAGTGCGTATTCTTCCATCTGCGGAATAGCCGAAAGCGAGCTTGAACAGTATTTTGAGCCGGAAATTGCAGCCCTTGCAGAAGCACAGGAAATGACATTTGGCGAAACGACTGAAAAACTTGCCCTGATGTATGACGGATATCACTTTTCTTATCCAGGAGAAGGGGTGTATAATCCGTTCTGCCTTTTAAAATGCTTTTACTCAAAGAATTTCGGCTCGTACTGGTTTGAAAGCGGAACTCCGACCTTCCTTGTAAAGACGCTGCAGTACCAGCCAGTGGAACTTGAAAACCTTGTAAACGGAAGGCTTGCTACGGAAAACCAGTTCAAGAACTACGACCCAGACAGCAAGAACATGTTGGCGGTGGTTTACCAGAGCGGCTACCTTACAATCAAAGGGTATGACAGGGAAACAGCCCTTTACACCCTTGACTTTCCGAACCGTGAAGTTGAAGAGGGATTTCTTGAAGTTCTGCTTAAAAAATTCGTGACTGCACCTTATGATGAAATCGGGCTTGAAATCAACAACATGAAAATTGCACTGCGGAACAAGAACGTTGACAAGGTTCTTGCAATAATAAAGTCAGCCATTGCCGATTTGCCTACGGTTGTAAAGAAAGACATGTGCGAAAACTACTACGAGTCCGTGACCCACTTAATGTTCCGCATGACAGGCTTTCGGGTTGTGTCTGAATTGCAGTCAGTTGCAGGGCGGAGCGACGTTGTAGTTGCCACAAAAGATGCCGTCTTTATTTTTGAGCTGAAGATGGACAAAGGCAAGCCGTTTGATGAAGTTGCAGATGAAGCCCTTTCCCAGATTGATGCAGGCGGATATGCTGACCGTTTTGCAGTAAGCGGCAAACAGATGTTTAAGGCAGGCGTTGTTTTTTCCAGTGACGCAAAAGGAATGGTCGGCTGGAAAGTGAAACAGCAAAGTTGATTAAGCAAAGCAAAATGCAGTGCTACAGTTTTTTCATAAAGAATTTTCCACGAAGCGCTTTTGTTTCAAGAACGTTTACAAATGCATCAGGATCAATCCGCTTGATTTCATGGAAAAGACTTTCTTCCTGCTCCGTTGAAACGACTGTATAAATCATTGTACGCTGAGCACCTTCGTAACCGCCGACACCAGTGAACAAAGTTGCATCGTGATTTGTAACAGATTTTATATGCGAAACAATTTCGTCTTTCTTTTCTGAAATTATAAGTACTGTAGATTTCTGATAACGCTTGTACAAAATGTTTATAACTTGAGTTGTTGCAAACTGAAAAATAATCGAGTAAAGTGCCTTGTCCCATCCGAAAAGAATTCCAAACAAAGCAAGCAGAATACAGTTACCTGCAAAAATGTAATTCCAGATACTGAATCCTTTTTTTTCAGCAAAATAAATTGAAATAAAATCAGTTCCTCCGCTTGTACCGCCTGCAAAAAGACAAAGGCATACAGAAATTCCGTTTACGATTCCGCCGAAAACAGCGCACAAAAGAACATCATCAGTAACAGTAAGCCCCGGAATAAAATCAGTTGCAAGAGCAGAAACTATAATCATCAAAACAGACAGAACGCTAAACTTTTTTCCCACAAACTTAAAACATACAGCAGCAGGAATAATATTTAAAAGCCAGTAAAACAGACTGTAGGGAATTTTTACATTCAGATATTTCAAAAACACATCCTGAATCAAAAGCGTAATTCCCGTGAACCCGCCAGGCAAAAGTCCGGCTGTATAAACAAAAGTGTTGATGTTCAGCGCCATTAAAAACGCAGCAGTCAAAACCAGAATAAAATCCAAAACATTTCTCATAAAATCAATATACCTGCATAAAGAAAATATGTCAAAAATGAAAGCTTGCTTATGCCCTGGAGTGCTGCAAATCTTTCATAAGCCGTACAACTTTGGGTCGATTATAACGCTGAAGAATTACGTACTGCATATCCCACAGAGCAGAAAAAATTGAACCTGCCATAACAAGATACGGATAGCCTGTTTTTTGTGCAAATAAAACCGGAAGCAAAACTGCAAAAATTATAATGATGTGAACGAGTTCAGCCTGAATCATATTTTTTACGATGATTTCCAGCGGAAGTGTTTTAGTGTCGAACTGTTCGGGAATTGCGGTGACAACGTGCTTTTTCCATTTTTTGACTTTTAGAAATCGGTAAAGTTTTTTTTCAAACTTTTTTGGACGAAGCCACGCACTTTCAAGGTTGAACTGATTTTTGTTCCGCAGAAAAAACGTAATAGCCTGCCCGATAAAAGTCCGCACTAAAAAATTGTAGCCTAAAAGACACATTACTACGGCAATGCATTTTGTAAAGTCTGAACCGAAGATGAAGTGCAAAAAAATCGCTCCGCACGGAAGCAGCACCGAAAGGGAAACAATCAATATAATTGTAAAAAGTGTTTTTCTTGAAGGTTTCATTTCTTTATTTTATTCGCCTTTAACATAACAGTTCAATAGGAAAATAAAACTTGTTATTTAACATGGAACTTGCATTAAACTTTTTTCATCTCAAACCAAAAAATCGTTCCGCCTTTTTGGCTGCTGGAAACTCCGCTGGCGGCGTTTTGAGGCGGTAAAGTATCTGTCCCACACAAGGGGAATGTCCTGTGCAAATTCCCACAGTTGTTGATGAAAAAACAATAAATAAGGGGAGAAATCCGTCAATAGGACTAGGACATGAATTAATACATGCATTACATAATGCAATGGGAGAAAATGCTAATGATGAAAAAGTTGACCAATATACAAATTTAACAGGAGATGTATTATATTATAGTAATAAGAGCTGGAAACCTAATAAAGAAGAGTTGAGAACTGTTGGAATTCCTGGATTTACAAATGAAGGTGATATTACTGAAAATATGCTCAGGGAAGAGCAAGATTATTATTTGAGGTCACAGTATTAATATGAAAAAAATTTTAATTATTATATTTATATCCGTTTTGGGGAAATTATTTGCAATGGAAATACATGTAGAAAATTTAAATTTAAAAAAGAATAAGTTAGAATTCTCAATAAGAATTGAATTAAATAATGATTCAAAAGTTTGTTGTACGAATTTAGATAATCCTTGTTACAAAGTTATAAATAATAAGCTTTATATTTATTATAAAGAAATTGACTTACCTGATAATGTAAATTGTGATTTTCCAAAATGTTCAAAATTAAAATTCATAAACTCAGATTTGAGTTTTAAAACACAAATTAAATTAAAATATAACAACACAATCCCTTTTAGTAACGATTTTTCAAAAAACGATATATCAAAAATAAAATCTATTGTTTTTGTCTTTGGGTATATTGAAAATTATGATGAATTAATTACTATCAAAACAGATGATTCTGAAATATGTCGGGAACAGTTTTTTTATGTAATTTCTAATCAAAAAGAAATAATATGCGAAAACTCTGTGAAAAGTTAATATGTTTGTGATAAACCTTAAAAAATTGTATTATATAACTTTGCATACGAATATTGTTATCTGGCAATTTTTCTAAAACTTCGTAGTTTTTGAAGAAAACTGCGGGGTCGATAAGATTCACAAATCAATAGCTTTTTTCTATTATAATCAGAAGATTGCGAACAGTTCTTTGAAAATAGTCACGCGGATATTAAAAAAAGAAAAATCGTTAGATTTTTCGAACCCGTGTGGCAAAAAATTGCGAACAAATCTTGACGTTATCTAAAGTCATACCCGATCATCAATAAACCCCATTCTGTCGCTACTTTTTCGTTTCCACGGAGATGAAATCTTCTGAAATGCTGATTGGATTTTATCTGCCCGAAGACAGTTCCGCATTCTGTTGAACGCTTTTTCATTAATTTTTTGTATTCATCAGTTGAGAGAAGTTCTTTTACTTTTGATTTTTGTGCAATCCAGTTTTCAGGATTAAAGGTTTTCTTTTTGAAACTGCGTTTTATTTCTTTTTCATAAGTTGAATATTTTATTGCACCTGTAATTTCTTTTTCTTCAAGATAGTCATAATTTTCCTCACTTCCGTAACCTGCATCTGCTATTACAGTTTTGAATTTGCATTCCAGTCTTTTCATCACATTTTCCAAATGAGGTTTTAATGTTCTTGTGTCTGTCGGATTTGGAAATACGTCATAGCCTGTTACAAAATTATTTTCTGTCCCAACCTGAATGTTGTAGCCGGGCTTGAGCTGACCGTTTAACATTGCATCTTCATCGGTTTTAGAATAACTGTTGCGGCCGTTAAATGTCGCCTTTGCCTTTTCGTATTTTTCTTTTCGCGGGAGAAAATCCTTTTCAATCTGTCGTTTGGCTTTATTCAGTTTTTTTTACGTCTTTTGATTCTTCGTCGTCGCGGTCACAGATTTCATCAAGTTTTCTGTTAATTTTTTCTGCCACTGCTTTTATCTCTTCGCTTGTTACTGTGATGTCTTCGCCAAGTTCTGCAAGATCTTTATTTCCGTATTCCTGATTTTCTTCTGCAGTGATTTCTGTAAATTCCCGTCATGTAGCAGTAAATCATGACTTTTAAAAGCATTACTGGATTGTAACGACTTGCGCCACCGCCTTTTGTGTATTTTGCAAATACTTTTTCAATGTTCAGCTCATCAACCGTTTTACTGACTATCCGTACAAAATGATTCTGTGGTACAAGTTCATCCAGGCTCGGTGGCAAAAGCCACTGTTCATTTTTGACCTTGGTAGCGGAACGGGGCTTCTAACATCTTTCTGGTATCCGTACTTTTTGGACAGCCCCCTTTTAGTTTTAAATCCTGCAGTAAGGCATTAGGGCTCGAAGCCGAAAGGAGCGCTTCAGGAGGAAAAACACTTCTTTGGATTAGCCCGCAGGAAAGAAAATTATTCCATCGCCCCATCCCTGAAAATCTCCAAAAGCGAAATTTTTCTCCAAACACTTTTTCCGATTTTCAACAGTCCGTTTTCTGAAATTCCGATTCCCCGTCCTGCAGTTGCATCCCCAGCCAACGTTTCGCCGTTGGAACACGACTAAGCTGGGCTTGGATTCCTTGCACTTATAAACAAAAATGTCGAGTTGTGTGATATAATGGAGAAAGTCAATTTCAAAGTTGGAGCAACACAATGGCAGTAAAAAAATCACAACTCTACAGTTCACTTTGGGCAAGCTGCGACAAACTTCGCGGCGGTATGGATGCCTCTCAATATAAAGACTACATTCTTACACTTTTGTTTGTAAAATACGTTTCAGATAAATACAAGGACGATCCTTACGGCGCAATCGCAATTCCACAGCGAGCCAGCTTTGAAGACCTTGTTGCTCTTAAGGGAAACAAAAACATCGGTGAAGAAATCGACAAACTCATTGCAAAACTTGCTGAAGCGAATAACCTTACAGGAATCATAAACAACGCGCACTTTAACGATGAGTCAAAAATCGGAAAAGGCGATGAAATGATAGACAAACTTACAGGCCTTATTGCCATTTTTCAAAAGCCGGAACTGGATTTTAAGAACAACAAGGCAGAAGATGATGACTTGATTGGTGATGCTTACGAATACCTTATGCGCAACTTTGCAACAGCCAGCGGTAAAAGCAAAGGGCAATTTTACACGCCAGCCGAAGTAAGCCGCATTCTTGCAAAGGTAATTGATATTTCAAACTGCACAAACAAAGACGCTACAATTTATGATCCTGCCTGTGGTTCAGGCTCTCTTTTAATTCGCGCAGCAAATGAAGCTCCGTTCCCTCTTGCAATTTACGGACAGGAAAAAGACATTTCTACTGCAGGTCTTGCAAAGATGAATGTCGTTCTTCATAACATTCCGTCTGGCGAAATTCATTCAGACAACACATTTTCTGACCCATGGTACAAGGATGATAAAGACGACACAAAACTCCGCAAGTTTGATTATATAGTAGCAAATCCTCCATTCAGCATGAAAAACTGGATGGACGGTCTAAAAGAATACGGTCGTTTTGATGATTATGATGAAATGCCGCCAGAGAAAAACGGCGACTACGCATGGCTTTTGCACATCATCAAATCAATGAAAAACAATAATGGAAAAGCTGCAGTAATCCTTCCGCACGGAGTTTTGTTCCGCGGAAATGCAGAAGAGTCAATCCGCAAGAACATTATAGACCGCCATCTTATAAAAGGAATAATCGGGCTTCCTGCAAACCTTTTTTATGGAACTGGAATTCCAGCCTGCATTATCGTGCTCGATAAAGAAAATACTGCCAACCGTTCCGGCATTTTTATGATTGATGCAAGTCACGGTTTTATAAAAGACGGAGACAAGAACCGCCTTCGAGAGCAGGACATCTACAAAATAGTAACAACCTTTAATTCAATGACCGAGGTTCCAGGCTTCAGCCGTTTTGTTCCGTTTGAAGAAATTATCCAAAAGAATGCTTATAATCTGAACATTCCTCGTTACATCGACTCAAGTGAAAAAGAAGATTTACAGAGCATCGAAGCACATCTATACGGTGGAATTCCGCAGCAAGATATAGACAACATTCCAAACTTCTGGAATGTCTTCCCGAATCTTAAAAAGCAGATTTTTGAAGAATATGAAGGACGAAAAGGATTTTATAAACTTCTTATCAATAAAGATGATGTTCACAAAACAATCTGCGAGAATGCAGAGTTCCTTGCCTACAACAAAAAGGTGAACAAGGCTTTTGAAGAATGGAAGACTTTTGCAAATCCAATTCTTAAGGAATTAAAGCCATCAGATTCGAACAAACTGATTATTTTCCAGCTTTCTCAGGAAATCATTTCAAAGTTTTCAAAACTTGAACTGCTCGATAAATACGATGTGTATCAGGTGCTTCTTGCTTACTGGAACGAAACAATGAATGATGATGTTCTTTTGATTATTCAGGATAAGCTTGGCTACAATCTTGCAAAAGTAACTGATGATATAAAGGAAGAATCAAAGGAAAGCAAAAAGGCAAAGAAAGATTCCGCAAAAGAAAAGAAGCCGAAAGAGCCAAAAGTAATCGGCTGGGAAGGCCGCCTTATTCCAAAACAGGTCGTGCTTGACGCTTTCTTTGCAAACGAACAAAAAGAAATTCAACAAGCAGAAGAAACTTTGAGTCAGACAGAAAGCGAACTGGAAGAGTTTATTGAAGAGAACACAGAAGAAGATGAACTTTCTCAGGAACCAGAAATCTTAAAGAAAGTTAAGGCTTATGAAACTTCAATCAAAACGAAAAAGAAAAAAGTCGCGGACCTCAAAAAATCTCTGGACGAAAACTGCCGCAAACGCTACGACACTTTTACAGACGAAGAAATAAAAGACCTTCTCGTGAACCGCAAATGGTACAAGACAATCGAAGACGGAATTCAGAATCTGTACATCACCGTTGCAAATCATCTTACAAAACGAATTGTCCAACTCTACGAGCGATACGAAAACACCCTGCCAGAACTCACCGCAAAACTGGCAGAAGAAGAAAAAGAAGTTGCCGCTCACCTTGCCCAGATGGGATTTAAGTTGTAGGAGAAAGAATTTATGAAAAAAAATGATGATACAAGAAAAGGCCTTTCAGATTCAAATAATCAGGCAAGATTTACAGCTCCTGCAGAATTGAGCGAAATGGATGAGTTTTATCCGGCATTTATAAAGAATCTCATCGAGGATATTCATAAGACAAGAATTTCTGTTGTACTTCAAGCCAATTCTTCTATGATGATGCTTTATTGGAAAATAGGAAACGCTATCTTGGAAAAACAGAAGTCTTTGGGCTGGGGAGCAAAAGTCATAGATAGAATTTCTTATGATTTGAAAAAGAATTTTCCAGAGATGAAAGGTTTTTCTCCTCGAAATATTAAATATATGCGTAAATTTGCTGAGGTTTGGTGCGAATACGAAATAGTGCAACAGCTTGTTGCACAAATTCCGTGGCGCAGCAATATAGTTCTTCTAGATAAACTCTCTGAGAATGAAGAACGCATTTGGTATGCGCAGATGACATTAAAAAACGGCTGGAGTAGCAATATATTGGAAATGCAAATTCAGACTGATGCTCACAAGAGACTTGGAAAATCTGTAAATAATTTTGATATATTATTGCCTTCAAAGGATTCAGATTTGGTTAACAATGTTTTTAAAGACCCATATCTTTTCGATTTTTTAGGTACGGATATTCCGAGAAGAGAAACAGAGGTAGAAAGAAAGCTTACAGAGCATATACAGGAGTTTCTCTTGGAATTAGGACAGGGCTTCGCCTTTGTTGGCCGACAAGTTCATCTCGAAATTGGAGAAGACGATTTTTATATTGACATGCTGTTCTATCATTTAAGATTGCGCTGCTATGTTGTAGTTGAACTCAAAGTTTGTGAGTTTGAGCCTGGCTTTTTGGGGCAGCTTAATATGTATGTGAATGCAGTGAACAAAATCTTGAATCATCCAGATGATAAACCTGCAATTGGACTTTTGCTTGTAAAAAGCAAGAATAATACTGTGGTTGAATATTCTCTCGAAGGATATAAAAATCCATTAAGTGTTGCAAAATGGCAGAAAGAAATAGAAGAGTCTTTGCCAAATGATATAAAATCCCAACTTCCAAGTATTGAAGAAATTGAACGCACTCTCGAAGATAAGGAATGAAAATGAAACAGACAGAAGTTGGATTGATTCCTGATGATTGGGAAGTGAAAAAAAGCAGGGAGGAGAATTATGAACATTGAAATGAAAAATCTATCGGAAAATGAGTATGCAGATATATTAAGCACGGCAATAAATCAAATTCAAGTTTCTCGCAATGCTATTGCCGCTCAAATTAATACTGCAGCCAATTCGACATACTGGAATCTTGGAAAACTTCTGCATGACAGAAAAATTGAAGGAGGATATGGAAGCAATATAATAAACCGCCTTTCGATTGACTTAAAATCCAGTTTTCCGGATATGGGGCTTTCGCCACGTAATCTATGGAATATGAAACTGTTTTATGAAAGATATGCAAATTCGGACAAGAAACTGCTACAAGCTGTAGCAGTTTTACAGTGGGGACACAATCTCCTTATGATAAATAAAAAACTTTCTGATGAGGAAGCCTATTATTATGCAACAGAGTCTGTTTTAAAAAATTGGAACAGAAATTTGCTCTTGAATGCAATTAAAATGGATTCGTTTTCACTGAACAAAAATGCCTTTAGAGATAATAATTTTTCAAAAACACTTCCTGCACTACAGGCTTCTCAGGCAAATGAAATTCTGAAGGACAGATATAATCTGGGCTTTTTGGGACTTACAGAACCTGTTGCAGAATTAGAACTGGAAAAAAGGCTTATAGAAAAGATTAAGATTTTCATGCTGGAACTTGGAAAAGGTTTTGCGTATATTGGAAATCAATTCCGCATTGAATATAACGGAAAAGAATATTTTGTAGACCTGCTTTTTTCCAATAGAAAGCTGAACTGTCTTGTAGCAATTGATTTGAAAATCGGTGAATTTAAAAGTGAATATGTGGGAAAAATGAATATGTATCTTTCCCTTCTGGATAAAATTGAAAAAGAAGAAAATGAAAATCAGTCTATAGGAATCATTTTGTGCGCCGAAAAAGACCATCTTGATGTAGAACTTGCTTTGCAGGATATAAATAAACCAATCGCTGTTTCCGATTACGAACTGTTAGTGCCTAAAAAAGAATTACAGACGCTTATACTTAACGAAATGAAACAAGCCCAGATTGCAGATGATAACAAGGAATGAAAATGAAGCAGACAGAAATTGGATTGATTCCTGATGATTGGGAAGTGAAGACACTGGGAGAAATCGGTGAACCTTGCATGTGCAAGCGAATTTTAAAAGAACAGACTTCATCTACAGGTGATATTCCATTTTACAAGATTGGAACATTTGGTGGAATTCCAGATGCATTTATTTCTCGTGAATTATTTGAACAGTATAAAGAGCAGTATAACTACCCCAAAAAAGGAACTCTATTACTTTCAGCAGCAGGAACAATAGGACGAGTTGTTGTTTTTGATGGCAAGGATTCCTATTTTCAAGATTCAAATATTGTTTGGATTGATAATGATGAAACAAAAGTCACGAATGATTTTTTATTCTATTGCTATTCACGAATGCAATGGAAAACAGAAGAAGGTGGAATTGTTTCAAGATTGTATAATGCAAATTTGAAATCTACTTCTTTTATTGCTCCAAAATCCCTTGCTGAACAACAACGAATCGCAAAAGCCCTTTCCGATGTAGATGCGCTTATTTCCACAACAGAAAAACTGCTCCAGAAGAAAAAGAACATCAAGCAGGGCACAATGCAAAATCTCCTCACCGGCAAAAAACGCCTCCCAGGTTTTGGTGATAAACAAACAGATTTGTTCGTATCTAACGGTACTCACACAAAAGAAGTGAAGGACGTTAGTCCTGAACAAATCCGTTTGTCAGCTAAAATGAAACAAACCGAACTGGGAGAAATACCCGAAGATTGGGAGGTGAAAACATTGGGAGAAATTTCGACAATTATTATGGGACAATCACCTAACTCTGATTGTTATAATACTCAGAAAGGAATGGTTCTAATTCAAGGAAATGCAGATATATCAAATCGCAAAACTATTTGTAGATTTTATACAACACATATAACTAAAACTGCAAGAAAAGGTGATGTTATTTTTACTGTTAGAGCCCCGGTCGGAAATGTTGCAAAAGCAACTTTTGATTGTTGTTTAGGTCGAGGTGTTTGTGCAATACAAAGAATTTCAGATTTCTTATATTATTATCTTATTTTTATTGAAGATTCTTGGTCTAAAACATCTACTGGTTCAACTTTTGATTCAATTAATTCAGATACATTAGCAAGTACTCTAATAATCCAGCCATCTTCAAAAGAAGAACAAACCGCCATTGCCAATGTTCTTTCCAGCATGGACAAAGAAATAGAAACCTTAAACACAAAACTAGAAAAATACCGCAACCTCAAAACCGCCATGATGCAGCAACTGCTCACGGGGAAGATTAGGTTGGTGTGAGTTTGGAAGATTATGGCTGAGATTTTTAGATTAGAAGAATTATTTCCAGAAAATACACTGACAAAAGAGCAGAATATTAATTTTCATAAAGCTCTTTCTATGGGTGAATCTTTTGCTAAAAAAAATGTAAGACCTAATAACTGTTTAATTTGCAATTCATCAAAAAATCCATTTTGCAATTCCCATTCCGTACCTGCCAGATGTTTAAGAGCTATTGCTATAAATGGAGAGGTAAAGGCTTTTAATGGATTAGTAAAGATTCCTGCCGTTGATGGTGACAAGGGGGTTAATGAAGCGGGAACTTTTAGATTAATATGCAGAAAATGTGATGACGAAGTATTTAAAGACTATGAAACCTTTGAAAAATATACAGATGAAAAACCACCTGCTAAAGTATTACATGAAATTGTTTTAAAAAATTATCTCAAATTTTATTACAAAAAAGCTGTGGAGGCTAAAGCATTCCCTAAGATGTTAGAAAACTTGCAGTTGCCAAATTCAGCATTATTAGAGCCAGTCTTGAAACCTGGTGATAGAGATAAAAAGGATTCTTTTAAAGCGATTTACGATACTAAAAAACTCTTGAACTCTAATACAAATGGATATTATCGAATTGTAGAATATAGAAAACTTGACTATACATGTCCTTTTGCTTTTCAGGGAAGTATTTCGCTTATTACAGGCTTTGATGGCGAAATAATTAATGATGTGTTTAATACTGATAAAAAATATGATTTACAGGATATGCATATATGTGTTTTTCCTGAAAAAGATTATACTTATATTATTGTGTTTTACAAAAAGCATTTCCAAAGATATTCACAATTCGCAAAACATTATAGTAACTTAATTCAGGAAGAAAGACTTCAATTACTTTTATATATAATTCTAAAATATTCTGAGGATTATTTTTATTCAGCATCAATACAAACTATTGAGAATGATCCTGTGGTTCATGATGCTATAACTACGACAACAATGATGATTTGTGATTATGAGGAAGAAGAGGGTGCTAAAATAAAAAAATGTATTCAAGAGTATAATTTGAATAACTATATAAAACTTCCTAATGTATTATCAAAGTGTTATGTAAAATCTTAAACTACAGGAGTGTCAAAAAATGTCCGAATCCCAGTTAATCGAATACAAAGAATCATGGCACTCTTGGCTATCTCCTAAAATTGGAAGAGGTGGCAATAAATATCCGATTCTGTTGGGCGAGTTTTGCTTGTCAAAAATCGTTTAGCAAGACGCGAAGCGGATTGCGACGTTTTGCAAATGCTCAGGGCGGTGTGCTTTATATTGGTAAGCGTGATGACGGTTCTGTTTGTGGCGTTACTGATTCAAAGAAACTTATGGAAGATATTCCCAATAAAGTTCGTGATGCGCTTGGATTGATTGTTGATGTAGATTTGATTACTGAGAGCGGACTTGATGTTATAAAAATCACTGTTGAAGAAAATCCTTATCCTGTGAATTACAAGGGCGAGTATCATTACAGAACAGGCAGCACAAAACAGCTTTTGCAAGGTTCGGCGCTAACAAATTTCCTTTTGCGTAAGACTGGCAAAAACTGGGATTCTGTTCCTCTTGAAAATGTGAGTGTTGATGACCTTGATAAAGAAAGCTTTGATATTTTCCACCGTGAAGCAATCCGCAGCGGAATGCCCCAAGAAAAGTGTAACTTTTAACATAAAAGTCCGCCTTAAAAATGTAATATCT
>CAMCRZ010000008.1 GCA_945877425.1 uncultured Treponema sp.
TGCACTCTCTGGCAAGAACAGGCGGCGCCGCCCAGCGTACTTGCTCAAGAGCTGCATCTTCTTCCAAAACGCTGCACGCAAGCGTACACTGTTCTTTCTGCTGTCTGCTGTAAGAGTTAAAGTTTTTACTTTTCTGAAAACCCTTCTCGCAAAGGACACAATATCAGTCTTTACTACACAATTCCGGAAAAAATGATTATATTATTTAAGATGAGCGAACGGAACTTATGCACTGAAGTTTTAATTCTTACTGTAAAAAATCAGGGTGAAAACAATCGTGTAATATGCGCACTTTCTCCTGAGCTGGGAATTTTTTATGCCATACTTTACGGCGGACCTAAAAGCAAGCTTAAATCACTTGTACAGCCTTTTTATTCAGGAAAAATGTGGCTTTACGACGACACTTTGAGAAATTCAAAAAAAATCACGGACTTCGACCCGGAAAATCCCCCTTCATCATTCAGAAACGACATTTACAAAATCATGGCTGCAAACCTTGCCTGTGAACTTGTGTTAAAAACTAAAGCTGCAGGTGAATGGCAGAAAAGTTACGTACTGCTGAAATCATTTCTTAAAGGAATTGACTTAAGCGAAGAAAAAGAAGCCCGTCTCGGAACACTGCGTTTTTTGTGGCGCTACATGGAACTTCTTGGAATTCAGCCTGACGTAAGGGAATGCTGCTGCTGCGGAGAAAATCTCCTTGTTTTTGAAAAAGATTCAGTTTACGTAGACAGGGAAAACGGTGTTGCCTGCTTTGAATGTGCCCGCTCTTACGAAGAAGGTTCAGCCTTTCAATTTAAACTGAATAAAGAAGCACTTGTTTACCTTGATTCAATGAACATCTTAACTCCCGGACAAGTCAGGCGGCTTACGTTAAAAAGTGAATCAGTGTATAAAATAAAACAACTTGCATTCTTTCTGGCAGAAAAAGCCTGCGGAACACGTTTGAATTCACTGGAAATGTCAAACGGAATATTGTAGCGAACGTCCCAAGGCAAATGCACCAGACTGAAGAGTTGAATACTTTTATTTTTTTTAACATAGAATTTTTACAGCTTTTAGGGTATAATGAAAACCTGATTTTAAAGTTAAACTGAATTTCACAGTTTGCTTTGCACCTCTTGATTTTAAGGAGAATTATATGAGAGCTGCTGATATTATTATAAAAAAACGCGGTACTGGAAACAAAAAAGGTGAAGCTTTAACAAAAGAAGAAATTGAATTTATCGTTAACGGTTATACAAACGGCTCAATACCTGATTATCAGATGTCAGCTTTTTTAATGGCTGTTTATTTCAGCGGAATGACTTTTGAAGAAACAGGTTACCTTACTGCCTGCATGCTTCATTCAGGTGATGTAATTGATCTGCACAACAAGGAAGACAAAGGGCTGAAAGGTCCGTTTATAGACAAACATTCTACAGGCGGCGTAGGTGACAAAATAAGCATTCCTCTTGCTCCTATAGTTGCAGCCCTTGGAGTTCAGATTCCAATGATGAGCGGACGGGGACTTGGCCACACAGGCGGAACTCTTGACAAACTTGAATCACTTTCAGGATATAACGTAAAGCTTTCACCGCTTGAGTTTGAGAACCTTATTGCTTCAAACGGATACGGCATGATGGGTCAGACTGAAAAAATTGCTCCTGCCGACAGAAAAATGTATGCATTAAGAGACGTTACGGGAACAGTTGAAAGCATTCCTCTCATTACAAGTTCCATCCTGTCTAAAAAAGTTGCAGAAGGAAGTGACGGTCTTGTATTTGACGTAAAGTACGGAATCGGGGCATTTATGAAAAATCCTGATGATGCAGAACTGCTTGCCACATTCCTTGTAAAAACAGCTCAGGCTATGGGCAAGAAAGCAGTTGCCCTTCTTACAAATATGGATTCACCTTTAGGATACAAAACAGGAAATTATCTTGAAGTAGAAGAATCTCTTGAGTGTCTTCAGGGAAAGGGTCCAGATGACATTATGGAACTTACATATGCACTTGGCGGAAGAATGGCTGTTCTTGGCGAAAAAGCTTCAACTGTAGAAGAAGGCATTGAACTTTGCAAACAGGCGGTTTCATCTGGAAAAGCCCTTGAAGTATTCCTTAAAAACATAAAGGATCAGGGAGGAAATCCACAGGAACTTCTTGAAAGTCAGGGAAAACGCCGCTCATCTTTCCACAGTGAACTTGTTGCTGAAAAAGACGGATACATTTCAATTGATGCATACAAAACCGGCATTGCCTGCATAAATCTTGGTGTAGGAAGAAACAAGACTTCAGATGAAGTTTCTGCTGACTCAGGAATTATATTTGCAAAGCGTCAGGGTGATTACGTAAAGAAAGGCGAAAAAATAATGGACATATACGGAAAAGATGATCTTTCTACAGAAAGCGGAACTGCTGCCTTGAAAAATGCCGTAACTTACAGCAGTGAAAAACCTGAAGAAAAGAAATTAATTTTAAAGGAAATAAAATAAAAGTGTCTTCTGATTGGATTAAAAAAAACATTTCAAAAAGCGAAATTGACGAGCTTAGGAAAAAGTACGGTTTGGATTCACTTACCGCAAGCATTATGTCAAGACGAAACATTACTGAAGGAAAAGACATTCTTTACTACATGGAAGATGACCTTCGGTTTCAGCACTCACCTTTTTCTTTCAATGCAATGGAAGAAGCCGTAGATCGTATTCTTGATGCAAAAGAAGAAGGTGAAAAAGTTCTTATTTTCGGAGACAGAGACGTTGACGGAGTAAGTTCTACTACAGTTTTATACGACTGCCTTAAGTATATGGGCATTGACGTACAGTACAGGCTTCCTTCAGGAAATGAAGCTTACGGACTTTCAATTGCTGCAGTTGATGATTTTAAGGCTCAGGGCGGAACTTTGATTATTACAGTTGACTGCGGCATTTCCAACAATGATGAAATTTCTTATGCTGCACAAAACAATATTGACGTAATAGTTGCAGACCATCACAATCCGCCGGAAAAAATTCCTTCTTCTGCAATTATAATTGACCCTAAACTTGAAGATTCCGGTTATCCTTTTAAAGACATTTCGGGATGCGCTGTTGCATACAAACTTGTTTCGGCAATAAGGTTCAGTACAAGCAAATGGTACAAGCAGGAAGTTACGCTTTTAAATACAAGGCCTTTAAACGATGCAATTTCCATTGAATGCATCAAACTAAGAAACCTTATGCCAATAAGCCGCATAGAAGAAATAGTTGTGCCCGGAACAGTCAGCATTACAAACACAAGGCTGCCTTCTTACTTAAACGGTCAGCTTATTCTTGTGTGGGATGCAGTAACGGTAAAAAGGCTTCTGGCACAGGCATTCGGCAGCAGCACAGATTTTAACTGCCTTGATATCCGTGAAGAAACAGTAAAATTTTTTCCACAATTCGGTTCTGCGTCTCTTTTAAAAATAAAAGATATGTCTAAAATTGCAAAGTACGGCAGTCATCCTCCAACGGAAATTGGCGGATTTTACAACATTTACGTTACATACGTTCAGCAGTCGCTTAAAAAAGAAAAGCCTGAATTTACTCAACTGGAAGAAAAAGACCTTCAGCTTGTAGCACTTGCCGCTCTTGCAGACATCATGCCTATGAAAGACGAAAACAGAATCTTTGTAAAAAAAGGTCTTGCTGCAATGAACAGCGGTAAAACTCGCAAAGGACTTCTTGAACTGATTTCAAAATTAAATATGCTGGGCAAAAGAATTACTGCAACAGATTTAAGCTGGAACGTCGTGTCAAATTTAAATGCTGCAGGAAGGCTCGGGCACCCGGAACTTGCTGCAGAACTTTTCATAAACGAAAATCCTGCCGAAAGAGAAAAAGTTGCTTCCAAAATTCTTGAGTTAAACTGCCAGCGCAAGCAGTTAAGTGCAGAAGCATGGGATTACGGCATACAGCAGGCACAGCCTTCCATTCCGCTTCACAACAATAAGCTTTGCGTTGTAATAGACGAGCGCATTAACAGAGGCGTTTGCGGACTTCTGGCAGGACGCCTTGTATCTTCCTACGATGTGCCTTCCATGGTTGTAACTTTTGTTGATGACACTGGAATAGGTTCAATGAGAAGCTGCAGAGGCTACGATTTAACAGGGTTTTTAAATTCACTTTCTGACCTTTTTATAAATCATGGCGGACATAATTTTGCTGCAGGATTCAGTTTTGAAAAAGAAAAGCGCCGGGAATTTGAACAGCGTGTTCAGGAACTTTCTAGTACAATCGAACTGGAACCTTCTGGAAAAAATTCCTTTGAAATTGATGCAGAAATTCCATCTGATTATCTGACTCCTGACCTTCTTAAAATTGAAGACAGATTTGAACCTTTTGGAGAAGAAAATCCCCAGCTTACGTTTATGGCAAAAAACCTTAACGTAGCAGATGCAGTTGTTCTTGAAAAAGGAGAAAAGCAGCACCTTAAGATTATAATTTCAACAGGTCACCACAAATGGCCATGTCTTTTCTGGAATGAAGGAGAAAGGCTTCACAGTGAGTTTGAAATAGGAGACAAAATAGACATTCTGTTCCACGTTGAGCGTAATGTTTTTAACGGTGTAGAAACGCCCCAGCTTATATTAAAGGATTTAAGAAAGAGCGTTGTAGAAAAACGCAGTTAATCAGTTAATTTTATACGGAGAACTAACATGAAAAAATATAGACTTTTCCTTACGGCAATTTTGATTTTTCTTGCATCATCGTTTTGTTACAGCCGTGACGCTTTTTTTAAAGGCGAAGATTACGACCTTAAGCTTTTATACAATGACACAGCCTGCTTCACCGATGCAGTTTTTATCAGAATGATTTTTACACAGACAAGCAAAAAGAATAAAATTACAAAAGAAGATTTTGCTTCAACAACTGCAAAGGCAGAACTTTATTTAAACAACAAGCTTCTAAGAACTTCAGACTTTTACATACTGAAAAAAGATTCTTCTAAAAATACGCTCACTCTTTTATGCGGAATTCCGCTTTCAACATGGTGGAAACAGGAAGAAGGCTACAGCCTTAAAATTACGTACAATCTTTATAACAGAAAAAAGCTGGAGTTTGACCTTCCATTTACGCTTCTTGAAAAAGAGCTGGTTCATGAAACCATTCCTCTTGATTTAAAAAACACAGAAATAAAAACTGATACAAGCCCTAAACGCATGGCTCAAATAGAAAAGCTTAACAATCTTCTGGAAAAAGTTAATGCTGCAGACGTTTACAGCCTTAACCCTTTTATTCAGCCTGTAACTTCTACAAGAAGAACTTCCTTTTTTGCAGACAGACGGATTTACGAATATTCAAACGGAAAATCTTCTGCAAGCATACATAACGGAATTGATTTTGGAGTGCCGGATGGAACGCCAGTTGCTTCATGTGCAGAAGGAAAAGTTGTTATGGCAGAAGAAAGAATTTCCACCGGCTGGACCATTGTAATAGAACATCTTCCAGGATTATACAGCCTTTACTATCATTTAAGCAGTCTAAACGTTCAGGAAGGAAATTTAGTAAAGCAAGGTGACATTATAGGTTTAAGCGGAAGTACAGGTCTTGCAACAGGTCCTCACCTTCACTGGGAAGTAAGGCTCAATGCCTGCGAAGTAAGCCCTGACTTTTTTACAAAAGCATTTACTTTTCAAGAAGAGCAGTAAATTCCTTTTCGCTTATAACGGGAATGCCAAGCTGGGCTGCCTTTTTGTTTTTGGAAGAACCGCTTGAAGTATCATTTGTAACTAAATAAGAAAGACCTTTTACAACTGAACTTTTTACAGTGCCGCCTTTTGATTTTACAAGTTCCTGAGCTTCAGAACGCTTCATTGTTAAAAGTTCTCCTGTAAAGCAGAATGATTTTCCTGAAAGAGTTCCTTCTTTTTCTTCTTCAAGATGAATTATTCCTTTTGAAACAAGGCTTTCCATTTCATCTTTGCAATCAGAAATTCCCCGGGTAAAAGTGCGTGCCATTATTTTTGCAAAACCGTATACGCCGGCAATTTCTTCTTCTTTAGCAGAAAATATTTTTTCCAGAGTGTTAAAGCCGCTTTCAACAAGTTTTTCTACAACAGTTTCACCTATTCCTTCAATATCAAAGCCTGCAATAAATTTTGCAAGGGTTAAATTCCTGTGACTTTCCACAGAAGCTAAAACTTTTGCAGCACCAAGACTTTTCTTATCAAGATTTATGCTTTCTTCATTAAGAAAAAACGGAGTAAGAGTCTGAACGTCAAGAGTGTAAATGTCGGAAATGGAATTCAAAATGCCTTTATTAAAAAGTGAAGTAACGAGAGTTTCGCCTAAATCTCGGATTCCTGCCACATCTACCCATTTTAAAAGCTGATGAAGGATGCGTTTCCTGCAGTTTTTGTTGGGACAATAAAGCCTTGTTCCTTCATCCACAAGTTCACTTCCGCAGCAAAGGCATTTTACAGGAAATTCAATTTCAGTAAGTTCACAATTTTCTTCCTGCACTACACTTTCTATTTTAGGAATTATTTCTCCGCGCTTTACTACAACAACGTGGCTTCCTATCTTTAAGTTTAAGCTTTTTATGGTGTTTGTATTGGAAAGGCTGGCTCTTTTTACAGTAGTACCGTTTAAATCTACAGGATCAAAAACTGCAACAGGAGTGTAAGTTGCACCGGCTTCATTCCATTCAACTTTTCTAAGTACGGAAACTGCTTCTTCCAGACTGAATTTAAACGCAATCTGATGTTCAGGCCTGTCCCTGCTTGCATCTTCGTGGTTTACAGTCCGCTCTTTTACAACAAGACCGTCAATGTCGTAGTCAAGGGATTTTCTTTTTTCCATTACTGCAGAACGATAATCTATAACTTCCTGAGGTGAATTGCAGATTTTTAACGGAACTGCATTAAAGCCGCATTTTTTAAGCCAGTCAAGCTTTCCTTCTTCATCACCAAAAGGCTGATTTCCTTCCGTTGCCCAAACATCATAAGTTATCAAAGTAAGGTTTTCGCTGCCTTCTCCGTCTTTACGCTTCATAAGTCCGTTTGCAGCATTACGGCAGTTTGCCTTGTCTTTAAAAAGAGTTTCGTGAACAAAATGAGTCATTATGACTTCTCCCCGAATTCCTCCCGTAAAGTCTTCAATTTTTCCGTCCGGATTTTTTAAAACAGAAATTACGCCCTGCATTTTAACGGCATTTTCCGTAATCACGTCACCTGTAGAACCGTCGCCTCTTGTAACTGCCCTTAAAAGTTTCCCGTGATTGTACTGAAGTTCAAGACTTGCACCGTCCAGCTTATACTCAACAAGATATTCTCCATACTGATGTTTAACGCACCAAGCAAGAAATTCTTCCGGAGATGCAGCTTTTTCCTGACTTCCCATAGGCATAACGTGAGATGCTTTCTGAAAATTTCCGCTGTCTGCCCCAACTTTATGGAGAATAGGATTTGCACTGTCCAATGATTTTAATTCGTCCCAGAGCCTGTCAAATTCAGCATCAGAAATTTCGCTTTCACCGTTGTAGTAAGAATCCTGATATTTTAAAATAAGATTTTCCAGTTCCTTTATGCGCTTAACAGAAGATTCATGAACAAAACTGTCACTTGCTTTTGAAGCTTCTTCAATATCAAACAAATCCATTTTGTACCTGCAAAGATTTAAATTTAAACTGAGAAAATCATTTTCTATTCATCAGTTTTTATAAAAAAGAGTTCCCTTATTTCTCTTCCTGCATCAAGTCCTTTCTGTTCAAATTTAGTTCTTGGCCGCCACTGCTGATGAGGAGCAAAATTTTCATACTTATTCTTTAAGCCTGAAGTTTCAGTAAGTTCTTCCAATGCACTTTCGGCATATTCTTCCCAGTCCGTTGCAAAATAAAGGTAGCCGCCTGGAGAAAGTTTTTTTGCAAGAAGATCTGTTCTTGGCCGCTGAAGCAGACGCCTTTTGTGATGCTTTTTCTTTGGCCATGGATCCGGAAAGAAAATGTGAAGTCCGTTAAGTGAACCGTCCGGAATCATATTTTCAAGAATTTCAAGGGCATCGTATTCAATAAGAAAAAGATTTTTTATCTGATTTTTTTTAATGTCGCTTAAAAGCCTTCCTACGCCAGGCACATGAACTTCGCTTCCAATGTAATTTATTTCAGGGTTGTTCATTGCAATAATTGAAGTAGCATGTCCCATTCCAAAACCTATTTCCATAACTACAGGATTTGTGTTGCTGAATATTTCAGTGTAATTAAGCATTTTATGTTCAAAGGGAATGCACCACACGTGCTTTAATTCTTCATAACTGCGCTTTTCGTTGTCTGTCATACGGCCTGCCCTTAAAACGTAAGTTTTTACCGTACGCTTGAAAACAGCCGCCAGACCTTTTTCTTCCTGTTCAGTTGAGTCTTCTTCAACTGTATTTTCATTTTCACCAGCCAAATTTTTCCTCTCTAAAAAATGTAAAATTCTATTCCAGAAGATTTCTTTCCGGCATTACAACAACAGTGTTCATGCTGCTGATATAATAAAAATTCCGTGCCGTAACAGCATCCGGATATTCTGAAAGAAGCTTTGCCTTATCTGCCCATTCTTTTTTTAAGTCTCCGTAAAAAAGCAAATCACCGTTGATGTCATAAAGTACAATACGTTCAGTTTTGGAAACTTTTATTGCATCTGGAAAATCTCCTGCCTTGGAATTTAAAAAATCTTCGCTGTAAGAAATTTTAAAACTGCCTTCCCACTGTTCTCCAGCAAAATCTGTGTATGTAAGAAGATACTTTCCTACAGGAACTTTTCTGCCTTTAGGTGCACAGAAATTTCCGTAACCTGCCCATTGTTTTTTGGAACCGTCAGTTGCCTTTCTTAAACAATCTGCTTTCCAGGACAAGCCTGTTTCTTCATTTTCAACAGTAATGGAAGAGGCTCTCTGTACTGCACTAGAAACTTCCGTAAAAACAGAAAACCTGTACTCCGGAAAATTTTCTTCATCATTAAATTCGATTATGGAAAATGCACTTACAGAAGTGACTTTCGGAGAAGCATCAGCACAGGAAAAAATAACAGCCATAAAGGGAAAGATTAAGGATACAAAAAGAAACGCTTTACTTTTTTTCATTTTACTTTTTCATAGAGTCAGTTTAAAAATTCATCCTGCAGCTTTAAAAGTTAAATATCAGGTTAATAACTGTAAGATCGGTTGAAGTAAACTGATTGACTAAAGATTCAAACTTAACGTTTACTTTTTTACAGGCATCATCAAGATAAGAAAGATAGTATAAGCCTAAATCCGTACCTTCTTCTCCGTCAGGCATCTGTCTGTAAAAATCTATAAGTGAACGCTTATTTAAATCAGCAGACATTTTACTTTCAATGTTTTCCTTCATTTCCTGGAATTCATCATCTTTGTTGTAAAGAGTGATCTGAAGCCTTCCCTGCTTGCCTATTGCCGTAGCACCACCGCCTAATTTCCATGAAACAAACACTACTTCATGTTTAGCTTCCATTTCCTTAATAATTTTTGCACGGATATCAGGATCGTAAATAAGGGAATCACCGTTTTCAACACCACGGTAAAGCTGCCTTGCTTCTTTGCGCATATTTGTATTTTCACAGTTAAGTGCAAGTTCCATAACCATTACGGAAATGTATTCGGCAACTTTTGATTTATCCATGTAATTTGCAAGAGACTGCCTTAACGCAGTAAGCATTTGTGAAAAGCCTTCAGTTTTGTAAAACTTAGTAATGATGTACCAGTTCATGAGGCTGAGTCTGTTAAGGAATTTTTCCGTCATAAGAAGATAAACATTTTTTTCTTCCGGAGAATAATCCTTATTGGACATAATGCTTTTCCACACAGGTTCAAGAATAGTCTGCCTTGCCTGCTGAATTATATTGTCCTTAACTGCCAGCTGCATTCTAAGCTGCTTGTCCGGAATGTTTGTCTTTTCGTCAATAAGCTGACCTGCATTTTTACGGTTATGCTGCTTGACAACATCGCACTTTATCAAGGCAGAAAATATTTCCCTGTCAAACTGCTTGTACAAAACAGAAAAAACTATAAGCTTAGACAAATCCATTATTTCCTGACGTCTGGTTACAAATTCAGGCATGGAAATTTCAATTTTTGAAATATAGTCTAGAAGAATCATATTCTGAATGGAAGCTGGAGAAAAATGCTCCATGCTGATTCCATATTCTTCAATATTATCCGCAAGTTTAATACGCAGAAGCTTTTTTCTGTGACTTATAAAATGTGAAGCTCCTTCTTCTGTAAGAATAACTTTAAGAGGTAAATCTAATATAAATTTCTTTTTTTCTGCGCACATAGTCCCAATTATAAAACAAAAAAATGTCTATTGCAATGTAATATAAAAAAATATAAACTTTTAGTGTATGATTTTTTCACGTTTGAGATTTAAAGTTTTACTATACACTCTCTTTCTTTGTATAGTAAACAATTATATTTTTTCTGAATCTCTTACAGGCAAAGAACTTACCGAAAAAGTCTCTGAATTCCTTACTTCACAGAACATAAGCCACAGCTTTTCGCCCTTAGTTTCTTCAGAAGACGGTGATTTTCCTGAAAACATAACTGTACTAATTGAATCATCTGGAGAAGACAAAAACAGCACTTCCATAAAAAACGTAGTTTTCGCCTTTACTCAGGAACACTTTATGGAAGACCCCAACCTTTTATTCGGCTTTATAAGCGGCATAAAAGAACTTAACCTTCCATACAATTCAGTAATTTTGCTAAGTGCCTGCGACAATAACGTAATTTTTGAAGAAAGCACTTCACTTATAAACGGAACAAAGCAGTTTGTTTCTTCCATTGAAAATATTGAATCTTACTGTGCAGTCTGCTTTACTATTCAAAAAGGAAAGCGGAAAAGTATTTTTTACAGCGGAACTAAAGAAATTTCACCTTTGTGGATTATAAATACTTTAAATCAATGTACGAGAGAAAACGGAATAAGCACAAATCCAACTTCATCATTCTTTTACAAAATTAAGCCAAGAACTTCAAGAATAGACAGGCGCACCGATTTTTTCCTTACTGAAGGAATTCCTTCTGCAGGCATTTCCGTTACGGAGTCTGATTTAAATCTCATGCTTTCCATTGCTGAAAAAACCGTCAGTTCAAGAAATGACAGCTGGGACCGCCATTACATTTTTACCCACATTGGAAAGAAAGTCATATTCTTTAACGAAGCAAGCTTTATTTTTATATTCATACTTTTTTCAACAGCCGTACTTTTTTCGCTTTGCTTTTCATCTTTTTTTACAACAAGCAACAACTTTGCAAAACTTGAAGATTTAAAGAGAACGTTTTTCCTTATTCCTGCAGTAATTCTTCTTACTACGCTTATACTTTTTTTCGGTCAGTTTGCATTTTCGTTTTTAAAAAACATACCTGCTGTCTTATTCGGAATAAAGCTTTTTTTCACCTGCTGCCTTACTTTTTTAATTCTGCTCATTCAGCTTCACTATAACTTTTTTATTTCTTATGCAGCCTTTTCCTACCAGATGCTTATTGTAAGTGCATTCAACATATTTATTTTTTCAGCACTTGATATTTCACTTATGTTTATTTTTTTCGCAGAATACATAATCCTACTTTTTGTATCAAAACGGAAAAACAAATACATTCTTTCTGCAGGCTTTATACTTTCTCTGCTGCCTTTTGTCTATCTTGAGTTTAAGTTTTTTTCAACTGCCCACAACGATGTAATACTTAGATTTGTAAATTCAGGCTTTACGGGAAATGTTTTAACGGCACTTGTAATTTTTCCATTTCAGCTTCAATGGATAAGGCTCATTCTTTCTTTCGGGCTTACTGAATCAAATTCCACGAAAAACAGAAAAACTCTTGTAAAGAAATATTCAGCTGCAATTGTCATAAGCCTGTCTGTTTTAGTTTTGATGTATTCCCTTACCCTCTTTATTTCTACAGATGCTGCTGAAAATTCCACTTACAACATTCCGCTTAAAGTAAACAAAGAACTTCCTGCTGAAAATTTTCAAGTGCAGCTTTCAAAAAGCAACTTCTTTAACCTGCAGACAAATACTATTACCATAAAAAGTGAAGGAAACATTATACGCTATAAAGTTCAGATTAAAAACCAAAATTCGCTTCCTGTATTTGAAAGTAATTTTGACTACTTAACTGATTCTTCCGGTGCCGTAAGTTTCATCCTTCCTGATTATCCGGGAAACAATATTGAAATTATTTTTACAAGCGAAAAAGACAGCATTTCCTTAGTTGAAGTAACGGCCTACGTTAAAGATGAAAACCAATGTATTTCAAGGCAGGTCTTTTCAGGGGAAATAATTTAATGGCTAAAGTATATTTTCACGTTGACCTTGACGCTTTTTTTGCCAGCGTTGAACAGAAAGAACATCCTGAATACAAGGGAAAGCCTGTTATAATCGGAGGAATTCCCGGAGACAGACGTGCAGTTGTTTCTACAGCATCATACGAAGCAAGAAAATACGGTGTTCATTCTGCCATGCCTTTAGTTCAGGCGGTAAAGTTATGCCCCAACGGAATTTTCATCAGGGGAAATTATCATCATTACGCAGAAGTTTCACAGCAGATTATGAATATATTTCACAAATATTCACCGGAAGTCCTGCAAATGTCCATAGACGAAGCGTTTATTGATATGAGCGGAACTGAAAGACTTTTCGGACCATTTGAAAAAACTGCTATGAAACTTAAGCAGGAAGTATTTGAAAAAACAGGTCTTACCGTAAGCGTCGGTATTTCTTCTTCAATGTATGTGGCAAAAATTGCATCAGGATACAGAAAACCGGACGGCCTTACGTTTATTCCTGAAGGTGATGAAGAAAAATTCATGCTTTCACTTCCTCTTGAAAAACTGTGGGGCGCAGGAACTAAAACTCAGGAGCGTTTAAAAAAGTGCGGCTTAAAAACGATTCAGTCAATTTATGAAAAAAGCCTGAACTACCTTATTGCAATTTTTGGAGAAAACACAGGAACTTTTCTTTACGAAAGCGTAAGAGGCAACAAGGCAATGAATTTTTACAGGGAAGTTAAAAATCATTCCATAAGTGCTGAAACAACTTTTGAATTTGACTTAACGGACAAAGATGCCATTGAAAGTGCATTGATGGAACTTTCACTTTCCGTGATTATGAGAATGCATAAAGAAAAAGTGCGCACCAGAACAGTTGCAGTAAAAATAAGGTACGAAGACTTTACCACTTTTACTGTTCAGGAAACTTCAGAATTTCCAGTTGCCAATGCTGATGATTTTTTCGAGCGGTGCAAAAGGCTTTTTTACAAAAAATATCAGGATGCCAGAGGAATAAGGCTTTTAGGCGTAAGTGCAGACAATGTTGAAAAAAAAGACGTGCCTGTTCAAAAAGAACTTTTCGACTTCGGCAATGAAAAAAAATCAAAAGTGGAAGAAGCAATCTTTAACTTTGAAAACAAGCACCCTGAACTTAAAATAAGAAAAGCCCGTCTTATAAAAAAATCAAAGTGATTTATGCGGCCTTAAGTTTTACTCAAGTGGTGCAAAGTATCCGCTTTCATCACGGCCGGAGCGGCTTAACAAATAAGTTTCCACTTCTACAGGCAGATATTTTCTTCCGTATTCAGTTCTGAGGCTTGAAGTGTACTTAAGCTGATAAAGCCCTGACTTAAGTGAAACAATATCCTTTATGACAGACTCCAGACCTTCCTGACGATAAATGTAATAGCTTGAACCAGTTGTATTTTTTGCAAGATAATCAATTTCATCATCAACGGCAGCATTTCTAAGCATAATGGTACTGAAAGAAATTGAATTGTTGTTCAAATATCCTGCCAAATCAGACAGGCTGTAGGAAGTAAATGCATTTTGGGTAGTTCTGCCTGTAGTAAGGAAGATTATGCCCCTTTTCTTTTCCCTGTTGATTAAGTCGTTTGCGCTTAATCTTATGGCAGAATCAATTGCTGCAATTTTTGAATACTTGTTTTTCAGAACTGAACAGTTAAAATTTTCAAGGCCGGAACATGGTCCTGAATATTCGTTTACAGGATATTCGCCTGCTGAAATAACGGTAACGTTTCCTTTTCCGTTCATTGACTTTATGATTTCCCTTACAGCCACATTAAGCTGCTCTTCGTAGTCAGCCATATAAATGCTTCTGTCTATGAGAATCGTAATGTCGGCAAAATCGTTGTAATTTGCAGAACCTGTAAGATTAAAATCAGCAACAGGACGTTTTTCTTCTGTAACAAGGAAATTTTCTGCTTTCAAACCTACAATCTGCTGACGGCGCCTGTTTTCTACACGAACTTCCAGAATGACTTCAGGAAAATTGTCTGATATGACTCTTTCTATCTGAACAAAAAGTCCGCCCATCATGTCATTCATTGTAGCCATAACGTAAATTTCATTAGACTTAACGTCTGTTACAATAAGGTTTCCGTTTGCATCAGGCACTGCACTTGTAAGAAGAACTTTTCCGTTTCCTGCACGGGCATTTTCAAAAACAGCTCCTGTGCTTACATCAACTGAAACAATTCTATTTAAATCACATACTACAATGTAACCGCCCCAGACTTTAAGGCTTTCAGGTCTGTTAAAAGTTCCGTCATTTACAAGAACGCCCATGTAATTTCCGCTTCTGTCAAATTCGTAAATTCCGCCCCGTACTAAATCAGCAGCAAAAACCCTGTCTTCAACTACTGCAATTCCTGTAGGAGCTTTAAAACCTTCAAAGATTCCGTTTTTTCCGCCGAAAGAAAGTATTCCGTTGCCATCACTGTCAAAAACTACAACCCTTGAATTGCCGAAATCAGTAACGTAAATGTTTCCAAGAGAATCTTCTGCAGCATACTGGGGACCTACAAGACATCCTTCCTTAACGCCAGTTTCACCGATGTACTTTATGAAGCGTCCGTTTTTATCAAGAAGGGAAAGCCTGTTTCCTGCAGATTCGCATAAAAGAAGATTGCCGTTTTTAAGCCTGATTAAATCTGTAGGCCTGTCAAATCCATTTAACGGACCTCTGTATCTGTCTATGACTACGCCGTTTACGTCAAAATGCACGAGTTCGTTTGAACCGTAAGATGCAACCCATATGCTTCCGTCGTCATTTGGAAGTGAAGAAAAAGGCTGGCTGAAAACCATTGCTCCCTTATACAAAGGCTCATAGGCACCGCATTCAGAATACTGCTGCGTAAAGTTAAAGCCGCTGTCAGTAATGCGCCTGTCTCCTACAATTTCAATTTTATTCTGCAAAAGAATTCCGCCGAACCCCTGATTTACTGCAAAATTCCACTGCTGAAGGGCTGCTCCTTCTATGCCGGCCCTGTAATATGCTTTTCCAAGCCATTCTATAATCAGACTTTCTCCAGGAAGATAAGAAAGTGCCTTTTCAAATTCAAGTATGCTTTCGTTAAACTGTCCCCTGTAGTAGCTTTGAACGCCACGCCTGAATTCTTCTTCCGCAAAACCTGAAGCAGCAGTTCGTGAAGTTTCGTTTTCTCCTCTTGCTGTATCTTTAAGATTAGTCTGTGCCTGCAGCGGCAAAAAAAGAAGGCAGGCAAATGCACTGAAAAGTATAATCCGTAAAACAAATTTCATAAATTTCTGTCCTGTTCAACTTGTGTAATATGTTCCTGAATAATTAAATTTCCCGGACTTAAAGCAGCTGCCCTTTCAAGGAATTTTTTTGCTTCCGAATAAAGCCCGATTTTATAATAAACGTATCCCAAACTGTCAAGGCAGGCAGCACTGTCAGGCTCAAGTTCAAGAGCTTTTTTGCAGCAGCTTAAGGCTTTAGTCAAATCCCTGTTTTCGCAGGCAAGAACGTACCCCAAACCGTTTAATGCAGTAGGATTGTTTTCATCTTCATCCAAAGCTTTAGTGTAATATTCAAGGGCTTCGTCAACTTCTTCGTTTTCCCATGCAAGATAAGCCATAGACGAATAAATAAGTGAAGGTTTATATCCTGATTCCAGAAGCTTTTTAAGCTCAAAATCTGCAGGTTTCCGTCTGCCGCTGATTGCATAAATAACTGCAAGAATGTAACGGCACTGAAAAATCCTTTCTTTCTGGGCATTGCTTTCTCCGCCGGAAGTTACAACCTGTTCAAGATAATCCATTGCTTCGTCATAACGCTTCAGCTTTGAATAGCACAGCCCAAGATAATACGCTACTTCAACTTCATCAGCACCGGAATCAGATGGTAAAGAAAGAAAAAACGCAAGAGCAGCTGAATAATTTCCCCTTAAATAATTTAACTTTCCCTCTTTCAAAACATTTTCTTCTGCCATATAATGCGCCCTTTACAAAATAAAACTGTCTTCAAGATTACAAAACTGACTGATGGAACTTTCCTGTTCAGTTTTCAACACCGAAATGCTGACAAAACCATTTTCCACAGCGAGAAAATCATTACGCTCAGTTCCATAAGACTGAATGCCCCTGCTGCTTTTACAATTACTGTATGACTTTCCATTTATTTGTTCAATACAGACTTCATCATTATACTCTCTGTGGCAAAGTGAAGTTAACCTTGCACCTTTATAGCAGTTTACGGAACCGCCGTTTACGTTTACAAAATAATCAAGAGCTGAATATTCATTTTTTCTGCCGCACAAAGATGATAAAAGCTCAATGTTTTTAAGTGCAAATTCTGCCATGGCTTCATATTTAAAGCATGGATTTTTCCTGCCTTTTTCCCTTACCACGCTAAGTGCAATTCCAGAAATGCCGTAAAGAGATGCCTGTCTTGCTGCAGCACAAGTTCCTGAATAAATAACGTCAGTACCAAGATTTCCGTCAGCATTTATTCCTGAAAAAACAACATCAACCTTAGCCTTAAGATATCCGCCTTTAATTGCAGAAATAACGCAGTCTACAGGAGTTCCTTCCAGTGCGAACTGATTTTCACTGCGCTTTTCAAAATAAACTGGAGTATACATATTAAACGAACTGGAAGAACCGGACTTATTTGAAAGAGGCGCAACTACAAAAACATCATGCTTTTCTTTCAGCACTGAATACAGACACTGAATTCCAGGAGCGTCAATTCCATCATCATTAGTAAGAAGTATATTCATTAAGATTCCTTAAGTTAAACAGACACTTTGAAAGTAAAACTAGAGGATTTTTACACCAGAACTGGGCTTGACAATATAGCACTTTGGAGAAAATCCAAAAATTCTTTCAAACTCTCCAAGCTTTTCCTTAAATTTATCTACATCACTGTTGCGGATAATTGAATATGTGCACCTGCCGAAGCCTTTGCCTGTAATTCTTCCGCAGTTAACAGGATTTCTTAAATCTACAGGATTTTCATCAAGACCGTAAACTCTTTTTACAAGCCAGTCAATTTCAGGACATGAAATATCGTATAAATCACGCATATTGCAGTGGCTTTTTTCAACGGCACGGGCAAAAGGCTCAAATTCTTTCTTTTCAAGAGCTGAAACTGCATCAAGAACGCATTTATGTTCGTGCATTGTGCATACAAGACGGCGCTTTACTTCTTCTGTAGTAACGGAAAACACTTCACTTATTTCAGATGAATTTTCTTCGTAAGTCCAACCGCCGAAAACATTTGACTTTCGGTTTTTAAGTTCACCTAAAAGAAGTACGTTTTCAGGCTGAAGTATGCTTTCTTCGTTCCATGTAAACACACGGGGCACACCTGTATCTGTAAGGATTATTGTATGATCTTCAAAAGAAAAAGGTATTATCTTGTAACTGTTTTCGCTGTAATCCGTAACGACAACTGAATTTTTCTTTGAATAAACTGCTGCAAAGTTATCAGCCTTGCGGTTTTCTGAATTAAGGAACTGCCTGTTTGCCTTTTCTACAATTGAAATAAGCCTTTCATCAGAAATACGGAAATGATTTAATTCCCTTAAAGCCCAGGCTGCAGCTATTTTTATTGCAGTTGTAATTCCGAAACCGGCAGAAGGAAGAATGTCTGTGTAAACGGTAAAATTCATGCCCGGAAATTCAAATTTTTCCGAAAGAAATGAATAAATTACTGCTTTAAGTGCATTTGCCCATTTGTCTTCTTTCTTGAATTTTATAACGGAAAGGGAACATCTTTTTTTTTCATCAAGCTGGACAAAATTAAACTTTAGTGTCTGGTCTTCTCTTTTTGAAACTGCCACGTAAACTGGAAAATCTATAGCCATTGAAAGAGTTTTGTCTTTAAAAAACCATGTATGTTCACCTATAAGATGAAAACGACCAGGTGCTGTTGTAATTACATCAGGCTTACACCCGTATTCTTTCTGATGCTCAAAGATAACTTTTTCCATAAAACAGTCCCACCCGTTTATTAACTTTTTATTGAATTTTTTAATTGTACCCAATAGAATGTATGATATAATGAATTCTCTTATTTTACAAGTTTTTTGTTCAATTTTTTCAGGCTTGGCTCAGTCCGCGGCTATACCAAGTGAGTTTTTAAAATTCGGCTCACCTTTTCTGGGATTATTCTGCTTAATTCCCCTTTACGTGAGCCTTTATCATTCAAAATCATATTTCAGGACAGGTTTCCTTGCTGCACTTCAGGTGCTTACAGTTCACCTTTCTTCAAGTTTCTGGCTGCTGAATTTCCACGGATTCGGTGCTGCATCTTTAGGAGCAAGTGCTTTCGGCACTACATTTGAAGCTTTTGCCTGCGGAATTCTTTTTCATGCAGTAAAGTCTTTCCGGAAAAAGGACCATTACTTAAGGGAAAAAAGCGGACTTGCTTTTTTTGCTCCTTTTGCAAGAATTTTCTGGTTTACGTCATGCTGGATTTTCTGGGAATGGGCAAAATCAACAGGTGCAATGGGTTATCCTTGGGGCACAATCTGGATGACGTCATTTAACTGGAAAATCATTACCCAGATAAGCGACATTACAGGCGTTTACGGCGTAACTTTTATCTTTGCACTCATCAACGCACTTGCAGGAGAATGGTGCATTTATTTTTCTGAACGCAGCACGAAAGATCATAGCAAGAGCAGGTTTTCTTCAATAGTTCAGGTTTCAAAACTTACGGCAGCCTTTACTGCAGCTGTATGCCTTTACGGTCTGATTCAGTTTTATATGCCCCGTACGCCTGAAAAATACATTAACACTGTTATTGTCCAGCAGAACGTAGATCCCTGGGGCGGTGACGAAGAAGAGCAGATTGAAGTTTCAAAGCGGCTTACTGAAAAAGCCATAGAACAGTTTGATAAAGAAAACCTTACTGCTGAACTTGTTCTCTGGAGCGAAGGCGTTCTTTCTACCAAGTTCCCGAACGGCAGGTTCCGCTACGAAAATTTTCCGGGCAATGAAAGCCTCAAAGACTTTATAAAAAAACATCAGGTTCCCTTTGTCATAGGAGGAGCCACAAAAGTCAACACGCAACTGTCCCACAGTTCAAACAGTGCAATTTTCTTTGACAAGAACGGAGAATATGCAGGTTTCTACAGTAAAATCCAGCTTGTTCCCTTTGCCGAATTCATTCCTTATTCTGACTCTGAAGTGATGAGTTTTATTATGGACGACATAGTGAAATATGACGCAAATGGCTGGACTCCGGGATTTCAGTACGTAATTTTTCGTGTTCCGGTTAACCAGGATCTTTCTGAAAATGCACCTTTGGAATACAACAGGGAACTTTACAAGGAAGTTTTTCTTGACGAAAACGGTGAGTCAGACCCTGAAGTTACGCAAGACTTTATTAAAAACAGTCAGGAAAATCCTTTAAGAAGCGTTAAATTTTCCGTTCCAATTTGCTTTGAAGATTCTTTTCCTAACGTAATGGGCACTCTCCACAATATGGGAAGTGAAGTTTTCATGAACATTACAAACGATTCATGGTCAAAAACTGCTTCTGCCGAATACCAGCATTTTGTTACTTCAAGTTTTGCTGCAATTCAGTACCGCACTACTCTTGTAAGATGCTGCAATTCAGGATATTCAGTTGTTGTAAATCCCAAGGGAAACATAATTGCAGACCTTCCTGTTTTCACTGAGGATTCCATTGCCGTAAGAGTTCCTGTCTATGCCCATTCGTCAACTGTTTACGCTATCTGGGGCAACTGGTTTGCATATTTAAACTTTGCATTTATTTTTGCGCTTATTCTTACAGCCTTTATCCTTCAGAATTTCACTTTGCCTGAGCTGAAAAAAATCAAGTTCCTCTCAATTCAGATAACATGGAAAGCCACTTCCCCTTCTCATTCTGATGAACATGAGCCAGCCGAGAAAGCAGTAGCTTCAACAAGAAAAGCACCAGCTAAATCCTCAGACAAAGCTAAGAAAACAGCAGCTTCAACAAAAAAAGCAGCAGCTAAACCAAGAAAAGCCCCTGTCAAACCAGCAGAGCAAGCCGAGAAAGCAGCAGATTCAACAAGAAAAGCCGCAGCTAAATCCGCAGACAAAGCTAAGAAAGCAACAACTTCAACAAAAAAAGCACCAGCTAAATCCGCAGACAAAGCTAAGAAAACCGGAACTAAGGCGAAAAAAGGAAGTGACAAACAATGAAAGAAACTTCAAAACTTTCAGCCTTACGAAGCACTGCAACATTAACCTTTGCACTGATGCTCTGTCTTGCAACATTCATACCTTCTCCTTTTTACATAAAGCCCCGGGACGCACACCTTTTTTGCGCAGTACTTGCAGGTTCAGTTTTAGGAGGATTCAGCGGAGCCGGAGCAGCAGGCATTTACATAATAGCAGGAATTTCAGGGCTAAAAGTTTTCCTTAACGGAGAAAGAGGCTGGAAGATTTTTACAGGAGAATACGCCGGATTTATCTGGGGACTTTTCATTGCATCAATAATTTCAGGGCTTATTGCAGGAATTCCTCTTGAAACAGAAAAAAAAGTGTCACTTAAAACACTGCTTGTACTTGCAGCAGCTTCCATTGCAGCATCATTTTCTTACCTGGCAGCAGGAGCAGCATTTTACTACAGGGCATTGCAGGAATTTCCGCCCCGATTTATGCAGACAGCAGTATGGAACATTACGATTTCACTTGCATCAGTTCCATTTTCCGCCTTTATAAGACCGGCTGCAGCAAAAATCCTGTATCCATCAGATAAAGTAAACCGGGAAATTGAAGAATTCCTTAGAAAGAATAAATCAAGAAAGCATTGAAAACAAAAACCTTTGCAATAAAGTCATAATTAACTTAAAATGAAAAAATGGAGTTGAAAAATGAGATGTCCTTACTGTGGAAGCCTTGATGATAAAGTTATAGAAAGCCGCACAATGGCAAACGGAGAAAGCATAAGGCGCCGTAGAGAATGTATTTCCTGCGGATATCGCTTTACAAGTTACGAACATATAGAAGAAAGACCCTTTATGGTCATAAAAAGAGACGGAAGGCGCCAGCCCTTTGATTTAGAAAAGCTTTCAAAAGGAATAGAACGTGCCCTTGAAAAACGCCCTGTTCCTACAAAAGTCATAGAGCAGATTACAAACGAAATTGAAGACGAAGCATACATTCAGGGAAAGTCAGCCCGTGAAATTTCAACTGCTGACCTTGGAGAACTTGTTTTAAAAAAGCTTTACAACATAGACAAAGTTGCATACATTCGTTTTGCTAGCGTTTACAAGCAGTTTTCCAACCTTGATGAATTCGTTATGGAAGTCAACAAGCTGGAAGCAAAAGAAAAGCAATAATTTTATTAAAAATTTGCAATTTACTATTGACACAAAATAAATAAAAGTATAACATTCAAACATTCACGGTGGCGTAGTCCAGTAGGTAGAACAACGGACTCATATTCCGTATGTCATAGGTTCGATCCCTATCGCCACTAGAATTCAGGCTTTTCAGAAATGGAAAGCCTTTTTTGTTTATGAAATTTATTTAAGCTGAAAAATACAGCTGAAGCTGAGGGTAAAGATGAAAGCAGAAAAATTTAAAAGTCCGTTTAAAGGCAGAAGCCTCCTTAACTGGATAGACTGGAAGCAGGAAGAAATCCAGCAGATTCTCGACTGGGCAATTCTTGTAAAAAAACAGTCACATAAAGGAGAAATCCATCAGCGTTTTCTGGGAAAAACGATTGCACTTATTTTTGAAAAGCGCTCTACAAGAACACGCTCAAGTTTTGAAACGGCATTTGGCGAAGAAGGCGGACATCCTGTCTTTATGTCAACTGCAGACATTCAGCTTGGCGGAAAAGAAGATATTCAGGATACGGCAAGAGTTCTTGGAAGAATGTTCAGCGCCATAGAATTCCGCGGATTCAAGCAGGAACACGTAGAAGCACTGGCAAAATATTCAGGCATACCTGTAATCAACGGACTTACCGATGAATTCCACCCTACTCAGGTTTTAGCTGACATAATGACTTTGTACGAACATTTTGGAAAACTAAAGGGACTTACACTCTGCTTCTGCGGCGACGGAAGAAACAATATGGCAAGAAGCTTAATGCTTATCTGCTCGAAATTCGGAATCAACTTTTCCATTTTTGCACCAAAGGAACTTTCTCCTGACCAGCAGATTATTGACATATGTACTCCTTTTGCAAAAGAAAGCGGTGCAACCATAAACATTTCAGACGAAATTTCAGTTGTCAAAAACGCAGATTGCCTTTATACTGATGTGTGGGTTTCCATGGGAGAAGAGTCGCTCAAGGAAGAACGCACTAAACTTCTCCAGCCTTATCAAGTTAACAAAGAACTTATGAAAGCAACAGGCAAACCTGATACAATTTTCCTGCATTGTCTTCCTGCAGTAAAAAATCAGGAAGTTACAGAAGATGTTTTTGAAAGCAGTGCAAGCAAAGTATGGGATCAGGCAGAAAACCGTAAGCATACAATTAAGGCAATTATGTTAGCATTGATCTAGGTGCGTGAAATAAAAACTCATCAAGGAAGGTCATTATGAAGAAAATTTTAACTCTTGTTTTACTTGCTGCGGGAATTGCCTGCTTTTCATTTGCACAAGACAACGATTCCGGAAAAAAGCCTATCTGGGATCATGGTGATAATGTAGCTTCAATTACATATCAGAACGTAAACATTTACCGCATTTACGATACTCAGGACGCATATATTGTTCTTTATGCAAAACAGGGCGTAAAGGTTGGTCAGGTTTCCATTCCGAAAGACTGGGCAAAACAGTCACCACGCAAGCTGGAATTCCGCACTAAACCTAATAAACTTGACAGTTACATGACAATCATAAAGCAGGACGGAGAATTCCTTAAAGTATGGCTTAACGTCAACCCTGACAGACGTGATTCCATCTGGGCGGTAGCTCCTCATGGCGTAAGTTCCGGTGACACAAGCAAAGAAACACTAGAAATTGAATACTAGCCGGTAATTTTCTAAAATAAAGGCTGACTGTTACAAAGCAGGTCAGTCTTTTTTTTTAATTCCAGGCACTCAAGCCTTAAAAACTTCATTTAATCAGGATAATCAGGAAAAATTATGGAAATCATTTCTCAGGAAAAAATTCAGCGCTTTAAAAATTTCATTGACAGCCATAAAAGCTTTATCATTGCAGGACACAAAGAGCCGGACGGAGACTGCATCAGCAGCTGCATGGGGCTTTCCTTCATCATAGAAAAAACAGGCAAACCTTTCGTCATGATAAATGCCGGACCTTTTAAACGCAGTGAAATCAGGAGTTTTGGCTCACATTTTACAAGCCAGCTTCCCTTTATGACACAAACTGAAAGAGACGAATGCGGCTTTATAATGACAGACTGTTCAGAAATAAGCAGAATAGGAGAAATTGACGGAGACTTAAAGGGATTTGACACTTTCATAATCGATCATCATAAGACTGCCAGCGTACAGGGCGATGACAACATAATAGATCCTTCAGCTCCTGCTGCTGCCTGCCTTGTCCTTCAGCTTTTTGAAGCCTTAAACGGAAAACCTTCTCCAAAACAGGCAGAAATGATTTTCCTTGGAATTGCAACTGACACAGGATACTTCCGCTTCCTTACAGAAAACAGTGCACAGGTATTCAATCAGACTGCATCTCTTGTAGAAGCCGGAGCTAATCCAAAAAAGATTTATCAGGAAATCACAGGCGGAAAACCATGGAATACAAGAAAATTGCTTGGCATTATGCTTGAGCGTGCCGAACGTCAGTGCAACGGAAAACTTGTAACTGCCTTTGAAACTATGGAAGATACAAAAAAATTCGGTCAGGACGGAAGGGACAGCGATTCTTTTTACAGCCTTATGCTTGCCGTTGAAGGCGTTGAAGCAGTTCTTTTTGTAAGGCAGGACACTGAATACACCTGCACTTTAGGCTTAAGGTCAAACACAACCTGCGACGTAAGTAAAATTGCAGCAAAATTCGGCGGAGGCGGACATAAAAATGCCAGCGGTGCATCTTGCGAAGGTAAAATAGAAACAATCCTTCCTCTTGCCGTAAAGGAATTTGCAAAGTTTTTATAATCACTTTTACAGAAAATCCATAAAATACAGCACACGGAAAGTCCTGCAGAATTTCATTAAAGAAGTTTTGCAGGATTTTTTTTACTGATTTACTGTGATTTTTCTAACAAATAAGGAATTTTTCTTAAAAATTTAAGTTTTTGCTGGTTGAAAAAATTTTTTCTCTTAGCAAAAAAATAAGATTTTTAAAAAACGGCGAATTTCCATTACTAAAAAAATAAGTTTTTGCCTGAAAAAAATGCATTTTCTTATCAGTTCAGTAAGATTTTTTAAGAATTCAAAAAAATGTAAATTTTCTTACTGTTTTGCTAAGATTTTTTGAAGAAAAAACTGAAAATTTGCGGCAAATCTTTTGTAAATTTAGCCAAAAAACAGAAAAATTGCGGAATTCAGCAGAAAACCCTCATTTTTTCCTTCAAAACTGATGGATTTTTCCCATTCTGCACACTTGGCACGGAAGTTGCACTTATATTGTCATACTGATTTTAGTTTTTACTGAAAAAGAAAAACGCTCCTTTTCAAGTTCAGCAGAAAATAAAAATCAGAATATTTCAAAAATATGGAGACAATATGAAAACGCTAGAAACTATCCAGCTGGAGTTCAGTCAGGGAAAAATGTCCCTGAAGGAAAGTGTAAACGAACTGTGGGAAAATATCTGGAGAAACAAAAAGCAGTTCAATTTCGGAAAAGTTGAGTATGATGACTTTATGGATTTTTTGGAATACGCTTATCCGAAATTTGAGATTTTCCTTAAGGAATACAATTCTGAACGGGGAACATTTCCTTCCTACATCTATTCAAACCTTCACAGAACGTATTTTTCCTGGTTCAAGAAAAACCTGCGCAATCATGCAGCAGACAGATCTTATCTTTCGGTGCAGGCTGTAGAATACGAGTCACAGCAGTTTTTATATCAAAGATGCGAATATTCTTCACTTAATTCTGAAAAACAGGGAGAAATCACTCTTTCCAGGGAAAAGCAGGCAGCTCTTTACAAATTTTACTGCGGAAGGTCAAAACGTACGAAAGACAACGGAACTATTTCACGTAAATCAAGATTTGTAAAAGACATGATTCTTGTTCTGGCGTTAAAATCAGCATACTACATTACTGATTCCATGATTGAAAAAGTTTCACAGACAGTAGGAATTGAAAAAGAAAAACTGTCTGACTTATGCAATAAAGCAAGGGAAAATCTCTGCGGCAAACTGGAAAGGCGTGAAGTTTACATGAGAAAACGGGACAATGCATTCTTTTTCCACAGAAAATACATGATTGAAAGCAAGGACTTAAGCAAAAACAGCGTCTGGTGCGAACATATTGCTGAACGTTACAAAAAGCAGACTAAAATCTGGGAAACTGCAAACAAATGCTTAAAGGAAAAATTCTGCCTTCCCGTTCCATCAAACAAAGTTATTTCCAGGCTTTCTTCACTTCCAATAAGGCGGATTGAATACATAAACAAAGTCCTGAAAGAAAAATACGCTGACATAGACAACATTTTTCTTAAGTGCTATTCTTCTGTCCATGAAAATATATTTGGCAACAGGAAATCTGAATAAAAAAAGAGAAATGCAGGAACTGTTTCCTGAGCATGAAATTGTAATTCCAAAAGACGAAGGGATTCCATTTGATCCGGAAGAAACAGGTACAGATTTTTATGAAAACAGTCTTATAAAGGCAAAGGAGCTGTGGAAAAAAGTACGCTGCCCTGTTTTAGCTGATGATTCGGGAATTTGTACTGATCTTCTTGACGGAATTCCGGGAATTTACTCTTCAAGATATGCAGGTCCTGAATTTCCAAAGGGAAAACCAGACGGCTCAAAGATAAGTCAGGCTGAACAGAACAAGGCTCTCATAAATCAGCTTAACGAAGCAGTAAAAAACGGCAAGGCTGAAAACGGGAACTTTGAGTTTAAAAACGGCATAAGAAGTGCCCATTACGTATGTGCAATGGTGCTTTATCTTGGCCCGGACAGATTCTTTGCAGCTCAGGAAACTATGGAAGGAAGTCTTGTAGAAACTATAGAAGATGCAAGAGGAACAGGCGGTTTCGGCTACGATCCGCTTTTCTTCCTTCCGGAATACAATAAAACGGCAGCAGAACTTACTGCAGATGAAAAAAATGCCATAAGCCACAGAGGAAAGGCAGCAAAAATTTTAAAAAAAACAGTAAAGTTTCTTTTGAGTAATGCCGACAATCATAATGAAGGACTGGATATTTAAATAATCTTTCGTTGAAAGACTGTTTTTTATTCAGTATTCGTGTAAAAGATTTGCAGATGTAGCCTTGTAATACATGTGTCACCTTTTACAAACAGGTAAAAAGGATTTTACCTGACAAAATCCACGGAGGAACAAACTATGGTAATCAACCACAACATGTCCGCAATGTATTCCAATCGTACTTTAGGAGTTACAACAGGTAACCTTTCTAAAGACATGGAAAAACTTTCGTCTGGCGAAAAAATTAACCGTGCAGGAGACGATGCTTCAGGTCTTGCAGTATCTGAAAAAATGCGTTCTCAAATACGCGGTTTAAATCAGGCTTCAAGAAACGCTTCAAACGGCATCAGTTTCATTCAGACAACAGAAGGCTATCTTCAGGAAACAACTGATATCGTACAGCGCATCCGCGAACTTGCAGTACAGTCATCAAACGGAATTTATTCTGATGAAGACAGAATGCAGATTCAGGTTGAAGTAAGCCAGTTAGTTGCTGAAGTTGACCGCATTGCTTCTCAGGCACAGTTCAACGGTATGAACATGCTTACAGGACGCTTTGCAAAACCTACTGGAGAAAATACTCCTACAGCTTCTATGTGGCTTCACATTGGTGCAAACATGGATCAGAGAATGCAGGTTTTTGTTGGAACTATGTCTTCTCAGGCTCTTGGTATGCGCCAGGTTGGAACAGAAGAAATTATGAGCATTGCGGCACCGGACGATGCCAACCGTGCAATCGGTACACTGGATGAAGCTCTTAAAAAGATCAACAAACAGCGTGCAGATCTTGGTGCTTACCAGAACAGACTTGACTATGCAGTAAAGGGCCTTGACATTGCAGCTGAAAATACTCAGGCAAGCGAATCAAGAATCCGCGATACTGATATGGCAAATCAGATGGTAGAATTCACCAAGAATCAAGTACTTACACAAGCTGGAACTGCTATGCTTGCACAAGCTAACAGTCAGTCACAGACAGTATTGTCTTTGATTCAATAGTGTAGTATAATTAAGGCAGAGTTACTGGATTTTTCCGGTAATTCTGCTGACTGTACGGGAAACGCATTTCTACTCTACTCTACAATCTTCCCAATTATTCAGTTAACAATATAGAAAGCATTTTTTCGGATTTTAGCCGGAACTTGTTCTTTGAAAAAGCTCATCCATGAGTTTGTAACGGCATAGACAGTTACTTTTTAAATACAAGGATTAATGAGTAACAGTTCCTGCCGTAAGAGTCTAAAACATCTGCAAGGGGCGCAAAAACTGGCAGACGCTCGTACAAGCACAGGCGTAAGGCACGAAGCCTTTCGTAAAGAATCATGGAGGGCACAATATGGTTATTAATCACAACATGAGTTCAATGTTTGCTAACAGAACATTGGGAGTTTCAAACTCACAGTTAATGGGCAGCATTGAAAAGCTCAGCTCAGGCGAAAAAATCAACAGAGCTGGAGACGATGCATCAGGACTTGCAGTATCTGAAAAGATGCGCAGTCAAATTCGCGGACTTAATCAGGCTAACAGAAATATTCAGAACGGTATTTCTTTCATTCAGTCTACAGAAGGATATCTCCAGGAAACTACAGACATTCTTCAGCGTGTTCGTGAACTTTCTGTTCAATCTGCAAACGGCATTTATTCTGATGAAGACAGAATGCAGATTCAGGTTGAAGTATCACAGCTTGTTGCCGAAGTTGATCGTATTGCTTCACAGGCTCAGTTTAACGGAATGAACCTTCTTACAGGTCGTTTTGCAGAAAATTCTGTAACAAATTCTGTTATGAGTTTCCAGATTGGAGCAAACATGGATCAGAACGTAACAGCTTTCATCGGTACAATGACTTCTCAGGCTCTTGGTCTTAGAGGAACTCAGGGTACAGACGAACAGATAAGCATTGCAACTCCTGATCAGGCTAACATGGCTATTGGAACAATTGATAATGCACTTAAGATGGTTTCTCGTCAAAGAGCAGACCTTGGTGCTTACCAAAATCGTTTTGAAATGGCTTCTAACGGAATCGCAGTTGCAGCAGAAAATCTTCAGAGTGCTGAATCTGGAATCCGTGACACTGACATGGCTTCTGAAATGGTAGAATATACAAAGAATTCTATTCTTTCACAGTCTGGAACAGCAATGCTTGCTCAAGCAAACAGCCAGTCACAGAACGTACTTGCTTTGCTTCAGTAGTGAATAAAAGTATGGTTTTTTAAGAGAAATCTGGATGTCTTCTTTTTTAAAACCATGCAAGAAGTGAGGAGGGGTGCGCCCCCTTCCCCTCTCTTTTTGTTTCAGGAGGAAACACCATGAATACAATTGGTATGATTGGAAAAGTTTTGGCAACGGATGGCCAGACAGCAGGCAGTGCTCTTGCGAAACAGAACATTTCTGAAAACAAACTTCCAGACAGTGCTGCTGAAGTTACAAAAAATATTTCTCAAAATCTGGAAGAAACAGAAGCTAACGTAAAGGAACTTCAAAAGCTTAGTGATATGCTTATGGGGCATAAACTTCAGTTTAACGTAAACGAAGAACTGGGCAGGGTTATTGTAAAAGTTGTAAATCCTTCTACAAACGAAATAATCCGGGAAATTCCTTCTGAAGATGTGCAGAAATTTCAGGCACACATGAAAAAAACTGTTGGTCTCCTTTTTGATGAAATGATATAGTTTTCACTAAAATCATCAGGGAATAAAGGATTTTCTTAAGATGGCAGACGGCGTTTCAATTCCAGGAGTCAGCGACAAATACAAAACAAATGATCTCGTAGAATCTTTAATGGAAGTTGAGCGTGTTCCCCTTAAGCGAAAGCAGACCCAGCTTGAAACTTACCAGAAACAGCAGGATGCATGGCGTAACGTAAATCAGAAAATGTCATCTTTGCGGGAAAGTACAAAATCACTTTATTCCTTTGAAAATCCATTTAACAGCAAACTTTCTTCTTCCACAGACGAATTTTCCCTTACAGCAGATGCAGGCAGAGAAGCGGAATTCGGTTCCTTTAAAATGGACATTATAAAATGTGCTTCTACAGACAGATTTTTAAGCGACAATATAGACAAAGATTTTCAGGTAAAAGCCGGACTTTACACATTTGAAGTTGGCGGCAAATCAGTTAATTTCAACTGGAAAGGGGGAAAGCTTAACGACTTTGTTACAGCCCTTAACAAAAGAGGCAACGGAATTGTAAAGGCAAGCCTTATCGGAGTAAGTGCAAATAAAAAATCACTTTTAATTGAAAGCCTTAAAACAGGCGAAGAAAATTCACTTGTCTTTAAAAACGACAGTTTTGAATTTGCAAAATCCATTGGCATCATCACGGAAGTAAAATCAGAAACTACAGAATTTAATCCATCACTTTCTTCACTGAAATCAGTAACAGCTGTAGACGAAAAGACGCAGCAGAATCTTCCTGAACTTTCAAAAAACAATGTAGAAATAAAGGGAAACGAAATTACAGTCAGCCCAAGAGGCGGATTTGAAATTGAAATCCCTTCCGAAACAAGAAAAAATCCTTCTGAAAAAATTGAGCTATGGTTTGACAAACAGGACACAGCTGACATTACCAGCGAAATAAATTCCCGAAGTGCATCACCTGTCTTGCCTGAACCTGGAAAAATTGAATTTGGCGGAATAGTAATTTCAAACAATGATGTAAATACAACTTTAGGAAACCTTCCCGTAACTAAAGCAGAGCCTGTTTCTCCTGTAGAAAGCGACAGTTTTTTCTATATCAAGACAAAAAACAACGAAGAAATCTTAATTCCTGACTCGTATTTTACTGATGTAGATGAAGGTGAAAATAAAGGCAAAACAACTCTCAGTTTTTCAATGAAAGATTTTCCCGACGCCCAGTCAATCATAGTGCGAAATTCAAATACAGGAAAAACCTTAACACTTTCTGTTCCACACTCTTACGATCCTCAAAAAAGCAAGGGCTTTGTTCCGAAACACGCAATCTCTACGGCAGGAAACGCTGTATTTAAATACGAAGGCATTACAATGGAACGCAGTGAAAATGACATAGAAGATGTTGTTCCTCACGTTACCCTTCACCTTCACGATAAAAGCGAAAAAACCGTTACTATAAAAATCGAGCCTGACACTGAATCTGCAAAAGATGCACTTATAACTTTTGTAGGCAAATACAATCAGACTATTGCAGAAATGACCATTCTTTCAACAAACAAGCCTGAAGTTGTTTCTGAGCTGGATTACCTTACTTCTGAAGAACAGGAAACTGAAATGGAGCGGTTGGGAATGTTTCAGGGTGATTTTTCTCTTACAAACGGAAAAACTTCACTTCAGCGCATAATTTCTGCAAATTACAATTACGGCAACGAAGATGCAATTACCTTGCTTTCACAAATCGGGATTTCTACAAATGCAAGTTCCGGAAATCAGGGTTACTCGCCTTCCAAACTAAGAGGATATCTTGAAGTTGACGAAAAAAAACTGGACGAAGCACTTGCATCAAATCTTAATCAGATAAAAAATCTTTTTGGTTATGACAGTGACGGTGACTTGATTATTGACGACGGAATTGCCTTTAAAATGGACAAGCAGCTTACTTCATGGGTTCAGTCCGGCGGAATCATTTCTTCAAAAACTTCTGCACTGGAAAGTAACATTAAATCTACAAACACAGAAATTACACGGCTTGAAACTCAGCTTGAACGGAAAGAAGCAGAACTTAAGTCAAAATACGCTGCAATGGAAGGTTCACTGAACAGCCTTGAAAGCCAGTCTTCAACTTTAAATAATTTTTCCAACTCAAACAGCCGAAAATAAAATATAAGGAATTATTATATGAAACTTATTGTAAACGGCACACCGGTAGACATTACTCTTGAAAACGAAAAAACTGTAGGCGATGTCCTTAAATCTTTTGAAAAGGAAGCTGCTCAAAACGATGCAACAACTGTAGGCATAAACCTTAACGGAGAGGACATAAATGCAGGAAAGTTTAACCTTATTCTGCAGGAACCTCTTGAAGAAGATACAGTTCTTTCGCTGAACGTTGTAAGCAGAGGCAGCATTAACGAAAACTTTAAGGCTTCTTCTGAAAACTTTGACGCTTTGTCAAAACAGATGGAAGAAATTCCTGTCCTTATGCAAAGCGGAAAAGAAAAGGATGCACACTTAATCATTGCAAAACTTGCCGATGAAATTAACTGTTTCTGCCATGTTTCAACTTTAAGTGCACTTTTTCCTGAAACTTATACGCAGATTCAGATTGACGGCACAGATTTAGGTTCATTTTTCAAGGACTTTTCTTCAATACTTTCTGATTTTGAGCAGGCACTGGAAGAAAAAGATACTGTAACTATCGGCGACATTTGTGAATACGAAATTTCTCCAAGGCTTGCAAAACTTTCACAGGCTGTAAAAAATATCGTAAAATAAACGGAGGCAAATATGAAAGGACAGGGACATCTTGTAGAAGCAAGACTTTCGCCTTTTCTTTACATATTTATAATTTTCTCTATTCTTGCAATTTTCGTACTGATTGCAGCCGGACTTATCATGCGATATTTAAAATCCATGCGTCTTTCAAAAAAATGGATTGAAAAGCAGAAATCTCAGGAAACTACTTTCCAGAACGTAAGGAATTTAAGCAGGGAAGCTGAACTTACAAAAGCAGAACGTTCTTTTTTGTGGAACTTGTGTCATAAATTTCATGCTCCCAACATTGCGTATCTTTACAGAAACACTAAGGAAATAGATGAACTTTTTCTTAAGGAATATAATTTTTTAAGGGAAGAAAATGCAGGTGAAGAAAAAATCAGCCTTCTTTTTGAAACAAGATACAAACTGGAAAAGCTTCACTACAAAAAGCTTCAGCTTAAAAGCACCCGTGGTTTAAGGCCAGGCACGGAATTTTCGTACAAAGACGTAAGAAGCCGCATCTGGACAATGGAACTTATTGAAAACAACGAACTTTCCCTTAAGCTCCTTATGCCAAAAGGAATGGTTGAATCAGGCTGTATTCCTGAAAAATTAAGCCGTGTAAGCCTGTCTTTTACTTTGCAGAACAAGCTTACATATAAGATCATTACAAGAGTCATACGCTACGAACAGAACAATAATCTTGACAACATTCTTGTAGTTACAGTTTCTGATATAGTTCACCTTATGGCAAAAAGAAAATCAAAGCGTATTGAAACAAAAACAGGCTGTTTCTTTAGTGCCGTAAAAGTTGATGAAGTAAACGGAAAAAAGCAGTTTAACGTTTTAAAGAAAAAGTATCCGGGATTTCTGCAGGACATTTCTTCTTCCGGCTGTAAAGTTCTGTGTCCTATTCCCATAAAAAAAGATCAGTTTGCACAGTTTTACATTAAAATTGAAGATGCACCTGAATTTGAAGCAACAGGCAGAATAGTTGTTACGACTAAAGCTCAGGACGAAAAGAATTACGTTCTTCACATTGAATTCGTAAAAATCAGTCTTGAAGCAAAAAATCACATAAATACAATAGTTTTCGGCTACAACAAAAAAGAGGATTCTGTTCACACATAATTTGAAACACAAACAGATTCAGTTTCTTGTCAATTTTACTATAAAGGATTATAATTAAGGATATGAGAATTTTGGAATTGCAGGCTTTAACAAAAGAAGAAAGTTTTATTTACTACATAAATCGATACAAAGCTACTGCTGTTGTAGAAGTTCTTATGCAGACATTGAAATTTCCGGTAAGTTTTTCAATAGAAATAAATCCTTTGGGGCAGAAAACCATAGACTTAGACCCTCTTCCAAAAACTTTAGACTATCCTGTCGTTCCTTTGTCAAAAACGCTGAAAGCATACATTAACCAGTTATATGACGAAAATAAACTTCCTCAAACTTAATAAAATCATTATACTCTATTCAAATTAAATCAGATTAAAGGCGACGTTATGATTTTTCACACAAAAACTCCTGAACAGACAATTGAACTTGGAAAAAAAATCGGCAAGTTACTTAAACCAGGTGATGTTATTGCAATGAAGGGAACGCTTGCTGCAGGAAAAACAACTATAACAAAAGGCATAGCCATTTCACTTGGAATTGATGATGAAATTACAAGCCCTACTTTCTGCCTTATAAGCGAATATTCAGGAAGCAGAATGCCACTTTACCACATGGATGTTTACAGACTTGACGGCGCTGAAGATTTTATAAATCTTGGTGCAGAAGAAATGCTTTATGGCAGCGGTGTGTGCATCATTGAATGGAGCGAAAAAGTTCAGAGTGAATTGCCTGGAAAAACCATTTACTTGACTATCACTCCAAATGAAGACGGAAGCCGTGAAATTAAAATTGAAAACTGGAATGTTACTTTAGAAGATTCAGGAGAAAACAAATGAACGCTCTGGCAATAGATTGTGCTGTTTCAAAACTGACAGTTGCTGCAAAAAAAGAAAACAATATCGTAAAAGTCACTTATGACATTGGAATAAGGCAGTCGGAAAAACTTCTTCCCGCAATTGATTTTGTAATGAAAGAAGCTTCACTTACCTGCAGTGAGTTAGACTATACGGCTTTAACTTCCGGACCTGGAACTTTTACAGGATTGCGTCTTGGATTAAGCGCCTTAAAAGCCCTTACACTTTCCCACAATGTACCTGTTTACGGCATACCTTCTCTGGACTGTTACGCATGGCCTTTTAGAAAAACAAGCCGGCGCATACTTTCACTTATTGAAGCAAAGGAAGACGAATATTTTTACAGTTTTTACCAGAAAGGCGAAAAACTTACTGCAGAAAGCGACAAAACTACGGAAGACATTCTTAAGGAAATTGATGCTGAAAGTTCAGTTATTGCCTGCGGACCTGGAAGAATTCACTTTCTTGAAAGAACAGCAGAATCTTTTCCTCTGTACAGCATTACGTCCATTGAAAACGAAAATGACTGCACACAAACTCTTTTTGAAATAGCCGAAAACATGATTAAGGAAAAAATTCCGCCTCTTGCAGATTACGACGGACCTCTTTACGTAAGAAAAAGCGAAGCAGAAATCGTTCTTGACCAGAAAAATGCTGCTTCATCAAAATAAAAATCGCGCAGACAGGTAAATGTAAAGAATTACTTTTGTTTTTTGCTGAAAAGTTTTTCCATCTGTTCAAGGCTTGGCTGGGTTGCAGCTGCTTTATTTTCACTCTGGATTTCTTCAAAAACTTCCTGCCTGAAAACTTTTACGTTTTTAGGAGCTTCAACGCCTATTTTTACCTGATCACCGTGAACTTCAATGATTGTAAGTGTTATTTCATCGCCTATGCGGATTTTCTGGTCTATTTTTCTTGAGAGAATAAGCATCAGTTATCCTCCTTTGACTGCAGTGTTGCCAAAATATTGTGCTTTGTTGTCCATTTCGAACCGTCAAGAATTGCCTGCATGCACTGATTGTTTTTTCTGTTAATTACAAGCGGTCCCTGAAGATTCGCCGTAATTTCCTTTCCGTCTGAAGGAATAGTAACTATTGCCATTACTTCAACATCTGAAGGATCTTTTATGCCTATTTTAAGCATTTCCTTGTCGTCAATATCAGCTTCGTAATCGCTGCAGATAAGGAAAGGGTCTATCAAAAGAAAAGCAAGATTTTTTTCCTGCAAAGACTGAAGCCACACAAAAGGTTTGTATTCACTTTCAAGAAGTGCGAAATCAGTGTATTCTTCAAAACCAAATAAACCTGATGGAATTGTAATTATGTGTTCCTCTGAAACTTCAGCTTTTCCCATCATTTTTGTTTCTATAAGCATTTTATTCCCCTTTATTCTAAACTATCAGCGCATATAATCAAGTAAAGTGCTGGAGTACATTTTTCCTGCATTACTTAACGTAGCCTGATTTACATATTCAAGCATTTTTAAATCAGTTATGGCTTTAGTTAAATCAACATCACCTTCACGGCTTATCATTCTTGTTACGTTTAAATTTGTCGTTTTAGATCGTTCAACATTATTCATAGCCCTTTCGTAATCACTTCCAGACTTGGCAAGCCTTGTAGTTAAATTTGACATTCCCTGATCAATTGAACCTAAAACCCTTCCGCCTATAGCCTCTGTATCGCCTTTAAGCATACTGTCACGCAATGCAATCACTGCGTCAAACATGGAACCGCCTGAAACTTTTACATTTGATTCAATGTTATACGGAGGAAGCTGACTTGAATCCTTTATAATGCCTATTTCGTTTAAAACGCTGCCTGATTTGTCTTCCAGCCAGATTTGATGTGAATCTGTGGAAATAAGATTCAGGCCGTTAGTAATAGGATCAACGCTAGCCTTTACAGTAGCACCGCTGTCATTTATTTTTGCAACAAGAGCATAAATGTTGTCTCCTGCATTTACCTTTACGTCTATGCCGTCAATTGAAATTACGCTGTCAATATTATTCTGCCATGAACCAAGATCACGCTGCCCCATAAGCTGCTGGCTTTCTGCCCAGAAAATTTTGTTTCCTGCAGTATCAACTGTAAGGTAAGCGTTTTCATCTACTTCAATTTTATTTACGCCGATATTTCCGTTATAACGCACTTTTTCTATCAAAGCTTCATCTGCACCGGGAACATTTGCCATTTCTACATCAAAAGCAATTCCTGCTGTACGTGTTCCTGCAAAAAGAGACTTTCCGTCCGGACCGACTGCATTTGCATTTTGAACAAGCTCTTTCAAAAGTTCGTTTACTTCAGTTGCCATGTTTTTAAGATCGTCCTGAGTGTAAGTTCCGTTTGCACCAGTTACGGCAAGTTCCCTTATACGTTGCATAATCTGAAGGTTCTGATTTATGTATCCGTCACGAACTTCAAAATTATCGGCAAGAGTCTGTGCATTTTTTTCAAACTGTTCAACTCTGGAAACATAGCTTTCGTACCGCACAAGATGACCTGCTGCAATAGGATCGTCACGCAAAGAACCGATTTTACTCTGACTTCCAATCTGTGCGTTCATTTTATTCTGGCGGATTTCCTGACGTCTTAAGTAATACTGTGTATCTGAATTATTTAACTGTGAACTTATTCTCTGCATTTTCTGCCTCCAAAGTTTAAGATAAAGCTTTACTTACCAAATTTTACTGCACGCTAAACGCCAAGACGGTTTATAAGCGTATCAAGAAGTGCGTCCTGAACTGTAATGAATTTAGCAGCTGCATTGTATCCGTGCTGAAACTTGATTATGTCAGCAAGTTCTTCATCAATATTTACGCCGCTTATGCTGTCACGGATTGTACGCAAATCATCCATAATTTTATTCTGACTTAAAAGCTGATTTTCTGCCTGTTCGCCTTTAAGACCCACTTCAGTAACTGTATCTGCAAAGTAATCGTCAAAAGTGCGCTGAGTTCCAATCATGACTTTTGTATTTCTCATTGCAGCAATTTCTACAGCAGCCCTTCCGTCACTGTCATCTGCAAAGCCCTGAACATTCGCAAATGCACTGGCAACGCTGTTAATGTCATTTTTTACGGCAGGATTTATTTCTATGTAGGCACTTGGATTTGCAACAGGAGCAACACAATACTGTGCACCTGAAAGAGAATCAACTGCATCAGAAGTGTTGAAGTCATAGGCATTTTCTGCACCGCTTCCTTTTAAAATTCCTGCATAACCTGTAAGAAACAACCCTGAATCTTCAACGTGGCGGATTACAAAGTCCGGATTTTCTGATGATGAAGAAGGAACTGCCTTTAAAACAAGGGAATTGTTTCTGTCAAGATAAGCCTTTACTTCTCCGTCTGTATCGTTGATTCTGTTTATTACGTCTTCAACTTTATCTGTAGGGAAATATTCAACTTCAACATTGCCGCTTCTGCCGTTAAGCGTAATTTTTCCTGCAAGCCCTATCTGTTCCTGCATTTTAAGTGAATTTGTTCCTGTAATGCGGAAAATGTAGCTTGAATCTTCTGTGCCGTCTCCGTTGCGGTCATAGTTTCCCCTAGCATTTTCAATAAAATCATGCTGTACAAAGAAATCAAGACCGGTAACATTGTTTTTTCCAACAGCATTTCTGTGAACGTCATTTACTAAATCTGCAAAGTTCAGCGTCATAGTGTTTAAGTTCTGAATCTGACCTTTTAAATCTTTGTCACGAAGTTCAACAAGAGCACCAAGACTTCCGCCTTTAAAATATGCTTCTGCTTTTGTATCTGTCCACACAAGTTTAGAATATCCGTTATTGTCAATCTGACCTTCCAAACCGATTTTTCTGGAAACGCTTCCCTGCACGAGAATCTGTCCGTCTGTATGAATCATAAATTCATCCGGATCTTTTTGGGTAACAGTAACGTTTACAAGATTTGCAAGCTTTTCTACAAGATAATCACGCCTGTCCATTAAATCATTTGGATTGTCACCTACTGCCCTGCTTTTTACAATTTCGCTGTTTAAGGCTGCAATCTGTCCTGACAAATCGTTTACCTGCCTGACTGTTGCTTCAATATCACCGTTAATCTGGTTTGCAATGCCTGAAAGGGAATTATACTGCTGACGAATGGAATTAGTTAAGCTTTCGCCCCGTGTAATAACTGCCTGACGTGCTGCTTCACTTTCCGGATACATTGAAAGCTCCTGCCAGCCTTCCCAGAACTTATCCATATTGGCTCTTACAGAAATATCTTCCGGTTCATTGTAAACGCTTTCTATCATGGAATAATATTTTTCCCTTACAGACCAGTAAGATTCTTCGTTAGTCTGAGCAACAATTCTTGATTCAAGAAGTTCATCTTTTATACGGCTGACACTTTCCACATCAGTTCCCTGACCTATTTGACCGGGACGCATTTCCCTTTCAAGATCAGGCCTGTAAATAGGGTCAAAAGTTTTAACTGTAACACGCTGACGGCTGTAGCCTTCTGTATCAGCATTTGAAATATTATGACCTGCTGTCTGAATCTGAAGCGAATGAGACTGAAGGCTGCGTTTTCCTAATTCTATTCCTGCAAAAGAACTTGCCATAATTTTCCCCTATAAATTAAAATCTTAAACTAGAAGCTTGCATTTACAAGCACACTCTGAACGGAAGGTTTCGTAAGCTGACCGTTTCTCGTATACAGAACATTTCCCTGCTGAGGAACGCATTTTTCTACAACTTCTGATACAAAACTTTTTGCAATGCTCACATACTTTGACAAAGCAGAATTTTCTATCTTGCTTTTTGAAAGCTTTGACCTTACGGAATAAAAAATGTCAGCAATGTTTTTTGAAAAGTACACATTTTTTTCTACATTAAGGGCAGTTCTTCTTTCATCAGCTTCAACAAAATCGTCACTGATTATCCTGATTCTGTTTAAAGCATCATTAAGTTCGTACCAGCTTCTGTTTTTTACGCAAAGGTGGATTTTTTCCTGTTCAGCCAGCATTGAATCAAGGAGCTTGTCCTGTAAAGTCAGGATATTTTTAAGTTCAGCTGCTTTTTTTTCCATAAGATTTACCTCGAAACACTTTTCTGTTTTAAGTATCGGAATTTTAAAAATTTACTTTATAGAAAGTTCTTTTAAACTTATTTATAAAATTCTAAAAAAATTTGAACTAAAATTAAAAAAGTAATTGACTAAAAAAAAATCTTAATGTATCATCTTCATTGTTGATTACACGGTGCCTGTAGTTCAGCGGTGGAATCCCAGATTGTGGATCTGGTTGTCGTGGGTTCGAACCCCACCAGGCACCCAGAGTCCGCAAAATATATAGGCAAATTAGAACGACAGTAACCAGGCGTTCGTAGCTCAATCGGATAGAGCAATGGACTTCGAATCCGGAGGTTGCACGTTCAAGTCGTGTCGGACGCAAATTAACAAGGAAACTTGTTTCGGGCGATTAGCTCAGCTGGTAGAGCAACAGACTCTTAATCTGTGGGTCGGGAGTTCGATCCTCCCATCGCTCATTCGGATTTTAACACTCCGTTAAAGCCGATTTGACACTTGCTTATCTGCGAGGGTGGTGAAATTGGCAGACACGCCAGACTTAGGATCTGGTGCCATAGGCGTGAGGGTTCAAGTCCCTTCTCTCGCACTACTTTGTATAAAGTGAGCAAGTGAAGATTATGCGGGAATAGCTCAGTAGTAGAGCGCAACCTTGCCAAGGTTGATGTCGCGGGTCCGATTCCCGTTTCCCGCTCTATTACAAATGTATTTTTTGCAGGAATGGCTCAGTGGTAGAGCGCGACCTTGCCAAGGTCGATGTCGCGGGTTCGATCCCCGTTTCCTGCTCTAAATATAAGGCGATTTGGAGTTATTTCTAAATCGCTTTTTTTTTATATTTTTTATATTTTTTATATTTTCAAGGGGTCCTTAAAGTGAAAGTTACTAAGGAAATTACAAAGATTGAAAAATCAGCAGTTAAACTTACTGCAACTATTTCTAAGGAAGATGTAGCAGAAGGCTACAAGGCAAACATTGCAAAGTATGCAAAAAACATTCAGCTTCCTGGTTTCCGCAAAGGTCATGTTCCTGTTTCTGTTCTTGAACGCAAATACGGTGAATCTCTTAAAGCTGAAGTAGTTGGAGATCTTATTGATCAGTCTCTTAACGAAATATTTAAAGCAGATGACGCTAAAGATATCCGTCCGCTTCCTTACAGCCAGCCTAGACTTGAAGGCGATAAACTCCCTGAATTTGATACAACTAAAGATTTAACTTACACAGTAATTTACGACGTATTCCCGAAAGTTGAAGTTAAGAATTTCAGCGGAATCGTTATAAAGGAACCTCAAGTTAAAATCGGCGATGAAGAAATCAACGAAGAACTTAAAGCCCTTCAGGAAAGAAATGCTGCTGTTCTTGACAAAAAAGACGGTGAAGCAGTTGCAAAAGATGACATTGTAACAATCAACTATAAGGAACTTGATGAAAACGGTACTGTTGCAGGTTCTGAAAGAGAAGGATTTGTCTTTACAGTTGGAAGCGGTGAAAACATCTACAAAATTGACGATGAAATTATCGGCATGAAAAAAGATGAGACTAAAGAAATCACCAAAACATACGCTGCTGACGATGCAGACAAAGATCTTGCCGGCAAGACAAAAAAAATCAGCGTAACAGTTACAGCTGTAAAAGTAAGAAATCTTCCTGAACTTGATGATGATTTTGCACAGGACGTAAGCGAAAAGTTCAAGACTCTTGATGATCTTAAAAATGACATTGCTTCATCTCTTGAAGTTGCTAAAAACAGAAAACTTGCAGAACTTAAGAGCCAGAGCCTTCTCAGCCAGCTTGTTGAAAAAAATCCGTTTGAACTTCCAGTTTCTATGGTTCAGGCTGAAAACGAAAACCGCTGGAGAATGCTTGCACAGCAGTTCCAGACTACAGTTGAACAGCTTGACAAAATGATTGCTTCTACAAATCAATCTAAAGAAGATATGATTAAACAGATGACTGGCGACAGCGAAAAAATGCTTAAGAGCCGCATTATTGTAGATGAACTTATCCGCGAGAAAAATATTTCTGTAACTCCTGAAGAAATTGAAGATGCTTACAAAAAGATTGCAGAAGAAAACAAGATTTCCGTTGAAGAAGTTAAGGAACACTACAAGAATCCTAAAACAAAGGAATATCTTATTGACGATACAAAAGAAAATAAGCTTTACGAAGAGCTTTACAAGCAGGTAAAGATTGAAAAAGGCGAAAAGACAACTTTTGCAGACCTTTTTAAAGCTCAGATGTAATTAAAAGTTTATGTTCACCTGATGTTCAATAAAAAGACGGAATGCGAAAAAAAATACTATTGTCGCCTTCCGTTTTTTTTGTTTATATTTATATATATTTATATACAAACAAAATATTTTGGAGAAAAAATGAACGAAAAAATGAACACTCTTGTTCCAACAGTTATTGAAAGAAGTGGAAATTCAGAAAGAGCTTTTGATATTTACTCTCGCCTTCTCAAAGACAGAATCATTTTTATTGACGGAGAAATTCGTGATGAAACTGCTGATCTTGTTGTAGCTCAATTACTTTACCTTGAAAGTGAAAATCCTGAAAAAGATATAAGTGTTTACATAAACAGTCCGGGCGGAGTTGTAACTGCAGGTCTTGCCATTTACGACACAATGCAATACGTAAAATGTGACGTTCAGACTATCTGTATGGGACAGGCAGCTTCTATGGCTGCTATTTTGCTTGCCGGAGGAACTAAAGGAAAACGGTTTGCCCTTCCCTCAAGCCGTGTCATGATTCATCAGCCTAGAGGTGGAGCTGAAGGTCAGGAAAGTGACATTGCAATTATTGCCAAGGAAATTATACGCTTAAAGAAATTAAGCATTTCTTACCTTGCAAAAAATACAGGAAAATCAGAAGAAACACTTGCTGCTGATATGGAACGAGACTTCTTTATGAGCGCTGAAGAAGCAAAAGAATACGGTATTGTTGACAAAGTAATGATGCCTGTAGAAAAAGGAGAAAACAACTGATGGCTGGTTTCAGAAAAAACAGTATAAAGTATTGCGCATATTGCGGAAGAATGGCTGATGACACAAGACGTGTTGTTCAGTCACCTCAAATGCCTGATATTTTTATTTGCGAATATTGTGTTGAAGAATGTAAAGATGTACTTGAACTTCAGGAACACTCAATTACAGACATAAACATGGAAGAATGTCCTACTCCGAAAGAATTTAAGGCTTACCTTGATGAATACGTTATCGGGCAGGATTACGCGAAGAAAGTACTTTCTGTTGCAGTTTACAATCATTACAAGCAGCTGTCACAAAAAAAGGCTGGCAAAAGTGATGTTAAAATCGAAAAGTCAAATGTTCTTCTTTTAGGACCAACAGGAAGCGGTAAAACACTTCTTGCAAAAACTCTTGCAGAAAAGCTTAAAGTTCCTTTTGCGATTGCTGATGCAACAACTTTAACAGAAGCAGGTTACGTTGGCGAAGACGTAGAAAATGTTCTTCTTAAGCTTTACAATGCTGCAAATCAGGACGAAAAAGCTGCAGAAAGAGGCATTATCTTTATTGATGAAATCGATAAAATAAGCAGAAAAAGCGAAAATACTTCCATAACACGTGACGTTTCAGGTGAAGGCGTTCAGCAGGCTCTTCTTAAAATACTTGAAGGCACTGTAGCTTCAGTTCCACCACAAGGCGGAAGAAAGCATCCTGATCAGAGCATGATTCACATTGATACAACAAACATTCTGTTTATCTGCGGCGGCGCATTTGTCGGGCTTGACAAAATCATTGAAAAAAGACTTTCTACAGCATCAATCGGTTTTGGAGCAGAAGGAACTCACCGTACTGAAACCCAGAGAATGGAACTTTTAAATCAGGTTACATCTGATGACCTTGTAAAATTCGGCATTATTCCTGAACTTATAGGACGTCTTCCTGTAACTTGTGCTTTAAAAGAGCTTAACAAAGAAGATTTAAAGAGAATCCTTACTGAACCTAAAAATGCCATTACAAAGCAGTTCCAGGCAAGTTTTGCTATTGATGACTTAGACCTTTCTTTTGATGACGATGCAATTGAAGAACTTGCAGAAATCGCCATTAAAAATAAAACCGGTGCCAGAGGATTAAGGGCTATTGTAGAAAAAATCCTTCTTGACATTATGTTTGAAGTTCCAAGCGTTAAAGGCAAAAAGCGTCTTGTAATTACAAAAGATATTGTTGACCAGAAATACGTTCCTTCACCGGAAACGCTTTTAATAAGTGACAAAACAGCTTAAAGACAAGCTGAAAATTTACGGAACAGGTAAAGCTCCGCTTTTAAAATCAGGCTGCAAAAGTCAGTTTTAAAGGCGGAGTTTTTTTTATCTGGAAGAGCTGCCCTTTACGACTGACTTTACGATTTCAACTATTTCGTTTACTGTTTTTTTCCAGGAAAACTGCTCTGTCCATTTTAAAGCGGAAGTTACAAGATTTTTCCTGCATTCTTCGTCTGTCAGGACTTTTTCAAGTGCATCTGCAATATCTTCTATGTTGTCGCTGTCGAAAAACAATGCATTGTTTCCTGCAATTTCCTGCAAAGCCCCGGAATTTGAACAGGCAACCGGTATTCCTGTAGCCATTGCTTCCAGAACAGAAAGCCCTGCACCTTCATTAACTGACGGAAAAACACAGGCTTCAGCTTCCCTGTACAATTCAGGAAAATTTTCGTGAGGGAAATAACCTGTTATGAAAATATCGCAGGCTGCAGAAGAAGCAAAAGCTGCCTTATGAATTTCTTCACTAGCAAGCCCTTCACTTCCTGCAATTACAAGCCTGTGAGGCAAATGCGTTTTTTCCTTAAACAGCGTAAAGGCTTTAATAAGTTCTACGTGTTTTTTTTCTGCACTCTGCATGCTGCTTGCATAAATAATGTAAGGTTTCTTTATGGCAAAAGGCTTGATGTCTACAATGGAATTTTCGTGGGAAAGTTCGCTTTTAGGATAAAAAATCTTGTGATCAATTCCGTTATGAACAATTTTAATTTTATCAGCAGAAATCCCAAAGGAAATAAGATCATCCTTGACAAATTTACTTGGCACAATAATGCAGTTAACGTTATTCAAGCCCTTTTTCAACTGACGGAAAAGCATGCCTTTGCTGTGAGACTTAAAATAAGAACTTACAATATCGTTTACAATGGTAATCCCCGGCACTTTAAACTTTCCAGGCATCATTCTTGCACCTGCAGCATAAATTACACCGTCATAATTCATCTTTTTAGCAAACTTATTTACCTTAAACAAATGCCATGTAAGTTCAGAAGTAAGGCTGTCCATTACATCAACACTTTTAAAAGGCAGTTGATTTTCACTTGTATATGTAAAACGGTCAATTTCTGTTCCAAAAAATTCAAACTGTATTTCTTCATCTGAAACAAGATGACCTGCTAAAGACATAAGATAAGAACCAAGACCAGATCTGCCGTGATTACAGGCAAACGTATCTATTCCGATTTTCATAATTGCAAATTATACCACAAAAAAGAAAAAATATGCTATAGTTTAGGAATGAGTGATTTTTTAGATTTAGGCATTAGCGAAGAACTTAACGGCAGATTAAACAGCATAGGCATTACTGAACCGACTTCAGTACAGAAAAAAGTAATTCCTTTAATTGCAGAAGGCAGAAACATTATGTTTCAAAGCGAAACAGGAACAGGAAAAACTTTTGCTTACCTTTTACCGCTTATAGAAAAAATACAGAAAGAGGACAATCCTAAAAAAGAAGTGAAAATTCTTATAACGAGTCCCACTTACGAACTTGCCGGACAAATCAAAAGTCAGATTCAGCTTGTAAGCAGCTTAAAATGTGCACTTTGCATCGGCGGTGCTCCTATTTCAAGACAAATTGAAATGCTTAAGGAAAAACCTGTAATTGTAATTGGCGGAAGTTCAAGACTTCTTGAGCTGATTCACTTGAAAAAACTGAAGGCAGACAGCGTAGAAGCTCTTGTTTTAGACGAAGCAGACAGGCTTTTAAGCCCGGAACTAAGGGAAGAAACCATAGGCTTAATGGAAAGGCTTCCTCAAAAAGTGCAACTTATCGGAAACAGTGCAACAGTCAGCGACTTTACACGAAAAACTCTGGAAAAAGCCCGCAGTTCATCAACGGAAAACGGAAATCCAGTAGAATTAGTTGAACTTCCACCTGAAGACATTCTGCGCTCAAAGATTACACACTGGGCAATTTTTGCTGAAAAGCGTGATAAAATAGACACTTTGCGCAGTTTTATAAATGCAGTAAAACCTGAAAAGCTTATAATTTTTACAAGCCGCACAGATCAGATAGAAAACATTACGTCAAAACTTAAATACAGAAAAATCGAATGTGAAGGAATAAGCGGCAAATCTGACAAAAAAGAGCGCAAGACTTACTTTGACAGATTTAAAAGCGGCAAACTTAAAATCCTCGTTACTACGGATCTTGCTTCAAGAGGACTGGACATTCCGGGAATTACCCACGTTGTACAAATGGATCTGCCTGAAAGCACTGATTTTTTCATTCACAGGGCAGGACGAACGGCTCGTGCAGGACAGAAAGGCTTTAACTGCGTAATTGGTGATGAAGTTGAACTGAACAAATACGCTTCTCTTGAAAAAAAACTTAAAATCAAAGTGTTCCCGAAAGTGCTTTACAGCGGAAAACTTCTTGCCCCGGAAGAAATTGAATACAAAGAATAACGTATTTTAATTTCCCTATGTAACGTGCAATATACATGTAAACCTCGACATTACCACTTGAAATTGATATAATAGTCGCACTAAAAATAACGAGGACAAAATGTTTTTAAAAAGTCTTGAAATATTCGGGTTCAAGTCATTTGCTGAACGCACTCACATTAACTTTGCTGATGGAATTACTGCACTTTTAGGACCAAACGGCTGCGGAAAAAGTAACGTTGTAGATGCAATAAAATGGGTACTTGCTGAAAATAAATCGAAAAATCTCAGAGCTGCCACAATGGAAGGCGTTATCTTTAACGGAACTGAATCAAGGCCTGCACTGAATATGGCTGAAGTAACACTCACTATTGCAAATGAAAACGGACTGCTTCCTCTTAAAGAAGATGAAATTGCCTTAAAAAGACGTCTGTACAGAAACGGTGAAAATGAATATTACATAAACGGAAATCTTGTAAATGCCACAATGGTCCGGAAGCTTTTTATGGACACAGGCGTTGGTAAATCAGCTTATTCTGTTATGGAACAGGGTAAAATTGACCAGATTCTTTCTTCCAAGCCGGAAGACAGGCGCTACTTGTTTGAAGAAGCTGCAGGAATTTCAAGAAGTAAGGCAGATGTTGCAGAAGCAGAGCGTGAACTTGAAAAGACAAGAGCCAACCTTTCCCAGATAGACAATGCACTTGCCGAGACAAAGCGCAACTATGAATCTTTAAAGGTACAGGCTGATAAAACTTCAAAATACAGAAAGCTTCAGGAAGAAAAATTCAACTACGAGCTTGACATTCAGCTTTTGAAACTTAAAGATTTTACTCAAAACAAAACCCGCCGTGAACAGGACAAAATTGAAGCTGAACAAAAACGTGATGATGCACGAAGGGAAATTGACGAAATAAACAACACTGTAAACGAAAACAACGACATGATTAAGTCTTTGCAGGAACAGCTTGTTTCAAAACAGACAGAAGCCGTAAGAATTGACACGGAAGTTAAGGGAATGAAAGCTCTTGCAAAATCACTTCACGACCAGATGCTTAACGGAAAGGAAAAAATTGCCCAGATTGAAACACGACTTAAAAACATTGAATCTCGCATAGAAGACTTAAACGAAACAATAGACAGCCAGAACGGAGAACTTCACGAAAACAACAAGAAACTTCAGGACATAAACAAAAACATTGAAGGCTTTATTGAAAACATAAATCTTTCTAAAACTCAGATTGATGAAAACCAGCGCCTTATAGGCACAAACAGCGGCAAAATAAACAATCTTGATGCAGAACGGGGAAATTTGCAGAAACAGCTGGAAGCAATAACGGAAGACATTGTTACGGAACTTGATGCTAAGCTTAAAGACGCAGGATATTCTTCAAGTGCAAATAAAAAGGCTAAGGAAGAACTTAATTTCCATCTTGAAAAGATAAAGATTTTTGCAAAAGGACGCTCCGACATATTTTCAGACTTTACTGCCCTTCCTTCCCACAACGAAAAAGATGCAGCTAAATTCGGAACAGATGCAGTTTCGGCATTTTCTGAACTTATCAAGATGCTTGAAGAACTTACTTTAAAAATTGAAAACTATACAAAAACAACGCCTCAGTTTATTGACGATTTTCTTTCACCTGAAGGCATAATTACTAAAAAACGTGATATTGACAGTTCAATTCAGGACAATTACAGGCAGATTGAAGAACTTAGGAAGCAGAACGAAGAGCTTGCATCAATAAATCACGAGCTTAGCAAAAAAATTGATGATTACAAGGACACTTTGAACAAGCTCAGGGTTAATCAGGCAAGAATGAGCCAGATTATTACTTCCTGTGAACAGCAGATTTCAAGCCTTAAAAAATCCGTTACTCACGAAGAAGCTTCCCTCAGGGAAAACGAAAACGAACTTTATCTGGAAAATCAAAAGCAGGAAGAACTTGAAGAAAACATCAGCGAAACTGACGGACAGATTGCAGAATACGAAGCTAAAGGCAATGCCATTCTTGATGAAATGAACAATCTGAACCTTGAAATTGCAGAACGGAACTCAAAAATCAAAGGCAAAGGTGAAATCCTTCAGAAAAAGCAGAACGAATTCAACAAATATCAGACACTTATTTCAAAACTCAGCGTTGATCTTGTCCAGTACGACACTGAAATCAGGAACATCAAGCAGAATTTCCAGGACGTATATTCAAGAAACCTTATGGAATTTGAAGAAAGAATGTATACAATCACCACTTCGACTCCAAAACTAAGGGAACTTTTAAGCATAACTAAACAGAAAATTTCTGACTTAGGTCAGGTAAACCTTATGGCTGTAGAACAGTTTGCTGAAACTAAAGAAAGATATGAACGTCAGCAGGAAAGTTATGACGATACTAAAAAGACTCTGGAAAACCTTGTCCGTGTAAGTGAAGAAATCAAGACTAAATCAAGCGAAATGTTCCTTGACACCTACAACAAGATAAGACGGAACTTCCACAATATGTTCCGCCGCCTGTTTAACGGAGGAAGAGCAGAACTTCGCCTGACAGATCCAGCAAATGTACTTACAAGCGGAATTGACATTTACGCCCAGCCTCCTGGAAAAAAACTTGAAAACATTTCACTTCTTTCCGGCGGTGAAAAAACAATGACGGCAGTTGCACTTCTCTTTGCAACTTATCAGGTAAGGCCAAGCCCTTTCTGTTTCCTTGACGAAATTGATGCAGCCCTTGATGACAGAAACGTTTCAAGCTTTGTAAATACATTGCGTTCTTTTGCTACTGTAAGCCAGTACGTTGTCATTACTCATAACAGAAAAACTGTTGTTGCAGCTTCAAGCATGATTGGAGTAAGCATGCAGGACAGCGGAATTACTAAAGTAATGCAGGTAAAGCTTGACGATGACACACTTAACGCACGTCTTTCTTACGAAGCAGAAGAAGAAAAATTTGTGGAAGAAGATGTTGAGCCTGAAGAAGGAATCGTTATACCGCCACGCCCGCCTAGAAGGGAACACAATCCGGACGGTTCGCTTAAAGTTCAGAGTGAAGCAGTTCAGGAGTAAAGTTTACAAAAGGCAGTCAAAATGGAATTCTTAGGCAGCATTAAAGAAAAGATAAAGGATTTTTTCAGCAATAATTCAAAATTAACTGTAACAGTTGTGCTGCTTCTTGTTTTATTTTTTACAGCAGGACTTATTTGTGCAATAGTTTATGAAGCATTAAAGCCTGAACCTTTAAAAAAAAGCAGCATTACAGAAGGCGGACCTTTTACACCAGTTGAGCAGCTTATTGAGCCCTCTTACGTTCCGCTGAATGAAAGCTACTACTTTTCAAGAGAACCTTTGCCTCAATGGGATAAAAAAGAAGCTGAACTTTGGTTTACGCCTTTGCAGGAAGATTCACTTGAAAAACTTAAAGATGCAAATAAAAAAACAGCAAATGATATTTTAGGAGCTGCACCGTGATTAAATTTAAAATAAGTTTTACAGCAATTCTGGCTGCAACAGTTATTGCCTTTACAGCAGTTTCCTGTGCTTCAGTTCCGGAAGATGCAGCAGCACAAACAGGCGGTAATTCAGACACTCAGGAAAATGCAGAAGATGAACTTTTACAGGAAGAAGAGAACGCTATTTCTGACGAAAACGCTGTTCCTATAGAAGAGCCTGAAGTTTTTGAAGAAGAAATTTCTCCTGAAATTCCAGAAGATGAACCAGCTGAAAAAGATGAAGAAGTTATTCTCGAACCTGTAGCAGAAGATGAAGGATATTTTATTACTGAAAAAGAAGATGAAATTTCATTGCCTTCTGAACCAGAAAATATTGCAGAAACTCTTATTGAAGAAAACAAAGACATTCCACTTTTGGAAACAGCCGAAGAAACAGAAGCAGAAACTGCAGCAACAACAGTTTCTTCTGAAAACAATGAAGCCGTTACGAAAAATGAAACTCCTGCAAAAGAAAGCTCTTCTGTTACAAATCCGGAAACAGCAAAAAACGTTACTCCAAAAACAAATGACTTTACTGCAGCAGTTGAAATTACAGAAAACGAAACTGAACAGAAAGATTTAGGGGAAGAAAATTATTTTGCAGATGAAGATGAATCACAGGAAGAAGAACTTTCCGAACAGCAGATTGTACCTTCCCGCTGCGTTACCATGAACAAAAATCAATATCTTGACATAGTTTATCCTGGAAGCGGCTGGATTTACATAGGCGAACTTAACGAAGAAACCCCTTTGATGCGTTACTTCGGAAGAAAAATCGGCACGAAAGACACAAATTTTACAATGCGATCAAGAGATGAAGGAACAACTATACTTCACTTCTACAAAAACGATGCACTTACAGATGATTACATTGACGACTATCTTGAAGTCATTATAAAAGGCAAGGCTGAAACACAAGCCCACGCTGTTGCACCTGAATATTCCCTTGTAGTTCCGCCGGCACCTTCTTCAAGAAAAAACGTAGCCAGGAAAAGCATAGATTCCCAAAACAGCACTTCAAGCGGACAGGAAAATTTATCTTCTGAAACAGAAAAAACTCCAGCACAAAAAAGTGAAAATTCAAGCCCTTCTGTTTCGGCGAAAACTGAAAAAAATGCTTCTTCCAGAAATTCACCAGCAGAAAAATCTCCCGAAAAAACTTCCGGTGAAAATGACAGCAGCGTTGTAACTGTAATTCAAAGAACGGAATCCAATGCAGAAAATTCTTCTTCCGTAAAAAATAAAAACGTACAGAAAGATGAAACTCTGTCAGAAAAAGGCAGCAGCCAGAACAATTCCGTTAAGGAAGATACAGTTGAACTTACAGAAGACGAAATTTTAAAGCTTGCTCAGGAAAGTTTTGAAAAAAAGGAATACGCCAGAACACTTGAATATCTGGACAGTTTTTTTGACAAATCCGTAACGAGAATAGACGAAGGGCTTTTCCTTCAGGCTCAGACTTATGAAGCAACTTCTCCTGTGCGGAACATAAAAAATGCACTGGACACTTACCAGACACTTGTAGACAATTATCCTCAAAGCATAAATTGGAGCAAAGCCAGCGAACGCCTTACTTACTTAAAGCGATTTTATTTTAACATAAGATAAAAACAAAAATTATTTTGGAGCAAATAAAATGAAAAAATCAGTTATCATTACATCAGTTTTTTTAAGCTGCATTACAGCTTTCAGTTCCTGTGTTGTAAAAGAAAAAAAGATGGAAAAAGTCCGTACAGTTACGGTAACAGGCACAGGAGAAGTTTTTGTTCAGAACGATCAGGCAGCAATTTCACTTTCTGTAGTAACTAAAAACAATGACGTAAAAATTGCAGCAAGCGAAAATGCATCTAAAATGACAAAAGTTTTGGATTCTCTTTACGAAGCAGGAATTGCAAAAGAAGACATTTCTACTTCAAACTACAGGATTTTTCAGGATTCAAAATATGTAAACGGAAATACTGTTTACGGACAATACAACGTTTCCAACAACATCAACATTCTTGTAAAAGACATAACTAAAGCAGGTGAAATAATTGACGTTGCGGTAAAAGCAGGAGCAAATCAGTTTTCTTCAATAAATTACAGCATTTCTTCAACAGAAGAATATGAAAAGCAGGCACGTATTCTTGCAGTAAAAAATGCACAGGCAACAGCAAATACTTTAGCCACTTCAAGCGGTGCAGTTTTGGGAAAAGTAATTGAAATAAGCGAAAACGGCGGCAGTTCCGGACCATTGAATTCAAATGTTGTTTCGGCAAAACTTTACGATTATGAAGCAGCATCAACTCCAGTTCAGGGCGGAAAATCATGCGTAACAGTAACAGTTTATGCCACTTATGAACTTGAGTAGAAAACAGAATTGATATATATTGAATGAACTTACCAGCAATTTATAAAAAACGAGGACACTGATGTTAGACTACAAATTTATTAAAGATAATCTTGAAGCAGTTAAGAAAAATATTACAGACCGCAATATGACAGCTGATGCAGATATTGTCGTAAAGCTTTACGATGAAAGGACAGCCCTTACTACAGAACTTCAAAACCTTCAGCAAAAAAGAAACGCAAATGCCGCAAGCATGAAGCAGAAGCTTGATCCTGAAACAAGGCAGAAATATGTTGAAGAAGGCAAATCTTTAAAGGAACAGATTGCCGGTGTGGAAGAAAAGCTGAATGAAACGGAAGCAAAACTTGAAGAAGCAGCACGCCAGATTCCTAACATGGCAAACCCTGCAGTTCCAGTTGGAAAAGTTGATACGGAAAACCTTGAAGTAAAAAAATCAGGAACACCTAGAAAATTTGATTTCCAGCCAAAAGATCACGTTAAGCTTGGAGAAGAGCTTGACATTCTTGATTTTGACAGAGGAACTAAAGTTTCAGGCCCTAAATTTTACTATTTGAAAAATGAAGCAGTATTTCTTGAACAGGCACTTATTCAGTACGCTTTAAATATTCTCCGCAAGCACGGATTTACAACTTTCATTACTCCTGACATTGCAAAAGAAGAAATTCTTAAGGGTATTGGATTTAATCCCCGTGGAAATGAATCAAACGTTTACTCTATTGAAGAAGAAGGCACCTGTCTTGTTGCAACTGCAGAAATTACTTTAGGCGGATATCATTCAGGGGAAATTCTTGACAAAAATGCACTTCCTCTTTTCTACTGCGGACTTTCTCACTGTTTCCGTAGGGAAGCTGGAGCTGCAGGACATTTTTCTAAAGGGCTTTACCGTGTACATCAGTTTGATAAAGTTGAAATGTTCGTTTACTGTCTTCCTGAACAGTCTGATGAAATTCACGAAAAGCTCCGTCTTATTGAAGAAGAAATTTTCACTGGCTTAGGCTTGCCTTTCCGTGTAGTTGACACCTGTACTGGAGATCTTGGCGCACCTGCCTACAGAAAATGGGATCTTGAAGCATGGATGCCTGGAAGAGCAGATGAAACTCACCCAGAAGGCGATTACGGCGAAGTTACATCAACATCTAACTGTACAGATTATCAGGCAAGAAGGCTTAACGTAAAATACCACGACGATGACGGCAAAAACAAATACGTTCACATGCTTAACGGAACGGCAATTGCAGTAGGAAGAGCCATGCTCGCAATTCTTGAAAACTATCAGAATGCAGACGGTTCTGTTACAATTCCACCGGCACTTGTTCCATTCTGCGGATTTGACAAAATCGGTCCTAAAAAGGAAGTTAAATCTGTAGTTTACAAAGCAAAAAAATAAATTCTTCCTTACAAAAATTACAGGCGGTGCATAAGTGAAAAACTTTAATTTTTCAAAATCGTGTTTTTTTATTCTTTTATTTTCAGTTTTTATTTTATGTGCTGCCATGTTAAAGATTGCAGGAAGTTTTTTTCTGCCGATTACAGTTGCCGTTTTTATAGCATTTATTTTCTACCCTTTCGTTAAGTTCCTGAATAAAATCCACATTCCATGGGTTTTAAGCGTAATTACAGTAGTTTTGTTTGCCATTGCAATTTTTGCTGTTTTAGGAAACATTATAGGCGCAAGTCTTAGAACAATTTTAAACAGTTATCCTAAATATGAAGAGAGACTTACAGAACTTTACATGATCTTTGTTAATACATTTGAAATTCCCTTTAACCATAACGATTCCCTTGCAACAAACCTCTGGAGCATTTCTGCAATAAGAAACACTGTACAGACAATGGCAGTTTCACTAAGCAACTTTATGATTAAAAGTGCAAAAACCATTGTTACAATCGGACTTTTAGCTGTATTCCTTTTACTTGAAATGACCAGTTTCCATAATAAAGTAAATGTAGCTTTTTCCAAAAATCAGATGAACAACAAAATCATCAGGATTGTTTCAAACATTATGCGGGAAGTTACCCGCTACATTTCAATTAAGTTTTCAGTTTCGCTTTTTACGGGAATTCTTGTTTTTCTGGCAACTTACGTAATCGGCATGGACTTTTGCATAATATGGGCATTTCTTGCTTTTATCCTTAATTTCATTCCGAACTTCGGCTCCATTATTTCATGGATTTTGACATTAGTTTTTGCAACGCTTCAGTTTTACCCTGACTGGTCAAGCATAATTTACGTTGGAATTGTAGTAATTGCCATAAACATGATTTTAGGAAGCATAATTGAACCTAGATGGGAAGGCTCTGACCTTAACATTTCACCTTTCATCATTCTCGTAGGCCTTTCTTTTTGGGGATGGATGTGGGGCTTTACAGGAATGATTCTTTCCGTACCGATTATGGTAATCATTAAAATCATCTGCGAAAACATTGAATTTTTAAACCCTATAGCAGTTTTAATAGGCGGAAATCCAAAACGTGCAGCTGAAACAGAAAAAAGCCCTGAAAACAGCACTGAAAATAACGGTGAACCTAGCAGCGAAAAATAAAGGCTTAAAAAATTAAGTTAACCTTCCGTAGATTTTTTCGTAAAGGAACCTGTTGTCTTCTTCCTTTAAAGATTTAAAGCAGCATGACCAGCATTTTCCTTTTGATTCATCACCTTCATCTTCGTAAAGTTTTTCTACGTAAGAGTCAACGTTTATGACACGCTTTATTGCGCTGGAAGAATTAAGTGTAAAAATCAGTTTTAAAGAATAATCACCTTCTTCTGCAATAGGATTTTCTTTCTGGCGGCTTGCCAAAACCATTCTCTTGTTGTCAATGTAAATTACATCTAAAGGCTTTGCCCTTACTTCAACATTCTGAAGTTCACTTTCAGTTCCGGCACTTTGCGTCAAATACCGCACTATGCTTAAAAGCTGCAGTCCGTTTCCGGCAGATACAGCAGAATTCTGAGACTCCTTTACAAAAGCTTCCAGCAAAGATTTTGCCTTAACCTGATTTTCCAGCGGTATGTCGCTCCATTTAGGCTGAACGAAAATGTTGCGGTTTTCAGGAGAAAAAGCCTGGATTACCACAGTTGAATTTTTTCCGTCTTTAAACGAAACTTCTGCCTTAAAATCAAAGTCAGACTTTCTGTCATCATCTTTTACACGCTTTATGGAAGAAGGCACAACTAAAGCAAGACCTTGGGAACATTCTTTCATGGTAGTAATAAAGTACAGCCCCAAATGATTAAAGTAAAACTGAACTCGCACTGTCTTTCCTGCAAAAAGCTGAACAGACTTAGCCGAACTTTTTAAAAGAATAATTCCCTGATTTAAAACTTCAATCTGTCTGCCCGGAACTGCTACTGGAAAAACGGCGCTAGCTGAAACCTTTAATTCTTCAGGCGTATAAACCATGCTGTTTTCAAGAGAAGCTTCCTGCTGCTCAGGCTTTTCTTCAAGAGTTACTGTAAGCGGAACGTTATCGTCTCGTAAGTATTGCAGCACAAGTTCCCTTTCAATTTTAGTAAGTTCTTTTTCTTCTGCCATAAAAACGCTCCGTTATTTTTCTTCCTTTCCTAAAACTAAATCTATAAAATCAAGCTGGGTAACTTTCCATTCATTCTTTACTTTTTCAAGATAAATGTAAATGTCGCAGTGATTTTCTGTTTTAAAATTCATCTTTTCTTTTTCTGCATCTTTAAAATAAAAGCGCACTGGAACCTGCACTAAAGTTTCCCCTGAACATGGTGAACCTAAAACGCAGCTTTTAAACTCATGATCTTTTTCAAAAGAGCTGCAGTTGTAAAGAAAAACAGTCAGCTGGTAAGAACAGCCTGCTTTCATAAACGAAGAACAGTCTTCCTTTGCAATCAGTTTTGAACAAAAAGAATCTGCTGCAGACAGTGCACTTTCTTCAAATCCGCTTAAATCAAGGCTTGTAAAACCTTCAATGTAAGGATAAACAGGATTGTACTCTTTTTCCTTTCCGCTGAAAAAAATGTTGCTTGAAGAAACCTTTACTTTTGAAGCAAATCCCGGAGCATCGCTTACTTTTTCCGTTAACTTGTCTCCTTCAAGAGCATCTGTCCAGTTTACGCTGGAGTTGATTTTTTCTGTTTTAAGGCGAAGTGTTGAACTTTCTTCAAAAACCTGACCTGACTCTCCGCTGCAGGAAATAAAAGCTGCTGCCAGAAAAAAAATGCTGCAAAACTGCCTTACTGACTTTCCACAATTCATTTGGTTATTATAGCAGAAAACAGCTTTACTTACAATTCAACCTTTGGCTGAAAAATCAAGGATAATTTTTAATATAACTTGTACAAAGTCTTTGTAAAATGTAAAATTACACAGTTATTTTATCGTTAAGATTCCAGTTGCTTCTTTTCAACTGAGTTTCTAACTGACTTTTTACGGAGGAAATAAATGGCACTGACTTTAGCAGAAAAAATTCTTCAAAATCACATTGTATCTTGTGAAGTTGACTGGAAAAAAGGCGAACCTATTGAAAGAGGAAAAGATATTGCAATCAAAATAGACCAGACTTTAACTCAGGATGCAACAGGTACAATGACTTACCTTCAGTTTGAAACAATCGGTGTTCCCCGCGTAAAAACAGAAGTAAGCGTTTCTTACGTTGACCACAACACTTTGCAGACTGATTTTAAAAACATGGACGATCACCGTTACCTTCAGTCTATTGCTGCAAGATACGGCCTGTATTTTTCACGTCCTGGAAACGGAATATGCCATCAGGTTCATCTTGAATGTTTCGGCAAACCTGGAAAAACTCTTTTAGGTTCAGACAGCCACACTCCTACAGGCGGCGGAATCGGTATGATTGCAATTGGTGCAGGCGGACTTGACGTTGCAGTTGCAATGGGCGGCGGTGCATTCCATCTTGCCATGCCTAAAATTTTCGGCGTAAAGCTTACAGGCAAACTCAGAAAAGGCGTAGGCGCTAAAGACATTATTCTTGAAGTATTGCGTCGTGAAACTGTAAAAGGCGGAACTCTTGCAATTTATGAATATTTCGGCGAAGGAGTTGAAACCTTAACTGTTCCTCAGAGAGCTACAATTACAAACATGGGTGCTGAACTTGGTGCTACATGTTCAATTTTCCCTTCTGATGAAAAGACTAAGAAATTCCTTGAAAGCATGGGTCGAGGCGGTGACTGGTCTGAACTTAAGGCTGACGAAAATGCTGCTTACGACAAGCTTATTGAAATTGATTTAGACAAACTTTCTGCACTTGCTGCTTGTCCTCACAATCCTGACGTAATCAATACAGTTGAAAGTCTTGCAGGTAAAAAAGTTACGCAGGTAGTTATAGGATCATGCACAAATTCTTCACTTGATGATTTGGAAAGCGTTGCTGCAATCGTTAAGGGCAAGCACATTGCTCCTGGTGTAGAAGCAGGAATTGCACCTGGAAGCCGTACAACTTTACTTATGGCATCTAAGGCTGGAATTCTTGAAACTTTAATTGAAGCAGGATTCCGTATTCTTGAAAGTGCCTGCGGTCCTTGCATAGGTCAGGGATTTGCTCCAAACTCTGAAGGCGTAACACTCAGAACTTTCAACAGAAACTTTAAGGGCCGCTCGGGAACAGCAGACGCAAACGTTTACCTTGTAAGCCCGGAAACAGCAGCAGCTGCAGCAGTAACAGGCGTATTTACGGAAGCAGAAAAGCTTGACTACGAAGATCCGGCTTATTCAACTGGTGTAAGGGTTTCAATGCTTGATGGAAAAGATGAACGTCTTTCTTCAAAAGATATTCTTGAAGCAGCACTTAACAGAGGAATGATAATTTCACCTCTTCCATTGGAAGAAGCACAGAAAGTTGAAATCTTACGGGGACCTAACATTAAGCCTTGTCCAAAGTGCCGTGAATACAAGGAACGCCTTTCCCTTAGCGTAAGGCTTAAGGCAGGAGACAACGTTTCTACAGACGACATTATGCCTGCAGGAGCAAAAGTTCTTCCGTTGCGTTCCAACATTCCTGAAATAAGCAAGTTTACACTTACACGCCTGGATGAAACTTTCTACACAAGAAGTGAAGCAGAAAATTTTGCAGACTGTTGTGTTGTTGGCGGAGAAAACTACGGCCAGGGTTCAAGCCGTGAACACGCAGCTTTAGGACCAATGTATCTTGGAGTAAGGGCAATCATTACAAAAAGCTTTGCACGCATTCACAAGGCAAACCTTATTAACTACGGCATTATTCCTATAAACTTTGTAAATCCTTCAGACTACGACCTTATAAAACAGGGCGACACTCTTGAACTTACAAATATTGATGATGCCCTTAAAAACGGCTGTGAATTTGAAATCAGCGTAAACGGAAAGGTAATTAAGGGAACTAATGATCTTGCTCCAAGAAGCAGGGAAATTCTTCTTGCAGGCGGACTTGCAGCTTACACCAGAAACGGCGGACAGTAATTTAGGCAGGATTTATCTAAAAAAGGAATATGACTATGCTTAATGTTCATAACGTAATGGAAGAATTTGTTGAAAAACGAGTAAACGCTCTTTACAATCAGATTGAAAAATCAAATGATTCGGGAGTTTCATGCAGTTGTGAAAATTGCAGGCTGGACACTGTTACTTTTGTTTTAAACAGAATTCCTCCAAAGTACATTGTAAGCGGTAGAGGGGTTACTCATATTGCCATGGCTTTGGAAAAAGACAAGCAGCTTGTTGCCGACATAGAAAAACTTGCTGTAGAAGGAATGCGTCTTGTAAATGACTCAAAGCGTCCTTATCATCAGGATAACAAGAAGAATTCTGATTTTAACGATGAAATTTTAAGTGCATTTAATTTTCCTACTTTTCTTGGAAACGTTTACGACGGACAGACTTTTGAACCTTTGGCTGATGCAAATGTTCTTCTTAAACTGAAAGATTCAAAAGCGCCTATGGTTGACGTTACGTGGGAAAATCCCTGCAAGACTTATTCGTCTACAGAAGGAAGCTATTCTTTTTGGGTTAAGCCTTTGATTTGTGAAAAAGAAGGTGAACTTAAAAAGTTTACGTTTACAGTTGAAGTTTCAGCGCCAAATTACGAGACTTCATCTTATTCCTTTACAATTCCCCTTTCTTCTGAAAAAATTCAGAAAAACAGCTTGAATTCAGCTTACAGTTTGAAAATTCAAAATATTTTTCTTTTCAGAAGTGATTTTAAGCAGTAAATTACTGTTATACTTTTATAACTTTATAATAATCAGGAGTAAATATGGAATCTTTGGAAAATTATAAATCATCATCAAATGAAAAAACAACTTTTCTTGCCAGAACTTACTTGTGGATGTTTTTTGCCCTACTTTTAAGTGCTGCTTCATCTTACTTTGCTGCAACAGATGAAACTCTTTTTAATTTCGTGTGGCGTAAAGGCGGATACATTTTTCTGTTCATAGGTGAATTTGCCCTTGTTTTTGTTTTAAGCGCATTAGTCAGGAAACTTTCGGCATTCAGTGCTGCCCTTCTTTTTATATGTTATTCAATAATAAACGGACTTACTATTTCTTCAATTTTCATAAGGTTTCAGATTGATTCAATTGCCTACTGTTTTATAGGAACTGCACTGCTGTTTCTTGTTATGAGCATTTACGGCTTTACCACAAAGCAGTCTCTTGCAAAAGCAGGTCATTATCTTATGATGGCTCTTGTGGGTGTTATCATTGTAAGCATATTAAACGGCATCCTTACTTTTGCATTCGGACAGGACAAGACTTACTTCTTTATAAACGAACTTATTTCAATTGCAACAGTTGTAATTTTTACAGGTCTTACAGCTTATGATACACAGAAAATTTTAGCCGCTTCTGAAAATGCAGACGGTTCTGAGTCTTACAAAAAGCTTTCAATTTTAGCTGCACTGGAGCTTTACCTTGACTTTATAAATATTTTCTTGTATTTACTCAGACTTTTTGGAAATACACGCAAAAACTAAAATGGATTTTGATTATATAGAAAAAGTACTTCCCCTTTACTGTAGTGCTGCAAAACTAACCCTTTCAATTGGTTTTACAGGAATTCTTTTTTCTGCAGTTCTGGGGATTTTATGTGCCGTTATCCGGTACTGGAAAATTCCTGTTTTAAATTGGATTGTAAAATCATACACTGAACTTTCCAGAAACACACCTCTTTTAATTCAGTTGTTTTTCCTCTACTTTGCATTGCCAAAAATAGGAATAAAGCTTTCTGCAAATCAGTGCGGAATTATAGGACTGACTTTTCTTGGCGGAAGCTATATGGCAGAAACTTTCAGAAGTGCCATTGAAACTGTGAGCAAAGTTCAGATTGAAAGCGGTCAGTGCATCGGTCTTACGAAATTTCAGATTGTAAGATACGTAATTTTGCCTCAGGCAGCTGCAGTTTCCGTTCCAGGCATTTGTGCCAACATAATCTTTCTTATAAAGGAAACTTCAATGTTCAGCGCGATCGCCCTTGCAGATTTAATGTTCGTTGCAAAAGATTTGATAGGTATGGATTACAAAACTACAGAAGCATTTTTTCTTCTTGTAATATTTTATTTTATCATTCTGCTTCCAGTTTCCCTCATAAGTTATTGGGCTGAAAGGAGGGTTCGTTATGCACAGTTCGGCTCTTGAAGCAATAAGTACGGCATTCAGCGTATTGTTTCTTGGAAAGAATTTTGTCCGTCTTTTAGGAGGACTTCTTGTAACTATTGAAATTGCTGCAGTTTCAGTTTTGTTTTCGTTGTTCTTCGGATTTCTTTTCGGAATAATCATGACTGTAAAATTCAAACCTTTGCAGGTTTTGTGCAGGATTTATCTTGAGTTTATGAGGATTATGCCTCAGCTTGTACTGCTTTTTATTGCTTACTATGGACTTGCCAGAACGGGAGGAATTTCACTTTCCGGAGAAGCAGCAAGCGTTCTTGTCTTTACGTTGTGGGGAACTGCAGAAATGGGCGACCTTGTGCGCGGTGCTTTAGATTCCATGCCGAAACATCAGTATGAAAGCGGAAGGGCTTTGGGGCTTAAAGAAAAGCAGATTTTCTTTTACATAATAATTCCCCAGACAATACGGCGCCTTATACCACTTTCAATGAACCTTATTACAAGAATGATAAAAACTACATGTCTTGTAGTATTTGTCGGCGTAATTGAAGTTGTAAAAATCGGACAGCAGATTATTGAAGCAAACAGGCTTGAAATTCCATCTGCATCTATTGCAATATATGCTGTAATTTTCTTTATGTACTTTATTGTCTGCTGGCCTTTATCTGTTGCTGCAGGAATTCTTGAAAAAAAGCAGAAACTTAAAAGCTGAAATATTTTGTTTATTTTAGTGGAGAAAAAAAATGGCATTACTTGAAATAAAAAATGTAGTAAAAAGTTATAAAGAAGCAGGCGGTATTTTAAAAGGCGTTTCCCTTAATGTTGAAAAAGGCGAAGTTGTTGTAATTGTTGGACCTTCAGGCTGCGGAAAAAGTACACTTTTGAGATGCATTAACGGTCTGGAAAATATTCAGCAGGGAGAAATTCTTCTTGACGGAGAAGTTATAAGCAACAGAAAAAAAGACATGAACATTGTAAGGCAGAAAATCGGAATGGTTTTCCAGAGTTATGACCTGTTCCCTCACCTTAACGTTTTAAACAATATTCTTCTTGGTCCTGTTAAAGCTCAGAAAAGGCAGAAGGCAGAAGTTACAAAGGAAGCTGAAACCTTACTTGAAAGAGTCGGACTTCTTGAAAAAAAGAATGTGTTTCCCCGTCAGCTTTCCGGCGGACAGAAGCAGCGTGTTGCAATTGCCAGAGCTTTATGCATGAATCCTGAAATCATGCTTTTTGATGAAGTTACGGCAGCCCTAGATCCTGAAATGGTACGGGAAGTTTTAGACGTAATGTTTGATCTTGCAAAAGAAGGAAAAACAATGCTTATTGTTACGCATCAGATGGAATTTGCAAGGGCAGTTGCTGACAGAGTTATTTTTCTTGATGAAGGCGTAATTGTTGAAGAAGGAAAACCTGACGACTTTTTCACAAATCCTAAAACACAAAGAGCTAAAAAGTTTTTAAAAGCATTTACTTTCGAAAAAGCAAAATAAAAAAATAAAGTATTGACACTTTCCTACTAAAACGATATGTTAATACACAATTAACCACTAAACCTATAGGTAATCATAATTTTTTGGAGGAATCTATGAAAATAACAAAAATTATATCACTTGCCCTAATTGCTGCAGCAGGAACTTCTTTTTTCAGCTGCTCTAAAAAAGTTCAGGGAAGCACAGTTGAAGCAATTAAAGCTAACAAAGAAATTAAAATTGCCGTATTCAGTGACAAAAAGCCTTTCGGTTATGTAGACCAGAATGGCGAATACAGAGGATACGACGTTTACTTTGGAAACCGCATTGCAAAAGATCTTGGAGTAAAAGTTAAGTACGTTCCTGTTGAAGCAGCTGCCCGTGTAGAAGTTCTTGAAACCGGAAAGGTTGATCTTGTTCTTGCTAATTTTACTGTAACAAAAGAACGTGCTGAAAAAGTTGACTTTGCACTTCCTTACATGAAAGTTGCATTGGGAATTGTAAGCAAAAACGGTGAAATTACTGCACCGGAACAGCTTAACGGAAAAAAGCTTATTATTGCCAAGGGAACTACTGCAGAAAGCTACTTTGAAAAGAATTATCCGGAAGTTGAACTTGTAAAGTATGACCAGTATTCAGAAGCATACGATGCACTTTTAAACGGAAGAGGCGATGCACTTTCAACTGACAACACAGAAGTTCTTGCATGGGCTCTTGAAAATCCAGGATATGAAGTTGGAGTTGAATCTTTAGGCGACCTTGATACAATTGCTCCTGCAGTACAGAAAGGAAACAAAAGTCTCCTTAACTGGATTAACAGCGAAATTGAAAGCCTTGAACCTGAACAGTTTTTCCATGCAGCATACGAAGCAGAACTCCGCAGCGTATACGGGCCTGAAAGCAATGCAGACAGTCTTGTTATAGAAGGCGGAAAACTTTAATTTTATAAATCCATTTAAAAAAGATTAAGCCGGCACTTTCTGGATTTTTCCATTAAGACCGGCTTTTTTGTTTTAACCTTTTGTCTTTAATCAGTTAAGTTAAAATTACAGGCTGTTAATAAGATACTGCTTAAGCAAGTTTTTCCAGCTGAAGTTTGCTATAGTTTCAGTTATATTTTCATATTTTCCTCCGTCAGAAAGAACTGAAGGACAGGCTGGATGAACATTTTGAGTAACACTATTTCTTAAATCACTTTTTGAATAGTAAATTGCTGTCCATGTTGCCCTTGAACCTGCAAATGAAAAAGAATCAGTATTTTCAGTTGAATCTGAAACTGCTTCTTCTGACTTTCCGAATGTCTTTAAAACATAAGTATTTGAGTCAAGACCATTTAAAACTGTACCGGCAAGAGAATCAGTATGAACACCGTTTTTAATCCATGCAACTACTGTAAGCCCAGGCTCTAAAGTTATGGATGAACTAAGGTTAGAACTTCCTTCAACACCTGTAACTTTGCTGTCGCAGTAAATCATTGCAACATAACCGATAGTTTCTTCTGTTGTTCCGTCTGAGCCTGTTTTTGTAATAGGCATTTCACACCATGTGTTTACAGGACCTAAAAGATCATCTGCTTCGTCACAAGAAGTAAAGGTAAATGCACTTGCCAAAACAAAAGCAGCCGCAATAAAACCGAATAATTTTTTCATAATATGCTCCATTTAAGTATTTTATATAATTATAATTCAAAAAACAGTAAATTCAAGCTAAAAAAGACCCATTGCTTTCTGCATGACAAGACTTACTGCAGTAATTCCAATCCAGCAGACTGCACCTAATGCAAGAGGTTTTCCGCCTGTTTTTATAAGCTTTACTATATCAGTGTTTAAACCGATTGCAGCCATTGCCATTATGATAAAGAATTTGCTTAGATTTTTTAGAAGTGAAAATATGTTTTCTATTTTTCCAAGGATTAGAGAATCAGTTATAAAGTTGTGGCATAAAGTTGTAATTACAGATGCAGCTACAAAGTATAAAATGAACCATGGGAAAATTTTTGCTATGTTTACTTTTGTGCCTTCTCCGCCCTGCTTCTTTTCCTTAACTGTTCTGTAAAAAGCAAGAACTAATGTAATTACAATAATTGCAAGTGTTCTTGTAAGCTTTACTGTTACGGCTTTATCAAGTGTTGCACTCCCCAGACCGTACATACTGTCCCAAGTTGAAGCACAGGCTGTAACAGATGAAGTGTCGTTTACGGCTGTTCCTGCAAAAATACCGAATGCATCTGCGCTTTTTGTGTCAAAACCGATAAGTGTTCCGAATGTAGGGAAAATCAAGGCAGCAAGTACATTGAAGAAAAATATTACTGAAATAGACTGAGCTACTTCTTCTTCGTCTGCATCTATAACAGGAGCAGTTGCGGCAATGGCACTTCCTCCGCAGATTGATGAACCTACTCCAATAAGTGTGGCAATTTTTGAAGGAATGTGCATTACCTTGCATAAAACAAAAGCTAAAATAAGTGAAACTGAAATTGTGCATAAAATAATGGGAAGGGACTGGGCACCGGTTTTAGCTATTACGTTAAGATTTAATCCGAATCCCAGAAGGATAACTGCCCATTGAAGGATTTTTTTTGATGTAAACTTTATTCCGCTGGAAAAAATTCCTTTTTCTTTCCAGAAAACTGAAATTGTCATTCCTATTAAGATTGCAAAAACAGGTCCGCCTACTACAGGAAAAAGCTTTCCTAAAAACCAGCATGGCAGGGCTATTACAAGTGAAATTAAAATGCCTGAAATGTTTTTAAAAAAATTCATGTTACCTCCAGAATTTCTTTTTGTATTCTATCAGATAAAAATGAAAGTTTTATAGTAGGAAATATGGAAATGCAGGATGCTGAGACAAGCCCAGCTTCCTGCACCATGAAAAGCTTATCTTTCTCCTGCAATTCCAAAATCAGGGTAGCCGTTGTCTTTCCAGGTAAAGCATTTTGCAAAAGTTGCTCTGTTGCGGTCATCAAAGGAAACTTCTGTAGTACTTAATCCGCCTGAACTGATTGCAGGATTTAAGTATCTGTAAGTGCGTGCGCTGTAAAACATTACGTCATAACCTGAGTCTGTAGTAAAACTGCAGCTTCCAGGACCGAAAGTTGAATTTTCAGGACTTGATTTAAACACAGGGTCTTCTGATTTTTTCCAGCTGTTTATGGAAAGAATGCTGCTTAAATCGCTGCATTTAAGAATTCCCATGGAAAAGCTTTCGTCAAAATCTCCTGCACTGAATACAACGAAAAGATTTCCGTCATGAATCAAAGGCTCAGGTGCAAAGTTTGAATTTCCCCAAGTTGTATCAGAATGAGCGCTGTAAATTCCACATTCCCAGTCATACTGAGGAACACTTATAATCGAAGCCTTTACTGCTTTTGTAAAATCTTCCGGTGAAGTTTCGCCTATAAAAATGCAGTCCCAGTAAGATTCACTTTCCTTGTTGCCGTTTGAAGTTCCGTAAGAAGTTACTGCACTGTGGGCTGTATCAGCATAAGTTTTTTGAGTGCCGTTAAAATCAAGTGTCAAAGTAGAAGAATCACTGTCTTTGTCAAAACTGCTTCCGTCTTTTACACGCTGACTCCAGAGCATATACCACTTGCCGTCTTTTTCAAAAACTGAAGGACCTTCGCATCGGCTTTGAATTATATTATTTGAATCACTGTAAACTGATCCCGTTACTGCTCCTATTTCGCCTAAAACTTTCCAGCTGTCACTGTTCATGGGATTTTCTGATTCACATTTAGCTACATAGGGACGCTGGTACTCTAAATCTGCATTTGAGTAGCCTGTCTGGGAAGAACTGCTGCTTGCTGTAAAAAACAAATACCAGTCGCCTTCAATAAATTTAATGGAAGCGTTAAAGTAACACTTAGAAGTTGGAGCGCCTGATGTTGTGCTGCTTATAACTGCCGTTTCCGTGCTTGTAGTCCTGAATTCATTTATGTCCTTTACCCTGCGCAGGAGAATGCTTGAAAAAGAACCGTATTCATAAGTAGAAGCAAGATAGTAATATCCGTCTGTGTGAAGATAAACTCCAGGTTCAGAGCGCCGCTGAATGAGTGAGCCCTGATAAACAAGAGGATTATACGAGTCTTCGTTACATGAAATGAAGTTTACAAGAGAAGCAATGGAAAATAATGCAGCTGCAACTGATTTTATGATTTTTTTCATTTTTTCCTCTGTGTTTTATTTAATTGTTGCCATAAAAGTCAAACCCTTCATGTTATAGCGGTTTACACTTCCGTCTGTATAATTAGTTTCACAAGTAATTGAATTTTCATCGTTTACCTGCCAGTTAAGGAAAATCTTTCCGTCTTTAACAGAAGAAATTCTGTAATTTTCTGAAGAAAAGCTTTTTGAACTGTCCAAAACAAATGTGCGGTTCTGGTAAATGTCGCTGGTGTTTGAGCTGCCGTTTTGCAGAAGCCTGTCGTAAAATACAGCAGTCAGGGAAGCACTTTGAACTGAGCCCTGTGCATTTATCTGTTCAGGAACAAAAAGTATTTCCAAAGCCTGAAACGGATCTTCATAACCGTTCTTGCACTGAATTTTATATGCCGTAAGGGAAGAATCATCTTTTGCAGTAGTTTTTTCAGCATAAATTTCATCTTCTCCGTAGGGAATGTCAAAATAGTAAACTGAATCTCCTGTTCCTTGAGTAAAAACTATTCTGGCATAATTTTCTTCAGCTGCATCATCGCCGGAACAGCCTGTAACTGCAAGAAAAAATGCGCTTATTGCTGCAAGAGAGAAAACCGAAGAAATCAGTTTTTTTACGTAATTTTTTTTCAATTTAATTCTCCAATAAAAGACATGCTTACAAACTTTGATTTAAAATCAGAAGCTTACTTTTACAGTTGTTTCGAATTTACCCATTTTTGTAAGTTTTTCGCCGTTGTCAAAACCGTTAATCAAATCATTTGATTCGTATTCAAGTTTAAGCGTTACTTTCTGATAGCCGATTTCAAATCCGCCTTTAACAAAGCAGTAGTCATTGTTGTCGTTGAAAGTGTCGTGGTAGCGTGTAACTAAAGCTTTTGGCTTAACGGAAAATCCATGTGCGCCTAAAGGAATTGTATATGCAGCTCCAAGTGTGTAACCCATTACGCATCGGTCTGAAAGCAAGTTTATTACATCAACTGCGCCTACAGCTTCAAGATTTTTTACAAGAAGATCATTTCCTGTATTAAATGAAGCGTGGAGAATCATCATGTCGTCGTTAAATGTGTCAAGTGTATTTGATGCAGAAAATATGGTGCAGTTTTCAGCAAGTGCACTGTCTGCATATTGAATTGCAAAAGCAAGTCCCGGATACGGACCGTAATCGTCTTTAGAATACTTGCAGTCCCAGTAATCAAATGCATCCTGTTCGTCTTCCCAGCCTAAAAGAAGTCCTGCAGAGAAAAGGGGATACAAAGAACCTGTGCTTTCTTTTTGAATCATTGTTAAACCAACTGAAGGCTTAAGGTAATAAATGTCGTAAAAGTTCCATTCGTATTCAGCTTCACCGCCAAGACGAAGGTCGTGCTTTACAGTTGAATCTTCGCCCAGAATTCCTGAAGAAAATCCTGCCTGCAAGCTTAAGTCTGGAATCATATTGAATTCACCTGAAACTTTAACAAGATAGTCTGTAGCATCCTTGCTTAAGTCTGCTGAATCCTGTGTAGAATCAGAAGAGCCTGCAATCCATCTCATTGTAGAAGCAACGTCAGCCTGTACTTTGAAAACTTTTGGCATTTCGTATCCTGCTGCTGCTCCCCAAACTGTAGCGTTTTCATCAAATGACGAAAGGTATGTGTGAAGGTTTCTCTTTGTAAGTTTTCCGTAGCGGCGTTTAGTTGTATCTGCTGCCATAAAGCTGAATGCAACGTCACTTCCTGTAGTGTAGTTTACGTATCCTAAGTCTGAATATTCTTTGTCAAAAATTGTAAGGTAACCGTTTCCAAAGTGAACTTTTGCGCGGTCAACTAAAATCTTAAAGTCTCCTGTGTTTTCGTAAAGTGCCGTACCGCTGTCTGCATCAACCATGTAGCGAAGAGGATCGCCTTTTGTAAAGATACGGATTTCGCCCCAAAGCGGAAGCCCTTCTTCTTCGTCAAGCCATACTTCGCCAAGATTTAAAATGTCCATTTTAAGTTTGATGTTCTGGTCTGTAGTAAAGCCTGAACGTCCTGTGTCCATGTCGAAACCCCATGTAACGCTTGCATCACCTGTAAGTCCTGTAGAAAGCGCCATTCCTGCAGAAGACGGTTTTGGTCCGTACTTTGTAATTTCTACTTCACATTCAGCTTTTTTTCCGTCTGGAGTTTCTGCTGTAATAACTGCTTTTCCCAGTGATTTTGGGAAGAGGCGGCCTTTCATGTCTACCTTTACTACTTTTTTGTTGCTTGAAGTCCACTTTAAATCCCTGCTGCTGTAACCTGGCACTGAAAGAGAAGGTATTGAATTATTCCAGTCGCTTTCAAAAAGTGAAATTTCTTTTGTACTTTCTGACATGGAAATTATCTGAAGTTCAGATGGTTTTTCAGCAGAAATTTTTCTTTCAGATTCATAAGTTTCTGCAAGAGAATTTTCTGATTCAGTGTTTTGGGCAAAAACTGCTCCGGCTAAAAAAGATGCACATACAAAGGCAAAATATTTTTTTGCTAATTTTTTCATAATTTATTTCTCCTAACCTTTTATTCTTTTATTGTTTCTTGATAGGCAAAGCGCCAGTCACCAGATGATGTAACAAGATTTTTGTCTGCACTTACGTTGTAGTTGTTACTGTAAAGATGACAACTTGTATCAGAGCAAAGCAAAATGTTAAACCAGGCAGAATAACCTTCCAGTACCGCTGTACTATAACCGCTGTTTTCAATAAGTTTAAAACTTGCAGCTTTTGTTTCCGCACCAATCTGCTCAAGGGAGGCTTTCATGCTTAAGTATTCGTGAGCAGAAGGCGTATAACCCCAAGTGTTGTTTCCGCTGTTATAATTTGTGCTGCCCTCTACATCTTTTGTAAAGAAAAGATAAATTCCAGAACTTTCTCCTGCAAGATTTGTTGCTTCAAGAGAAAATGCCTCTGTGTCTTCACTGTCATACAAAGCCGGGTGAACTATCCATTTGTAATATGTATAATTTTCTGGTGTTTTTGTAATAATTACATTTGAATAATCTACAGAGCTGCTTAAGTAAGGAACAACTGTCTGCGAATCCCAAGGCTGCTTTATTTGCCAGATGACAGTTTTACTTTGACCTTCAGCAGAATTTCCGCTGCCTGAAACTTTATATCTTACTGCATAGTTTTCAGAAGAAATTCCTGCGTATGCCGTAATTCTGTAAGTATTGTCAGGGTCAAGTCCGCTTACAACGCCTTTAGTTCCGTAGAATACTTTTGAAGTATAAGTTTCCTGTGAGTCGGAAATGTTTTCCGCTACCAGGTAAACGCCATAACCGCTTACTTCATTCCACTGTGCCTTAAGCTGATTTGTATACTGAGCTGAAACAGTTACTCCTGAAACAGAAGGTACTTCACTTTCCTGAACTACAGGAATTGAAATTTCAGAAGAAAAGTTTCCTGCATAATCCTGAGTGCAGACAGTAAGTGTTGCAGAAGAAGCTAAAGTAAATGTTCCGCTTGTTTTATCCGGGGCAGCTTTAATTAATTCTTCGCCGTTGTTTTTGAAGAAAATGTTTTTAACGTCAGATGATAAAGGCAAGTTCCATTGAGCAGTTACATTGGAACCTTCAACTGTAATTTCTATAGCCGAAATGTTGTCCGGACAGTCTATGTCTTCCTTAGTTTGAATTTTTACTTCAACGCCTTTGTTTGAACTGTTGTTTTCATCACCCTGAACATTTCCGAATTTGTCTGCACAAGAGAAAGTGAAAGTGTATTCAGAAGAAGACTTAAGGGCCTTGTATGTAGCTGTCCTTATTCCCTTTGAAACAGAAATTTCTTCTACAGGCTTTTCTCCTAAAAGAAGAGTGCCGCTTGTTTCCTTAATTACAACTTCACTAAAATATTTTGAATTACTGTCGTCCCAGCAGAATGTTACGCTGTGAGCATCAGCTGAATAAGTAAGGTTTGTAACGGAAGAAGGTGCCTGAGTTATGTCAATGTTTTTTGTGACGGCTTTAAGTTCCGTAAATGAAGGCGAAAGTTTTTCCAGGGAAGTTCCCGGATTGTTTGCACCACGCACTTTCAAAACGTAAGATGTTGACGGAATAAGGTCTTCTATGACTGCACTTTTTTCTTCAGCCTTAAAATACAAAGTGTCAATAATATTTTCAGGAGATGATTCTTGTGCATATTCAACTTTTACTAAAAAACAGTCAGCAGGTGCATTCCACTTTAAAGTCAGAGTTTCAGCTTCTGCACAAACAATTTCCACGTCAGTTAAATCGTGACATTCAGAAACGCCAAGAGAAACTTCCACTGAAACAGTTGCCGTTAAATTGCTTTTAGTGTATGCCGTAATTTCAGCAGTTCCTTCTCCTGCAGCTACAACTTCTGCAACACCAGCACTGATGTAATTAAGTTTTACAACTGATGTGTTGCGGCTTTTGAAATAAACTTCTTCATTTGAGTTTGAAACTTTTGCCTGCAAAACTGTACTTGTTGAACCTACAAATGCCTGTTCAAATTTTATCTGCCGGGTGTTTAAGATAATTGCACCAGCTTCATCCGGTTCACTTGTTTCATTGCAGGAAGATAAAACTAAACTGAAAGAAAAAAACGCAAGTAATACAAGAATAATTTTTTTCATAAATCTTTCTCCTTAATCCTGTGTAGTTTTGTCTTCCTGAGTAATAGCCCAGTGATATTCATCAACTCCAGCAAGGGAAGAAGCATTTCTTGCAGTTATTGAGTTGGAAGAAGTTGCACCAATCAAAAGGTTTTCGCAGTTTACCCTTAAAGCCCTGCAGTCAGATTTACCGCAGTACTGAGTGTTTACCGCTGCCTTAAAGAAAGTTGCAAGAGCAGTTCCATAAGTTTCAACAGCAGTTTTTTCTGCAATCAAAATAGGAGCGGCTACAGAAGAACTTGAAGTTACTTTTTCTGAAAGACAAAGGTACAAACCAGTAGGATTTCCTGATGTGTCACAGGCTTCAAGAGAGAAAGTTTCTGTTTTTCCCGTAACACCGTCTGCATCGTAAGTTATGGCTGACGTTCCGTCTAAAGCAGGACGCTTAATCCATTTGAAAGAATAAGCTGCAGAATTTCCGCTTTGTGTAATAAGAGTTTTACCAGATGAAGGCACAAGATATCCGTTTGTTTTTCTTGAGTAAACTTTGATTATTATTTTTGGAGCACGACATTCCTTGGAAATTTTTCCAATTACTGCACCGTCCTTTCCAAGAAGCTTGATTGTAAAAGTATAAAGTTCATCTGGAACAAGATCTGCAAAAGTTACGGAAGATTCAGTGTTTTCAAGAATTTTTTCTGCATAACCGCTTGATGAAGCAGCTTCAACTTTTATTGAATCAAATTCAATTTCAGGATTTGTCCACGAAAAATCTACAACGCCTGAATAAGAAGTGCTTGGTGTTAAAACAAGATTTCTTGCCGAACTTTTTAAGTCTATGGTTTTTTCCACAAAATCAGAATTGTTGAAATTATTGTCAACTGCAAAAACCATTACAGTGTACTTTAGCGAACTGTCTAAATTTTCAAGAACAGCTTTTTCTTTTCCGGCTTCTACAATAATCTGATTTTCATCGGTTGAATCAGATGAACCGTAAGAAATTGCAATGTACTGCAAGTCAGAAGAAGATGAATCTTTCCATTCAACTATAAGTTCACCTTCTTTTTCAGCAGAAAGCTGCAGGTCTGAAACTGGCAGAGGATTTTCATTGTCTTCTTGTAAAGTTGTAACTGCTGCAGAAAGATTTTCTACAGAAACAATTCCGTTTAAAGAAAGGGCGTAAACTTCGGCGTAATATTCAGTTTGCGGCTCTAAGTTTTTTACTCTCTTTGAGTAAGATTTGCTTCCTTCGCCACCTTCCAAATCAACTGATAAAACTGGAATGCCACTGCTGTCTGTTCCTTCATAAATGAAAGCCCTTGCTCCGTAAAGCACATTGTTTTCCGAACTTCCGTTTGTCCAGTTAACTGCAATGTTGTTTGCATAAGGAGTTAAAGTTAAAGCAGAAATTTTTTCAGGAGGAGTTTTGTCAAGTACGCCTGTTACTTTACAGCTTGCCTTTATTTTCCCCGAATAATTTGATGCCGTAACTACAGCACTGCCGTTTCCCTGCAAAGTAACGGTACATGTTGTGCTGCCTGTATTTGAAACAGTTACGACATTTTCATCAGAAGAAGTCCACTTTATGTAAGTGTCCTGTGCAAAAGAAGGCATATAAGATGCAGTTAAAACTTCCTGAGTCTGATTTTTATTTCCACGTAAAATTAAAGATGATTTATCTAAAGCTAATTCCTGAATTTCAAGGCCTTTGTCACTTTGAACGTTAAATTCAGTTGTACTCTGGCTGCATGAAAAACACCATGTTCCCAAAACAAAAATTGAAGAAAGGAAAATGGAAGGGTTCTTAAATATTCTTTTCATTTTTCCTCCTACTCTGCTTTTACAGTGCCTTTTTCAGCATTGATTGTAATTTTTGAACAGTCCGCAACGTAAGGCCTGCTGAAAGTTTCAGTTTCTTTTGCAAACATCAAAGGCTGCCACAAATAACCGCTGGAACTTAAGTCCGAAGTATTCCACTTGTTGAAAGTAAGAATGTAATTTACTTCATCAGTTCCCTGAACTTTTATAACGTCACTGAATTCATAGTCAGCATAATCTTTTCCTAAAGAAAGCAAACCGGACCACTCACCTGAAAGACTTTCTGCAAAACAGTAGCGCACACCTGAATAAGATTTCGGTACTGATACGGAAGAATCCCTGTAATAATCAAAATACGTAAAGTGATAGTCAAGCCAGCCGTCTGCACTAGACATAGAATTTGCTCCTCCGTCAAGTTCACCTTCAAAAGCTGCCCCGAAAAGATAGTAGTAACCGTTATGCTTTACAATGGCAGTTCTTCCAATGTAAGTTTCAGGAAATAAAAGTGCAGTATTTGACTCTACGCTGAGAAAATCATCTGAAAGCTTGTTAATGTAAAGTCTCCATGAATTGTTGTAGTTTGCCCAGTCCATGCAGTAGCCTGTTCCGTCATCATCAACAAAAAGAGAAGTAACTGCAGCACCGCCGTTTACATAGAAAAAGCTGTTCTGAACATCAAAAGATTCGTAGGGAGAATTTGCTGTTGCACAAAGATTTGCGTTAAGGTAAAGCTTGTTGTGGGTAGAACGCAATGTCCATAAAGAAAGACTTGTGCTGTGCATGAAAGTTGTATTGTAGCCCATCCACATTACAAATTTTCCCGTATTTTTATTGTACACGACACGTACATTGTTTATGTCGCACTGGTTAAGGCAGATGCTTGAGTTTGCAGTAAGAACATTGTTTTTAAACTTCCAGTTTACAAGATCTTCTGATTCATAGCACTTGACTGCCCTGAAACCATTGCCGTCGCTTCCTGTGTTTACAAGATTGTGGGAATAGTCTATGCCGTACCAGTAATATTTTCCCTGCCATTTGATGATTCCGTCGTGAGACTGAATGATGTTTCCCTCTGTGTCTGTCCAGGCTTCTCCGTTTACATTTGCAACGTTTAGTCCGGCTGAAGAAGAAATAATTCCGTCATTAACAGAAGTTTCGTTTTTGCAGGAAACGTAAAAAAGCGGCAATAAGGCTGTTATTATAAAGAATATTTTTTTCATGTTATATTGCACTCCTAAAAAGCAGCTTTTAAAGCATCAAGTTCTGCAGTAGTAATTCTTACAACAGAAGCTGCAGTGTTGGACGGAAGGCCTGTAACAGTAAAGCCTGCATCTGCTGCGGTTTTCCAGCTTGAAGCATCACTTAAGTTCTCTGAAGCATAGGCTGACCAGCTGCCCTGATTGTTTTCCTGACAGGTAAGCATAATCCATGTTTTTTTGTCTTCAAGAAGATACACGCACGGATATTCTTCATAAGCTACAGAAGTCTGGCTGTTTACACGGTTAATGTAATTTTCAGAAATGCGCTGAAAAGTTCTTCCCCAGCCGCCGTCAAGTTTTGCACACTGAATGTCGCCGCCTTTAAAAGTTGCATAATTTTTTACAAGGTCACGGTTAAACATATAATATGTGCCGTCTGCCTTTACAATGTCTGCATCTACAACTGAATATCCGGGAGAATAAATGGTTTTAGGCTTAAGTGATTTTACTGAATAAAAATCGTAAGTCTGAGTTACATACACCTGATTTACGCCTTCGCTGTTGTCGCCTACCCAGTAAATGTCGTAGCATTTGTACTGCTTGTTATAAAGTGCCTTTGGTGTCCACACATGACGTGTTCCGCCGTCTTTGCCGCATTGGTCTGTAAGCTGAAGTTTATGTTCCATTTCCCAGTGAATAAGGTCTTTGGAAAATGCAACTATAATGCAGTTACTCGGATGTCCCCAATAACCGTTTACGTCAGAACGTGAACCTAAGTCCCAGTATTTTCCGGAAGAAGTAAAGTCTGAAGCAAGAAGTACAAATTTTCCGTCGTTCATTCTGAAAATAAAAGGATCCCTGAAATGCCTGCTTCCCATTGTAGTTGTAAATACTGCATTGTTTGAATCAAGCTCTGTCCAGGTAAGTCCGTCTTCTGAATAGGCAAGATGAAGGGAATCGCTTTCAATGTATTTGTTTACCCCGATTGATGACATTAAATATGCATCAGTCTGAATTTTTCCTTCGCTCCAGTCTGAAGGTTCAACTTTTAAATTGTCTGCAAGTTCGTTGCATGAAGTAAGTGCAGCAAAAACTGCCAGTGCCCCTAAAACAGAAAGGGCTTTTAATGTATTTTTAATGATTTTCATAAGCCTTTCCTTTACGGCACAAGTTTAAATGCCATATAATCTATGCGTGTATCTTTTTCTCCTGCTTCTACAACACTGTCTGCTGTCCAGTAAGGGTTGCGGTAAGCCCAGCTTGTCTGTGCTACAGAAGAAGAAAGCGGGTGACTTGAAGTAATGTAATAGCCTGAATATTTGTTTTTTACTTTGCTGTAAGGGCTGCTGAAATCTTCAATATACCACAGCTGCTTTGTGTCAGAAGTATTTTTTGTGTTTAAAACAAGAAGGCTGTTAAGTGCATCGTCTGAAGAAGAAAGTGCCATACCGCTCCACCTGTTTATAATCATATATGCATCGCCTACAGGATAAAGGCGCCACTGAGATTTGTAAGTGTTGCTTACAGAAGTTACGCGCTGAGGTGCCTGTCCTGCAAATGATGTGTCTGAATTATAGAGATAGCCGCTACTTCTGTCCTGAAACTGGAAATAAGCAGGAGCTTCAATTTTTCCGTGTTTAATATCAATCATAAGGGCTTCGCTGAAGTACATATGAGAGCTGCCTTTGTCAAGATAAAGGTCGCACCATACATACTGACTGTCGAAAGGAGATGAACCGCCGAATGCAGGTCCCCATCTGTCGCCCATATAAAGCCAGTCGTGATTTCCGCTTCCGTCTGTTGCTTCAAGTTTAAAAACATAAGCCGGCTGACTTCTGTCGCTTTCCGTAAGCTGACCTGCCCAGCTTGTGTCTCCTATAGTTAAAGTTGAACTCCATGGACCGCGCAAATCGTAGGCATACTGAATTGTTGTTACTGTAGAAGTCCAGCCTGCAGTTCCTGAAGAAACCATATAATAAACGTCACCTTCCTTAAAAAGACAAGGTGCTTCCCTGCTAGTTGCATTCAATACATTGTCTGTAGGCCAGTAAGTTTCATCTATATGAAGATAATCTTCTGTAAGGCGGTAAATGTGAATGTAAGCATTTTCGTTATAACTTGATGCAAAATATGCAGTACCGTCATCATCAACAAAAAGCGTTGAGTCACGACTCATAAATCCATAAGGATCAGAATAATCGTTAGTTAAATCAGAATAAATGTCACCTGCTGAATTGTCGTCGTGAACATTATATTTAGGATCATCGAAAGGGCGGAACCAGTCTACGTATTCCCATGTGCCGTCGCTATTGTCAGGAGATTTTCCCTTACAGACTACAACTGCTGCAAGTCCGTAGCCAATGTCCAGATGTCCCCACATTACGTATTCCTGAGTTTTTTCGTTAAAAATAACTTTAGGACGTTCTACTATAACTTTTCCAGAAGGGCCTAAGCTTAAAATTGTATTTCCCCCTGAAATGTCCCAGCTTACAATGTCGCCTCTGTTTTCCCAGTTTACAAGATCAGTTGAGCGGTAGCATGATACACCTTTAAATCCATAGTTGGCAAAACGATGTTCTCCATACCAGTAAAAATATTTTCCGCACTGAAGCATACAGCCGCCACTTCCGTAAACGTCTTCTCCAGAAGTATCAACTGTTCTTATTCCTGTTGCAACAATGCTTTTGCCGTTTTCACTTACATATCCAAAATTGCTGCAGTTAATGATTCCGTCGTCGCTGCTGTCTATAATTGAACATGAAGTAAGGAAAACAAAAATAACTGCAAAAACAGTTATAAGTTGTTTCATTTTTGTCTCCAATTCCTTTGCAGTAAACCTTCCCAAGAGACTTTCTGAAAGTCCCTTAAGAAGGCATTTTTTTACATTCAGATTATTGTTTTATTATTCAGCATTAGTTGAATAGCTGTAAGTTGCACTCCATGCCCACATTGGAACTCCAGGTGAACCTTCACTGTTACGGTACTGAATGACTTTTGAACTTGCACCAATCTGGATTTTTCCGTCATTAAATACAGGGCGGATTACGTAAGGATAACTTGATCCGCATTTTGTAGTGCCGTTAAAGAAAGTAGCCTTTGAATAATCCATTTCTTCATCAGGTGCTTTAATAACGTCTGTCAATGATGTTGCAGAAGTATTTGATGTTCCAAGAGAAGGGAAATTCAGATAAAGTCCGCTTTCATATCCGCTTTTTGGAGTAGCTTCAAGGCTGAATGTGTCAACTGTTCCTGTCTGAGGCTTTACTGCTTTACTATCTGTAGAATAATCTGCCGTATAAGTAAACTCAATGGAACCGTCTAAAGCTGGCCAGACTATCCAGCTTGTTGTGAAACCTTTACTGTCTTCGCTATTTGTTATAGGTACTTTGCCGCTTGATGCAGTTAAATAAGGATTAGAACTTTCTCCATTATTCTTATATACAACAGTAACTTTTCGTGGTGTTGCAGTTTTTACGCAATCTTCATTAGAGAAACTTTTATCAGGAGTATCAGATGGAATTACAGAAACTGTAAATGTATATTCTGTTCCAACAGTTAAACCTGTAAACTGTGCAATTCCGGCGCCGCTTTCTACACTCTTAGATGCAACTTCTTCCTCGCCTTGTTTTACAGCAACATTGTAAGTATAAGTTACGATTTCTCCATTACTGTCTACTTCCACCATAGATACATCTGTCCACTTAACAAGAACTTCCTGTGTCCAGCGTGCCTTTGCAGTTACATTTTTAGCTACAGGAACTCCAAGTGCACATGTATCTGTAGTTACACCTGCAGAAGAATTGTTGTCGTAATCAAGAGCATAAATCTTAAACTCATATTCTGTTTCAGCGTCAACCTCTGTGCAAACATAATAAGTTGTACCTTTATTAACAGTAAATTCTTCGCCTGTTGCAGTAGATGTTTTTGAACCTTCACTATCAGTTGTTACAGTGTAAGGAACTATTTTTACGCATTTGAAATCTGTGTCTGCTGGTTCTGTCCAAGAAAGACTTATAGAACTTCGTCCTCCCTGAACAACAGCATTTGTAACATCAGCAGGAGGAGTTTCATCTGTTTCAGTTGTTACTTCTTTTGTAGAATAAGATGTAGCACCGTCAGAAGTATATTGAGTTACTGTTGCAGTATAAGCAGTACCTGACTTTAATTTTTCAAAAGAAGCAGAACCGCAAACTGTTCCTCTTGGTGAAAGAATTTCCACAGTTGGAATAGAATTATCTTCATAATCTTTTCCGCTAAGAGAAACTTCAACTTTTATAACATCTGGAGCTAAAAGTTTGTAGCTTACTGAAGCTGTATGATTTGAAACAGATGAATCTGTAACTTCAGGAGCACCGGAAGATTTGCCGTTGTATCTGTGTTCGTAAATAAAATATCTGCCGTCATAGTAGTCATTTTTTGTTATGGTTTCCCATGAGTTTGACATACAGATATTTGCACAGCTGCTCCATACGTTATAGTCAGCATAACCCTGACAGGCAAAACCGTACCAGCTGTTATCAAGAGCATAAGAAGGAACTTCAGCAGAAACACTGTTCATAGCCCATTTTCTGAAAGAATACATATCTTTATTTGCTTCATCGTATGCTACGGCAAAAAGTGAAACACTGGCAGAAAATCCCCAGCTGCTTTGATTGCCTGTATTGTTGTAGTCAGCAGTTGTAAAGCTTTTTCCTGCAGGGCGTACAAAAAGTCCGCTTTCTTCAAGGGTGCCTAAATTTGTTGCTTCAAGAGAAAACTGTTCAGGATTTCCGTTAAATGCAGGGTAAACAATAAATGCGTTGTACTTAAAATTAGAAACGTCTGTATAATATGTGCTTTCGTTTCCTGCAAGAACAATGTTATAGCCTTTTACAGTATCGTCACTAAGAATGTATGGAGTAATAAAGCCGTTTCCGTTCCAGCTGTTGTGGATTTCCCAGATAACTTTTTCAACAGCAGGGCCTTTTTTAGATTGAGAAACTGTCTTAATTGTATAGTTTTCTCCCTGCTTTACAGCTTCAACACTTACGTTATATTCAGCTTTATACTCCAAATCTCTTAATACAACAGCTGAAGCTTCACTTGTAAATTCTTCTGATGCAATTTCAGCTCCACTTTCATCGCCTGCTTTTACAGCCTTTAATACGTAAGTACAATCTTTTGCCCAGTCTGTAAATCCTTTTACAGTGTAGCTGTATGAATAATCAGCAGACATAGTAAATTCACTTGGACTTTCAAAGTAAGGAACAGTAATGCCAGAAGACTTATTGCCTAAATCATCAAGTGTACCCACAACAATTGATTTGTTTTTATCAGCAGTAAACTTGCCGTCACTTACTGAAATTTCATTGTCTTCTCCAGAATAGCATACGTAAATTCCTACAAAGTCGCTGTCAGAAGGCTGTGTGTAAGTAATGGTGTAGTTAACTTTATTTTCTTCAGCAAGTTCCATTTCAAAAACAAGATCTGAAACTTCACTACATGGAGTAATGTCTGCCACAAGTGCACCCTGAGCAGATACTTCTTCAGATTTATTTTCTGCACCGTCAAATGCTGCAAGTGTAAATGTGTAATCTGAAGAAGTTTTTCTTACTTCCATTTCAATGCTGTAAGTAACGGAAGCACCCGGTGTTAAGTCTATGTCTTCTGCAGTAAGCACGACTTCAGAAGGTTCAGCTGTTTCTTCTGCATTATTTTCAACCCAGGAAATTACAATCTTTTCAACATCTGTAGAAACGCTGTTTGTCCAGTTCAATGTTACTTTGCTGTCATATTCTTGAGAAGCAGTTAAGCCTGTAATTGCTTCAGGCGGAGTTGAATCTGCAGGTGTATCCCACTGTGCAACATCTGCCACTGTATAAGAAGAATCGTTTGAAGCATAAACTTTTGCAGTGTATTTTGAAGCAGGTGATGTTTCAAGTTCAACTGTTTTTTCAGCTGAAAATTTTACGGCAACAAGATTTTCTTCTTCATCAAAAAGATGTACAACGAAAGCATTGTACGGATTTTCGCTTTCTTCACTTGTAATTGTAACTGTAGAAGCATGATCTGAAGTCTCGCTTACTGCAGCAGAAAGTAAAGATGAATCTGTATTTGCTGTGAATTTTTGTGTATCGAATGCAACAGTAAATTCCTGTACTGCAGTGTACTGTTCTTCTCCTACAGTAAGCTTTGCGGTAACAGTAGTCTTACCTTCGCTTAACGGACAGAGATCCGCATATCCTGATCCAGTACTTTCTAATTTTAAAACATTTGAGTTAGAGCAAGAAAATTTTAACTGCACTCCTTCTGCAGTCAAATCAGCATTGCTGACTACGGCCTGAATCTGAAACGACTGTCCCGGAATAAATGAAGTTACAGCAGAAGCATAATCTTCTGCAAACTGAACTTCAGGTGAAGGAGCCGGCTTTCCACCCCCATCATTTCCTCCAGAATCTGATGAACATCCTGCAAAAACAAATATTGCAGCCGTCAATGCAGTAAATAAAAAAGCTTTAATTTTTACAAGCATAAAAACCCCCTTTTTACTTTTGTATTTTACTGTAGATTTCCAAACAAAATTATCTTAAAACTTTTTTTATGAAAACCTTTTCATATATCATAACATACTTTAAAATATTTGCAACAGAAATTTATATTTAAAATCGATATTGGGTATCATTCAGCAATTTGAATTTCATTTAATAATACTGATATCACTTTTACAGGCTAATTTACAATAATTGTAAACTTTTTAAGTGAAAATAGTTTACAACTTTTAAAGTTTCCTTTATATTCAGTTTACAAATCAAATCAGAAAAAAAAGAGGCAGAACTATGACAAAGAAAATTCCTTTACTTTCAGCACTTACAGCATTATTTGCAGCTGTAATTTGTGCCAGCGGATTTTTCAGAATCCCTTTAGGACCTGTTCCAATTGTCCTGCAGAACATTGTATGTCTTTTAACAGGGCTTTTGCTCGGCGGCTTTACAGGTTCACTTCCAGTTTTACTTTTTATTGCAGCAGGAATTATAGGGCTTCCTGTTTTTTCAGGAGGAACAGGCGGAATTGCAGTTATTTTAGGACCAACAGGCGGCTTTATCCCAGGATATTTTCTTGGAGCATTAACGGCAGCACTTATTGCAGGAAAACCTTCCGTTGAAGAAAAAAATAAAAAGCTTTCTTCGGCAATAAAGCTTTCAGTGGCAGTTCTTGCAGGAATGATTGTACTTTACATTCCAGGTGTCATAAGATTTTCGTTTTGGGCTTTGGGAAACAATAAAGTGCCGGTAGACAAGTCAGTTTTTGCATACACAATGGGAGCCTGCGTTATTCCATACATTCCCGGTGATATTCTAAAGATGATTGCAGCAGTTCCGGTTGCTTTAAAAATCCGTCCGGTTATGGCACAATACATAAAATGAACGCTATAACTATTGAAAATGTAAGCAAAAGTTTTTCTACGGCAGAGGGAACTCACCAGGTACTTAAAAACATAAGTTTTAGTATAGAAGAAAAATCATGCACTGTAATTGGCGGAGAAAACGGCTCTGGTAAAAGCCTTCTCATGTCAATTATTGCCGGACTTGAAAAAGCAGACGAAGGAACAGTTACTTCATCAGGGAAAGCAGGACTTGTATTTCAGGAAGCAGAAACTCAGATTTTAGGCGAAACTCCTGCAGAAGACATTTCATTCGGCCCGAAAAACCTTGGCTGGAGCAAGGAAAAAACTGCACTTGCCGTAAAAAATGCGCTGGAAAAAACATCACTTACAAAAAAGGCTGACTTTCCTGCAAGATTTTTAAGCGGCGGTGAAAAAAGAAGACTTGCCGTTGCCTGTATGATTGCCATGGATTTGAACATCATAATTTTAGATGAACCTTATGCAAATTTAGATTACACCGGCGTAAAACAGGTAAACGCTTTAATAAGGGAACTTAAGGAAGAAGGTAAAACCGTAATTATCTTAACCCACGAAATAGAAAAATGCCTTGGACTTGCTTCGAAGTTTATAGTGATTTTCCAGGGACAGAAAGTTTTTGACGGAATTCCAGAAGAAAGCCTTAAATTGAATTTAGAAAAGTGGAATATAAAAAATCCCCTTGCAGCTTACAAATCAATAGAAGATTTAGTGTGGTAAAATGGCAGACTATTATTCTTTCAGCTACAAAAAAGGAAATTCATTTTTTCACAAAATAACGCCATGGAAAAAGCTTGTCATTATTCCGGCTGTCAGCATCATTTTCTTTACATTACCATTTTATTTTTCACTGGCACTAATTTTTCTCCAGACATTGTGCTGCTTTGCCCTTCATTTTTCTATAAAGGAACAGTTCTGCGACATAAAGGCAGTTTTTTATTACGGAGTTTTTCTTTACGCAGCAAGCTTTATAGGAAACACTTCATCGCTTTTTTCTGATTTTTTAAGCAGTGAGGAAAGCTTTTCTTTTTACAGTTTTATCTTTATTTTTAAAAACGGATTTATAAATGCATTTTCAAATGTGCAGATAGCATCAATGCTTGTAAAAATATTTGCCCTTATGCAGAGTACTTCACTTTTGTTCAAAACTTCCACTTCCCTTGAATTACGCTCCGGAATTGAAACTATTGAAACTTTTATAAGAAAAATTCTTCCTGTTTCAAAGAAAAACCGGTTTACAAATGCAGTTTCACTTTTCATCACTTTCATACCCATGGTGTTCCGCATATGGAACGAAATAAAGCGCTCATGGAAAGCAAGAGCCGGAAAAAAAAGCCTGAAAATGTACGGGACTCTTTTTACAGTTTTATTTTCTGTAGGAATAAAAAAAGCATGGAACAGTGCTAGGGCAATAAAGGCAAGAAGCTGAACTTTGCAAAAAAACACAGGCAAACCTACAGAATGACGGAAACGTCACCGCTGTTTACTGATACTCTTTCGCCGCTGCTTTTTTCTACTACAAGGCAGAATTTTCTGTCAATGTCCACAACTTTCCCCTGACATTTTACAGTTGATTTAGAAACGTCAGTTACAGTAATGTTTTTTCCCATAAGAAAACAAAGTTCCTTATATTCATTAAGGATTTTTTCAGACTCTTCATTAAAGATGCTGAAAATTTCCCATGCAGCTTCAGAAGCAACAATGCAACGCTGGTCTTTTTCAGTTTTGCTTTTAAAAATAAAGCCTGCCTTTTCTTCAAGTTCTCCTTTAAAAGCTTCATCGTTGGAAAATAAATTTATGCCTGCACCAATAACTGCACACTCTACATTGCCTGTTTCAAAATTAGTAAAGCCTTCCGTTAAAATGCCGCAGATTTTTTTTCCTTCAAAAAACAAATCGTTAATCCACTTGATTTTAACATCGATTCCGTAAAGCCTTTTAAGCACCCTGCACACAGCTACAGCAGAAAAAGCTGTAATTTCGAAAGATTCCACATTCATTTTTTCAGGAGCATATATTACGGAAAAGTAAACGCCTGTTTTTTCAGGAGAAACAAAAGTTCTGCCAAAGCGCCCTCTTCCTTCAGACTGACTTTCTGCAAAAACAAAAGTTCCGTTAAGGTTACAGGGATTTCCTGACCTGGCAAGAAGACGCCTGCACCTGCTGTTAGTTGAATCGATTACATCAAAAACTTCAATATTATCAATTTTCAGTCCATTAATTTTAGATGCAAGAAAAGAGAAAAAATATTCTTTAGAAAAGCTTTCAGTTTCATTCTTAAAAATATATCCGCCGCCGGTAGTAGCCTGAATTTCAAGTCCTTCGCTTCGCAAAGCAGACACTGCCTTCCACACAGCAGCACGACTTACTCCGCACAAAGCAGCAAGTTCCTCTCCGCTTACCCGATGACCTGCATTTCCCGAAAAAAACTTCAGCACAAGCTCTTTAGTATTCATAAAAACGCCCAATTCTACCATTTTTCCCTGAAATTTTCCATACGAAGCTACAGAGTATAATTTATGTCCTGCATTTTGTGTGTTTTTTGCAATCATTAAAGCAATACCTTTCTTGCCGTTTAAATCAAATTCAACAGCAAATCAGAAATGCCTGCTTCATGCACTTCATCAATTATAATGCGTTTGCCCTATGATTATACTTTCGTAAAATTGATTTCGTTCAAAAAGCTGGCTATTATATATCACGTAAGGAGGCAAACATACAAATTACTGTTGAAACTTTTGAAAATATAGTAACTGCAAAAGATTCTAAAAAATTCAAAGACGTTGAGAGAGCAAAACAAGCCTACTACGCTTTTATACTTTTATATTGATGATTCAAAATCATATATCAGAGGCGGACATGCAAATTGATGATAAGAATTAGATCAAAAACTAGTTTAATTTTTGAAACTTTTTAGCCTAAGAGCCTATATTATTATTGAAAAGAAGGTGTAATAAAAACTTTTTTATGAGAGGTTAAAAAATATATAGCAACTGTTTATTCGAAGCAATCAAGGCCAAGCTAAAAGACCAGAAAAACGTTAAAGCTGGAGGTTATTTTTAAAGACCCTCTCGTGAAGTATAAGCTTACTAGCAAGGACAGGTGGCGCCGAAGCGTACTGCAAACAGATTAAACCTTGCTTCAAAACGCTGCATCTATTCCAGATACTTTTTAAGAATTTCTTCTTTTTTAGCACCTGTTGTGCCATTATTTTTTTAGCGCCTGCAATTTGAGTTTCAAGCCGTTCAATTTGCTCAACAATGACGCTGCTGTTCAGTGAGCGGGGGAAGTTTTATGGAAAGGGATTCGATTCTATCGACTGAGGCTCGGTAACTGCGCTTAAAGCCTTCGTTTTGACCTGCTTTTTCCAAAACATCGGTTTTAAATATACACTGACGCTGCACGGAAGCGTTCACCCTTCTTTTACAGTCCACGGCGCCTTTCCAGTTTATAGAAAAATTTAAACAAAAAAAAGCCGGCAGCATCCTACTTTCCCGCTTTCA
>CAMCRZ010000009.1 GCA_945877425.1 uncultured Treponema sp.
GTGCAATTGCAGACATCGAAAAACGCCACGAAGAACGCTACCGTGCCCTTTTAAACGAAGAAGATGCCGCATCTGCTCAGCTTAAAGACAGTTCTGTAAAAGTATGGGAATGTCTCAAATGCGGTCACATCGTAGTAGGTCCTTCTGCTCCTGAATACTGCCCAACTTGTGACGAATACAACGCATATACACAGGTTACAGAAGAGAACTACGAATTAATCCGCACTTGGGGTTAATTAATTTTTTTTATTTCAGGCTGTCAGATAGTTTTTCTGCAAGGAATTCCAGCTGTCTGACATGTTGCAAGAACAAGTTTGCTGTACCAGAATGCGTCTTTGCAACTGCTTACCCTGACTGCAGGCTTGTAGTTACAAAAGAAACGATGACCGTAGAGGGAATGATTAAAATCGTCTATGACCTCTTAAAAGACAAACTGAACATTGCAAAGCTTACTTTCACAAGCGGAGTAAACGCTGCATCTCAGGAATACGACGTAAGCGGCACAAAAGACAGATGCCCATTATGCGGAATTGCCCTGAATGAAAACGCGTATGCCCTAAGTGCGGATATAAAAAATAGTTCCCCACATCCAGCCGTACTCTTCTGCGGATTTTCTGAAGCCCCTTTAGGGCACAGCTATGCTTATGACGGATATAGGACGATTTTTCAAAAATAGAAAAAACTGGAGGACAAAATGTTAGAAACAGGAACAAAGGCACCAGATTTTGAGCTTTTGGACCAGAATGGAAATGTTCACAAACTGAGCGATTATGCCGGGAAAAAAGTCATTCTGTATTTTTATCCAAAAGATAATACTCCGGGATGTACAAAACAGGCATGCGGTTTTTCAGAAAGATATCCGCAGTTTACGCAAAAAGGTGCAGTAATTCTTGGGGTAAGCAAAGATTCCGTAGCATCTCACAAAAAGTTTGAAGAAAAGTACGGTCTTGCTTTTACCCTGCTTTCTGACCCGGAGCGCAAAGTTATTGAAGCTTATGATGTCTGGAAAGAGAAGAAAAATTACGGAAAAGTTTCAATGGGAGTTGTAAGGACAACTTATCTTATTGACGAAAAAGGAATCATTATCAAGGCGAATGATAAAGTGAAAGCCGCCGAAGATCCAGAAAATATGCTTCAGCAGGTGTGATTTTTAGGGGGAAAATTGTCAAAAAATGCGATTATTTTTTATTTGCGTATGAGGGGATAATTCCGTTTTTTTATTTTATAAATTTTGCCTTTATTTTCGCCAAAGCCAATAATAAGACCGGATGCTTCAAGTTTTTTAAATATTTTACGAACGCCCGAAGCTGAAAGACTTGTAATTTTTCGAGCAATAGAACTGTTTATAGTTTCATGTTCTTTTAAATATTTTAAAATTATATCGCTACTTTTAGCATATATCGCTACTTTATCGCCACTTTGTTGGGATTCTATCGCTGGTTTTTCATTATATCTAATATGCACATACCTGTTTTTAAGTTCCTTAAAATTACACGACGAAGAAAGTTTCAACTTTCGAGAAGTGTAATTCGTTCGCGCCAAGCGAACAGTTCAATAAGGGAGTTACGTTAGGAACTCTAAATTAAATCAAATGGCGCAATTTTAGACATTTGATTTTAACGTTGATCTATTTTGCACTTGATGCACACAAAGGTGGCGGAAAATAATTTTGTAGCAAAGTGATGTTATTTTTTGTCTTAAACTTTTTATTTGCTTGAAAGGCTTGTCACAAGGAAAAAACAGGCGGATTTGTTCGCATCTAACGATGCTCACGAAAAAAACGAAGAACGTTAGTTTTGAGCAAATCCGATTGTTTATCTTTGCATTAAACTTTCCATTCGGTCATTTGCGTTATGATTGTTTCTGGTTGTTACCTATTTTCAAGAGAAAGTCCTTTTATAAAGGAAAAATGTTTATCAGCTGTAACTATTGTCAGATTGTATGCCATTGCACATGCAGCAAGCCATATATCATTTTCTGGAATTGGATGTCCGTCTTGTTTTAATTGGGCTTTTATTTTTGCATAAAAAGGAGTTACAAAGGAATCCGGCTTTATTTCTTCAAGTTCGCTGCAAAAACCCCTGTAAACATCAGCATTCTCTGATTTTCGGGAAGAACATTCTGCACCAAAAAGCAGTTCTCCAAGTGTTATAGAAGAAAAATACAGATTTTCCTCTTCGAAAATATCATCAAGAGCATCTTCATCTTTGATATAGCGGATAATTACATTTGTATCAACAAGTTTACCATTCACTTTTATCCACCTTGCGACCTTCTGTTACGGCTTTTTCTACCAGTTCGGAATCTGATTTACTGACCTTGCCTACAAATTTTTTTAAGTTCCGCTTGGGAGTATTGAATTCGTCAAGAAAAGTGATGATTACGCGCTGGTCTTTTTTTACTGCAACATTGCCTTCTGTTATGTAATTTTGTCCGTCAAAATATCCTTTTACAGAAACCATAGAATCACCTCCTACTTTTTTGTTTAGTATAGCATACTTTTATAGAAAAATCAGTGTTTTTTGTTTGCGCCTTAAACTTTCCATTCGGTCATTTGCGTTATGATTGTTTTTACGAGTTGTTTCTGATTTTCGCCCAGGGTGTCGAGTTTTGCAATCAGGTCTGAATATTCTTTGTATTTTTTGATGTCGATGCCTTCGTTTTTTAATGTCTGGCTTTGTCCTGTTACAAGGTATTCGACGGAGACGTTAAGGACTTTTGCGATTCGCAGGGCTGTTTCGGCACTGGGGCAGTTATTATCTTTTTTACCTTTTGAAATATTTGACATACTGAATTTTGCTTCAGTTGCAAGAGTTTTTTTATTAATTCCTTTTTTGTCGAGTTCAAATTCGACTCTTTCCCAAAAATTCATATTCTCATAATTGCGAAATTTTCAATTATATAGATAAGAATTTGTAAAATTACAAAAAATAATGTATTATTTAGAAATATCCAAATTATTACCGTAAAGTTGGAAATATTAAAATCTTAATTCACTCCGAGAAAAAATATGAACGAAATCAAACAATCACTTATTGAAGAAATCAACAGGCGCGTGCAGGATAAGATTCTGGAACCGTCAAATGCAAATCTTCTTATAAAACTTATTCAAAATGCGGAATCGAAAGACGAGGCGATAAACATTGCAGCGTTGGGAACGACATACAAGCGTACGGGGCTTCACTTTGACAAACGGCTTGAAAAAATGTCCGACAGTATTCGGTATTTCCGCAAAAACGAAAAACTTTCTTTTTATACTGACGATGCAAAACCTGTAAACAAGCTGATTATCGGCGACAACTACGAGGCGCTTCAAAACCTTTTGATTCAGTACAGGGGTGCAATCGATGTAATTTACATTGACCCGCCTTACGGAAAAGACAGCATGGGCGAATTTGCCAGGACGAACTATGAAAATGCCATTACGAGGGACAATCTTCTTTCCATGCTTTACCCGCGTCTGATTCTTGCAAAACAGCTTTTGTCTGACGAAGGCGTGATTTTTTGCAGCATTGATGATAAAAATCACGCTTATGTAAAATGTTTGTTTGATGAGGTGTTTGGGGAGGAAAATTCGCTTTCAGTTATTGCATGGGAGAAAAGAACTAAATGTCAAAATACAGATACTGCAAAGTTCATGCTTCAGCCTAAAGTGGAATATATTTTATGTTATAAAAATTTTAATCACCGAGCAGAATTCCGATGTCATGTAGTTGGTGAAAAGTTATATCCTGAAAAGGATGCTTATGGAATCTTTCGTTATGAAGAAATTGGGCAAATGAGCAAGAATGGAGTTCGTGGTCGTGCTAGTATGATTTTTGATATCTTGGGCGTTTACCCGAATGAAGGAAACCAATGGAAATTAGGGAAAGATACAATACTTGAATATTCTACTCGTAATGATGGAAAAGATTTACTCTTAATTAACGAAAGACCTTTTAGAAAAATTCGTCCTGAAGATGAGGTTGTTGAAAATTATAAACCATTTTGGGGAATGTATGGTGCAGAGCAATACGGTACAGCTGAAACTGCAAAGTCTGAGTTAGATAAAATTTTAGGAACTAAAGAACATGATTTCAACACAGTAAAACCTGTTGAACTAATTGAAGATTTAATTTTTCATGCATGTAAAGAGAATTCTATTGTATTGGATTTTTTTGCAGGTAGTGGAACAACTGGTCAATCAACAATGGAATATGTTAAAGATTATCACAATAATATAACTTACATTCTATGCACAAATAATGAAAAAACTGAAAAGTGCCCCAACGGCATTGCTTACGATGTTACGGCAAAGCGGCTCAAGCGAATCATGACTGGCGAATGTTATGACGGAACAAAAGACTTTCCGTGGATAAAAGACAACAAGCCTTATGGCGGAAATCTTGATGTTTACGAAATCGGTTCGGTTGCAAATTTTGAAACGGCAGAAGGAAAAAGTGCTTTTGATGTAATCGACGAGACACTTTACGGAAAACAAAAGTTTATGACGGTAAAAGAAAAAATCGACTGGGTATGTCAGAATTTTGAAAAAACACAAAAAAAGGTGGAAGAATAAAATGCTCCAGGAAGCAAAAGATTTACAGAAAAATGCCGTAACAAAACTTACAAAAATCCTTATGAATGTGACAAGCAGCAAAAAAGAAATAACTTTTAAAGCTCCCACAGGTTCCGGCAAAACTTACATGATGGCAGATTTTATGAACCGTGTAATTTGTGCAGACCGAAACGCTGTTTTTATAGTTTCGACACTTTCAAAAAGCAATCTTGCAGCCCAAAATTTTAATTCATTTAAGGAACTTTCGGAAAACGGAACTTTTGCAGACATAAATCCGTTTTTAATCAATTCAGATTCAAGCGGAGAAGGAAGCCTTTTTATTCCTCTGGAATACAACGTTTACGTTCTGCCCCGCGACTTGTACAAAGATTCAAGCAAGCTTAAAAAAGAAGGAACTTTTGTCAATTTTCTTTCTTCGCTTACAGGCGACACTTTTATGAAAAATCCGCAAAAAAAAATCTACCTTATAAAAGATGAATGTCATATTGCAACAAGCAACCTTGATGAGTTAAAAGAGTATTTTTGTGCCGTCATAAATTTTTCTGCCACGCCAAAACTTTCAAGAAAACAGGAACCAGATGTAGAAATTTCAAATGCAGAAGCCGAAAATGCAAAACTCATAAAAAAAGTTGAAGCAGGAAATGAAAATGACAGTCTTGAGTGCGCTCTAATGAAATTTGAAAAAATCCGCAGCGACTATATAAATCAGCTTGATGTAAATCCTTGCTTTATAATTCAGATTTCAAACAAGGAAAAAGCTGAAGAGGAACTTAAAAATACGATAATGCCTGCCCTGCAAAATCATCAGGAACTGAAATGGGTTTATATAAACGACAAAGGCGGCGAAACAAACGATTCTGGCTTAAAAAAACTTCCGATTTTTAAATGGAAAGATTACATGAAAGGAAAAGCCTCTTCTGTTTCTGTCATCATTTTTAAAATGGTCATTTCGGAAGGCTGGGACATTCCAAGGGCGTGCATGCTTTATCAGATTCGAGATTCAAAAAGCAAGCAACTGGACGAACAGGTTATGGGACGCGTAAGGAGAAATCCTCGGCTGCTTGATTTTGAAAGCTTGAGTGAAGAAGCAAAACAACTTGCCTGTACTGCATGGATTTGGGGAATTCTTCCAAAAGAGGAAAATCTTCCGCGACAGGTAAGGCTTTGCACAGATTATAAAATTGAAGAAAATTTCCGTATAACGCCTGTAAAAATTCTCTCTCCCAAAAAAACAAAAAATCCTGATATGAAAAATTTTCTGGAGCGCTTAAAAGATGACAGTCTGACTCATCCTTCGATTTTTGAAAGTTACAGGAATTTGCAAAAACAGGGAAATGACATTCAATCTCTTTGCTACGAGTATTCGGACAGCTATAAAAAATGGACTGTTTTTGCTGAACATTTGGGCGAAATAAATTCTTCTTATGAAAAATATATTTGCGATTACGAAAAAAGCATGGTCACTTGCGATGAAGTTTGTTTTCCGCTTGAAAGTTGCTTTGTGGAAAATCAAAACAGTCTGACGCTCGACGACTGGATTTGGTACAGAAAAGATTTTTGCACTGATTTTTCATTTGACAGCGAAGCCGAAAAAAAATGGGCGGAAGTGCTCAAGGACATTCGTTCATCTTCAATCGGAACTTGCACAAAAAAGCAGTCTGAACTTTTTGAAACGAGCCGCTTTTTGTGGGGCAAAAACTTTCCGCTGAATTCCCAGATAAAATTTGAATACTATCTTGACGGCATTCATTCTTCTTATCCAGATTTTGTGATGAAAGACAAAAACGGAAAAATCCACATTTTTGAAGTAAAGAGCGTTAATAAATCTTCTTCCCAAAATATCGACGAAGAAGAATACGAAAAAAAAGTGAACGCAATCAAGGACTGCTACAAGGAAGCTTCAAAAAAAACAGGACACATTTTTTACCTTCCTGTGCTGGACAAAGCACAATGGCAGATTACACGCTTTTCCGACGGCAAGGGCGAGAACATTACAAAAGATGAATTTGTGGAATCGCTAAAGTAAAAAAGTGGTGGCGTGATTTGTTCTTCTGCGCATCTTACAGCGTGAGGGATTGTAAGGGCAGCCGAAGGCTGTTGCGAAGCAATGAAGCGATAGCGTAACCCTGAAAAGCCCGACCCGAAGGGGCACGCCCGAATGAAAAAAATATTGTATAATCTACAGGAACGCAAAAAAACAACCAAGTCAAGTGTGATTTTTTTTTCGTATGGAAAATTGTGACTTTTTATGATAAAGTAGTAGGGAGATTTCAGTTTGGAGGTTGTTATGTCTTATGATACAATGGTTGAAAAAATAAAAACCGTTCCTCAAGAATGTCTTGCTGATATTGAAAATTATATTCAGTTTGTTTTGTATCGATATAATCAGAATTCAAAAACAGAAAATAAAACAAATCTATCAAAATATTTTGGTTCCGTAAATTTTCAAAAAGATGGCCTTTCAATTCAAAAGGAAATGAGAAATGAATGGAACTGATTTTTTAGCGGACACAAATGCATTGATGTATCTACTTAATGTAATCCATGTATGAGTCCATTTTTGCAGAATAAGTTGGCATTTTCTGTTATATCGGAACTGGAACTCTTGTCTTTCTCTGGAATAACATCAGAAGAAGAGAATACATAAAATCATTTTTGCTTAATTGCAATGAAATTTCTCTTACAGATGAAATAAAAGAAAAAACGATAGAAATTCGAAAAAAATATAAAATAAAACTCCCAGATGCTATTGTTGCCGCTTCTGCAATTGTAAATAACCTGCCACTTATTACAGCTGGCAAAGGATTTAATCAAATAGAAGAATTAAATTTAAAATTAATTGTTCCAGTTATGTAAACAAAATGTACAAGGAACTGCATTCGGAAATCTTTTTTTCAGGTGTATTCCCGCCTGCGAGCTTACAGCGTGAGGGATTGGAGCACCTGCGAAGCAGTCCCTAAAAACTGAAAAAATCTGAGATTGCCCAGTTGCGAGTTTTTGGAGCGATAGCGGAAAAAACTCGGTAAGCAACCGCAGGTTGCGACGCACGCCCAAAAAATTATAAATCTTAAGGCATGCTTTTTTTAACTATTCCTGCACTACGGAGATTCGTTCTTTGTTATGGCTGCCGCTTGTGATTTCGTCTACCATGGCGATGCGTAGTCTGCATAACTTATGACGCTTTCGCCTTTTTTGTTGAGCGTGAGTTCTTCGCCTGCAAGTATGTATTTTCCGGTGCGTTCTGCTTCTGCCTGAAAGTCTGCTGCCGGGCTGATGTATGTCCAGTTTACGTCGTTCCTTTTTCGAAGTTCTGAAAGCGATTTTCCCTGTGATGAAGCAAGTGGCTTGTACATTTCTGGGAAATCCGGCGTATCCATAAGCTGAACTGTATGTTCTGGGTTTACGTAAAGGCTTCCTGCTCCGCCGACAATAAGAAGGCGAACTTTTGTTCCTGACAGAATATCGCACAGATGTTCAAGCGATGCGGAATGCTGAGGAATTGTGTCGGCCGTCCACGCTCCGAACGCATCCACAACGGCGTCAAAACCTTCCAAGTCCTGAGTTGTCAGGTCGAAAAGATTTTTCACAACACATTTTGCAGCAGCGGATTTGTTTTCTCCGCGGACAAAAGCAGTAAAATCAAAGGCATGAAACTGAATACAAATTTTACGGTCGCTGTTCACACGATTTTGTGCATTGCGTATTTTCAAAAAGATAATAAAGTTACTTCTGATTTTATCGCAGGAAGTACGGGAATGAATCCTGTGATTATAAGAAAAATTTTGGGAAGGCTGCAGACAACTTCTATTGTGGAAACAAAGGCCGGCGTGGGTGGTTCAACGCTTTCAAAAAAGGCGGAAGACATTTCTCTTCTGGACATTTACAAGGCAGTCAGCTGCGAGGAAGAAGGTGAGCGTTCCGTGTTCAATTTTCACGCAAATCCGAATGCAAAGTGCCCGGTGGGGAGCAAGATTCATTCAGTGCTAGACGAGCCTTTGAGCCGTGTGCAAAACGCAATGGAAAAGGAGTTGGGAAAGATTTCTGTTGCGGAATTGATGAAGGGGATTTAGTTTTACCAAAGTTCTATTCTTCATAATATCTTTCGGCTATACTTTCACTATGAATATTACAAATCTAATTTCTGATGTTACTAGGGATGAACTTGTTGATTTTCTTTCCGATTTGGCTTCAAAGAATGATACGGTTGCTTCAATGCTCGTTGCGCGTTTTGCAAAAGCCGATGGCAGCACTGAACTCTCTGCAATAAAAACCGAGGTAAGTCAGATTATCCGCGGAAACGGCGACCGCTACGGCTTTATCGACTACCACGCATCTTACCGTTTTGAAAAAGAAATGTATTCGTTTATGAATAATATTTTTCCGTCGCTTATTTCAGCAGGGAAAAACTGGATTGCTTTTGAAGGCTTGTGCTTCATTTTTTTAACACTTGCCGAGCCTATCGATATTGATGATTCTAACGGCACGATTGGTAACTTGTCTTATGAGATTATGGATTTTTGGGAACAGGCAATAAATTCTATGGCAGATGATGAGCGCAAAAAAGCCCGTTTGTGGTTCGAGGCAAATATGCATAACGAAAAAATAATCGACTATATGCAGGAATATCTTTTTCCCGCTTACATGGATTTTTTCACTGACGAAGACTCTCTGCGCGCCCAAATAAAATTCATCGATTCTTTTTTGGAAGAAACTTCTCCTGAAGCAGCTCATAATATTTTCTCCGCACGATATGAAGTTGAAAATTATGTCGAAGCAAAAATTCATTGTATGGAAAAATTGAATTTCTCCGAAAATGAGATTATTTCTTTTATGGAAAAATACCTTGAGTTCGATAATATCTGCTACATCGTAGTTGAAAAATGTCTGGCTTGCGGAGATTACAAAAGAGCGGAAGATTTACTTGTAAATCTGATTGCAGTAAATCAAAATCTGCCGGGAATAGTTCACAAAGCAAACGAAAAGCTGCTTGAAATTTATAGAGAGACAAAGAACGAAGCAAAAATAACACAGACATTACGCTGGCTTTTTCTGAATTTGCGACGATTTGACCTCAATCTTTACAATGAGTATAAATCTCGGTTTTCTAAAAATGAATGGCCGGACGAGCTTGAAAAATTGATTTCTGAAAAAGCGGATTCAGATTTTGTTGAGTCAATTTTTGTTGAAGAAAAAAAGTACGACAGGCTTTTTACTTCCGTAAAAAAATCGCACACACGATGGAAGGACTTTTACAAGCTGGAAAAGTACAGCGAGATTCTGTCAGAAAATTATGCATCGGAAATTGTACAGATGTTCAAAGAAAGTCTTGAAGAAAGAGTAAAAGGAGTGAACTCCCGGCCTCAGTACGCAGAACTTGCAAACCACCTGGAAAATCTTTCTAAAATCCCGGGCGGAAAAGCAGCCGCTCTGACACTTCGTGATGAATGGCTCGAAACATACCGAAAACGCCCTGCAATGGTTGATGAACTGAAAAAGGCAAGGTTGTAGTCAAACTCAATACCCTGACCACCCTTTTCAAAATTCTTCCCTCAAAAGCAAAAAATTGTGTTATACTATTCTTATCTCACAGACAGGAGGCGGACTATGGCAGCAATGGCATTAAGACAGCAAGTTATAGATTATGTTGATCAGCTTGATGATGAAAAAACAGAACTCGTACTTGTTTTTGCACAATCTTTGATAAATTCAAACTCATCTCTCCAAAATTCAAAAACACCAGCAGAACGCATATTAGCAGCCAAAGCTCTGGCCGAGCTTGAAACAATGAATTTTACCCCAAAAGCAGAAATCAGCATGGACGGACGGAAAGAACGAGCCGAAGCCTTGTGGAGAAAATATGAAAGTATTTCTTGATACCAATATACTGCTCGACTATCTTCTTAAACGTCAGCCATTTTATGAATCTGTCAAAAAAGTATTTGAAATGTGCCTGTACACTATTGACGGTTGTGTTACGCCTCATTCTCTAATCGATGTTTTCTATATGCTTAGTGAAAGAACGGATGCAACAACTGAATTTTGCAGGGAAACAATTTTAAAACTCAGAGCAGTTTTGTTTGTGATTCCCGAAAACGATGACATCGTTCTTGCAGCTGCCCGCAACACAGATTTTTCCGATTTTGAAGATTCCATGCAGAATGAATCTGCTATGATTGCAGGAGTTGACTATATAATCACCCGCAATAAAAAAGATTTTGATAAATCTACTGTTTCCGCCATTACTCCAGAGGAATTTTTGAAATTGGTACTCGGTGAAAAATAACTGACGGGTTATTCACAATATTTTTCCAGTTCAATCAAAAATCCCTTTAGTTCTTTTCATAATTGCTTCGACAGTTAGTTTCCAGTTATTAACAAACCAGCGGAGCGAAGAGACGCATACGCTGCACATCCAAATTTTTAACGCCACTTCATTAAGATGTGGCTTTTTTGTTTCCGCCCCCAAATTCAAAACTGTCACCCCCAAACTCGTTTCAGGGGTCTATTACTATATGGCACGGATTCTGAAAGCGATGCATTAGACAGAATTTATAAATACGCAAAGGACTTTGAAATTGAAAATCCTGAAGTTATCGGCTGGGATTTTCCGTTTCTTTCGCAGGAACAGATAAATGTCTATCACATGCACGGTTATACAGCAGCATTGATTCTGCCAGAAGGACTTGAAATCAAGAACAGCGACATGAAAGTTCATCAACAGGAAGAACATAACTACGCCGCAATCCACATTGAACGACCGTTCGAAGATCCTTTTTCAACAATTCCGGGAGCATACCGAGCTTTGGATGATTTTATGAAAGTCAACGGCCGGGAACATGAAGATAAAAACATCATTCCGTGTTTTGAAACAGTCGGCAAAACCATGGATGTTTATATTGCATGTAAATAAAAGCTGCAAAATTGAATCAACAGCTTTGGCTTAAATGTCAGAGTTGTTGATTTTATAAAGTGCTGTCTATAACTTCATAGAAATCACACACGCCCCCAAGTTTAGATTGTGAAACAAGTTCAGAATGACATTGTCCTGCCCAAAGTGAACTTGGATTTTTTAGGAAAGCTTATAAGGTGCTTTAAGACTGCTGCTGTTGCAGCCAATAAGCTTTTCTAAAGACAGCAACAGAGAAATATTCATTCATGCAATTTTTTATATATTCAGAAATTGTGCGGGCAATCATAAAATTATTATTGGCAACTTTGGCGGATATTTCAAGTGCGACTTTAAATATCCGCCAATTTTCGCTACAAATAAATGCCAAAACCTGCCATGCTCGTAACGCACACAATCTTGCCGGTATGGGATTTTGAAAGCCGAATTTTAATCTTAGGAACAATGCCCTCGCCTGCTTCCCGGAAAGCAGGATTTTTTTTTATCTGAAAAATTTTGTATGTTTGTAATTAATCATGCAAGATGCTAGTTGAACAATTTTATTTTCCTGCAATCTTCTATGTATTGTTCGGTTAGCGTGCATTTTTTGCCGAAAAGCAGTCTGTCAAAATAATGCGTAAGTGGAAAATCTGTACCAAACAAAACTTTTTCTTTGACTCCACTTTTCATAAGTGTAATTATGTCTTTTTCGTCTGAATATGCAGTATCAGATTTTACGTTTTTGTATTTTTTCAGCATTTTTATTGTAATGTTAACAGGATTTGAATGTGCAAGAATTACGTTTGCATCCGGGAAAATTTTGAAAAAAGGCTCAAATCTGGAAGGTAATGTTTCGGGAGTTTTTCCGCAGTGAATTAAAACTGATTTATTTTCCGTGCAGCATCCAAAAATTTCTTCAAGTGCTTTTTTATGACATGGATTTTCGAAATCCCATTTTTGAGCAAAAGGATGAAGTTTTATGCCGCAGTAGTCAAAAGCCTTTAATGCGGATTTTACGCTGATGTTTTCTTCTGCATATTTTGGAATGTACCAGAGATATGGCTTTACGACTATTTTTTTTGATTTGAAAGCCTGTGCGTAAGCAATTTCTTCTTCCACTTTTGAAAGTTCTGCATCGTCCCGGCAGGATGAAGTTGACGAATAGTGAACTTCTGTTATTCCTGTCTGAACACAAGTTTCTTCAATGCTCTGAAAAACAGAATATGCATCAAAATAAATTTCGTTGAACTGCCCTATGTGAACGTGATAGTCGGTCATGAAACGAACCTGAAAAGTCAATCAGAATTGTGCTAAAAATTCTTTTAAATTAATCGGGGGTTTATTTCCGTAATCTTTTTCTAATAATTTTTCAATTTCATCAATTTGTTCTTCTAAAAATTCTATTCCGTTTGTTTTCAAATACCCCAGCATTTTTTTGTATTGTGCAAGTGAAAGTTCTTCTTCATCAGCATCAATTGTGATAGATTCATCATCCGGATTATAAGTTCCTTTTGGAATTTTTATAGTTTCGTCATTATCAACTTTTCCATAACCTGATAAATTAAGTGTTTCATTTTTCTGTGGATTTTCTTTTTTACTGTTTTCCATAATTTTCCTCTTAAAAAGTTTTATGTACAGGCTGCACAAAATTGTACAGCCTATTTTTTAAGCATTTTCAATAATTACATTTGTTGAAAAATGTGATTACCACCTGTTACTTTGCAACCGGACAGCATTGGGGTTGTTGAGTAACTTGTGGCGATATAACCGCATTTAATACACTGCCAGTTTGCACCAGCAAAGAAACCTTTTCCCAGCTTTAATTCATAAGCTGGAGTCTTAATGTTTTTCATCTGTTTCATAATGAAACCTCCATAAAATTTATTTTAAGAATGTAAAACTACATTCCTATTTTCTTTTTTGCCTATAGTTTTTCCATTTAAAAAGTTTCCTATTTTAATCTCATACCAATCTGAGTTTTCCGAAATTGATTCCACATCTACTGAAGTTCCATCCGCAAGGGAAGCAAAAACAGTTCCATTTTCAGAAGGACGGTCTCTTACTTCAACATCACCGTTAAGCTTAACTTCTTTTGCAAAACAAAATGATGTTAAAACAGTAAAGATAAAGCAATAAATTTCTTCTTCATAAATCACTCCATCAAATTTGAATCCATACGTGTTTAAAACCTGTTACAGGGCAGCCTTCACTAGGAGTTGGCCGTGGACCTGTAAAGCCTGTTGGATTTTTTCCGCAATGAAAACATTGCCAGTCACGAGATCTTGTACTTCCTGCCGGGACTCTAAGCCATACGTGACTTGCACCTGCAGGACAGTCTCCGCCAGCACTTGGTAAATCTCCTGTAAAACCAGAAGGATTGTTTCCACATTTTCTGCATTGCCATTCTTCTCTTGTTGCCATACATTCCTCATTTTGCGATAGTTCCAATTTTATAAACTGTCAGCAACAGCAATCTTTTATTGTTAAGAAAAATCACCAGTGGAAGTGATAGAATTTTAAAAGACTTGCCCATTCCAGAGTGATAATTGCTTCAAACATTCCAAAATGACTTAACGACCTTTCAATATCAGCAGGAGTTGATTTGTTTAACCACTCTGCAATTTTACGGCGCAATACAAGCAATAAATAAATCAGTTTTAAAGGACAGCCTAAAATGATGTACCAAACTGTACAAGGAACTCTTAAAATAGTTAAAAGTACTTTTCCAATAATTTTTAAAATTTCCATTGAATTACATTCTCCTAAAAAAAATCACAGAGTCGACCTCAAATATATGAAATCGACTCCGTATTAAACTCTTTAGAACAACTTATGCAGTTCTTTCACACTTTTGACAATTTAAATGCGATGGATTCTGTCCAGGTCCTCCGCTCTTGTCATTGTAAGTTGGACATCCAGCTGCGTAGCTTCCTGATGAAGCGTTCTGTGCGATTACCTGTGGTTTTGTATAAGCCATAGTTTTCTCCTAAAAAAATTGAATATATAATCCTTAACAAGGATTTCTTTTAAATTTTGCTTATGCAAAATACAAAAGACAAACTAAAAAACTTTTCGAGCGAAGCGATGAAAAGTTTTTTAAAGCGGTTGTGTCAACCGCTTTAAAGGTATACCTTTAAAGCGAATTTTTTTGAGAGGATTTTAAGATGGATTAAAGGTATTTCATCGTCGCAAAACAATCTTTCCGTTCTGCATGATAAGTTTTGTTTAAAAAATTAATTTTTAGGAGGATTCTATTGGAAAATAAACCTGCCATGCTCGTAACGCACAGAACAGATTCTTGCCGGTGATGGCACGGATTTTTGGAGAAGAGTTTATGCACAAAAACAATGACAAAGACAAAAATGCCACAATTGCCGAGCAATCAGATTTTCTACCATTGAATATAAAAAACAGGTTTCCTTATGATTGTCATATTTCATCGTCAGGCTGAAAATAAATAAGACTGCGGATATACTTTATTTTATGAACGAATCTATGGAACTGGACATTGGCTTTCTTATTAAAAACATCAACGACAGGCTTGAGCAGGCTGCAAACAAGGAGTTCAAGGAACTGGACTTGACGAGCTCTCAAATGAGGGTCTTGTTTTTCCTTCATCAGCAAAAAAATTTTGAGTGCTCACCGAAAGAACTGGAAGACTATCTGAATGTTTCGCACCCGACTATAAACGGCATTTTAAAGCGCATGGAAGAAAAAGGCTTTCTCTCAACTGAAATCACAAAAAAAGACGGACACCTTTCAAAAACCGTAAAATCAACAAAAAAAGGACAGGAAACTTTCAAGAAGACAGGCAAATCCAAAAACATCCACGAAAAAAAACTGTCAGAAAACCTTACCGAAAAAGAACGCGCCACCCTCATAAAACTTTTATCCAAAGTTCAAAAAGCTGTTTCTGAAATAATCATGCAACAGTAACACATTACAGTGCTTTATAAACAGCTACAGGCACTTGTAACCTACACCTCTTACTGTTTCAATTAAATTTTCGTACCTGCCTATTTTCTGCCTTAAAGTGCGGATGTGAACATCAACAGTGCGGCTTTCTATATCAGCATCAATTTTCCAGATTACGTCAAGAAGTTTTTCTCTTGTCAAAACATTGCCTCTGTTTTTCATAAGAAGCACAAGCAAATCAAATTCCTTTACAGTAAGAAAAATTTGTTTTCCGTCAGCAAAAACTGTATGCTTATTTAAATCAACTTTCAAACCGTCTATTTCAAGAATTTTCTGTTCACCGTTAAAATCAGATTTTTCATAGCGTCGTATAACTGCCTTAATTCTTGAAAGAAGAGTCATCATTCCGAAAGGCTTTGTAATGTAATCATCAGCACCAGAATCAAGACCTGTTACTACATCGAATTCGCTGTCCTTTGCAGTAAGCATTATTACAGGAATAAGCGACGTTTCAGGACTGGCTCTAATCTTATGAAGAATTGAAATGCCGTCTTCTTCCGGAAGCATAATGTCTAAAAGAATAAGTTCTGGCTTTGCCTTAGAAAGTTCCTGATAAAATTCTGACGGAAGGGAAAAACTTAAACATTTAAAGCCCTGGCTGTTCAAAGTGTAATCAATTAATTTTCTAATGGAATCATCATCTTCTAACAAAAATATCATAGTAAAACTTTAAAATTATCTTTTGTAAAAATCAATTGCACCGACTGCGTTAAATGTTAAGTTTTTGTAAAAATTATTTTTCGCTTATAAATTCCTTTACTCTGATTCAGAAAACTTTTTGAAAACAAGTGACGTGTTTATTCCGCCGAAAGCAAAATTGTTGCTCATAACGTAACGTGCTTCGATTTTACGTCCTTCATTTTTAATGTAATCCAAAGGCGCACATTCAGAATCAACTTGAGTAAGATTTACTGTCGGGTGAAACCAGCCTTCGTTCATCATGTTGACTGTAATCCAGGCTTCAACGCAACCGCAGGCACCTAACGTGTGGCCAATGTAACTTTTTGTAGAACTTATTGGAACAGCCCTTTGAAAAACAGAATAAGTTGCCTGAGATTCAGCTATGTCGCCAGTATGAGTTGAAGTGCCGTGAGCGTTTACGTAATCAATCTGATCCGGAGAAATTCCTGCATCCTCTAAAGCAAGTTTTAAAGCCTGAGCCATTGTCTGTGCATTCGGATTTGTAATGTGAGTTCCGTCGCAATTAGTTCCAAAGCCTGCAACTTCTGCAAAAATGTGAGCACCTCTTTTTACAGCGTGTTCCAGATCTTCAAGAATTACAGTGCCAGCTCCTTCCCCAATTACAAGTCCGTCTCTTGCTGCATCAAAAGGTTTAGGTTCACTTTCCGGAGTTTCATTTTTAATTGCAGTTGCACCCATTGCATCAAAAGCAGCTGCATCTGGAGGAACAAGTTCTTCTGCACCGCCTGCAATCATTATATCCTGCATTCCGTTTTTTATTGCTTCGTAAGCATAACCGATTGCCTGACTGCCAGAAGTGCATGCCGTATTTGTTGTAATAATTCTTCCGCGCAAAGAATAAAACACGCTTAAGTTAGCAGCACAAGTCTGAGGCATACACTTTATGTAAGTCTGGGAATTTATTTTCGAAGTATCATTGTCCTGAATCATGCTGAACATATCGCAGATTGAATCCATACTTCCCATGCATGAACCGTAGGCAATTCCAGTGCGTCCGTTGTGAAGTTCTTCCACAATGTCTCCTGCATTTTCTCCTTCAGTGATTTTTAAACCTGCTGATTTTAAAGCCTGTTCAGTTGCAGCAAGTGAAAGCAATGCTACTCTTCCCATACCGCGAATTTTTTTTCTTGGAAAAACAGGAAGTTCTCCTTCATAAGGACAGGCAAGACGTGTGTTCATTTTGTCGAAGCGTTCCCAATCCTTTATGTATTTAATGCAGTTTTTTCCGCTTTTAAGTTTAGCCAGAACGTCTGACCATTTTTCACCTAAAGCAGTCAGCATTCCGCCGCCTGTAATTACAACTCTTCTTTTTCCTTTTGAATCCAAATAGTTCATGCTATACCACCGTTTACAGAAATAACTTGTCTAGTAATATATGATGCTCCTTCGCTTAAAAGAAATACAACTGCTGCTGCAACTTCTTCCGGCCTACCAACTCTTTTCATTGGAATTGTAGGAAGAATAAATTCAAGAGGTGAATCTTTTATCATTTCAGTTTCAATCATTCCGGGAGCTACAGCGTTTACAGTAATGTTCCTGCTGGCAAGTTCAACTGCAAGAGCTTTTGTTGCACCTATAAGACCTGCCTTACTTGCTGAATAATTTGTCTGACCTCTGTTTCCCATAATTCCGCTGACTGATGACATTGTAATAATCCGCCCCTTTTTTTTGCGGCACATGGGCATAGTCAAAGGTTGAACTACATTAAAAAAACTGTCCAGGTTAGTATGAACAACGCTGTCCCAGTCAGTTCCGCTTAATCCTGCAAAAGTGTTGTCTTTCGTAATGCCTGCGTTACAGATTACGCCCCAGGGAGCGCCATGTTTTTCGCACAAAGCTTCAAGTTTATTTTTACAATCTTCTCTGTTTAAAACGTCAAACTGAATTAGTTCGCCGCAGCCGTTATTTTCCTGAATGATGGAAAGAGTTTCTTCTGCTTTTGATTTTCCGTTGTTGTAATGACATATTACGTAATAGCCGTTTTTTGCACACTCAACTGCTACTGCCCTTCCAATGCCGCCGCTTGCACCTGTAACAATTATTTTTTTTCCTTCATTTAATTTTCTTTCATCCATAAAATTTTTCCTCTTCTATAATCTTCTGCAATAACCTGATTTTATTTTCTAATTCTGATTAAAAAAACTTTTCATGTCATTCATTTCCATAACAGAAATCGTAGCACTTACGAGACATTCTTTTTCATTCTGATTTTCCTGCGCCATGTAAAGCGAACAGTTATATCTGGAAACTGCATCAACGCGACATTCTTCTTTTATGTTCATGGAAAGTGTTGTGTTAATTTTAAAAGACGGAACTGAAGCTTTATAATTTGCAACGCTTAACAGAACGCCTGGTTTTGGAGGTTCAGGATTGTTGCTTTCAATTCTTTCAATTGATGCCAGAACAGAAATTCCCTGCGCCATTATTTCAAAAACTGACCAAGAAGGTATGCCGGAAATTTTTTCGCTGTAAAAAATGCAGTCCTGCGTTACGTCAAATTCTGTTGAAATTGTATGCTCTCTTGAATTGTGATTTTTTACTCTTGTAACTAAAAGCATTTTTCCTTTGTGAGGAATTAGTTTTTCTATTTCAAGACGGCTTAAACTTTGCGGAACAATATTACTCAAAACAATCTCTCCCTAAAACAAGACTTGCATTAGATCCACCGAATGCAAATGAATTTGAAAGTGCATAATTTATTTTGTTTAAATTATTTTTGCTCAACTCATTGTCTATAAAATTTAACTCAGGAATTTCTTTGTCAAAAATTTTGTCCCACACTTGAACAGGAAGTTCCTGGGTTTTAAGAGCCATATAGCATACAGCAGCTTCTATTGCAGCAGCAGTTCCTAAAGTGTGGCCGGTTACAGCTTTAGTTGTACTGCATGGAACTTTGAAAGAAGAAAAAATTCTGCTTACGGCTTTAGCTTCCATTGAATCATTCAGTCTAGTTCCTGTTCCATGAAGATTTACATAACCAATTTCGCTGCAGCTTATTTCTGATTTTAACAATGCATTTTTCATGGCAGTTTCTGCGCCAGTTCCTTCAGGGTCTGGTGATGTCATGTGGTAAGCATCTGCACTTTCTCCGTATCCTGCAAGAAAAATTCCGTCTGAACAAATTCTGTCTTTTGAAAGAACAAAAAATGAAGCTCCTTCTCCTAAAGTAATGCCTTTACGGTTTGCGCTGAAAGGATTCGTAATTTCATTTGACACAGCTTCCAGAGAATTAAAGCCAAGCAAAACAGTGTCAGAAGCAACATCTGCTCCGCCTGCAATAACTGCATCACAAATATTGCTTTCAATAAGCTGGGCAGCTTTAATAATTGCAGCAGCACTTGAAGAACAGGCAGTTGAAAAAGCAAGTGCAGGACCTTCCAGCGAAAATTTTTCCTTTACAAATGTTGCAGGATAATCAGCACTTTGAATTTCAAGATTGTAATTCTGCGGAAAAGAATTTGTATTGAAAAAAACTTTATGACTTTCTACAGAAAATTCACTTCCGTTGTCGCAGGAACCTACGCAAACACCAATGCGTTTTTTTCCGAACATTTCAACTGCTTTTTCTACAGCAGCACGTATTTGTTCCAGTGCAGCATTTTCAAGTTTAATAATGCGCATATCGTAGCGGCCTTTTGAAGAAGATAACTTTTCGTCATCAACTCTTGCGGCAAAAAATTCTTCTCCCGTAGAAGTTAAAACTTTTTTTATTCCACTTTGATTTCCGGATAAAATATTTTTCCATGCATCTTGCAGAGAAGTTCCTGCCGAACAGATTATTCCAGGTTCTGAAATATAAATTTTATTTTTCATTCTGCAGCCTCTTGGAGTTTATATTCGTAATCACGTAAAAAATTTTTTATAGTAATTATTTTTTCTTCATCAGATTTTTCTACAGAAATTTCTTCTATAATATTTTCCTTGTCGTAAATAAAATATTTAAAATTTTCTTCGCCGTATTCTTCCCATTGAAAATCTAAACCAGAAGCACTGTAATTTTCTTTAAGCTTTTCTTTTTTATAGTAAACATTCTGCAAATCGCAGACAATATATTCGCTTTTAAAATTTTTAGGAAAAAACTCCGAACTTAAACTGCAAGAAAAACCGTCGTAATAAAGCACTCCAGTTTCAAATCCAAATTCATTCATAAGGCAAACCTTGATTTCCTTTTCATTGCACTGAATGTAAACTGGAGAAGAAAAATTTCTGCCGCCGAATTTTCCGCTGAACATCTGAAAACTTTCCACTTGATTTTTTAAATCATAAACAGGAAGCAACAGAACACTTTTTTCGTCAGTAATGTACACAGGGTTAAGCTGAACTTTTGAAGAACAGCAGCAGGTAAAATACAGGCTTACAAAAAAATAAAATAATATTTCAGCAACAGATTTCTTATGATGATTTTTTTTATGCATATGAAGTTAATTTTAAGTTTTATATGCACTTTTGTCAAATTAAAGACTTGGCAATTAAACTACCGCTAAAGCATTGTTGCAAAAAATGCTGCCGTTAAACCTGTAAAAATTGCTGCACCAATAATGTGAACAGGAACAAACGAACTTAACGCCAGAGAGCCAAAGGAAATTGCTGTTGTCAAAAACGAAAGCACTATTCCAAAAAGTTCAGTCCTGCTGCTTTTGTTAGAAATGCGGTAAATTATGTAGTCAAGTCCCAAACCAAAAACAAGCACCATTCCTATAATTGCAAAAAATTCCAGAGAGTTTCCTGTTGCTGCAAAAACCGAACAAATAGCACAAACGCTGAGGAAAGGTATGGAAGCAATTTTAAAAGTTTCACTCCATGTAAAGAAAAATTTTAAAAGCACAAAAATCACAATATAGGAAATTCCGAACATCACTAAAATCAGTTTAGTTAAGTTGTCCAACCCTGAACTTATGTCCTGAACTTTATTTTCAAAAAATACGCCTTCTTCCAATTTTGCAATTTGTCTGTATTCATCCTGATTTGAAATTTCAGAAGGCAGAATTATTGAATAAAAAGTTTCGTCTCTTTCTCCAATCCAAAGCATCTGTAAAAGCGTTTCTATAGACGAAGGAAATTTTTCGTTAACAGTAAGAAAAGAATTTTTACTTTCAGCAAAAACATCTTTGTAAAATTCCACATCGTTTTCTTCAAATCCTAAACTGTAAAAAACATCTTCTGCGTAAGGCAAAAATTTTTCATTTTCTGCAATTGATTTTTTCTGGAAAGAAACAGGCGGAATAAAATCAGAAGTGCAGATGCTTTTGTCAGGAATTTTTTCCTTAAGTTTCATTTCTTTTTCAAGAACTTCCTGTTCGCTTTTTCCTGTAACAATAAGCCAGCTACTCGGACTGTAATTTAAAACCTTATACGAAAGAATTGTGTCTTCTTTTAAGCGGCCTTCCATTTCGTAAAGATTTGAAATGTTGTTTTTAACTTTAAAATTTTTCCCGAAAAGCAAAACTGAAATAAAAGTAAAACACAAAACTGCAGCAGCAAAAATTTTTGAAGCAATCTTTCTGTTAAAGAAATTAAAATTTATTTTTCCAAGAATTAAAATTTTTCTTTCGGCAGGAATTTTTATAAGAGGGAATATTCCTGTAGTAATTAAAAATGAACTTAAGATTCCTGAGAAAGAAAAAACAGCCATCTGCTTTAAAAGTGCAAACGGAGCAAAAAATAAAAGAACGTAACACAGTTCAGTTGAAATTAAAGAAAGGCTTAAACCTTTTAAAAGATAAGAGCGCACTTCCCTTCCGCTTTTCAACTCGCAGGAATTTTTCCAGTTAATGAAAAAATGAAGGCTGTAATCTATGGAAGAACCTATTAAAGAAGTTCCGAAAACAAGAGTCAAAAGATGAACATTTGAAAACAAACTGTAAACTGCACAAAATGCAATTCCCGAAGAAATTAAAATTGAACACAGCGATGCCAGAATAGGAACAGGAGAACGAAATACAAAAAATAAAATAACTGCAACTGCTATAAGTGAAATTGTTGAAATTACAGAAATCTCTTTTGAAGCAGAAGATGAACTTGCGTAACTGTGAAAAGGCGTTCCTGAAAAAACAAAACGTGTTCCGTCAGTTTCAAATTTTTGTGCAGCAGAATAAATAAAAGGCACTGTATTTTCCCTGCTGGCTAAAGCTGAACCTTTTTCAGTAAGTTCGCCTTTTATCATTACGTACCACTTGCCTTCAAAGCTGCGCCTTAAAACTCCGTCGCCGGGAGACATGGCTGTTCCTGATTTTTCTACAGCAAGAAGATAATTTTCCAGTGCCATCTGATTTAAGAAAAACGGATCTTCGTTTATAAAGTCCAGACTTACGGCAGGCTGATATGCTTTCTGAACTGCTTTTTCACAAAACTCCTGAGGAGAAGTTTCCATAACCTTTATTTGATTTTCATTTAAAAGATTAAACTTCCATTTGTTTAAAAACTCCTGCATTTGTGAAAGGGCAAGAGAATCAGTGTACAGTTCAAGATTTTCAAACGCAGCAGATTTTTTCAGTTCATTGTAAAGATGTTCTGCACTGTTTTTTGCTTTTTTAAAATCTTCGTTTTCTGCAAGTATAAAAATATTTTTTGAACTTTGCTTGGAAATATTTTCGTCGGCAATGCTGTAAACTTTGCTTGAAGAATTTTCCGGCATCATGCTGAATAAATCTGAATCAAGTTTTACGCCTTTATTTTTTACTACAGCAAATAAAAACAAACATAAAACTGCAGCATGAAAAACTACAAACGCTAGAAAGTAAAAATCAGTTTTTGCTGAACCATTCTTTTTCTTCATCAGAAAGTTCCTTTTTATAAATTTGATTTGCAAATTCGTATTCAATTAAATCATCATTTTCCTGAACAACTTTCATTTTTTCAAGCTGAACAAATACGGCTTCACCCTGATTTTCTGCTGTTCCTTCAAGAAAAATATTTTTTAAAATAAGCGAAATTGTCTTGTCTTTCGGCTCAAGAGCCATCGTCCAGATTTTGTCTTTACAGGAAAAATCAACTGTAAAGTTCTGCTCTAATTTTTCACGGCTTCCCTTAAACAGCGAAGACAAAGTTTCTGCAATACAGCCAAAAACTTCATTGGAAGATCCGTCAGTAATATTTTTGTTTCCGTAAGAATCTATCTGAACAATATAATTTTCCGTAACGCTGAGAATTGTATTAAAAGGCTTTTCTGTTTTCCAGCAGACACCTTCTTTTGTAATTAAATATTTTCCGGAAGATTTCAACGGTCTTTTCAGTGATGCTGATTTTTTTTCCTGAGTAAAGCTGCCGCAAGTAATTTCATTTTTTACAAGCCCTGAACAAATTTCGTCAAAAGAAAATTCTTCACAAAAGGCTGCGCTTAAAAATAAAAAATTAAAAACTAAAAATAAAAATTTTTTCTTCATTATGAAACCTGCTGTTCTTTAAGTTTTGCTTCTACTCTGTTTAAGAAAATTTCAGGACACACAAAACACGTTTCTCCTGTTTTTAGATTTACTGCCATTTGTGTGCTTTCTGCTTTAGTTGTAAGTTCGCCGGTTGATTCTGAAAAAAATTCATATTTGATTTTAATACAGTTTTCATATTCAACAAGGCGGGCCTGTGCCTTTACTTTTTCTCCAAAACGAAGAGAGCGCACGTACCGGAGTTTTACATCAACAACAGGAAATTCAAAATTTGATTTTTCCATTTCAAGGTAACCGAATCCAACTGAATCAAGAAGAGCGCATCTTGCTTTTTCCATATACTTGACATAATTTCCATGCCACACAATCCGCATAGAATCCACGTCATAAAATTCTACAGGAAAAATTATTTCTGTCTGAATAAAGTTTTTATTTTTTTCCATAACTATTAATCTACCTAATTTATTTTGCCCAAAAGTTGTAAAAATTATACCATTGAAAAGTATAACTTAAACAGTAGTTTTCAAGAAGAACAGCATAACTGCGGCACAGCTGTGTACATCGATTTTTTTTCTCCGCACGTGAACAGTTAAAATCCACATCAATTTTTTTTACAATCATTTTATATTTTGATCTAAGGGAAAAACTTTTTGTTCGTAAAGCAAAAACAAAATACACCGGCGCATTTAAAAGTGAAGCTAAGAAAAAACTGCCGTAAGGAAAGGCTGCACTTTTTCCAAGAAAATCTGCGTCAATACTTCGCTGCGGATTTGAAGAAGAAGTTCTGTCTCCTGCAGTTACAACGAGTCCGCCATGGTTGATTCTGTCCTGAAGAATTTCAATTGTATCAATACCGATTTTGTCTGCAGGAATTACATCAAGGTAAGCTTTTGAATTTATTTTTTCCATTGACTTGTTGAAGTTGGCAGTTACGTTTACATCCATAATTGAAGTAACGGGAACATTTTTTTCCACGCCTGTTTTACCTTCCGAAGCAAGGCACCTGAGCAGCTCAATGTTTCCAAGATGAGAGCCAATAAGAAGTGCACCTTTTCCTTGCGAAAGCTGATTCTTTAATTCCAGAATTGAATCGTCTTGAAAAATCACTTGCTTTAGTTTCAGCTTGCCGCACCAGCCTTCAACTTTTTCCACAAGACATAATGCAAAAGATAAAATCTGCCTGAAAGAATTTACACGCTTAATTGTAGGAACATTTTTTTTCTTTCCAAAGTCAATTACGTTACGCTGATAAGTCTTACATTCTTTCCGTGCTGCTGAAGAAAAAACAAAATAAAAAAATCCCACAGGAACTGCAATAAGCGCAAGAAACCAGTGAGGAAAAATCTTAACGAGAAAAATCATAAAGGTTATTGGAGAAGAAGATTTTGCAACTTCTTTTTTTTCCGACCAATGGATTTCTTTTTCCGGTGATTTTTTTTCACACATTATTTTTTCCTCTTAACTGAAAGATACAAAAGATACGGCAGACGGAAAATCATTCCTACGCAAAGACGGGCAAAAGTAAATGAAATGTGAACATTATCCCTTACCATTCTGAAATTTGAAATTCCATCTTTAGGATAAGTAACGTGAACTCCTGCATTTACAAGGGGAACATTTTTCCACAAAAGGTGAACAAGAATGTCTGTGTCGTAACCCATGCGGCTGTTTATCCAGCTGTGAGATTTTAAAACTCTGGCGTAACTTTCAACAGGATAAATTCTAAATCCGCACAAAACATCTTTTATATTTTTGTTAAGCGTAACGACTCTTGCCCAGCAGTTTGAAAACTCCCTGCCCTTTTTTCTTTTAAGAGGAACTGTATCATCGTAAATGGGAAAGCCGCAAATTACCGCCTTAGGATTTTCACAAGACAGCTTAATGAATTCTCCGCACTTTTCAATTTCATGCTGACCGTCTGCATCAAGCTGGAAAATATGAGTCAAACCTTTTTCTATTGCCTTTAAGACTCCGGCTGTCATTGCCTTTCCCTTACCGCTGTTTTTTTCAAGGCGTACAACTTCAACTTCTTTGTGACTGTCTGCAACTTGCTTTATAAGCATCTGATTTTTTTCATCATTGCCATCGTCTACAACAATCACAGGCAGATTAAATTTTTCAAGAGAAGACACAACGCTTTCCAAAGTTGAACCGTGATTGTAAACAGGAATTACAAAGCCGATTTTATTCTGAACACTTTCCATTTTTTTACCAAACACTTTTATGCAAAATCAAAACTGCCGCTGCAGCACATAGTTTCATCTTCTTTTTTTGACATTACAAACGAAACTGACTTTTCACCTTTTTTTAGTTTAAGCATAACAACAGTTTCCGGAATTATCGGCGAAATAAATTTCATTCTCTTTATGGAAGAAACAAATTCCGGAATAGAAAAATATTTTTCTGCAAACCTCGTTATAACTTCAAACTGACCTACTGCAGGAAAAATTTTGTATTCGGGAAAATGTCCGTCAAAAAAATCTGAAGAAGAAGGAATTTTTACTTCCAGAACAATTTCATTTTCTGAAGCAGAAATAATTTTTTCGTCTGTAATTGAATGATTATTCATTTGAACTTTCCGTTTTAAATAATTGTATGATTTCTTCTTTATGCTTTTTTCCCTGAACGTCTGCAGGGATTTTTTCAAGGAAGCGCCACTTTTTTGGAATGACTACATTTTCAAAATACTGCATCAGGAAGTCGTGGAAAAATCTGTTGACAATAAGTTTTTTCTGACCTTCGAATTTCTTTTTTCCTTCAGCATTTAATTCAACTGCAGCAGCCAGATATTGCCTTTTGTCTTCAAGAGCAACCACTTTTACATCTGCAACAAGATTTGTTTCTAAAATTCTATTTTCAACTTCTGTAACAGAAATTCTTTTTTCTTCAATTTTTACGATTGAATCAGAACGGCCTTTTAAAATAAATTTTCCATCATCCTTGATTTCAACTAAATCAGCTGTAGCAAAACCTTGAGGATCTTTTATGTAAGGAGAAATTATACGCAGGCAGCCGTCGTCACCTTTCCAGATTTTTGCGTTATCAAAAGGCGTCCACTCAAGTCCGTTTTTACTCTGACGATATGCAATGCCGCTTGTTTCAGTAGAGCCGTAAACTTCTGTGGGCCAGTAACCGAAAATTCTATCTGTCTGTTCTGCAACTTCCGGAGTTAAAACGCCGCCGCTTGTAAAAATAAAGCAGTCGTTGAGAGGCAGCTTTTCTTCTACTTCATTTGTGCGTTTTAAAAATGCAGGTGTTGCAATAATCATATATTTTTCATCACTTAGAGTTTCAAACTCCTGAGGAAATTCAATTCTTGTACGGCGGAAAGGAATTCCCAAAGCAAATGGAAGTGAAATGCCAAAGAGAAAACCGTAAATATGATGCTGGCTGACTGTAGTAACAAGCTTGCGTTTTAAAAATTCATCTGCCCACTTTGAAATTACAAAAGCATTGTCCAGTTCAAATTCACTCATACGCTGCAAAACTGCCTTAGGCTTTCCAGTGCTTCCGGAAGTGTACATAAAAATTTTTGTTTCATCAGAATTTATTGCAGGACAATTTAAACTACTGCTTTTTTCAGCAACTGTATTTTCAATTATCTGCGGAATAAAATCAGCATTGAACTTTGGAAGGGTTTCCTGATCTGTAAGGAAATTCATTCCATCTTTTTTTATTTCGCCTAAAAAATTTTCCGTAATGTTTTGAGTAAGGTGAATTATTTTTCTGCACTGAAGAAGAGCCGTAAAAGTTACAAGAAAATACCAGTAATCTTCGCAATGAAGAATCCATTCACTGCAATCAGATTTTTCAAGAAAAGTCCGCATCTTTGAAGTGTCGTCTAAAAAGTTTTTCCAGGTTTTAAACTTTCCGTCTGACCATTTTCCTTCATAACACAAAACGTAATTCTTATCTCTTGAAGAAGCGCAAAACTTTGTAATAGGAAATACTTTAGGCATTTTTTTGTCCACCATTTTTCTAATTATAAATTCAACAGTAAAAATCATTCCCATAAGAACGTAAGAAATTCCACCGTTGTAAATTGACCACAAACTGTCAGCAGCCTGTTCGCTTAAACTGAAAACCGAAGAAGCAAAAGCCGTTAAGACTGAAACCGTACCGTTGCAAATAAAAAACACGCACCATACAATGCAGACTTTTCTGCAGTAAGCTTCAACTTTTTTTTCAGCAGGAGAATTTTTTATAGACTTGTCGCCTAAAAGTGCAAACCTGAAAATTATGTTCGGAGGAGAAAACAGAGTGCTTCCAAAAACAAGCAGAAGAGTTACGCTGATTGCAACAGAATAAAGTTTCAGAAAAATTTTTTCGTTTGTAAAAAAACAAAGAAGTCCGGCTGCCATAAAAAAAGTTGCAGACAAAACAGGCTTTATTTTTTCAAATAAATTTTTCTCTTTAGATTTATTTTTTGAATTTCCGGTTGCAGCAAGAAAAAAAGACAAGGCAAGGGCAATTACGCAAAGGGAAAGAATTCTTACAGGAAGTTTCAGTATTACAAGAAAAGTAAAAATTAAAACAGGATAAATTGCGGCAACAATGTAAAAAAGAATTTTAATAAATTTATTCATACTTTAACTCTACACTTTGCCGCAAAAAAATTAAGATTTTGTATAAGGAAGAAGAGCGTCTACAGCGTCCTGAACTGTCTTTACGCTTTTAAAGATTTCAGGATCAATTTTAACAGGAATGAATTCCTTAGTTTTTACAACAAGATCAATAAAATCTATTGAATCAAGATCCAGGTCTGTTACGAGATTTGCTTCCGGTGTAATAGATGAAGCGTCAACTTCAAAATCTTCAGAAAGAATTTTTTTTAGTTTTTCAAAAAGTTCTTCGTTTGTCATGAGTTTTGTTCCTTTGTTTTTTCAGATAAAATAAATTCCGCAAGAGCATTTACAGATGCAAAGTGTGCCCTGTTATCAGCATTTTCAGAAGAAAATTTTACGCCGAATTTTTTCTTAAGTGCAACACCAAGTTCCAACGCATCGATTGAATCAAGTCCAAGTCCTGTTCCAAAAAGCGGTTCAGAATCAACTATATCTTCCGGAGTAATGTCTTCAAGCTCCAAAGCTGAAATAATTGTTTCTTTAATCTGTTGATTTAAGTTTTCCATATTTTTCCTTTAAAATATTTTTAGAATTATATCTTAAAAATTTTTACTGTTCAATATAGAAAGAGTATAGAAAGAAATATTGCTGTGTGATAAACTCATAAAGTTATGGATAAAGCTATTTTTAACAATGAAATTTTCAAAACTGATAAAATCCGTGCTGTTGATGCAAAATTTGAAGCTCAAAAAATTGCATTTTCACCTTTAACTTTTCAGGCAGTCCGTGCACTTATTGAATTAAATATTCTGCAGGAAATTGAAAACGCAGGTGACGAAGGCATAAGCAGAAAAGCTCTTTCTGAAAAAACAGGAGTTTCTGTTTACGGCATAGGCGTTTTGTGCGAAATGGCTTTAGGAATGAATGTCCTTAAACTTACCCAGGATTCAGTAGACGAAGAAAGCGAAAAATTTATTCTTGGAAAAACAGGCTGGATGCTTTTAGAAGACGAACTTACAAAAGCAAATTTTTTCTTTACAAATGACATCTGCTACGAAGGCGCGTTCAATCTTCTGGAATCAGTAAAAAACAGCAAACCTGAAGGCCTTAAAGTTTTCGGAACTCAGTGGACTACAATTTACGAAGCACTTTCAACTTTACCAGACAGAGCAAAAAAAAGCTGGTTCGACTTTGATCATTTTTACAGCGACATTGCATTTCCGGAAGCACTGCCCATTGTGTTTGCAGAAAAACCAAAAGTTATGATTGACATTGGAGGAAATACAGCAAAATGGTCTGTTGCCTGCTGCCGGTACAATCCTGACGTTACAATGAAAATTGTAGATCTTCCAGGTCAGACTTCTGTTGCAGAAAAAAATGCCCTTGAAGCAGGATTTTCTGAACGGATTTTAACTTTTCCAGGAAACATTCTTGACGAAAAAACAACTCTACCAAACGATGCAGATGCTGTATGGATGAGCCAGTTTTTAGACTGCTTTTCCTTACATCAGATTACAAAAATTGCAAAAAAAATTTACAGCAGCGTAAATGAAAACTGTAAGGTTTACGTTCTTGAACCTTTGTGGGACAAACAGCATTTTCTCGCAAGCACATATTCTTTACAGGCAACTTCACTTTACTTTACCTGCATGGCAAACGGAAACAGCAAAATGTACCGCTACGAAGAACTTGTAAATGCACTTAAAGAAGGCGGACTTGAATTAAAGACGGCACATCACAACCTTGGGTCTAACTGTTATTCACTTTTAGTTTTACAGAAAAAGCGTACGGAAAAAAATGGCTGAACTTTATTTTTCAAAGCCTGAATGCTGGGCGCCTGGACTTGAAGACAATGATTCTCTCTGGCAGCAATGGTCTGCAGGAAAAATACAAATTCAAAATTCCTGTGATGTACCTAAACTTGAATTTACAACACCAGTTTTTAGAAGAAGGTTAAGCCAGATTTCTAAAATGACAATTCAAGTTGTACACGCCCTTACGGAAAAAATTGAATGTAAAAATTTAAAGCAAGTTTTTGTTTCAACAAGAGGAGAAATCAACAGGGAACTTCAAATCAACAGCCAGCTTATTAACGACAAAGAAATTCTTCCTGCAGCTTTTTCTCTTTCAGTTTTTAATGCACCTGTAGCACTTGCAACTTTAGCCTGCAAACTTACAGCCGGATATTCCGTAATGTTTCCTTCCAGAGAAAATTTTTACGATGCATTGTGCTGTGCCTGTTCCCCTGTTTTGTGCGGTGACGAAAAAGAAATAATTTTTATTTATGCAGATGAATGTGTTCCTCAAGAATATTCTTCTGTTTTAAAAAAAGAATTCCTGCCGTTTAGTTTTGCCTGTGTCATTAGCAGTGAAAAAAAAGACGGATGGAAAAAAGCTGAACTTCCTGATTTTTCAAATTCAACTTTCGAAGAATTTTTAAAATATCTTCTTACTTAAAATCTTTATAAAATATTTTTCATAATCATTTTACGGTGATTATACGGTGATTAAATGAAGACAAAAGATCCACTTTATATCCAGAAAGATTTGCCTCCTGTTGAAAATCATTTTTTTTATTATTATGCCTGCATTGCAAAAGTTTTTTCCTACATTTTTTTTATAACAGGAAGCGTACTGTTAGGCGTAATTGTCTTTCCATTTTTAAAACTTTTTTCAAAAGATAAACTTACATTCAGAAAGCGTGCAAGAAAATTTGTTTCGGGAACTTTTAAATTTTACATTTCATTTCTCTCTGCACTTCACCTGGTAAAATTTTCTGTTGAAGGAAAAGAAAAACTTTTAAACTTAAAATCAAAAATCATAGTGGCAAATCATCCTTCGCTTTTAGATATCGTTACAATAATTTCACTTATCCCAAACGCAGACTGCATTGTAAGAGGCGGCTTGGGAAAATCCATAATGAAAGGCGTTATAAATCAGCTGTACATTGTAAACAATTTAGGCACAGAAGAAATGATTGAGCGTTCAAAACAATCACTGGAAGAAGGCAACTGTCTTGTTATTTTTCCAGAAGGCACACGCACTCCGCCCAACGGAATTGTTCCTTACAAAAGAGGAGCTGCCAGAATTGCCATTGAATCAAAAAGTACAATTGTTCCTGTTTTTATTGGTGGCGGAAAAAAATACGGTCTTGGAAAATATGAAAATTTCTTTTCTTACAATCACAAAGGAATTTACAATTACAGCCTTTACGTTTTAGATGAAATAGACAGCAGGGATTTTTCTGATCTTGAAAATCAGATTGCAGCAAGAAGGCTTACCGAAAAAATTCACGAAAGCATTTCCAAATCAGCATTTTTACATGAAGGAATAGTTTTATGAAAAAGATTTTTTTTCTTTCGATAATTTCACTTTTTTCAGTTGCGGCTTACTGCCATAATTTCGTGCAGAATATCTGGGAAGATGTTCCGTCAATGAAGCATCACCGTGTAATAATGGAAGTTTCTGTTCCTGAAAATTGCAATGGAAGTGCAGTTATAATTTGTCCTGGAGGAAGTTACGATCATCTTGGAATTATTACGGAAGGACGTTCTACTGCAAAATGGTTTAACGAAAAAGGAACGGCAACTTTTATCTTATGGTACAGAGTTGCAAAAAATAATTTCCACTACCCTGCAATGATGGAAGACATTCAGCGGACAATTCAACTGCTTAGGGAAAATTCTTTTCAATACGGCATACATAAAAATAAAATTGCAGCCATAGGATTTTCTGCCGGCGGACATTTAGTGTGCTGGAGCGGTGAATTTGGAAAAAGAAAAAATGAACTTGAAAAACTGGGCATTTCAACTGATGCAAACCTTCAGCCTGATTTTGTAATTCCAGTTTATCCTGTTGTAACAATGAAAGATGATATCTGCCACAAATGGTCAAGAAAAAGTCTTATTGGAAAAAATCCTGATGAACGGACTGTAAACGATTTTTCTCTTGAACTGAATGTGCCTGAACAAATGTGCCCTGTTTACCTTGTTGCCTGCAAAGATGATCCTGTAGTTATTTACGAAAACAGTGTGCGTCTTGCCCAAGCGCTGGAAGAAAAAAATGCTGACTATGTTTTTAAAAGTTACGACTGGGGCGGACACGGCTTTGGAATGATGAACAATTCATTTATGAAAACTTTCCATTGGAATGAAGATTTATATTTATGGCTTGAAGAAAGAGGATTTTTTAAAAATGATAACTGAACTTTCCATTACAATTCCCGGCGAACAGGAAAAAAATTCCAGATATATTTTAAATGAAATTTCCAGAGAACTTTCAAAACAGAAAATTAAATTTTCTCAGGAAGAAATAAAAACCGTTCTCTTAAAAAAATCAATTGATGCACGGAGAAAACAGATAAAGATTGTACTTAAATACAGGGTTTTTATAGGACAGGAAATTTCTTACGAAGAGCAGCTTCCTGTGTGGAAAAAAGTTTCTGCAAGCAAAACAGTTGCAATTGTAGGCTCAGGGCCTGCAGGACTTTTCGGCGCACTTAAACTTCTTGAGTACGGAATAAAGCCTGTAGTAATTGAACGGGGAAGCTCCACTTCAAAACGCAAACGGGACATTGCACTTATAAGCACAAAAGGTACAGTTGACGGCAATTCAAATTACTGCTTTGGAGAAGGCGGCGCCGGAACTTTTTCAGACGGAAAACTTTACACAAGAAGCAATAAGCGGGGAAACATAAATTCCGTTTTGCAGATATTCGTTCACTTTGGTGCTGACAAAAAAATCCTTACAGATGCACATCCTCACATTGGAACAGACAGGCTTCCTGAAATCATAAACAACATGAGGAATTTCATTATAAGTCAGGGCGGAGAATTTCACTTTGATACAAAATGCACCGGCTTTTTAACGGAAAAAAAATCAGATGGAAAAATTGCAGTAAGAGGAATTTCAGCCCTTAACTTAAACACAAATGAAACTAAAGAATTTATTTGCGATGCAGTTCTTCTTGCAACAGGTCACTCTGCCACAGACATTTACGAACTTATAGGAAAGATTTCACCCCAGGCTCTGGAAGCAAAAACTTTTGCCGTAGGAGTGAGAGTTGAACATCCAAGACAGCTCATTGATTCAATTCAGTTTCATAATTCCGGCAGCCATGATTTTGGAGCAGCAGAATACAGGCTTACTACTCAAGTTGATGAACGAGGCGTTTACAGTTTCTGTATGTGTCCCGGCGGATTTGTTGTACCAAGTTCAACAGGACCTGAAGAAATAGTTGTAAACGGAATGAGTGCAGCAGGAAGAAACAGCCGCTGGAGCAATGCAGCAATTGTTGTAGAAACAAGACCACAAGACATTCCCCAGGAGTTTAAAAGCAAAGCTGAAAAATTAAATGTACCTGCACTGTCTTCACTTTTCTGGAGGCAGCACATTGAGCACCTTACTTTTTTAAATGGAGAAAATCAGAAAGCACCAGCCCAGCTTATTACAGACTTCATGGAAGAAAAGCAAAGCACTTCTCTTACTGACACAAGTTATGCACCTGGAGTAATTTCTTCACCGTTACACAAATGGCTTCCACCTGAAATTTCACGCAGATTAAAAAAAGGATTTTCTGATTTTAACAGAAAAATGAAAGGCTACATCTGCAGTCAGGGAATTTTAATTGCCAGCGAAACAAGAACAAGCACGCCTGTAAGAATTTGCCGCAGCAAGGAAAGCGGTGAATGTTCTGCAATAGAACGTCTTTTTCCGGCAGGAGAAGGTTCAGGTTACGCAGGAGGAATTGTAAGCTCTGCAATGGACGGTGAAAATCAGTGTGTAAAAATAGCGGAATTATTTTCTGCTAAATAAGGCGGTTTAGTTTCCATTTTCCACGTGCAAATCTTGCTATAAAAAAAGCTGACCTTACAGCCCAATCTATAAACATGGCAAGCCACACGCTGATAACGCCGTAGCTTAAACTCCAGTGCATTGCTTCCATAAGCCCGAAAGTTCCTGTGTATTTAAACAAGTAAGCAAGACCAACTCTTACAGTCCACATTGAAATCATGGAAACAATCATTGTAAAAGTTGCATCACCTGCAGCACGCAATGCATTTGGAAGGGTAAATGAAAGCGGCCAGATAAACAGCGCAAAAAATCCGTGGCAGAAAGTTATGATGTATCCTATTTCCGTAACTTCATGCTCCATATTGAAAAGTTCCATAGCTTTGTGAGCCATAAACAAAAACGGAATATTTAAAATCATCATTGAAGCAAAAGCTATTGCCATAAGTTTTTTCGTGTAATAACCGGCCTGCTCTATTTCGCCTGCACCCATGCACTGACCTACAACAGTCAACATTCCAAGTCCTACAGAAGCAGCCGGAAAAACTTCAAGACTGCACAAAGTGTTGGCAGCAGCATTTGCAGCAACAGCGTTGGTTCCGTAAGTTGCAACTAAAGACATGACAATTATTTTTCCAATCTGAAAAGTTGAATTTTCTATGCCGTTTGGAATTCCGATTTTTAAAATTTTTCCGGTAAGATGCCACTGAAAATCAATTTTAGAAATTCCCTTTATGGAAATGCTTTTTTTGCCTTTAAAAGATTTTCCCTTGTAAAGAAAATAAAGCAGGACAATTGCAGCTGAAGTTCTTGAAATAAAAGTTGGAATTGCAACGCCTTCTACGCCGCAATGCATTTTGTAAATTAAAATAAAATTTCCGCCTATGTTCAAAACGTTTACAAGAAGAGCCGTTATCATGCTTATTCTGGAATTTCCCTGAACCCTGAAAAGAGAAGCAGCTGCACTGTAAAGGGCAATTCCCGGAAGAGCAAAAAGCGTAATGAAAAAATATCTTTCACTTGACTTCATAACGTCAGCTTCTACTCCGCCAAAAATCATTTCAAGAATCTGCCTGTAAAAAATCAATCCTGTAAAAAGAAAAAATAATGCAATGGAAAAAACTATGATTATGATATGCTTTGCCGACTCTTCTGCCATTTTTTCATTTCCAGCACCAATGTACTGAGCACAGACAACTGCACCGCCTGTACCAAGAGCAGCAAAAATCTGAGTTAAAAGAATATTTATTTGATCTACTAAAGAAACACCTGAAACTGCTGCCTTGCCCACACTTGATACCATAAAAATATCAGCAATACCAAGTGTAATCTGCAAAAGCTGTTCAACAAGAAGAGGCCAGATAAGAAGCCATAAATCTTTATTAGAAAAAATCCGTTTCATAAAACATATCCGCAAAAGCGAACGATTCAGCAGGACAAACTATTCTTTATGAGCCATCTTTTTTTCTACGGCAGCAAAAATTTTCGTAAGCCCTAAAGTTAAGCATAAATAAATTGCAGCACAAGTTAAAAGCGGAATCCATGCATTGTAAGTTGTATTTCTGATTTTGTCACAAGCCTTCTGCAAATCAACTACAGCAATAAAACTTGCAACAGAAGTTTCCTTTATGAGCGTAATGAATTCGCTTGTGTAAGTAGGAAGAATTGTTTTAAAAGCCTGAGGCATAATGACTTTCCGCATAGACTTCCACCATGTAAGTCCAAGGGAACGGCTTGCTTCCATTTGTCCAACAGACACGCCCTGAATGCCTGCCCTGAAAATTTCCGTACAGTAAGCTCCGGAATTAATTCCAAAAGCAATAATTGCAACAAGAATAGTGTTGTTAACTCCAAGAGGTGAAAAAACTACAAAGTAAAAAATCATCAGCTGAGTTGCCATGGGGATGCCACGGATAACTGTAGTGTAAACAGACGACACTCTTTGAAATATTTTATTTTTTGAAATTTTTAATAAAGCAAAAATGCAGCCGAGAATAGTTCCAATCAAAATAGCACAAATTGAAATTACAAGAGTCCAGCCTAAGCCTCTTAAAACTACAAGCCATCTGTAATCTGCTATCATGACATCAAAAAATTTTTGAAACACACTGTTCTCCAAAAAAGTTCCTTAAATACATCCGCAAAAGCGAACGATTCTGACTCTGCCTGAAAGCAAAAACTTTTCAGACAGAATCATTGATAAAGATTTGCAACGCAAATTCTAAATCAGAAAAATTACATAAGATCTTTTGCTCTTAAAACTTTGATATTTCCATCAGCCGGCATAAAAGCTTCAAGAAGTTTTTCGTAATTGCCGTTTTCCTTCATCTTTGCAATTGTTTTGTTAATTGAGTCAAGAAGTTCAGTGTTGCCTTTCTTTACGGCAATAGCGTATTCTTCTGTAGCAAAATCATCATCAACAATTTTAAGCTCTGGTGTATTTTTTACGATTGACTTTGCAGGAAGTTCATCAATGATGATTGCAGAAATTGATCCGTTTTTCAAAGCAAGTGAAGCGTCAATTGCAGTTTTAAAGCTTTCGCACTTTGCCTGTGGAAGATTTTCTTCAATGTACAGTTCACCTGTTGTTCCAGCCTGGCATCCAACTGATTTACCGCTGTCGTTAAGTACTTCAACACTTGATACAGAATCATCATCTGCCTTTACAATGATAACCTGTTTTGAAGAATAATATGGTTCAGAAAAATCAACGTTCTGCCTGCGTTCTTCTGTTGCTGTCATGCCTGCTGCAATAAAATCAATTGAACCTGACTGAAGTGCTGCAATAAGTGAGTCGAATTCCATGTCAACAATTTTAAGTTCCTTGCCGTAATCTTTTGCAATAAGTTCGCCCATTGTTGCATCAAATCCGACAATTTCCTGTCCTTCCAGATACTCGAAAGGAACGAATGCAGCGTTTGTTCCCATTTTTACTGCATTTTCTTTTGCGCATCCTGAAAATGCAACTAAAGCAGAAGCGGCTGCAAGTAAACTAACCAATACCTTTTTCATAGAAACCTCGTAAAATAAATTTAATAAAAAAAGACAAAGCGCTTGAAACCAGGCATCTTTGTCCTTTCAATGTATTATAGAAATATTTTAAATCTTTGTAAATGACTGTGATGTGACTGTGATACAGTCGCCTGTACTTGCCGGGAAGCTGCAGCTTACTTTTTAAAGATGTTCGGTAAAACTTCTGCCATAATGATGGCGCCGAAAATCAAGGCACAGCCAATCCACATTCTTAGCGTAAGTAATTCGCCAAAGAAAATAACGCTGAATATTACGCCGAACACGCTTTCCAGACCCATGAAAAGAGATGCAAGTGCGCTTGGAACGTATTTTAAACCTACATTCTGAACAGTAAAGCCGTAAATTGAAGCAAATAAAGTAAGGTACAGAATTGAAACAACAACTTTTCTGTCAAGCAATACAGAAACAGTTAAAGGTTCATCAAAAAGCAAAGCCGAAATTAAAGAAAGCATTCCGCTTACAAGAAACTGAATTGCCGTAAGCAAAAACGGATCTTCGTTTTCAACATATTTTGCCCCGAAAATAATGTGAAGCGCAAAGAACACTCCGCAGACTAAAGTAAGCACATCGCCTTTGTTCATGGAAAGAATTGAACCGTCACCGCTTTTTAAAGCAAGAAGCCCTATTCCCGTAATGCTCATACATGCTGCAGCAAAAATAAACCATCTTGGCTTAACTTTTAAAAGCGGCCAGCCCAGCAAAGGAACAAGCACAACGTAAAGTGTTGTAAGAAAAGCATTTTTTCCAGGAGTGGTAAATTTACAGCCTACAGTCTGAGTAGCATAGGCAAAGAAAAATAAAATGCCCAGAACTAAACCGTGAACAAAAATACTTTTATCAGCTTTTTTTAACCGTGGAATTGAAAAAAGAAAAACTAAAATTCCTGCAAGAAGAAATCTTATGGCTATAATCCAGTAAGGTCCTATAACATTCAGAGTGTCTTTCATTACCACAAAAGAAAAACCCCAGATTGCTGCCGTTAAAATTAAGGCAACACTTGCAATAAATGCTGATTTTTTTGAAACTTGATTTTTCATAATGCTACAATCATAAGCTTTAATGACTTTTTTTCAAGAGCAGATAAAAAAATCCCGCCTGCATTTAAGACATTGTCTTTTGCAAACGGGAAGTTAAAGATTAAAATCAGTAAAAATTATTTTACGTTAACTTTTTCCAGATGCCAGATGTCGCGAACGTATTCTTCAATAGTTCTGTCTGAAGAGAATTTACCTGAATTTGCAATGTTGATGAGAGCTTTTCTAGCCCAGCCTTTTTTGTCAGCATATGCAGCTGCAACTTTTTCCTGAGCCTGAACGTAAGCATCAAAATCTGCAAGAATGTAGTAAATATCCGGACGCTGACCTTCAATTCCGTGTACAAGAGAATCGTGGATTTCCTGGAAAATGTGTCCTGTAGAATCGTAAGTTCCGTCAACAAGCTGGCTTATAACTTTTGCAAGTGCAGGAGAACGTTCAATATACTTTTGCGGATTGTAAGAATGTTCTTCATTTATTTTGATGATTTCGTCAGAAGTGAGACCAAAAATAAATGCGTTTTCTTTTCCAGCTTCCTGAACAATTTCAATATTTGCACCGTCAAGAGTTCCAAGTGTAAGGGCACCGTTCATCATAAACTTCATGTTTGAAGTTCCTGAAGCTTCGTATCCTGCTGTAGAAATCTGTTCGGAAACATCAGATGCAGGAATGATTTTTTCTGCAACGCTTACACGGTAATTTTCAATAAATACAACCCTAAGCTTACCGCGCACACGCCTGTCGTTGTTCACTCTGTCTGCAACTGTATTAATAAGCTTGATAATCTGTTTTGCACGGCGGTAACCTGAAGCAGCCTTTGCCCCGAAAATAAATGTCCTGCTTGGAGGATTGTAAGACGGATCTTCTACAATTCTGTTGTACAGATACATTATGTGAAGCACATTTAAAAGCTGGCGCTTGTATTCGTGAAGACGCTTAACCTGAGTATCAAAAATGCTTTCAGGATCAAGGAATTCATTTTGTGTATGCTTTAAGTATTCTGCAAGACGCTCTTTGTTGTGGCGCTTAATTTCCATAAGTTCGTTAAGGGCAGCTTCGTCATCAACAAATTTTTCAAGTCCTTTAAGAAGTGAAAGATCTTTTTCCCAGCCTGTGCCTATTCTTTTTGTAATGAATTCAGCAAGTTCAGGGTTAGACGAAAGAAGCCAGCGTCTCTGAGTTACGCCGTTTGTCTTGTTGTTAAATTTTTCAGGATAAATCTGAGCCCAAGACTTAAGTTCCTGTTCCTTAAGAATTTTCGTGTGAAGTTCAGCAACACCGTTTACGCTGAAGCAAGAGTGAATTGCAAGCCATGCCATGTAAACTTTTCCGTCATGAATGATTGCCATGTGATTTTGATTGTAATAATCTTCAGGGAATTTCTGGCGGAGTTCAATTACAAAGCGGCGGTTAATTTCTTCAACAATCTGATAAATTCTAGGAAGAAGGCGCTGGAAAATTTCAATAGGCCACTTTTCAAGAGCTTCTGCAAGGATTGTGTGATTTGTATAGGCAAAAGTTTTCTGAACAATGTCCCATGCGTTATCCCAGCCTACATTGTATTCGTCAAGGAGAATGCGCATAAGTTCAGGAATGGCAACAACAGGATGAGTGTCGTTAAGCTGGATTACGTGATACTTAGGGAATTGGGAAAAATCAGTTCCGTGGTGAAGAACATAAGAATGTACAAGATCCTGCAATGAAGCTGACGTAAAGAAATACTGCTGGCGGAGACGAAGCTCTTTTCCCATAGGTCCGTTGTCATTCGGATAAAGAACACGGCTTATGTTTTCTGCATTATTCTGACGCTCAACTGCACGAAGATACTGGCTGTCGTTAAAAAGCTGAAGGTCAAATCCGTTTGGAGAAGAAGCCTGCCATAAACGCAAAGTGTTTACTGTATTGCAGCCGTAACCTACAACAGGCATATCGTATGGAGTTGCAATAATTTCTTCGGCATTTTCAATGTAAAATCTGTCCTGACCGTCAGGAGTCTTGCCGTATTTGATTTCGCCGCCAAAACGAACTGTTACAGAAAGGTCTGAACGCTTAACTTCCCAAGGATCTCTGTGTTTAAGCCAGTTGTCCGGGAATTCAACCTGCTCGCCGTTAATGATGTGCTGCTCGAACATTCCGTATTCATAGCGGATTCCATAACCGTGTCCAGGATATTCAAGTGTTGCAAGGGAATCAAGGAAACATGCTGCAAGACGTCCAAGGCCACCGTTACCAAGACCGGCATCAGGTTCTTCATCTTCAATCATATCGATATTAACGTTAAGATCTTTAAGCACTTCCTTAACGCCTTCCATAATTCCTGAGTTAATGAGGTTGTTTGAAAGAGCCCGTCCCATAAGGAATTCTGCACTTAAATAATAAAGCTGTTTGGAATTCTTTGCTTCATATTCACGACGGGTTTCCATCCAGTTTGGCATAATGATTTCAAGGGCACTGGCACTTACTGCATCAAAAAGATCATGCTTGGTTGCCTGCGAAAAATCCTTTCCATACTGTCTGCGAAGTCGGGCTACAAGGTTAGCCTTAAATTCTTCTGCATCAAATTTCATAGTGTTCCTCCTAAGAAACAAATACTTACACAATATTTAGTTTTTTTTACTTTGCAATTAAAATTATAAGCGAACCGGCAGGTATGACGTAATGTTCCTGAGACCTTAAAAGTTCAGCTTTTCCTTCTTCCGTTATAGGCTGATTTTCATCTGAAGTATCAGCTACAAGATACCATTTTTTTGAAGCTGCAGGAGTAGGAAGATTTACCATAACGTCGTGTCTGTCTGTATTTGCTGCAATGTAAAAATCATCATCACAACTGCCGTCTTCTTTTCTGCAACATTCACCACCAAGCCTGAATGCAAGGAAGTGAGATATTTTATTCCAGTCAGGATTGCTGCCGTCTTTTGCAAACCATTGAATGTCAGGCACTTCACCCTTTCCGCTGAAAAATTCTTTTCTAGTAAACACAGGATGTGACAATCTTAATTGAATTGCCCGTTTTGTAAAAGCAACTAAATTTCTGTTTAAGTCTGCATTATTCCAGTCCACCCAGCTTATGTCGTTGTCCTGACAGTAAGCGTTGTTGTTTCCCTGCTGACCTCTGCGGAATTCGTCTCCGGCAAGAAGCATAGGCGTTCCCTGTGAAATCAGTACTGTTAAAATAAAATTGCGCATCTGGCGGTTACGGTGACGCTCTATTACAGGATTTGCAGTAGGACCTTCAAAGCCGCAGTTGTAGCTCCAGTTGTTGTCGCTGCCGTCTCTGTTGTCTTCACCGTTTTCTTCGTTGTGCTTGCAGTTGTAGCTTACAAGATCGTTCATTGTAAAACCGTCATGACAGGCAACGTAATTTATTGAATGATACGGCTTTTTTCCTTCAGCAGCAAACAAATCACTTGAACCGGCAATTCTTGTAGCAGCACCAGTTGAAATAAAATCATCGCCACGCCAGAAACGACGGATATCATCTCTAAAGCGGTCATTCCATTCAGCCCATCTGCTTCCGGGGAAATTTCCCAAAAGATAAGAGCCGCCTGCATCCCAAGGTTCTGCAATGATTTTTGTCTTGTGAAGGACTGGATCTTCTGAAATTGCAACTGTAAGCGAAGCGTTTCTTAAAATGCCGCCGTCTTCTCCTCTTGCCAGAATTGAAGCAAGATCAAACCTGAATCCGTCAATGTGATATTCAAGAACCCAGTAACGCAGACAGTCGATTATAAAATTCCTTACTACAGTGTTGTTGCAGTTAAAAGTATTTCCGCATCCTGAATAGTTCATGTAATATTCTTTGTGGGAATTTACGAGATTATAGTAAACTGTATTTTCCAAACCGCGGAAACTTATGGAAACACCGTGTTCATTTCCTTCGGCAGTGTGATTGAAAACTACGTCCAGAATTACTTCAATGCCGTTTTTGTGAAGTTCCTTTACAAGAGATTTAAACTCATTTACACAGGCGCCGGGCCTTCTGTCTGCAGCGTAAGTTGCTTTTGGTGCAAAAAAACCGATTGTGCTGTAGCCCCAGTAATTTTTAAGCCTTTCTCCTGTACGCATATTTACGTTGGAATTTTCAAATTCATCAAATTCAAAAAGAGGAAGAAATTCTACAGCGTTTACTCCAAGATATTTTAAGTAGGGAATTTTTTCTGCAAATCCTGAATAAGTGCCTGGATTTTTTACGCCTGCATTTTTTCCTGCAGTAAAGCCTTTAAGATGAGTTTCGTAAATAACGTTTTCGTAAAGCGGACGATTTATGGGCTTGTCACCTTCCCAGTTAAAATCATCATTTATGACTACGCATTTCGGGAAACGGTAAACTTCATTTTCATCAATGTGTTCTATGTCTGATTTGTCTACCGGCGTTTTGTATGATCGCGGCAGATTTAAAAATACTGATGTTGCCGTCAAGGCTTTTGCGTAAGGGTCTAAGAGAGGAACTTTTCTGTTAAAGCGCATTCCTTCTTTTGGAGAAAAAGGTCCGTCTGCCTGAAAAGTATAAAGTGTTCCAGGCTTTAAATTATGAACAAAGACGTGCCATATATCTCCGGTTTTATTTTCCTTAGGATCAAGTTCTATGTGTGCATAAGGAAAGTAATCATCTTCATTTGTATAAAGATTGAGAAAAACTTTAGTTGCATTTCTGCTGAAAACAGCAAAGTTTACGCCTTCAGGATTACTTTTACAGCATGCACCTAAAGGCAACGGTTTTCCACATTCTATAGCCGATTGTTCCATGATTACGTAATTATAACGAAGAAAAAATAAATTTACCACTTTTTATTTAATTTACTTCTGATTTTTCCGCTGATTTGATGATATTTTAAGGGTATTTTAAGGAAATTCCATAGTTTTGCACTTGTTTCCTGCAGTTTGTATGGCATAAGTTGCGGCTCTTTGGCAAGTACGCTAAGGCGGCGGTGCTGTGACGGTGTGTTGTAAAATATTCGATTTTAATATAATCTTTGTGCAACCGGGGTGGTTTTTGCTTTTGAACTGGAACGTAAAAGCCTGAGATTATACCCGCAGGAATTTCGTATGAAGTTCCCAACCTGATCTGGATAATGCCAGCGGAGGAAGTATGAAAAAGTATACTTTCAAATTTATTTCTATTCTTATTGGACTTGCATCGTTTACTTTTATGTTTTCGGGATGCAATAAAAAATCAGAAGTTATAGTTTATGCCAACGACAGTTTTGCTGCCGAATGGGGTCCTGCTCCTGAAATTGCAAAACGCTTTAAGGAAGAAACAGGCCTTACTGTTACTTTTGTCAGCTGCGGCAATGCAGGTGAAACTTTACGCCGTGCAATTCTTGAAAAAGATTCTCCACAAGCAGACATTCTTGTTGGTGTAGACGACACTCTTTACGAACAGGCAAAGGAAGCTGACATCTTTAAGCCTTACAAACCGGCAAATGCAGAATCACTTATTGAACCGGAAGTTTTATCGGCATTTGGAAACGAATGGCTTGTTACTCCTTACGACTACGGATGTTTTGCCATGATTTACGATACACAAAGCACATTGCCTGCTCCGGAAAAACTTGAAGACTTAACAAAAGATATTTACAGACAGTCAGTTATCATCATGAGCCCTGAAACTTCTACAGCTGGACTTGGATTTTTAGCATGGACGGTTGCACAGTTTCCTGACTCTTACATTGATTTCTGGACAAAGTTTACTCCAAACATTTTCCGCATGACAAATGGCTGGAGCGAAGGCTGGGGATTTTTTACAAGCGGAGAAGCACCACTTGTTATAAGTTACACTACAAGTCCTGCTTACAATGTTATTGTAGAAAAAGAAACACGTTTTAAAACAATCATTTTCCCTGAAGGTCATATTGAACAGATTGAAGGTTTCGGACTTTTAAAAAATGCTCCTAACGAAAAGGAAGCAAAAATTTTCATGGACTTTATGTTAAGTGAAAAAGCACAGTCTGTTCTTCCGGAAACTCAGTGGATGTATCCTTCTAACAAGAACATTGAGCTTTCACAGGAATTTGTTCAGTCATCTCCAAAACCGGCAGCTGTTCTTTCAGTTGATTCCAAAAAAGTTACTGAAGCCATTCCTGAAGTTTTAAAAATAGTTCAGCAGTAAGCTTAATAAAAAAATGACAGGCAGAGAAAAAAATTTTCACTCCAGTTCAGTTTTAAAAAAAACATCAGTATTTCTCTGTCTTGTAATTCTTGCAATTTCAATCTGCGCTTTTGTTTTCCCTTTTTGTAAAGCAATATCTCCTTTATTTAAAAGCGGTTATGGCGCAGTTGATTTTAAATCACTTCTTCCAAAAATTTCATACACTTTCAGGCAGGCAATTCTTTCCCTTTTGCTTTCACTTTTAATCGGCGTGCCTTCAGGATTTTTTCTGGCAAGACGGAATTTTCCCTTTAGAAATTTTCTTTCTTCTTTTGCAGCAGTTCCGCTTGCAGTTCCGCCTTTAATAATGGCATTAGGTTATGTAAGCGTTTTTGGTTTTTCAGGTTTAATAAATTCTTTTTTAATGAATTTGTTTTCCCTTTCACAGCCGCCTTTTAAATTCATCTATTCACTTTGGGGAGTTGTAATTGTTCAGGGCTTTTACAATTTTCCGCTTATAATGACAACAGTTGCAGACTCATGGAATTCAATTGACGCTTCACAAAAAGAAGCTGCCCGCTTACTTGGAGCAAGTGAAATAAAAATATTTTTTACCATTACACTTCATCAGCTTTTAAGTGCAATTTCAAGTGCGTGCATTCCTGTTTTCCTGTACTGTTTTTTTTCTTTTATGATTGTAATGATGTTCGGTCCTCTTGGAAAAACAACAATGGAAGTTGCCATTTACACCAGTGCAAGAAATGTGCTTGCTTTAAAACAGACAGCCGTTCTTGCCCTTATAGAAACTTTATGTGCTTACACAATTCTGATTTTTTACAATGCACTGGAAAATAAAACTTCGCCTGTAAAACATTCTGTTGCTTTAAAAGCCAGACGGAAAAATCTAACTGTTAAGGAATTTATTGCAGCACTGCCTTTGATTTTTTTAGTTCTGATTTTTTTTGTATTTCCACTCGCTTCTATTTTCATTCAGTCTTTTACAGATAAAGTTTCTGGAAAAATTATTTTTTCTTTTAAAACCTGGAAATATATTTTAACGGCAAAAACTTTTTTAAAATCTTTTCTAAATACAATTGCATCTGCTTCCTTAACGGGTCTGCTTTCTACGATATGCGGATTTACATTCAGCTGCATTCTCTGGAAAAATGCACGGAACAAAAAGCTTTTCTTTGCACTTAAAAACATTTCTCTTTTGCCAATGTCAATTTCTTCCGTAGTTACAGGCTTAAGTTTTATTTATCTTATAAAAAAAGGAAATTTCTTTACTTTAGTTCTGGCACAAACGGCGCTTACATGGCCATTTGCATTCAGGCAGATTTTTTCTCAATTTAAAAAAATTCCGGCGGAAGTTTATGAAAGCGGAATTCTTCTTTCAAAAAACTACAGCGACTTTATTTTTAATATTTTAATACCTTACACAAAAAACGGAATTTTAAGTTCCATAGGATTTTGTTTTGCATTAAGTGCAGCAGACGCATCACTTCCGCTTGTTCTTTCCATGAGAAATTTTGAAACACTTTCGCTTTTCGTTTACAGGCTTGCAGGAAGCTTTCACTTCAGGGAATCAAGCGCAGCAGGAATTATTTTAACGGCACTTTGCATTTTTGTTTTCAGACTTTCAGTAAAACTTAAGGAAAAATAATGGAATACTTCAGTGCAGAAAATTTAACAAAGGAATTTGACTCGGCAAAAATCAGCGTAACTTTTTCTGTTAAGCAGAATACTTTTACTTCTATAGTTGGACCAAGCGGCAGCGGCAAGTCTACAGTTTTAAGAATGATTGCAGGTCTTGAACAGTGCAACAATGGAAAAATTTTTCTTGACGGAAATGAAATTACAAATGTCAAACCTCAGGACAGACAGCTTGGAATGGTTTTTCAGAATGCATCACTTTTTATGAATATGAATGTTGAACAGAACATTGCTTACGGCTTAAAGTGCAAGGGCTTTAAAAAAAATGAAATCAGCGTTCTTGTAAAGGAATGGCTTTCTAAAGTTCAGATGGAAGGTTTTGAAAAACGCAGCTGTTCTTCATTAAGCGGCGGCGAATCCCAGCGGATTGCACTGGCACGGACTCTTATTATAAACCCAAAGCTTTTGCTTTTAGACGAACCGCTTAGCGCTTTGGATGCACCTTTACGAAAATCACTTGCGGCTCAAATAAGGAAGCTCCAGTTATCTCTCGGCATAACAGTTTTGATGGTCACTCACGATATAGAAGAAGCTAAATCAGTTTCGGACAAAATCATTCTGTTAAAGAAAGGTCAGATTTGCTGGACAGGAATTCCTTTAGATTTTAAGGACGACTTTTTAGTTTAAAAGTTCCTTAAAATTGCAACCGGAGAAAGTTTCAACTTTAGAGGATTGCAATTACGTGCACGAAAGTGCACAATTCAATAAGACAGTTTTGCAAAAACTGTAAGTTAAAATAGACGCGCTATTTGTGCGGCTATTTTAAAAATCAGCAGGACATTCAAAGTACATTCTCTTTCCGCTTACCGGATGAGTAAACTCCAGAGTCTGCGCATGAAGCATTAACCGCTCGCCCTTTTCGCATTTTCCGTAAAGCGTATCTCCCACAATAGGCACACCAAAGCCATGACTGTCGGCACAAGCAAGACGCAGCTGATGAGTTCTTCCTGTTAGCGGAATAAATTTTACTCTTGTAACATTACGGATTTTTCCTGAAGGTGATTTGTATTTTTCTACATTTAAAATCTTCCACTGAGTAACTGCTTTTTTTCCGTACACTTCATCCCAAATCTGATGAGGTCTGTTTTCCACATCAAGTCTGAAATAAAGTTCGCTTTCTCCTTCTTGGGGAATTCCTTTTTTTACAAGAACGTCATCAACTAATGCAACGTAAGTTTTTTTTACAGTGCGCTCTTCAAACTGACGATTTAAATTTCTGTGGGCTTCTTTTGTAAATGCCAGAACTAAAAGCCCGGAAGTTTCCATGTCAAGGCGATGGACTGAAGGCTGTTCAATTGAAGAAGGGAAAAGGCGGCGCACTCTGTTTACAATGCAGTCTTGTTTTTCAATTCCTCTTCCAGGCACGCTGAGCAAACCGCTTTGCTTGTTTACAACTATAATTGAACTGTCGGCGTAAAGAATTTTCAGTCCCAGAATTGAAGGCAGAAGAATTCCGCAACGTTCGTCACAAGGCGGATATTTTTGCCTGTTTATTTTTCCTTTTGCATTTCCGTAAAAAATTTCGCACATACTTTCGGGAACAAGATTATTTTTAAAAGCGTAACTTAAAAGTTTCGGGGCGCAGCATTCACCTGTTCCTGTAGGAGCAAGTGCACCTTTAATATTTTCAGCGCAAATTTCTTTTAAAGATTTTTCTGTTTTGTCGGCACAATGAAAACTGTAAAGTGAAAAAACTTTTTCCAAAGACTGATCTGTCAGCTTCCTGCGTTCTTCTTCCAAAGCGGCTGTGCTGTTTCCGGCGGATTTTTCTTTTTCAATTTCAAAAGTAAGTTCGTGTATTTTTTTGTCGTTAGGTGCAAGGGCTTTTTCAATTTTTTCCGGGCTTACAACTGGCTCTACGTAAGTACATTCAAAGGGAAAAGTGCCGCTTAATTTTTTTGCACTGCCGGAATTTGTTACGAGAATTTTTTCGCTGCCTTCAGAGTTTCTGCACACAAGAATTCCTATCATTACACCAAGGCTGTCACGGCTGGAAGATGGTGCATTTTGTTTTAGAAATAATTTTCTTTCATCAAGTGCATCTGCTATGATGCTGCAGAATTTCAAGGCGCATTCTTCTGGAAACGGTGGAAACATAGATGGATTATAAACGAGACTTTTTTTTCTATCAACACCAAGGTGCCTGGTGCGTAAGCCTAACTGCCTTTTACTCCAGAACGCTGCACAGAACAATACACTTTTCCTGCCAAGCGCCAGCCGCAAAAGTTAAAGCCTGCACTTTTTTGCAAAGCCCCTCTGGCAAAGCCAAAACTTCCTCGCAAGAACAGGCGCCGCCACCACATACCGTAATGACTAAATCATTTACATACACTATAATAAAGCCATGTTACTGAAATTTCTTTCAATTTTTTTTATTTCTATGATACCGCTTATTGAACTTAGAGGAGCAATTCCTGTTTCTCAGGGATTAGGACTACCCATTGTGCCTTCTTACATTGTGTGCATAATCGGAAACATGCTTCCGGTTCCGGTAATTTATCTTTTTGCAAGACGATTTCTTGAATGGGGTCAGGATAAAAAATTTATAGGCGGAATATGCAGATTTTTTCTCGTAAAGGGAAAGCACGGCGGCGAAAAACTTCAGGCTAAAGCAGGACACGGATTGTTTATTGCGCTTTTTCTTTTTGTAGGCATACCTTTGCCTGGAACAGGTGCGTGGACAGGAACTTTAGCAGCCAGCATTCTTGACATGAATTTTAAAGAAACAGTTCTTGCAGTAATGTCAGGAGTTGTGCTTGCCGGAATTATAATGATGCTTATAAGCTTTGGCGTAATAAGTGCAATTTTTTAATTAATTTATATACAGGGGTTTTATATGGGAAACGAAAACTGCAGCGGCGAATGTGGTAAATGTTCAAAAGAATGTGAAAAGCGTGATCTTCATGAAAAGCTTCACGAAGGTTCAAGCGTAAAAAAAGTAATTGGAATTGTCTCAGGAAAAGGCGGTGTTGGAAAATCACTTGTAACAAATCTTCTTGCCTGCAAAGTAATGCGTGACGGTTTTAAAAGTGCAATCCTTGACGCTGACATTACAGGTCCGTCCATTCCTACAGCATTCGGTCTTGGTCAGGAAAAAGCTCAGACTGCAACAATGCAGCTTAAAGACGGAAGTGCCGGCCAGTACATTAAAAGCGTAAAAAGTGAAAGCGGCATTCAGCTGATGAGCATGAATTTTCTTCTTCCTGATGAAACTACACCTGTTATCTGGAGAGGACCGGTTATTTCCGGAGCAGTGCGTCAGTTTTGGACAGATGTTGTCTGGGAAGATGTAGATTTTATGTTTGTAGACTGTCCGCCGGGAACAGGAGACGTACCGCTTACAGTTTTCCAGTCAATTCCGGTAGACGGACTGATTGTAGTTGCATCACCTCAGCAGCTTGTTCGTGTAATTGTAGAAAAAGCAGTAAACATGGCAAACATGATGAACGTTCCGATTCTTGGTTTAGTTGAAAACATGAGTTACGTAAAATGTCCAGACTGCAATAAAGAAATCCGCATTTTTGGAGAAAGCAACATTGAAGGCATTGCAAAAGATTTTGGACTTAAAGTTTTAGCACGCATTCCAATTGAACAGAATATGAGCGTTGCAGTTGACAATGGCGAAGTTGAATCACTTGATGACGGATACATTGATCAGGCAGCTTTAGCAGTAGAAGCTCTCCTTAAGTGACAAAACTGATTTGTGCACCAATGGCAACTCTTTCTACAGAAGCATTCAGACGTTCTGTGGAAAGTTTTGGCGGCTGCGATGAATATTTCACTGAAATGATAAACGCCTCTTCCCTTCTGAACATGGGACCTTGGGAAAAGTATTACCTTATGAACGAAGTGTGCCCTGAAAAAATTGTCTGGCAGCTTACAGGAAATAACGGTGACAAACTTGCTCAGGCAGTTCCGGTTGTCTGCGAAAAAGGCGGCATTGGAGTTGACTTAAACATGGGTTGCAGTGCGCCTCAGATTTACAAAACAGGTGCAGGAATAAGCTGGATGACAAAGCCTCTTAAAGAAACAGAAGATGCAGTAAAAAAAGTAAAGCGTGCGCTGGAAAAAGTTTCTTCTGAACAGAATAAAAATTTTCGTTTAAGCGTAAAGTGCCGTCTTGGAAACGAAGATTTTACAACAGAAAGTTTATTCGATTTCGTGCAGATGCTTACAGACAACGGCGTTGAACTTGTAACTCTTCACCCACGGACTATAAAAGAAAAATACAGAGGCCTTCCTAAATACGAATACGCAGAAGAACTTGCACTTAAATTTCCGCAGACAGTTTTTTATTTAAACGGCTGCATTAAAGACAACGCCTCACTTTCTTACGCAATGGAAAAATCTCCTTCTTCAAAAGGAATGATGATTGCACGTCAGGCGGCAGTTGCTCCATGGATTTTTGCTCAGTTAAAAAAACAGCTTCATTCACAAGGCAGCTCTTATGAAAAAATTACCGTAGACCGTAAACAGACTGCACTGAATTTCATCAGCGACATAACTGAATGTCAGCCTCAGGAATTTTTTAAAACACGCATACAAAGATTTTTTAACTATTACTGCCAGCAATTCAGTTTCGGGCATTGGTTTCAAAGTCTTATGCTTAACTACAAAAGTGTTGAAGACTCAAAAGAAAAAGTGGAAGCTTATTTTGAAAAAGTTCCACAGGACAGGTTTCTTGAAATTTGATTTTCCGTTTTAAAAATCAGCGTAAAAAAAATGCCGCAGAAAAATCCGCAGCATAAAAATCAGTTTTACATTCTGTCAAGGAACGGCACTAAGACAAGATCCATTGCACTCTTTAAAACAGTAAGCGTACACTTTGCAAGAGCAAGCCTTGACTTTGCAAGTTCGGCATCACTTTCTGCAATCGACATAATCGGACAGTCTCTGTAAAAACCGCTGAATGCTTTGCTTACGTCATAAAGGTAAACTGCAACAATGCTTGGGTCAAACTTCTGTGCACTAAATGAAATTATTTCAGGATAGCGCTGAAGTTCTTTGATAAGGTTCCACTCACTTTCAGTTGTAAGCTTTGAAAGGCTCTCTTCGTCTTCTGCAGGTGTAAGTCCGGCTTCCTGAGCTTTACGCAAAATAGAAGCAATGCGAGCGCCCATGTACTGCAGGTAAGGTCCTGTATTTCCGTTAAAACTTAAACTTTCTTCAGGATTAAAAAGCATATCCTTAACCGGATTAACCTGGAGAAGGTAATAATGCAATGCGCCAAGTGCAACTTTTTCTGCAACTTCATCAGCGTTACCAAGCTGTCCGTCACGACCACGTTCTTCAATTGCCTTCATTGCATCACTGTGAAGACTGTCAATCAAATCATCAGCATCAACGATTGTTCCTTCACGGCTTTTCATTCTTCCGCTCGGCAAATTAACAAGACCGTAACTTAAGTGATAAAGTTTTTCAGCCCAGTCAAAGCCCAGCTTCTTGAGGATAAAAAACAAAACCTTAAAGTGATAAATCTGTTCTGATGCAACAACGTAAACCATTTGATTGAAAGGCCAGTCTTTGTGGCGGCTTATGGCTGTTCCAATGTCCTGGGTGATGTAAACGGAAGTTCCGTCTTTTCTAAGAAGGACTTTTTCCTGATTATTTCCGTCTTTTCCTTTTCCAGTTACTTCAGTTACATCGATTCTTACAGAGCCGTCTTCTGCTTGAAATAAAATTCCTTTTTCCAGACCTTTTAGAATTTCGCCTTTGCCTTTAAGATAAGTTTCGCTTTCAAAATAAAGTTTTTCAAAACCTACGCCTGTTCTTTCGTAAGTCTGCTGAACTCCAGACAAAGTCCATCCGTTCATTTTTTTCCACAACTGATGAAGTTCGTCGTCTTCAGTTCCGTTTTCCCACTGAACAAGCATTTCTTCTGCCTGTGCAACTGCTTCTGGGTGTTCCTTGGAATACTTGTCAAATTCAATATAGCACTGACCTACAAAATGGTCGCCCTTCATTCCCAAAGATTCCGGTGTGTCTCCTTTAGCTTCGTGGAAAAGTTTGTAAGCCAGCATAGATTTGCAAATGTGAACGCCACGGTTGTTGATGATGTTGACACGATAAACTTCAGCTCCTGCTTTTTTAAGGATACGGCTTACGCTTTCTCCAAGTGCATCGTTCCTTAAGTGACCAAGGTGCAGCGGTTTGTTTGTATTCGGAGAAGAATATTCAACCATGATTTTCTGACCTTCAAGAAACATTTTTCCCTGTTCGTCAGTTGTTCCGTATTTTTCTCCCTGCTCGATAATCGATTTTAAAACTTTTGCGCCAACGCTTGCCTTGTTAAGCTTTACGTTTACGTAAGGTCCTGCTGCAGAAATGTTTCCAAGAGAAATATTTTTCTTATTTATTATATCTGCAACTTCCTGTGCAATCTGCTGCGGCGAACTGCGGAATATTTTTGCAAAAGTAAAAAGCGGTACTCCTAAATCTCCCATTTCAGGCTTAGGCGGTGTTTCTACGTGAAGCGAGTCTGCCGTTACATTTTCAGCTTCAATTCCTTTTGCCTTTATAAATTCATTTATGCCGTCTGCAATAATCTGCGCAAATTCAATTTTCTGATCTGCCATTTAATTTTCCTTTCAATAAATTGTTTTGCAAAATTGCTTCGTGCATTCTATATAATTTTTCCGCTTATTTCAATGTATGCTGTGATGTCCAGAAATATGCATTTTCAGCACTTTCAACCGTCCAAAAATATGCATTTTTTGCACCATCACCCCCGCAAACACCGCTACTCCTTCGCAGGAAGTCTTCCGTTAATGCCAAGAATAAGCCAGTCCATGTTCCACACTTCACTGTCAGACATAACGTCACCTTCCTTTACAACAAGGTTGCGCTTCTGATCGTACAACGGACCTGAAAATATTTTAAGTTCGCCGTTTATGATTTTCCTTTTGGCTTCTTCAACTTTTTCGAAAGTACCTTCAGCACAGAGAGTTGTAAGATAATCAATGTCAACAGTGCCTTCCTTCAGACCGCCCCAGTAAAAACGACCTTCCCACTTTCCAAGCTTATATTTTTCAATATCGCCGATAATGTAATTTTTCCATTTAAAAACAGGAGCCGTAAGATATGCACCGGGAGCAACATCTTCACCGGAAACAGCAAAACCTATGCAGTAAACGCCGGCCTTTTCAGCAGCAAGCATACAGCCGTGAGAATCCTGATGCTGGGCAAGAACGTCACAGCCTTTTTCAATAAGAATGTTAGCAGCATCAACTTCTACAGTAAAATCATTCCATGTATGAGTCCACACAACTTCCAGAGACGCATTTTTGTTTACGGAACGCATTCCAAGATAAAACGCATTTATTCCCCTTATACATTCGCTTACAGGTTTAGCAGCAACAAATCCAACCTTATTGGTTTTAGTTTTCATTCCTGCAACAATACCGCACAAATATCTTGCTTCATACATTCTGCCAAAAAATGAACTTACGTTTTCGCCCTGAATTGTTCCAGAGCAGTGACAGAATTTCACATCTGGATATAAAGGAGCAATTCTTTCAACTGAAGACTGAAAGCCGAAACTTCCTGCGTAAATAATTTTGCATCCCTTGTTTATAAGCTTCAATAAAACTCTTTCGCATTCCGCAGATTCAGGAACATTTTCTTCGCAGTAAGTTTTTATTCCTCTTGCTTCAATAACTTTTCTGGCATTATCAAGAGCACGTGAAAACTGATTAGATTCAACAAACCCTGAATACACAAAGCCTACAGAAAATTTTTCATCTGATTTTTCACAGCCTGTAAAGATTAAAACTAAAATTGCAAGAAAAAGAAAAAGTCTGCCTTTAAAAAATAATTTCCTCATAAATAAATCCTAACTAATCAATTTCATTTTTGCAACTGTTTTTCATCAGCCCCGGCGTACTTGAGCACAAGCTGCAACTTATGCCAACCAAGCTGCACATAAGCCCACACTCTTCTTTTTTACAGCCTGCTGCAAAAGTTAAAGTTCCAGCTTCCCTGCAAGCCCCTCTCGTAAAGCAAACACTTCCTCGCAAGCACAGGTGCGGCGGCTCTAAAAAAGAAAGGCTGAACGTCGCAAAGCCGGGCGGCAAAATCAGGCATTAATGCCTTACACACTGTTTGTGGCATGGGAACTATTTTATTTGTCGCTTATGCGACAGCCACAAACAGAGCGTTTTTGCACCCGACTTCTGCTCCTAGCGCCTTTGTTTTAAGCCGCCGCAACATACGCAACATCGGTACAATTGAATTTTTATACAAAAAAGGCTACACTTCTTGCGACATAAAATGAAAGACTGTTACAAGATACTGGGCGTTTCCCACAATGCAACTGCAGCGGAAATTAAAAAAGCCTTCAGACAAAAAGCCAAGCTTCTTCATCCAGACATCACGCAAGGAGATGATGTACAGTTCCGCGAACTTTTAACTGCCTATCAGACACTTTCAGATTTAAGGTCACGTTCACTTTTTGACGAATCATATTCCTACAAGCAGTACACTCAGGAACGCAAAAAAAGAAAATCAGAATTTGATTATAAAACATGGCTTCTTGAACGCAACGATGATGAAAGCCACGCAAAACTTATTTTCTATTATCTCGTACACAATCAGGATGATGAAGCTGTTGCTGAATTTAAAAAGATGAACATGGAACGTCCAGGCTTCAGTCTGTCCCGCTGGTTTACAAGAGAAGACTTTATGGACTACGGTTACATTCTTGCAGAAGAGCTTGTCCTAAGAAACGAATATTACGATGCAGTGCTTCTTCTTGAGCAAATCATAAAAATGGAATATTCATTTAACTACTTTAAATTCTTCTTCCCTGAAGTAAAGGGACTTGCCCGGCACATTTTGCGAAACAAGATTGAAGGTTTTGTAAACGACGAGCTGGCACTTGATGCATGGGAACGGGCGCTAGAACTTCAGTTTGGAAAAAGTGACGATTCATTTTTCTTAATGAAAATGGCAGGTGCTTACGAAAGAATGGGAGACTTTACTACAGCAAAACTCTGCCGCATTGAAAGTGAAAAAATTTCTGTTTAATCTTATGTAAAAAAATCAGCATTAGGAGCGTAAAAATATGATAAGACTTAAAAACGATGAACAGATTAATAAAATCAGAAAAAGCTGTCATTTGCTTGCTGACTTATTTAATGAAATCATTCCTAAAGTTAAACCTGGAATCAGCACAAAAGAAATTGACGACTGGTGCATAGACTTTACCCGTAAGTTTGGAGGAAAGCCTGCCTGGTATCAGGAAAATTTTCCCGGCTGTGCATGCATCAGCATTAACAATCAGGTTATACACGGAGTTCCTTCAAAAAAACGTTTTATACAGGACGGAGACATTGTTTCACTTGACATAGGAATAAATCTCGACGGTTACATTTCAGATTCAACACACACAGTTATGGTGGGCAACGTAAAAAGCGAAGTGCGGAAACTTGTGGAAGTTACAAGAGAAAGCCTTATGGCAGGAATTCAGGCTTGCAAAGTGGGCAACAGAATCAGTGACATTTCAAATGCAGTTTACGATTTATGCTGCAACAAAAACGGTTATGGCGTAGTTTACGACTATTGCGGACACGGAGTAGGACTTGACGTACACGAAGATCCTTCCATTCCAAATTGTCCAAGCAGAGGACCAAATCCAAGAATTCAGGCAGGAATGGTTTTAGCTATTGAACCGATGATAAATCTTGGAACTGATGAAGTTGAAATTGAAGAAGGTTCAGACTGGACAGTTGTTACCTGCGACGGAAGCTGGAGCTGCCACGAAGAGCATACAGTTGCAGTGTTCCCTGATCATACTGAAATTTTAACTGATTTAAATTACAACGGAAACGGAGTTACTAACTAAATATTTTTAAGGAGAATCAGATGGCTAAAATCCAGATGAAAAACGCAATTGCCGAACTTGACGGCGATGAAATGACACGTGTGCTTTGGGCTGTAATTAAGGAAAAGCTTCTTGAACCTTTCATTGAGCTTAAAACTGAATACTATGATCTTGGTCTTAAATCACGTGATGACTCAGACGACAAAATCACTTACGAAGCAGCTGCAGCAATCAAGCGTCTTGGTGTTGGCGTAAAATGTGCAACCATAACTTCCAACGCAGCCCGCATGGAAGAATACAAACTTAAACAGCTTACTCCTTCTCCAAACGGAATTCTTCGAGGCGAACTTGACGGAACAATTTTCCGTGCACCAATTTTTGTAAAGAACATTCAGTGCAACGTTACCTCATGGAAAAAGCCAATCGTTTTAGGAAGACACGGTTACGGCGATGTTTACAAGAATTGTGAAATTAAAACTCCTTGTGCAGGAACAGCAGAACTTGTGTTTACAGGAGAAGACGGAAAGGAAATCCGCAAAACAATTCAGGTAATGAAAGGTCCTGGAATTATTCAGGGAATTCACAACCTTGATGAATCAATTGAAAGCTTTGCACGATGCTGCTTTAACTATGCACTCGATCAGAAAATCAGCGTATGGCTTGGAACAAAAGATACAATCAGCAAAACTTACGACGGAAACTTTAAGGCAATTTTCCAGCGCATTTTTGACGAAGAGTTTAAGCCAAAATTTGATGCAGCCGGCATTGAATATTTCTACACTCTGATTGATGATGCAGTTGCCCGTGTTATGAAAAGTGAAGGCGGATTTTTGTGGGCCTGTAAAAACTACGACGGCGATGTTATGAGCGACATGATTGCCAGTGCCTGCGGAAGTCTTGCAATGATGACATCTGTACTTGTTTCTCCAAACGGTGAATTTGAATATGAAGCAAGCCATGGAACTGTTCAGAAACATTATTACCGCTACCTTAAGGGAGAAAAAACTTCTACAAATCCGGTTGCAACTATTTTCGCCTGGACAGGTGCACTTGCCAAACGTGCTGAACTTGACGACACACCGGAACTTGCAGCCTTTGCAAAAAAACTTGAAAAAGCAACTTTAGACGTAATTGAAGAAGGCCGCATGACAGGAGACCTTGCCCGTCTTGCAAATCCACCGGCAAAACAAATCCTCAACTCCTGGGAATTCATTGATGCCATTGCAGAAAAACTTTAAAAGTTAAATTTGCAGAATCCATAAAAAAACTGCCTGATAAGCAAGTGATTTTTTCCACAACTTTTCAGGCAGCTTTATTTTTAAACTCATTGCAGAATTCATTCAGGAAAATTCTACAGTTCCGCCCCAGGGAATATCCATATTTTTACATAGAGTTACATATTCTTCAGTTTCACTTTCCGAAGCTTCAGTTACAAAAAAAGTGCAGTCCTTTACGCACAAAGATTTTTCGCCTTCACAAGTTTCATTTTTTCCGTAAAGCTTAAACTGCTTCAACGCCTGATTTGCAACGCCTTCCCTGCTGTCAACTACATTAACTTTTTCTCCAAAACTTTTTTTCATAACGTCAGCAATGTGAGTAAAATGAGTGCAGCCTAAAATCACTGTGTCACATTCATTTGCCTTAAAAAAATCAACGGCATTTTTTACAGCTTCAATTTTCTGCTCTTCTGTGGAAGTAAAAAGATTTTTCTCTATAAACGAAATAAGTTCAGGATCACCTCTGTTAAAAACCTGGCAATCGCTGGCAAAGTCCTGAATTAATTTTCTGCAATAAGGATGATTTACAGTAGCGTTAGTTGCAAGAAGCCCGATTTTTCTGTTCACTGAAATTTTACCGGCAAGCTTTATTGCAGGAACAGTTCCCACTATTGGTACTTGCGGAAAATTTTTTCTTAAAATATCAAGAGCAGTTACGCTGATTGTGTTGCAGGCTACAACTATAGTTTTAGGATTCCATTTTTTTATAATCAAATCAACTGCAAGAGAAGCACATTCTGCAACTTGAGAAAAACTTTTTTCGCCATAAGGAAAATGAGCAGTATCACCAAGATAGACACACTTTGCAGAAGGCAGTTTATTTTTCAGAGCTTTCATGTAAGGCAAGCCGCCTGTTCCTGAATCCAGAAAAGCAAAATCAACACGCATGATTTTAGATTTTAAGCATTTGACTAAATACTTTCAATAGCATAAATTATTACAATGTACACGTTGAATAAATGTCAGTGTCCGGAATGCAGTAAGCCGGCAATTTCTGTTATTGATGATAAGGGCAACATTACCATGAAGCCAGGCTGGTGCATAAACCATGATCCTGAACCTGAAAAAACTTCTGCAAAAATTTTAAAGTTCATAAACGAACACGAAAAAATTGTAGGACTTACAGCCTGTGAAATTGAAATAAAAAATGCAGACTTCAAAAACAAAAAATTTTACGGATGCAATATGCAGCACTGCTCTTTTTCAAACGTCCACTCAAACGGAATGAGAATACGCATGAGTATGTACGACAATTCATCTTTTATAGACTGCGACTTAATTAACAGCGACATTCAGTTTTCTTCTTTCGCAGGAGCAAAATTTGTTCACGCAATTTTAACAGGCAGCAATTTAATTCATTTAAACTTCAACGGTGCAAATGCATATCAGTCAAGCTTAGATGACTGCGACCTTTACAACAGCCGTTTTATAAAAGCAATTTTAATAAACACTTCAATGAAAAACTGCAACTTAAAAAAAACAGTTTTCTATGAATCATTCAGGGACAACGTTTCTTTTAAATATTCAAACACACGGGAAGCTCTTGTTGACAGAAATAGAGGCGGACTTATGGGCGACAGTGATGCAGTACTTTCCGAATCAGACAATGAAAGTCAGGAGATATTATGAAAATTTACTTTCACCTTTCTCTGGAAGAATTCACGAATTGTTATGTTGTTGTAAATGATGAAAGCGAAAAAAAAGAAGCAATTATTGTTGATCCCGGAGTCATCACCAACGATATGATAAAGCAGATTGAAGCCGGACCTTACAGACTTTCAGCCGTTCTTATTACCCACAATCATTTTAATCACGTAAAGGGATTGCGCACTTTAAATAAAATTTACTCGCCTGTAATTTACGCTGCTGATTACGAAATAACAGGAAGCAAAACTTACGTTTTAAAAGGCGACGGTAAAATAAACATTGCAGGACTTGACGTAGAATATTTTTCCATTCCAGGCCACACAGCAGACGGTATGGTTTACAAAATAGGTTCAGTGCTTTTTACAGGTGATACAATTACTTCAGGCATAACAGGCGAAACTGCAAGCCATTATTCCAAAAAACTTATGGAAGATAAAATCAAGGAAAAGATTTTTTCCCAGACTGATGAAACTGTAATCATGCCGGGACACGGACCGCCTACAACTGTTCAGTCTGAAAAAAGATTCAACCTTGACATTTAGTCTTTGGAAAAAATATTTACTCTTCCAGCTGCCAGTCCCCAGTTTTCAAAAGCGTAACTGTTTAAGGATTCGGCTGCCTGGACAAAATAAAATCCGTTGTTGCTCCTTACGTATTCGGCAAGTTCACCTTCGTTTTGCCTTACAGTCCATCTGTTTGCAAGATCTTCTGCAAAATACGCTGAAGTGGAAGCCAGGTTCTGCTGCATTAAGTAAGCCATAAATTCATTTTTCATAAGGTATTCGTCATTTCTGTCGTAGCCTAAACCTCTTTGAGTTTCCCAGAAAATTTTAAGGAATTCCATTGAAGCATGGTCAAAGTTAACGTAGATATTTTCTACAAAGTTTCTGAATTTTTCATCACCGAAATAAATGCCGTGCCAGCTTTCGTGAGCAAGAAGCCGCCATCTTAAATAATCTGGACTTTCCCTGCTTATGGAAATGATGCTGCCCTTTCCTTCCTTGTAAGAGCCGTCTTCATTTTGCAAAATTATTCCGTTGGCAAGAAGAATTTCTTTAAGCAGCTGTTCCCTTTCGTTTATGGCAAAATTTTCTTTCCGAACTTTATTAAAAAAAGCAGCCAGATCTTCTGCCTTATAATCGTGGGCATTGTAGCCGTGCTGATTTTCCACAAAGTCGTTGCTTACAAGCGTTCCCTTATAGCCTGTCTTTTCTACAAAAAATGCAAGCCTTGTAAAAAATTCATTCTGCACTTTGTAATCGGCAAAATCAAAAAGTAAAGTGTCAGGAAAATTTTCCCACTTGAAAAGTTCATAATCATTGCAGCGCCAGTTTTTTCTGTTCCAGTCCACAACCATTCCAATGTCAGAAACTAAAGGGAAGAGAACTTTTTTATTTTCATCAGGATTTAATTCAGGAGAATTTTTTCTAAGCAGAATTGAAGCAATTTTAGAACCGTTTTCCGTAGAAGCAAATTTTCCAAAAGGGCTGTCAAATGCACTAAGCTGAACAGTTACGGTATTTTTATTTTTCACACGCCTTATAGTACAGTTTTCGCCGCTGTAGTTAAATTTTACTTTAGTCTGATTATTGTAACTTCCGATATTTTCTTCCTGTTCAAGCTTGATTTCCAAAAACGGATAAACTGAATTTCCTTCACTGCCTGAACCGTAAACATTCCGTGCACTTGTAAAATCAAAAAATTTATTTTCAGAAAAAAATGTTCCGCTTATTTCAGAATACTCTTTAGTAAAACCGTAATACGGAATTTCTCCTGAAAAATCAAAACCAACTGCAGGCTGTGCAAACTGAACTTTTTCTATTTTGGCAGGAACCATTGAGTAAACAAAAAAACCGGAAGGCACTTCATCGTTTTCCTTGATTGTAAAAGAAAGAACGGCTTTTCCGCCTGTACCGTAAAAATCAGAAAACATTCCTGTAATGAGAGGACGCTTTTGAATTTTATCCTTTAATTTTTTTTCGCTTTCAAAATCTTCATCGTATAAAAAACCGTAGGCAAAAGGCTTGTCTCCTTTTTTATTTTTAAAGTCCAGCGTTACATTTACGGCTGCATTTGAATTTTTGTAAAACTGATTTTCCAGCATTGCCTTCTGGTTTACCGTAAATTTAAAATACAGATAAGAATGTTTTTCAGGATTTTTTATTTCAGCATTTACGCTTTGAAAATTCAGCGCAATAAGACTTTCACCTTTTATTCCCAAAACAGAAACGTCGTTGGAAAAATATTTATAAACTTTAACGGCAAGAACTGCAAAAATTACGGCAAAAGAAAAAAGCATTACTTTAAAAATTGATTTTCTGTTCATAAAAAAAATAGTACACTTTTTTTATTTTTTACTCTACACTAAAAAAATGAACGCTTTTATTCCAGGAAAAGACACAGAACTTTTTCTAAAAAACTTCCAGACTGATTTTATAAAATTTTTTTCTGAGTCAAAAAAAATAATGATGTATCCGGAGTTTCCGCTTTTTGCACTTATGGAAGATGATTGTAAAATTGATTTTTCTTTGCTAGAAGAATGTTTTATACAAACACCAGAATTTGAAAAGGGCAATTTCTATTTCCCAGTTCAATTAAAAAGCAAAAATTTTTCTTTAACACTAAAAATTATTTTTGCAACAACAAAAGACAAAGACTTTTTTTTAACTACTGATTTTTTACAAGATTTTTTTTCAGCCAGCAAATCCTACGAAAAAACTTTTCCTAAAAAAGAAAAATCTTTTCGTGCAGGACAAATAATTTTTTCACAAAACAGCTGGCAAATATTTGATGACAAATGGTATAAAATTCACTTTGCAGAATAATCTTAAATTAAAACCATTTAAAACTATCTGAAAAAAAATTATTTCATAATTTTTGAACCGCGATCCATTGCTACAAGTCCGGAATTTAAAAGTTCAAGAATTCCGTATGGTTCAAGAAGCCTTATCAAAGAGCTGAGTTTGTCTTCGCTTCCAGTTGCTTCAACAATAAGTGAATTTTCTGACACGTCAACAATGTGGGCACGGAAAATATTGCAGGTTTCAATAATAACTGCACGGGAAGATCCGTCTGCCTTTACTTTAATAAGAGCCATTGCCCTTTGAGTTGTTTCAGAAGAAAGACAGTGCTCAATGGAAATAACTTCAACAAGTTTAGAAAGCTGCTTTTCAATCTGTTCAAGAATATATTCATCGCCGCGAACAACGATTGTCATTCTTGATTTATTTTCATCAGCAGTTTCGCATACAGTAAGAGAGTCAATATTGTAGCCTCTGCGGCTGAACAAACCAGACACACGGCTTAAAACACCGGCGTGATTTTCAACTAAAACTGAAAGAACATATTTTTCCATAATCATCATTCTCCTGTAAACATCAATTAAAATATAATCAATTTAACTTTTTTATTTTATCAGATTATTTGCCTTCAGAATAGACGCCAAGGAGACGCACTTCTTCTGTTTTTTCTTTTAAACATTCAAGCAGCTGTTTTGCAGCATCTTCACTTTTGCCGTTTAAATTTTTCAATTCCACATCAACGTAAAACCAGCTCTTCCACAACTGACCCTGAATAGGCCGAGATTCTAGTCTTGTTAAGTTAAGCTTTTTTTCTTCAAACAAACTCAGAACTTTGCAAAGTGCACCGCTTTCGTTTTTAGTCGTAAAGATAAAGCTTGCCGTATCACATTCAATGTTTCTTGCACCAGGATGATTTTCTGCTTCCTGATCTTTAGACTGAATTACAACAAACCGTGTGAAATTTCCTGAATCATCTTCAATATCCTGAGCAAGAACTTCAAGATTGTAAATCTGTGCATTTTTTAAACTTCCGATTGCAGCATTTTCCAGAGAGATGCTTTTTGCAACTGTTTCTGCAGCAGTGGAAGTTGAAACTGAATCAATGCAGTTCCAGTTTTTATGATTATCAAGGAATTTCCTGCACTGACCGAATCCCTGCGGATGAGAATAAACATTTTTGATTGTAGAAAAATCAGCACCTTTTGCAGCAAGAAGGCAGTGGCGTATGTTCAGCGTAACGGATCCGCAAATTACAACATCTTCAAACCTGCTGAAATTATCGTAATTCTGATAAACAGAACCGTTTAAAGAATTTTCTATAGGAATCATTCCGTAATCTGCTTTTCTGTCAATAACGCTCTGGAACACTTCGCTAAAACTGTCAAGAGAGAGGCTCTGTGCTTCGCCGTCAAAATACCGTTCTATTGCCTGTTCTGCATAAGCTCCTCGTTTTCCGCTGTAAGCACAAATTGTCCTGCCTGTTTTTTCTACGCAGGAATCTGAGCCCCGTAAAGAAGATGCATTTTTTGAATCACACCTTATGTGAACAATGGATTTTCCCATAACAGGCGCAAAGGCTTCAATGTCATGCATCATTTTGTCAAACTGAGACGGCAGCAGGCTTCTGGAAGCACCGCTTAATGCATTTTCCGGATGATTGTGAACGTCTACAACTACTCCGTCTGCACCGCTTGCAACTGCAGCTAAACCCAATGGCGCAATTTTATCACGTATGCCTACTGCATGACTTGGGTCAACCATTATAGGAAGATGAGTCAGACTTCTTAAAACAGGGATTGCACTTAAATCAAGAGTGTTCCGTGTTGCGTGTTCAAAAGTGCGTATTCCTCTTTCACAAAGAATGACGTTTTCAGTTCCCGAAGCAAGAAGATATTCTGCGCTCATAAGAAGTTCTTCCAGAGTTGCAGTGTAGCTTCTTTTTAAAATTACAGGCAAACCGGCAGCTCCTACTTTTTTAAGAAGTTCAAAGTTCTGCATATTTCTTGCGCCAATCTGAAAAACATCAACGTAATCTTTCATAACAGGAATTAAGTTTTCGCTTACAATTTCTGAAACTACAGGAAGTCCGAATTTTTCACCTGCTTCTTTTAAATATTTTAATCCTTCTTCACCTAAGCCCTGGAAACTGTAAGGAGAAGATCTTGGCTTAAAGCAGCTTGCCCTTAACAAAGCAGCACCGCTTTTTGCAACTTCTTCTGCAATTTCCATAATCTGACTGCGGCTTTCTACAGCACTTGGTCCTGCAATAGTAACAATCCGCTGACCTCCAATGCGTACAGTCTGACCCTGACCGTTTGGAATTTCTACAACAGTGTTTTCTGTCTTAAACTCACGGCTTGCCATTTTATAAGGCTTGCTTATCGGAATGATTTTCTGAACGCCCGGCAAAAGTTCCAGCTCTTCTATGTCCATGTGGACTTTTCCTACTGCAGCTATTACAGTATCTTCTTCACCCTGAATTTCGTTAAGGCGAAAGTTTTTTTGAGTAAGAAAATTACGTACATTATTTTTCTGTTCTTCCGTTGAATCTTTTTTTAAAACTATAACCATATTTCAACCTCAAAAAAATTGAATTTTTGCACAAAAGGCTGAATGTGCGGATTAAAACAAAAGGCAGAAGTCCAGATGTTCCAGCACTTAAAATGCGTTATAACAGACTACTGCCTTTACATTAAATTTCTGCTTTACACTAGAAACTGGAAACGTTCCAGCTTACTGTACGGAGAATGTCGCCGAATACGCCTGCAGCTGTAACGCCTGCTCCTGCACCGTAACCGCGTACAGTTAACGGAATTGGAGTGTAGCGTGCTGTGTGGAATACGAAAGCATTTTCTCCGCCTTTAACTGCATAAAGAGGATCTTCCGGACCAACTTCAAGCATACCTACGCTTACTTTTCCGTCTTTAATGGATGCAGCCATACGAAGAACTTTGTTTTCTTTTTTAAGTGCAGCCATTTTTTCTTCAAAGTAACTGTCAAGTTCAGGAAGCTTTTTAAGGAAGTCTTCAGGTGTTCCTTCAAGGCTGAAATTTTCCGGGAAAATAGAACGCATTTCTATATCTTTAAGTTCAATTTCCATGCCGGCTTCACGGGCAATGATAAGGGCTTTTCTTGCAACATCAGTTCCTTTTAAATCATCACGAGGATCAGGTTCAGTGTAACGCAATGCCTTTGCTTCAAGAACGGCTTCGCTGAATTTCTTGCCTTCATCAAGTTTGCCGAAAATGTAAGAAAGTGAGCCAGACATAATTCCGTTAAAGCCTGTAAGTTTATCACCAGACTTAAAGAGATTCTGCAATGTATCGATTATAGGAAGACCTGCTCCAACATTTGTTTCGTAAAGGAAGCGAACATGCATCTGGTTGGCAGTTTCACGAAGCTTGTGGTAGAAATCCATGTCCATAGAGTTTGCTCTTTTGTTTGGAGTTGCAATGCTCATTCCTGCCTTGAAAATATCAAGATAACGCTCTGGCAAATCGTAACTTGCAGTACAGTCAACAAAAATAGGATTAAGAGGCTTGGTTTCCTTTACAAATTCAAGAATTTCATCAAGATTAGTTTTCTTGCCTTCAGCCTTAACTTTATCACGCCAGTTGGCAAGGTCAATTCCTTCTGCGTTAAAAATCATTCCGTCAATATTTGCAATTGCCATAACACGGACATCAATTCCCTGCTCAAGAAGTGCATTGTGCTGCTCGTGAATCTGGTCAAGCATAGTTCCGCCAATAGTTCCTGCACCAAAAGCGTAAACCTGAATAGACTGAACTGTATTGAAGAAAAACTGATGTACAACACGAACAGCCATATCTCCGTCTTCAGCCTTAATGACTGCGGAAATAGAACGCTCGCTGGAACCCTGCGCAATAGCCTTAATGTTGATGTCACGGCTGGCAAGAGAATCAAAGAATGTTCCTGCAACACCACGCTTCTGCTTCATTGCATCACCAATAATGGAAACTATGGCAAGGTCATCGTAAACTTCTATAGGATTTAAAAGCTTAGTACTTATTTCAAGGGCAAATTCACTTTTAAGTATATCCTGAACTTTAGCGGCATAAGCTTTTCTTACGCAAAATGAAACTGTATATTCTGAAGAAGACTGAGTTATAAGGAGAACGGAAATTCCTGCATTGCTTACTGCTGAAAAAATACGTGCTGCCATACCTTTGCGGCCTTTCATTCCTGCACCTGTAACTGAAATCATTGCACAGTCTTTCAAACAGCTGATTCCACGGACAGGACCTTCGTTTTTGCCAAGTTCGTAAGGGCCTTTTCCTATGCAAGTACCCCGTGCTGAAGGATTGTGGCTATTTAAGCTCCATGCTTCAATATTTTTAGCTGCAAGAGGAGCAAGTGTTTTAGGGTGAAGCACTTTTGAACCGAAGAATGAAAGTTCCATTGCTTCTTCGTAAGTCATTGCACCAACAAGAATTGCGTCTTTTACAACACGAGGATCTGCAGTGTAAATTCCGTCTACGTCTGTCCAGAATTCTACTTTGCTTGAACCAAGACATGAACCTACGATTGCTGCACTAAAGTCTGAACCGTTTCTTCCAAGAAGTCCCATAACAGGCTTTGCACCAGTTCCCGAAATCCATGAACATATAAATCCAGGGAAAAGAAGAATTTGAGCCATAGGAGCAGAACCGTCACGGTAATCGGCAAATGCATCTGCACAATGTGAATAATCAGGGTCGCCTTCCTTTTGATCACCTGTTGTAAAAATAAATTTACGGCTGTCAAGAAGGATAACGCTTTGTTTTTTAGCAAGAAGGACAGCTTCAACTATAGGAGCGCACATCAATTCGCCCATACCCATAATGCGGCAGTGTACGCCGTTTGGACATTCACCGAAAGACGAAATGCCTGAAAGAAGTTTTTCCAACTCAGCAAGATTAAGTTCGATTTTTGCCATAACTGATTCTGTGTTGAATTCCGGAAGTGTAGATTTTAATTCAGCACAAATACCCTGATGAATGGAACGAAGCTCACTTACAAAAACTCCGGCGGTACTCCCCGAAACGCATCCGTCTATAGCAGCCTGTAACTTATTTGAAACTCCTGCTACAGCGCTAACCACAACTGAAATACGGTCTGCCTTTGCACGACCAATCATAATATCAACGCTGTCAAGAATACGACGAGCAGAACCCATACTTGTTCCGCCAAACTTTAATGTAAGCATAAAATTCCTCTTACTTTGTTAGATTTATTTTTGCAGCAATACTAACATTTTTTGTTATAAGTTACAACTTGCCTGTTATGGCTGTCTGTTCTGTCTGCGGGGGAAAGCATGACTTAACAAAAAAGGGCAGAATCATTGCAGAGTGTGCATTGAATTCCGCCCGTACTTATTTAAAAAAGTGCCGTGTAAAATAGAAGAATTATTTTTTCATAAGATAATCTGCCACAGCTTCATATGCAGGAATTGAAAGAGGGTCAATGTATTTGTTTGAAGCAAGGTAAGTAGAAGCAAATCTTGCTATAACCATTTGAGCTGCAGGATCTACGTAAATTGCCTGACCGTGAACGCCTCGGGCCATGTATGCACCGTGAGAATTATTTGTAATCCACCACATATTGTGATAGCTCCAGTTTTCAAGTGCAGGATATTCTCCGCCTTTAGCAAAAGTTTCCTTATACTCTTTGCCTGAACCGCCTGTAGCAATGTCTTTAGCAGCAGAAGCAGGAATTACCTGTTTGCCGTTAAGTTTTCCGCCGTTACGCATCATTTCACCGAACATTGCCATGTCCCTTAAGTTTAAGTTAAATCCGCCGCCTGCAAAAGCAATTCCTGAAGGATCAACCTGATAGTATCCGTCATAATGAGCACCCATTGGTTTCCATATTTTTTCTGAAATAAGTTCAGTAAGGCTTTTTCCTGTTACACGGGAATTTATCCATGCAAGAAGTTCAGTGTTTACTGTTTTATAGCCGAATTTTTCGCCATGTTCCTGACCCGGTATTTTCTTTACAGTTGCAAGATATTCGTAATAATTTTCAGGACCTTTGTAATCAGCCGGACGGAACACATTTCCTGCAGCAGAATATTTCCACACTTCAGCATTAGGATCGTTGTAGTCTTCGCTGTATTGAATTGAAGTAGTCATATCCATTACCTGACGTACAGTTGCATCGCCGAAACCGCTGTCTTTAAGTTCAGGAATGTATTCTGCTACAGTTTTAGACGGATCAAGAACACCTTCTGCTTCAAGAATAGCCGCAATAGTTCCGGTAAAAGATTTGCTTACAGACATTGCAGCGTGCACTCCATCTTGCTTAAGTCCAGCCGGATATTTTTCGTAAATGATTTTTCCCTTATGCATGATGATTATGCCGTCGGTGTAGTTTGCATCAAGAGACTGAGCAAATGTCATTGGTGTATCTGAATTCCATGGAGTAAAAGTTATATTGTCTATTGCGTCATCATACTTTGTTTTTACAGAATACAGATTTTCCTTTGCACCTGGAACTGTACGGGTAAGTGAAAATTCCTGCATATGATTTACACTGTAACGCAGTCCTGGAAACGTAAAGTAAGAGCCGTCTGCTGCATGAAGTGTTTTTTCAGGTAACGGTGGAAATCCCTGCTGCCACTGCATTTTTTCAGGATTAGTTTCATCTGCATCAGGATAAGACTGCGCAAAACTGAATAGCGCTGAAAAAAATACAACTGGTAATAAAATCTGTTTTTTCATAAATACCTCCATGAATTATAAAATGATGCAGTTTAGTATTGCTGCAATTTAAATATAATGAATTTTTTTGAAATCGTATGCAAAAATCCTGCTTTATATCATTTTTTTTAAGCTTAACTCAGGAAATGGGGCTACATTCTACAGGAGGTGAAAGCCTTCCCCTGCGCCCGCACTTCGTTGCGTGCTACCCCTTCGCCTAGGGGCTGCCGCCCCTAAAACCCTGCCAGAAAAGCCATCAGCAAGGCAGTAATAATTTTCTTGACAAATACGGGATTTATCATATATTAAAATTGGCACTGGCAAAAAAATATCGTGATGAATACAAATCACGAGGAGGTGTAATAAAAACTTTGCCTTATTAGCGTCAAAGTTTTTATTCACAAGTTTGCGTTGCGAGATTCATTATTTGATTGGAGGAAAATATGTCTGTAAAAAAGATAAGTGATTCAATTTTGTATGTCGGTGTTGATGACAGGGAAATTGATTTGTTTGAAAGTCAGTATGTTGTACCGGAAGGTGTTTCGTATAATTCGTATGTCATTATAGATGAAAAAATTGCTGTTCTGGATACTGTAGACAAGTCAAAAACTTCAGAATGGCTTTGCAATGTTGAAGAAGCTCTTTCTGGAAGAACTCCTGACTATGTAATTGTTTCTCACATGGAAGGAGACCATTCTGCTTCTCTTATTGCACTCCTGGAAAAATATCCGAACATCACTGTTGTAGGAAATGCAAAAACTTTTCCGATGATAAAAAATTTCTTTGGGTTTGAAGATGATTCTCACTCGCTTGTGGTAAAAGAAGGTGATTTCCTTGAACTTGGTTCACACCGTCTTAAATTCATTATGGCACCGATGATTCACTGGCCTGAGGTTATGATGAGTTACGAGGAATCTGAAAAAGTTCTGTTTTCAGCAGATGCTTTCGGAAAATTCGGTGCGCTTAATATTAAGGAAAGTCCGGCAGAAGCAAAAAAAGAAGACTGGGCATGCGAGGCACGACGGTATTATTTCAACATTGTCGGAAAATACGGTGCACCAGTTCAGGCACTTTTAAAGAAAGCATCCGCCCTTGATATTCAGAAAATATGTCCTCTTCACGGTCCTGTTCTTGCAGAAGAACTTTCATATTATATAGAAAAATATGATGTATGGAGCCGCTACGAACCAGAAGATAAAGGCGTTCTTATTGCATATTCGTCTGTTTACGGGAACACTAAGGCGGCTGTTAAAACGCTTGCTGAATGTATCGGAAACCGTGCAAAAGTCGTTCTTTCAGATTTGGCACGCGAAGATATGGCAGAAGTAATTGAAGATGCATTCCGCTATGACAGGCTAGTTGTTGCTTCACCAACTTATGACGGCGGACTTTTTCCTGCAGTCGAATCATTCTTAAATCACCTTAAAGCAAAGGCTTATCAGAAACGCAAGGTTTTCTTAATTGAAAACGGTTCTTGGGCACCGATGGCAGCAAAAAAAATGGCAGAAACATTTTCAGAAATGAAGGACATCTGTCTTGCAGAAAACTCTGTTACGATTAAATCTGCACTAAGCGAAGAAAGCCTTTCTGCAATAAAGGCACTTGCAGAGGAAATCGTAAAAGCATAAGGAGTATTAGTTTTTCTTTGTTGCATTTTTTTTTCCACTAGGTTTATTATGTAAATGTATGAAGGTAGCATCCACAAGGTCGTAAACCTCGAGAAAACCTTGTGTGTAGCCATATTTTGCGATCACCGCATTTATGGCATTTGTTGCCTCATTTTTTTTATCCGTTAATGCATATCCACTTAATACATATTTACCATTTGCATTTTTATCAATAATTCCTAAAAATCCATTTTTTTCAACATTCCAATTTCCTCGTTTTACTTTTTTCATTACGCTGAATTTTCACTCCCCAATCACGCCGTCAATCAGTTTTTCCAGTTCCGCCTTGGAAAGTTTTTTACCATACGAAACAACCTTGCCGTTAATCACAACGCCCGGAAGGCTCATCACGCCAAGCGCCATGATTCTTTGTAAATCCGTAACATGCTGAATGTCCACTGCAAGATTTTTTTCTGCCATAATGTCAATGACAGTCTGATACATTGAACTGCAAGTCCTGCAACCGTCCCGACCTAAGATTTCGATTGAATTGATTTGCATTTTGAGGGCCTCCAAAAATATTGATAGTATTACAGAATTTTTATTTATTCCATTTCCGAATAATTTTCTTCCCTTCGTTTTGTCTTTAATGATTCAAGCATTTTTTCCATTAGAAGAAGTGTCTGTTCATAGGAAAGTTCAAGAACTTGTTTTGTAAAATCTTCAAAAGCTGCATCTGACATATTTTCGCCTCCAGACTATTGAACATTCATTTCTATATTATAGCAATTATATCACTTTTTTACACAAAAAATCTAACATCTACATCCACCCCTGCACACTCTGCACCACATTAAACAAATACCCCGCCGCAATAATCCCCACAACGCAAATCGCTGTAAAAATTGCAAGCAGCTTCGGTTTTACGGCCTTCGACAGCATAACAAGGCTCGGAAGGCTCAAAGTCGTTACCGCCATCATAAAACTCAAAACAACGCCCAGCGCTGCCCAACATCATCAACTTAAGAAAGCCACTATTTAAAAAATTAAAAATACATTAG